>DATJGF010000046.1:0-7338 GCA_035495315.1 Candidatus Limnocylindrales bacterium
ATTCCTAAAGGCGTGGCCTTGAATCATCGCAATACCATCGATTTTGTCGATTGGGCTTTTGAACGACTTGGATTGGATGGCAGCGAGATCATGGGGAGTCTGGCACCGATCTATTTTGACGCGTATACACTGGAGTTTTGCACTTGCATGGCAAAAGGAGCCACCTGGGTGGTCGTGCCGGAACAGTTCGCGATGTTCCCGGCGAAGCTCGTTGAATTCATCGCCAGCCAGCCCATCAACTTTATCTTCTGGGTGCCGACGATCATGGTGAATATCGCCAATATGGATTTGCTTTCCCAGACAAGCCTCGCGCGACTCAAGAAGGTGTTTTTCATCGGCGAAGTCTTTCCTACGAAACATTTGAACTACTGGCGGCGCCACCTGCCCGGCGCGATGTTTGTCAATCTTTACGGTCCCATCGAGATCACGGTCGCCTGCACGTATTTCATCGTGGATCGTGAATTTGCGGATGACGATAAACTCCCAGTGGGTTTCCCGTGCCGTAATACTCAGATCCTGATACTGAACGATGAAAATAAGCTCGCGGCCATTGATGAACCGGGAGAAATCTGTGTCCGGGGCAGCTCGTTGGCATTGGGTTACTGGAACAACCCCGAGAGGACCGCAAAAGCCTTTGTGCAGAACCCGCTAAATCCGGCGTATCCGGAATTGATTTACCGCACGGGCGATCTTGGGTATTGGAACAGTCGAGGAGAGATCATGTTCCTGGGCAGGAGAGATTTTCAAATTAAACACCTGGGTTATCGGATTGAACTGGGGGAAATTGAGCATGCCGTGCTGCAAGTGAACGGTATCCGGAACTGCTGCGTGGTTTACGATCAGAATAAAAAAGAGATCATCCTGTTTTATGAATGTGACCACGAGGTCGCGCCTGGTTTGATGCGCGAACGACTCGGGGCATCGTTGCCGAAATACATGCTGCCGACAGTGTTCAATCGGATGGAGCTCATGCCGCGCAATCCCAATGGCAAGATTGATCGCCAGAAGCTCGTCTCGACTGTGAATTGAGCGATGTTGTGTCGGGTGCAGGCAGCCGGTGAGGTGTTTGGGGCTATTCAATCTGTAAAAGCCGGTGCGGCTGGGTTTTGTACCAATTTTTTCCCTGTGGAAGCCAAGGTGCAGAACTGGATCGCGAATGAGGAGTTATGGCTCAATCGTCATGAGCAATCTACGTTTTTCCTCAGAAAGGATCGTGATTTTTGGCGGCTCTATTTTTGCGCATCGGACTCCGGCGCACTGCAGCGAGAATTGCCACAAGTTTCGATGCTCGAAGCCGAGCCGGTGGTAATGGATGTTCTCGGGAATAACCAAACCCTGGACGGGTGGATACCGATAGTAAAAAGCGCAGGTTTTCGTCCGTATTCGCGTTTGCAGAGAATGGCTCGCCTGCCTCAGGCGAGCGCGTCATTGGCTCCAACGGAACAGACGGTCGAATGGGCAGTTCCCGAGGACGTACAAGGTGTTGTACGTCTGCTGCGCGACTCATTCGACCATTACGCCGATCAATTGCCTCCTGACTACGAGGTGGCGGCTGCAATCGAGGCCCGGCAAATCCTAAAGATAAAGTGCGAAGGAACACTGGCCGCCCTCCTTTTCTTCGAAACCGTTGGGGTAACATCGACCCTCCGATATTGGGCAGTCGGAGCTTCATTCCAATCGCGCCGATTGGGCGCCGCCTTGATACGGCACTATTTTGCGATCCATTCTGCGGTTCGCCGCTTTCTACTTTGGGTTGTGATTGCCAACCAGAATGCGCTGGCCAAATACGAACATTATGGTTATGCGGCAGACGGGTTATTTGATGTTGTGTTCGTTAATGATCGTATTGCCTTATGAAGCCAATTGCCGCCATTCTGAACGAAATTCGCCCTGAATTCGACTTCACCACCTCCCAGGACTTCATGGCGGATGGCATGCTCGATTCGTTTGACATGGTGACTTTGGTGGCGACTCTGGATAAGACGTTTAGCATATCCATTCAGGGAACCGACATTATCCCCGAGAATTTCAAGAATTTGGAGACGATTGAAGCGCTGTTGCGACGTTGCGGAGTGCATTCATGAATTTCACTTTCCGCCGAAAGCGAATCTCGGGAATTCTCAGCGTTGTCCCGGCAAACGAGCGGTCGTTTGTTGACGAGATGAATAATTTCAACTTCCCGGAAGCTCGTTCCAGGAAATTGAAAGAAGTCATGGGCTACGACAAACGCAGGTTGGTTCCGGAGGGCGTGTGCGTGTCTGATCTGGCGGTTTTTGGGCTGCAGTATTTGCTGGAACGGGAGTTAATTCAGCGCGAGGAGCTCGATGCACTGATACTGGTGACGCAAACTCCGGATCATTTCATGCCTGCCACCAGCAGTTTTGTTCATGGTCGTCTGGGCTTGAAGCAGGACATGCTTTGCCTGGACATCAATCAGGCCTGCGCAGGTTTTGTGCTGGGGGTTATTCAAGGATTCATGCTCCTGGAGCAGGAGGCCATCCGGAAGGTGATCCTCATCAATTCGGACGTGCTTAGCCGCAAAACCTCACCCAAGGACCGAAATATTCACCCGTTGGTCGGCGACGCTGCATCGATCGTGCTGTTGGAACGTGACCCGCAGGATTCTGTCATCTACGCCAATGCTAAAACGGATGGTTCCCGCTGTGGCGCGCTGACGATTCCCGCCGGAGGGTTTCGCATGCCTTCGACACCTGAAACGGCGGTGCTTGAGGATGTCGGTGATAATAATCTCCGGGCCAAAGACCATTTGTTCATGGATGGTTCGGCCATCTTCAATTTTGTACAGGTTGAGGTTCCTCCGCTGATCCAACAACTGCTCGCGAGTGCCGAGGTGTCGCTCGACGCGGTGGATTTCTTTTTTTGTCATCAACCGAATCGGTTCATGCTCCAGAAGCTGGCGGACAAGCTCAAGATCCCTCACGCCAAAATGCCCAACAATGTGGTGGAGAATTTCGGCAACAATGGGGGCGCCAGTATTCCGACGGCTATTGCCTTTAACCTGGGTGATCGGTTGCTCGGAGAGACCGTGCGCGTTTGTTTTGCCGGTTTTGGAGGCGGGTTGGCCTGGAGCTCAATGCTGCTGAATCTGGGAAACCTGAGTTTTAACACCCTCATCGAGTATAAATAGCACTAACGCGCAAAGGAGTTAATTATGGACTTGGTTTTCTCTTCGAAAGCTGCCAACCAGAGCCGGCCGGCACTAGAAGACTTGCTCTTTTTCAACCCACGTCAGTATCGCGTGCGTGAGGGCATTGTCGATTCCCTGGCCCACTTCGGCCACCCGCGCCTGGAACAAACCAACGATGGATTACGCGTCCGTGTGGGCGAGGAGGAAGCGCAGACCTTGTTTGCTTTTGACCGCGACACCAAAAACGCGGATCCAGTGGGAGTGGTCGTGTTTTTGCGAACTTCTCCGGTTGAGATCGCGATTTTGCACGTTGCGGTGCGGCCGGATTATTCGCTTCGTGGGCAGCATCGTGGCCTGGGTTTGGGAACGGTGCTGGTGGAGAAGGTGAAGGAAATCGCCCATCGGATAGTGGGCGTGGAGAAGGTGGTTCTTTATTATCAACGTGAGATTGTGATCAAATGCTAACGGTGGTTTGCGGAAGCGCATCGTGTGGAGTGGAACAACCACTTAACCCGCAGCACAACATTTAACCTAGCTAATCTATATGGACTTAAATCAATGCCGAATTATCGAGCTGCCGAAGATCAATGACCCGCGTGGCAATTTGACTTTTATCGAAGGCGACCGACATGTTCCCTTTCAAATTAAAAGAGTATTTTACCTGTATGACGTTCCCGGTGGTGCCGATCGGGCGGGCCACGCCTTGCGGAAATGCCATCAATTTCTAATTGCTATGTCTGGCAGCTTTGATGTCGTTGTTTATAACGGCAAGGAGAACAAGCGGTTTCACCTCAACCGCTCTTACTATGGTTTACACCTTCCGCCGATGATCTGGCGAGAGATAGACAATTTCTCGTCGGGATCGGTTTGTCTGGCCCTGGCGTCAGAGCCTTATGATGAAAAGGAGTATCTGCGCGAGTACCCCCATTATCTTCGCGCGGTGGGAGGCGGCGGCCAGTGAAGGTACCCTTTCTCGACTTCGTCGGCCCTTACGATGAACTCAAGGCAGAGCTCGATGAAGCTTATTCCCGCTTCATGCGCTCGGCGTGGTACATTTTGGGACGAGAGGTTGAGCTTTTCGAGCAGGAGTTTGCCAAATACTGTGAAGTGCAACATTGCGTGGGCGTTGCCAACGGCCTCGATGCGCTTCATTTGATCCTACGGGCTTATGACATTGGGCCCGGTGACGAAGTCATTGTCCCATCCAACACCTATATCGCAACCTGGCTGGCAGTCTCGTACGCGGGAGCGACACCGGTCCCGGTGGAGCCCGATGCCCGGACTGCAAACCTTGACGCGGCAAGAATCGAGTCCGCGATTACGAATCGTACGCGGGCGATCATGCCGGTTCACTTGTACGGCCAGCCTGCCGATATGGACCCGATTCTGGAAATCGCTCGTAAACATAATTTGAAAGTCGTCGAGGATAATGCCCAGGCTCAGGGAGCGTGCTACAAGGGACGAAAGACCGGCTCTCAGGGCGACGCTGCGGGAAACAGTTTTTATCCCGGCAAAAATCTTGGGGCTTTTGGAGATGCGGGTGCCATAACTACCAACGATGCAGTGCTGGCTGATCGAGTCCGGACGCTCCGCAATTACGGATCAAAAAAGAAGTACTACAACGAGGTCAAAGGATACAACTCGCGACTGGACGAGCTCCAGGCGGCATTTCTTCGAGTTAAACTCCACAAGCTTGACGACTGGAATTTACGACGGGCGATGGTCGCGGCTCGTTACCAGGCTAAATTGGCTCGTTGCCCGGAATTAAAGCTGCCTTTCGTGCCGGAGTGGGCAAACCCCGTTTGGCATCTTTTTGTTGTTCGTCACTCCCGGCGCGATGAATTGCAAAAGCTCTTGAATCAGTCGGAAATCGGAACATTAATTCATTATCCTGTTCCGCCGCATCTCTCGAACGCTTATGCGGATGGGAACTGGAAAAAAGGCCAATTTCCAATAGCAGAGGGTTTGGCAAATTCGGTGTTGAGTCTGCCGATGGGACCTCATCTCTCTGATCAACAAGTAGGCTTGGTTATAGAAACTGTCGTTGAAGCCACACTGAAACTAAGGGCCTGACGACAACATACGAACCTCAGCAAAAAAATAGCCGCCCTTCGGGGCGGCTTTTTTTTTGACCCGGCGATCGTCGTGCTAACGACCATTTCGAGGACTCTGCAAAATTCCATCGACCGGATCCGCAGCTCTTGGAGTGCGCCAGTCCTCTGGCGCTTTTTAGGTCCGGCTCGCTTGGGACCAAAGCGGCAGGGGACTGCCGCACTCCAAGACGCTGGCACGTCGCCGCGTGCTTTGAAAAATCCACCTGAGCCCCACATCCCATCCGCGGCGGCATTGCTTTAGAAAAATGTCGATGGTAAGGAAAAACTATTGACAGCGGGGAGGAGGGGTTATTTTAAATTGGCAGCGAAGAAGTAAAGGAACACCTATGTCCCTGATGGACTCGCTTCTGCTGGACACTTACGCGATTGATCTATCGCGCGCGGAGGTTTGTTGTTTTTAGGTGTCAGTCAAGGATAATGTCACATTTGTTTTACAAATTATGTCAGTTATGACATTATTTTTGACTGACCCCCATTCATGACTGAACCCCCATTCAAAAGCCGGACTACCGGGACCCTTTGGGTCGCGGGCCTACTACTCATTGCCTGCTCGCTTTCGGTCCGAGCTCAGCTCGCCGTTCCGGTCCCCAACAGCCTTTACACCGTCGAGGGGAATACGAATTCCCGTTATCCGTTCGGCCTGGCTGGATTTACGTTGCGATACCAGCAGGTTTGTGATGCTTCGCAGTTCCAGGCGGAGCTGGACGGGTGGCTTACTAACCTGTACGGACCCGTGGCTAACGGCGGTTGGATTACCGACCTGTTCTTCCGTGCCGACGCCTACTCCGCCGGCTTCTTTGCGACCGTTTCTGATGTGGACATTCATCTGTCAACCACCCAGCGGCCACCAGACGGTCTGAGTCCAATCTTTAGCGAAAATACCGGTCCAGACGATATGCTGGTGTTCTCGGGGTCCTTTACCGTGGGCAGTTACTCGCCTTTCGATTCACCTGAAGCATTCTTTGCAGACCACGTGTCTTTAGCGACAGAATTCTGGTACGACCCCAGAAAGGGAAATCTGCTGCTGGATGTTTGGGTTTTCGAGGGAGTCGCGAGCGTGATTCCACCTTTTGATGCCGTGGACACCTTGGGCGACAGCGTGTCTCGCGTGTACGCCCCTTCGGTAGCAGCAACTTCTGGTACCACCGACACGACGGGACTGGTAACATTATTCGGTATCGCCCCCATTCCCACACTGGTCGCCCAGACGACGACCAATTACATTTCAATCCTCTGGCCCACCGTCCCAGCCGGGTTCGTCCTGCAGCAGTCGACTTCTGGCAAAGCCTGCCCGGCGTGGGCGGTACCAACCCAGTGTATCAAGAGTACCGGGTTCCGCTCAATCCCCTCGGTCCTCGCGCTTTCTTCCGCTTAATGCGCCCGTAAGAGCAATAAGGCTTAAGATCCATGAAGAGATTCGTCAACCGACAACCAACAACAAAGAAAGGCAAAATAAACGATGTCAACGCCGATTACCGTGCAACAAGCCAAGATTGGTTCCATAAGTGTGGTAACCTTCGGCGCGATAACTAATCTCGGCGACTTTTTCACAAACCACTGGTCGCGAGGTCATCCTTATCAAAACCGACGTGTCATCTACGGCCAGGGTCGTAATCACTCCATTTGCTAAGCTCCTCGGCGCCGTGGCCATTGCGTTGAGGTAAAAAGAAGCCGCCCTTTCGGGCGGCTTCCTTTTAGACCAAAGAGCCGGGGTATGGCAAAGCCCCAGTGCTCTTATTGTGTTACTGAGATGTTATCGAAGGTATTTATCCCGGAGGTTTGTGTCCACATATCGAGGCTGATGCCACCGCTGGTGTAGGGTCCGGAGTTATCTGTTGTGTTGATCACCTGAGTGCCATCGTAGGAGACACGGATTTGATTACTTGTGAAGGTGATAGAAACCGTGTGAGCAGTCGTACCGACGCCTGGCAGGCTGACTTGTTGCATCAAGGCCCAATTTGCGTAGGAGCTGAATTTTATAAGTTTCAGCACGGAGGAACCGCCGCCTGAACTTTCCGGATAAACCCAAGCGCCGTAATGGGCGCCAGTCGCGGAGTTGAGCCTGCCGCCAAGGCC
>DATJGF010000047.1:0-2649 GCA_035495315.1 Candidatus Limnocylindrales bacterium
ACGCTGCTCTGTGGAGCCGCGCTTTCCCGGCAGACCGACGTCGTATTGCTGGCCGTATGAAAATTCCACACGCGCAGCCGGCGGGGGTTGGGTCGATGGTTGTACGCTGCATTGCATTTATCGTGGCCGCCTCCGCGTTGCTGGTGTCGTTATGTGCGGCGGCACTCGGCACCAGCCTTGAACAGGCCTTTTTCCTGACGTTGGGACAAATCGCTCACATGGCGATTCACTATCCGCTCTGGGCCTGGTTTCTCTTCCTCGCTCTTTTGGTCATGGGTACGCGGGTTTGGGGGCTCATTGGCGCCGCACTCATGTTTTATCCTATTTCCTCAATCGTTTACCGGTTCGATGTCCGAATTATTGCCGCCACGGGAGCTGATACCTCGGATCTCATTTTCGCGCTCGGACATTTCCATCGTTTAGTGATGCTTGCCGCTGGTTTCCTTTTGTTCGTTGTCATCCCTACACTCATTTGGAGGAGGAAGAAACTAAACCTGGACCTCACTCATGCCTGCTTTTGGTTCCGACTCGGCAAGGCGAGACGCCCGGAAGACCCAGTAAAACCCGGCCCGACGACGATGAGGGCTGGCGTGGGGAGCGACCCGGCCGCGTCAGCCGAGCCTCACATCAAGCCAACGACGGCCGGATGAGCCGCGCGTCCTTAATGGCTCTGTGTGTCGCAATTCTCGTCACCGAAGGCGCCGAGAAGTCGCCGGAAGCAGTTATTACGAAATCGCCGCCAACGCAGCCGAATACTGGTTCCCTTCCACCGGAGGGGACAAGGCCGGTGCCTGGAACCAATTCTCCCATGTCCAAACTTCCGGTGTTCACTTACGAGGTGGTCAATGTTTACCCGCATGACTCCAATGCGTTTACCCAGGGTTTGCTGTTCCGCGACGGGGGCTTCCTGGAAAGCACCGGTTTAAATGGGCAATCGACCTTACGCAGGGTTGAATTGAAGACCGGGGCGGTGCTGAAACGGGTCGAGGTGCCGGCGCAATATTTCGCGGAAGGCCTGGCGGTCCTGGGTGGCAAGGCCTACCAGCTCACCTACCTGAATCATAAGGGATTCGTTTACGACCTGGAGAGCTTTCGAGTGGAAAAAGAATTCGGCTTCGACGGCGAGGGGTGGGGGCTGACGACCGACGGCCAGTCGCTGATCCTGAGTGATGGCACCGATCAAATCAGGTTTCTGGATCCGGGCACCTTCGAAGTCAAACGCGCGATCCGGGTCCAGTTCCAGGGCCGGCGGGCGGAGCAATTGAATGAGCTGGAGTATATCAAAGGCGAAATATTTGCGAACGTCTGGCGAACCGATGCGGTGCTGCGGATCGACCCGGCCACGGGAGCAGTTCTCGGCCTGATAGACTTCACCGGGCTGTTGCCCGCCGCGGATCGCAGCGCCGGAACGGACGTGCTTAACGGCATCGCTTACGATTCCGCAGGAGACCGCCTTTTCGTCACGGGCAAACGGTGGCCCAAACTATTCGAGGTGCGTTTGAAACTGAAATGATGGCGGGACTCTAAAAACCGCATGAGCAAAATGACCGAGGAACAGGTCCAGGCGGGGATCGCCGAATTCAAGAAGAAGCCGCAGCAGGTTCAAGCAACAGTCTTCGCAGCCTTCGCCCTCGGCATCGTCACGTTCCTCCGCATACTGGCCCGCGCCTATGCGATGGATTCGCCGATGGGCAAAGCTGTCGCGAACGGCTGTTTCATGCTGATTTGGTTTTTGCTGGCTGCCGGCCTGCTGCAGTCGCGCAGCCGTTTGGGGTTTTTTGGGCTTTTCGCCATGCCCATCCTTCCCCTGCTGGGTCTGTTCGCCTCGTCAGTTCATTTGATTCGCTTGACCCTGGAAGGCACCCTGGCAGCGAGTTGGCCGGAAACGATTCATTGTCTGGCAGCGCTAACGCAGTTGGCGACCACTGGTCTTTTATTCCGTTATTTATTGGCGAAACAGGTAAGGGATTTTGTATGGAAACCGAAACCCAATCAGGAACATGCCACCGGCACTGAATAGGATGCGTTCTACATGATTAGGGCGGAGCGAGGTTTATCATTAATGACACCCATACTTCAAAATCATTACGTTCTAGCGGTTCACAATGCGCGGAGGTCGGCCGAGTTCTACGTGCAAATGCTCGGCTTTCGGATCGTCGGAGAACCGGCTGGATGGATCTTTGTCGTCAAAGACAACTGCCTAATCATGCTGGGCGAATGCCCGAATGACATGAACCCGAGCGAACTGGGTTGTCACAGCTATTTTGCGTATCTCCGGGTGGCGGACGCGGACAGCTATTACCATCAACTCAAAGCCAAAGGCGCGGATTTGCTTTCAAAAATTGAGGACAAGCCCTGGAAGATGCGGGAGTTCGCGCTGCGAACCACCGATGGCCATCGGATCACGATCGGTCATTCGTTGGGGGAATAAGGACCGTTGGCTTTTCAGCAGCGCGGCCCGCTCGGAAGCGGGATGTTCAAAAATTGAGAGGTACCCTGCCCCGCCAACTCAAGGCCTTTCACCTTGACCGCAAGGCAGGCCATCGATAGTTTTAAATGAAGGTCATAGTAATCCATGGAATTTAATTCGCGATGCGGTTGATATGAACCAGCCAGGAAGGCTCCCCAGCGATTGAACAACCGGACTGT
>DATJGF010000048.1:0-47328 GCA_035495315.1 Candidatus Limnocylindrales bacterium
TGGGGGGTGTCAGGGGAAGGGGGTCACTAGGTGGGCGATGACGTGGGTGCATGTCAGTGTTCGTTAGGGTTGACACACGCTGCGCTCGGTGCTCGACGACTGATGAATGCTAGCCAAGAAAATGTAATCCATACTATTCTATTCTAACTTTGTTCTGAGCCCCTGCTGCGGGGGACCAGGCTGGCAGGACCGGAATATCGGTGTTATAATCGTGCGTCCCATTATGAATCCAGCAGGTGGCAAGCTCTGCGCACACGTAAACAATGGACTGCACTGGACCAGGCAGGCATCCCATGGCGAGATTGTCAAAAACCTCGGCTAAGCCGAGTGTGCCCGACTATGAGTTGCTGCGACGGATCGGCGGAGGAGCCTATGGCGAAGTCTGGCTGGCCCGTAATGTCGCCACCGGCGCGCTTCGTGCCGCCAAAATCGTTTGGCGGCACTCTTTCGAAGATGAACGGCCCTTCCAACGGGAATTTGAAGGGCTTCAACTCTTCGAAAGGATCTCGCGACAACACCCCAGCCAGCTGGCTCTCTTCCACATCGGCCGGAACGATATTGAAGGGTATTTTTATTATGTCATGGAGCTCGCGGACGCGATAGGAGGTCCTAAATGCCAAACCGAGAACCCGACCATCCATGAGTGCGCGAATAACGAAAGCAATTGGCTTGCGGAGCCAGAGCCTGTTTCGGCTTTGGCAGCTCAGGCTTCAGATTCAGCATATAAACCGCACACCCTACGCTACGACATTGAACGCGGGCGGCTGGCTGCAAAACGGGTACTGGAGATCGGTCTGGCCCTTGCTGAAGCGCTCGCCAACCTCCACGGACACGGGCTGGTGCACCGGGATGTAAAGCCTTCCAATGTGATCTTCGTCAATGGCCGCCCAAAGCTTGCGGACATCGGCCTGGTGACCGAATCGGGTGATGGGCGCTCGATTGTGGGAACGGAAGGGTATATGGCTCCCGAGGGGCCGGGAGCGGCTCAAGCCGACCTGTTTGCGTTGGGCAAATTACTTTATGAAGCCGCCACCGGCATGGATCGCCGTCAATTCCCACGCCTTCCGCCCGAGCTGCGTTCCTGGCCGGAGGCCAAGCTGGTCCTGGAGCTCAACGAGGTGATCGTCAAAGCTTGTGCGGTGCGCCTGGCTGAACGCTACGCCAATGCCCGGGAAATGCTCAGCGATTTAGAGTTGTTGACGGTCGGCCGCTCGGTGAAACATTTGCGGTTGGTCGAGCATCGGCTCTCCCTCCTAACCCGAGCCGCGGCAGTGGTCAGCGTATGCGCGGTGGCGGCATTAGGCATATTTTACGAAACTTACCGCCAACGCCAGATCGCCCTGCGCAGCCTCGTGCGGCTGCACGTATCGGAGGGCACGCAACAGCTGAACCAGGGAGATCTTTTCGGCTCACTGCTTTCGTTCACCGAAGCTCTTCGACTGGAAGCGGGGGACTCCAAACGCGAAGAGGTGCACCGGATACGGATTGCTTCGGTACTGCGCCAATGTCCGCAGTTAGTCGGCATGTTTGCTCACACTAATGCTCCGATCAACGACGCGGCGTTTAGCCCGGACAGCCGGCGTATGGTCACAGCTGGCGACGATCATATTGCTCAAGCCTGGGGCCTGGCAACGGGCGAGCGCCTTTTTTCAATGATGCACACCGGGCCGGTATATAGCGTTGGCTTTAGTCCGGATGGCACACGGATCGCCACGACCAGCTCTGATGGCCTGGTCCATCTTTGGAATGGACAAACCGGCGAACCTCTGCGCCACCAACCCATTCGCCACCGGGGTTGGTACAATGGTCCCTCTCCTCAGTTCAGCCCAGATGGCTTGAAAATACTGACGTTGCCCGATTTGCATACGGTGAGCTTGTGGCAAGGGGTGACGGGCGAGCCCATCGGAAGACCGTTGCGACATGACCAGGAGGTCTCTAACTTTGCGTTCAGTCCCGATGGGCGCCGGGTCGTCACCCTCAGTAGCGACCGAGCCGCCAGGTTGTGGGATGCTTCAACCGGAGAGGCACTTTACTCCGTGAGCCATTCGGGCTTGGTGAGTTGCGGCGCTTTCAGCCCGGATTCGCAGTTTTTGGCGACCGGAGGCGACGATGACTGTGCCCGATTTTGGGAATCAGGTTCCGGCGGTGAGATCCTGCCCTTGCTAATACACCACGACGATGTTGATTCCGTGGCTTACAGCCCGGACGGAACACGGCTCGCCACCGCCTGTCGGGATCGAACGGTCGAATTGTGGGACGTTACGACGAACCAGCCTCTGCTGCGCCCCTTGCTGCACGAGCGACGAGTCCTGCGCGTGGACTTCAGTCCCGATGGCAGCTGGTTGGTTTCGTCCAGCGAGGGGAATCGGATACGGTTTTGGGATGCGGATACCGGCGAGCTCCGCGCTCCACCCTTGGTTCATGATACTCCCCGCAGGCCGGTCCTTTTCAGCCCAGACGGCCACCTGATGCTGACCTTGCGCCACGACCTGACGTTAGAGCGCGAGGAGGTCGCGGTGGTTTGGAATCTGGCCAGCAAACAACCGCCGGTTTTGCCCATTCGTCCTGTGCCCAGTTTCCGCAAGACCGCGGCCAGCCCGAACGGACGGTTAAAGGCGGTGCTAACCGGTGACACGGTGCGCACAATCGCTGTGGACTCCGGACGAGCTGTTGGCCCGCCGCTCAAGCAGTCGGTTCCGTTTCGCCAGGTCTACTTCAGCCGCGACAATACGGTCCTGCTGGCCGAAAGCGCAGGGGGACGCGGGCAGCTGTGGGATCTTTCCCGAGGTGAACCGCTGACGCCGATGTTACCTATTGCCTATGATCGGAACGCCCAGGTGCCGAGCAAGGCTGATTTGCTTAAGGAAGCCCGGCCGATCAAAGATTTGGTCTTTATGGCCGAGCTGCTCTCCGGCAATGAAGTGGACGAGACGGGTGGTTTTCGCCCTTTGGACAGCAGCTCATTAATGCACGCCTGGAATACCCTCAGAACGAAATATCCCAGCAGCTTCATGGACGCGACCAACGAGGTGCTGGACTGGCATGACCAGGAGGCGCGCCGTTGCGAACAAGCCTGGAACTGGTGGTCAGCGTGCTTTCATTTGAAGTACCTGGTCGCAGCGCGTAAGGGAAACCAAGAGCTGGCTGGACGGCTGGCTTATGCTGAGCTCGCACTGGAGAACGCCAACCGCAAGGCTTCCAGCTATCCGGCCCGCCGCTCCTTGGCCATCCCCCCGCGAAACCCGCAGGCCAGTCAAAAATTGATTGATTTGTCGGGATTCTATAATGTTTCCAGGCGAGGGGAACACAACTCGATGGCCGGCTTGCCCAGCGGCCTGCAAACTTTCGCCGGCACCGAGTTTGATGTGCGTGGAGTGGTGCAACTCTCCGACCGAAAGAACCCCGGCCCCGGCCATCGGTTCGTAAATCAGGTTAGCGGGATCCCAGTGAATCAGATTTGCAGGCGACTCCATTTCTTACACGCGACGGCGTCCGACACTGAAGAAGGCATAGTCGTCAGCAGCTACGTGGTTCATTATTCAGATCAGCAGAGTCAGCGGATCGACAATGTTTATGGGCGGGACGTCCGCAGTTGGTGGACCAACCCAGGCGAATCGCTTAGTACCGACCCCGAGCATGCCGAGCTCGTCTGGATGGGTACTAACCCGCAGGCAGAGTCCAGCGATGCAAAGTCATTGCGGATGTTCAAGCGGACGTGGGAAAATCCCTGGGCGGACCGGCGGATCACCAGTGTGGATTTTGAATCGGCCCGAAGAGGAGTCGGACCATTCCTGGTAGCCATCACTGCCGAGTAATCCTCAAAAAAGTCTGAACGAAGGGTTCAGCGCGCGGGAATCGCGGCTTGCAACCGTCGCATGTCCTGAAAATCAAGTTGATTCACCACATCCGGGTTATTCGGATCGACTCGTTTGGGCCATTTCCATGGCCAGTGCTCTTCATGCCCGTCGGCGAAAGACAGGTTGCATCCCTGCCGGTGCCGATCCGCCGGAGCATCCATCCAATGAGCCCCTCCGAAGGCTGGATTAGTTTGGGCTTCGGCCCATTCACCCGCATCAGCCGGAACGTGGACGAAGAACACCCCGTCGCCAATTGAGTTCTCATTTTCCTCAATGAAAACGAACGCTCGTGAAGGTGCGGCGAGCTGCGAAAGATTGGTTTTGCGCTCGGGCTTTCCCTCCGACCCATTCATATAATAACTCATCGAGTAGCTGCGCGTTCGAATGACCTGCCGCCGGAGATCGACTACAGAGCGGTCTGTAGGACAGTGGTAAATCCGCGTGCTACCACTGTACGGAAACAAACTCCCGTTGCGGATGTTCCAGGTCTGGGTATCAACCGTGGCGTCGCCCAAAACCCATGAATCAGAGGTGGTTTGATACCCGCTCGGGCATCCATCCGACCAGTTGATTGCCATCCATCGGTTGCGTGGCAGATCTTCATGAGAATCCACTGTGTACAGTTGCCAGGCGAATTGAAGTTGCTTGAAGTTGTTTTCGCACGCTATGCTTTGCACAGTCACTTTGCCTTTCGCAGCTGCCGGCAGCAGCAAGGACGCCAGGATGGCTATGAGCGCGATCACCACTAACAGCTCGATGAGCGTGAAGGCGTGAACGTTTTCAGGCGGACGCCCGGACCGGCAACCGGGGCGCGACAACGCCAAAGAAGGATCGGTCGACATAAGTTTTTTTGGGGATACGAGCTAATTGTATACTTTAGTTTTGCTTTATCAAGAGAATTATTTTGCGCTCGCGGGTGGCGGTCGCTACTACTTGAACGATGAGGTTGAAGAATCCTTACAAAGAATTTTGCGTTGCTACCCGCGGCACGATTGGGGAGCGATTCCTGGTAAGATTTGTCCCGCTATGTCGTTAAAGCAGTAGAATGCAGCGGATGATGACGGGTGACGAACATAGCTCGATTCAAACCCGACCCAGCCTTTTGGCTCGGCTCAAGGGCGGGGATGACACGGAGAGTTGGCAGGAGTTTTACCGGATTTATGGTAAGATGGTTCGGGATTTCGCCATGCAGGCGGGTCTGACCGCCACAGAAGCCGAGGAGGTTGTGCAAGAAACGGCTATTGGCACATCGCGCCATCTGTCGGATTACCGCTATAATCCAAAAGTCTGCCGTTTTAAAACCTGGTTGCTCAACCAGGCGACCTGGAGAATCAAGGATCAACTCAAGCAACGCCAACGAGCCAGCGCAGCGGATCACAACGCGGGACAGATTCCCAGCCCCGGCCGGGAGATCATCGAGGCGGATACCCCACGCACGACGACGATTAACCGCGTTCCAGATCCGGCTTCACTCGATTTAGAGCTTCTGTTCGAGCAACGCTGGCGCAAGAATTTGTTTGGGGCGGCACTGGAGCGCGTGAAGGGCAAGTTCGGCCACAAGCAATTTCAAATTTTCGATCTATTGGTGGTCCAGGAATGGTCCGCGCCCCTGGTGGCTAAATCCCTGGGCGTAAGTCTAACGAGTGTGTACGTGACTCGGCACCGAATCGCTTCAGCCGTTAAGCGGGAATGCAAACGCCTGGAAAGGGAAATGGAGAAAGCAGCCCGAAGACAGATGGAGACGAACCCTTCATTGGTCTGAGGTATCGCGGCCCCGGCGACGTTCCTGAGTCCTGCTTCGCGCATGAAGGACAGTCGGTACTGTCGCTAGAACCAAGGCAACAACGTGACAAACCCTCCCTTTTCAAAAGTGTGGCAGATCGGTGATGGGATTACTAACCAATACGTCGATCTGCTTGTTTTGACCGCTCTGGCCTACCGACAGCGTAGGTATGACGGCGACCTCCGCACCTGTAACATTGCCAATTGATTTACAGCTCGCGAGACCAGTCCTTAAAATGACCTCGCCCGCAAATGGTTCAGTTTTTGCAACATCAAATACGATTCCTCTGACAGCCGAGTTGTTGGCTAGCGTACAGTGCGAGACCGGACCGGAAGAGTTCTTTGTCGGGACAAATTCAGTTGGGATTGTTAACACGAACGGACGGAACGAGACTTTCACGGACGCCACGCCGCTATTCTCCCTGACCGTGAGCAATCTTGCAGAAGGAGATTATACGCTTGGCGTGCACTATTTGGGCCTCAACGACTTTTATTGCGCTTGTGGATCAGCGGATGTTCGCGTCGTCCTGCTGGCGGCGATTTCACCAAGGATAATCCCGGCTAACAATCTCGCGTTTGACGTAGTGACCCTTCGAATTGAGAATGGATGGTATGAGGCACGCACCTAATTCGCTGGGCAGGTTTGCCATTGTCCTCTGCATTGCCTCTGGACTGCCAGGGGCCTGGGCCGCCGAATATCTTAGTAATCTCAACAACCGCTGGATCGATCCCGGAAATCCAACCTGCAATTGCAGCATTGGCGACATCCATACGCTTGGGTTTGGATATGACCCATTTGCAGTTCAGTTCTTCACTGGGGCAATAAAGCGCCTCCAATATAATTGATTGACACTACTATTATCCACAGGTGTCAGGCCGGTGTCAGTCAGGCCGGTGTCAGTCCTCACTTGTGGCCGGTGTCTGGCCGGTGTCAGTCCTCACTATTGACACTTCGAGAGGGGATTGTTATATCTTGACAATGCCGCGCAATTTTCAACTGAATCCGACTGCATCCCTGTCACACCAACCGAGGTTGCTCGACGGGCGCTGAAATGGATCGCGGAGCGACCGCAGATGGCAGTTGGACTTACGTCCCGCTAAAAAACCAAGCCCAGCACAGCAACTCCCACTGTGTCAATAGTGAGGACTGACACTCGGCCTCGGCCTCTGACACTCGGCCTCGGCCTCCACGGTGAAGTAATAGAGCCTCTATTTAAAAGATGAGCGATTCGATTCTCCTGCACATTATTTATCTGGAGTCGCGGATGCTCCTTAGCAAGAGACGCTATTCGGGTTGGAGACAGATTCAAGATGAGTTTGCGGACTACAAGGCTTCGCTCGGCCCCTGGTCAGTTGCGGAGATTTTAGACTTTTTACGAACGGAGTATCCATCACGCTCTCCTTTCACCCCAGATCGGATCGAGAGATTTTTGCATTCAGATGATGAGACCTTGACTGCATGGACGCCATGAGGGTGCCGCTTTGGAATAGGGAATAGGAACGTCGGTGCCCGGCGCTCAGTGGAGTCAAAAGTTCGGCTGAGTCTGAGTCTGCACATAGAGGACAAGCGAGCCCTACGGGCCTGCGCTCCCGCAGTTGTCGTGGTAAAGACCGATTTCTGGCCAACCTGAAATTCGCTCGAAAGCCCAGATGCCACATCTGGTAAAAGGGAATGCTGTCCAACGGGCAGACAACGACCAACACAAATCAGGACACCAATCAGAAGCCGACATGCGATAGAAACCTAACGGGGCGTGGTCTCATGTCTGCTTTGCTGGATTCTCATTCTTAACACAGTTTCCAAATTAGGAAAAATTCATGAGTTCTTCACGAAAATTCGGCAGTGGCACGGTTACAAAACGTGTGGACTGCGCCGGTTGTGGCCGGAGCTATGAATACGATTTGTCCCGCACGATCATGGGCAGCTCTTCGAAAGACGCGCCCACCCAGTCCGAAGCGGACGCCCAAGCGGCTCAAGACGCCGATGCTAAGCTGAAGGCTGCACTCGCCAATGGTTGCGATTTGGTTCCCTGCCCATCATGCGGTGCAATTACGAAAGAAATGAAAGCCTATCGTCTAAAACGTTTCGGAGCCGCGTTTGCCTGTATGGGGGTCGGAGCTGGAATATTGGTGGTGGTTTTTTTGTTAATGGTTTTCTTGAAAAAAATCTATTTTGTCATTGCCGGAATGGGTGCGGTTTGTTTTCTCCTCGGCTTTGCAATACTCGGTATCGGAATCAAAGAAGCTTTAGTGCCCAAAAAAGGAAGATTATAGTCTAATATGCTTTTCCATCCCCATCTTGAGAACTCAGGTTTGGGCTTTCTTGCGTTTCTCGGCCTGTTGATTGTCATGATCACGGAAACTGCGCTAAAGCATGTTATTCATGACCCGACCGTCATGGCCCCACGCAGTTGGTGGCTTATGAGCGGGTATGTTGCTGCGGCTGCTTACTGCGTCCTTTTGCACCTCTGCATTAAATGGCGCGAGTCACGGCTTGGTTACGAGTCACCGGGGGCTGACCACAAACTCGCACGTTTGCCTATTCGTTACTGGAGCATTTTCTATCTGTTATTAGGATTGTTGCGGGTCGCCGCCAAAGCATGAGCCTTACACCTAAAAAGCGGCTGCACTGAGGGCCGGCAAGGCGTTTTGTTTGCATGCCGACGATCGAAGTAGAAATCATTAGACAACTCATCGCGCTATGAACAATTTCCTCGGTATTATCTTCCTGATAGGCGCAGCAATTTTCGCCCCACTCTTGCTCCGGCGTGGATAGACGTCCTAGTGTCAGTCCTCACTATTGACACTTCGAGAGGGGAGTGTTATGTCTTGACAATTCCGCGCAATTGTCAACTGAATCCGACTGCATCCCTGTCACACCAACCGAGGTTGCTCGACGGGGGCTGAAATGGATCGCGGAGCGACCGCAGATGGGCAGTTGGACTTACGTTTCAAATCTCCTGCACATCCCATCCCCCGCTAAAACCAAGCCCAGCAGCAACTCCCACTGTGTCAATGGTGAGGACTGACACTTGGGCGCTCTACGCCGACGACCCTTGGCATCCCCATTAACAGCGTCAAAGTCTATCTCTCTCGCGCGCGGGAGAGACTGTCGAATCTGACAATCCAGGAAACGCCATGCAAGAAGACCTGCGAGGACTAGCGCATGAACTGCGCCAAGAGACCTGCCCTCAGCGGGTGATCGACGAGGCAGTACGGAGGATTGCGGCCGAAACGCCGGCGCCCAGCCGTCTCCATTATGCAATCCCTGCAACGCTCGCGCTCGCAGGCGTGGTGATCCTCTGTGGCCTGCTCATTCGATCGCGGCTGACAGGCGATAGTGCCGGGCGGCAGCGCCAATGGGTAGAGCAGCAGACGCAACGCCGCATGCAAGTCGCTCGCGAGGCAGAAACAGCTTTGGGTTTGATCGGCACCGTGTTGCTCGACGCCGGCGCCCATTCAGAGACCGTGATTTCCGACCGCGCCGTTCGGCCGTTGCGCAATGCCCTTCAGACTGCAAAGAACAGAATCATCCGTCACACCGAATTATGAAACAACTGCTCACCGCATTCATGCTCGTGCTTCTCACCGCGTACCCTCTGGGCGCCTTCGGCGAAACCAGTGTAGAAAAAGACCCGGCCTATCTGCCCATTGACGAGGTGCTCGATCTGAAAACCATTCGGCCGGAAGTGAACCTCAATCTGTCCCGGTTTCTCCTCAAGGATGCGTTATCCGAGCTCAATGGCTCAACCAACGGCTCGCCCATCGAGGGAATGGATATCGCCGAGCTTATCAAAGATGTAAAGTTAATCCGGGTCGTCGTCATCGAGGCCAACCAGACCAATCGGCCGGCCCTGGACAAGGCCTTCAAAGCACTGCAGAGTCAGCTGGAAAAGAAATGGACCACGGTTGTCAGCGTGCCCGACGACAACGACCATGTCGGTGTTTATGCAATGTCCGATCCCGCCGGCGAGTCCACCACGGGCCTCGCCATGTTGGTTTATGATGGTGGCGACATGGTCATTGGCAATATTGTCGGCCACGTCGCGATTGGTAAGCTGATCAAGATCGCCTCGCAATCCGGCAAGGTTCCGAAGGATTTGCTCAAAAAGTTGCAGACGCTCGGCAATCAGACCAAAGAGTCACCTCGCGCAAAAGCCCCGGCCGAAGACTCAGCCGCGAAGTAATCAAGGCTGCGGGGGCCGCCCGTTTACTTGGAAGAAAACGACGGACCCTGGCCATCCGCCGGTCCGGAGGGATCATGACCGCCCGCCTTCGCGTTAGCGCATGCATCGCTCATTTTAGCCTTGACTTTCGCATATATTACCGTGCAAGATTGTTTCATGAGAGGAAGCGCGCGTAACTGGCGCGGACAAAGATCCACCCTTGACCTCCAAAGGACGATGAAGAATTCACACGCGATGCGGTGCGCGATCGTTTTCGTTGCTGCTATTGCTACGCAATTAACCGGGCCGGCGGCTGTAATACCGGCGCCTGGGCTCGGAGGGAGCGCCTTGGGAAAAGAAGTTCCATGGAGCCAGGTTGGTGCCGCGGCGGGTGCGCCGTATTCCGGTGACTGCCTGAAGATAACACCGACCGAACACGGCGCGCAGATGCATTGCGCCTTCCAACGCCTTGACGGCGAGGCCACCTGCGAGGGCCTGTGGCTCACCTCGACCGTGCCCAATCAGCCTAACGATCGCTTCCGCGTGAAGGTGGTCGCATTGGGGCGCCAAGGGCGAGCGGGCAATCCTCTGCCGGCCCAGGCCCCGGGCGTCGGTCAGGGCCCGACACGCGAAGAGCGGCTTGCCATGTTGCCGTCAAAGGGCGACGTGTCCGTTGGGGGTCGTACGGTTCGGTTCATCCGGCCCGGACTGATCGAGGAATACACTGTGAGCATGGACGGTGTGAAACAGGATTTTTTGGTGCTGGAAAAGCCCGATGAAGCGAGAGCTCCTGCCAGTCGGCTCGCTCCACTGAGGGATGGGGAATTGCGCGTCGAACTGGCAGTGGCCGGCGCACGGGTGGAGCAGTCTGCTTACGGCGCGCAGTTCGTGCTGGAAGAGAGCGGGCGCAAGATCGCCTACTCACGGCTCAAGGCGATGGATGCAAACGGTAAGCAACTGCCGGCGAGGATGGAGGTAGCCGGCAAATCCGAAATCCGAAATCCGAAATCCGAAATCGGTCTGGCCATGGTAGTGGATGACGCAGAGGCGGTCTATCCCGTCCGCATCGATCCAACCTTCGGCGACGCGAACTGGATCAGTATGGGCGGCATTCCCGGCGCAAACGGTTATGTTAGCGCGGCGGTGGAGGATGGCGCGGGCAATCTCTACATCGGTGGAAGCTTCAGCATAGTGGGGGACGTGTTGGCCAACAACATTGCCAAATGGAATGGCAGCGTTTGGAGTGCGCTGGGCTCGGGGTTGGACGGTCCGGTGGAGTCGCTGGCGGTGTCGGGCAGCAACGTGTATGCGGGCGGCAATTTCGCGACGGCGGGCGGCATAGCGGCGACGAACATCGCCAAATGGAACGGCAACGCTTGGAGCGCGCTAGGCTCGGGGATGGCAGGCGAGGTTGAATATCCCCCCAGAAGTGTGAGTGCGCTGGCGGTGTCGGGCAGCGACCTATATGCGGGTGGCAATTTCACCAACGCAGGCGGCATCACGGCCAATTACATCGCCAAATGGGACGGCAGCGCCTGGAGCGCGCTGGGCTCAGGGATGGGAGGAGGGGTTCAATATCCACCCATCGGTGTGAGTGCGCTGGCAGTGTCGGGCAGCGACTTGTATGCCGGGGGCAATTTCACCACGGCGGGCGGCACCACGGCCAATTACATCGCCAAGTGGGACGGCAGTGCGTGGAGCGCGCTCAGCTCGGGGATGGATAATCCTGTGTCTGCACTAGCGGTGTCGGGCAGCGAGGTGTATGCGGGCGGCAATTTCGCCGCCGCGGGCGGCATTGCGGCTACTAACATCGCCAAATGGAACGGCAGTGCCTGGAGTGCGGTAGGGTTGGGGATCGGAGCAGTGGTTCAACATGCCATGAGTGGTGTGAGTGCGCTGGCGGTGTCGGGCAGCGACGTGTATGCGGGTTGGTACACGAACCCCATTTGCGCCGCAGGTGGATGCGCCGGCGGCACCGCCGGCGTTGCCAAATGGAACGGCAGCACCTGGAGCGCTCTGGGCTCGGAGATAGGTATTGATCTTGGACCTCGTGTCACCGCCCTGGCGATATCTGATGGTCTCGTGTATGCGGGTGGCTATTTCACCAAGGTGGACGGCGGCCCGGCCAATTACATTGCGAACTGGAACGGCAGCGCCTGGAGCGCACTGAGCCCGGGGATGGGAATGGGCAACGAAACGTATCCCTTGGTGCCAGTTGTGAACGCGTTGGCGGTGTCGGGCAGCAATGTGTTTGCTGGCGGTGATTTCATCACGGCGGGCGGCAGCCCGGCCAATTACATTGCCAAGTGGAACGGCAGCGGTTGGAGCGCGCTGGGCTCGGGGATGGGAATGGGAAACACAATGTATCCCGTCGCCACAGTTGTGAATGCGCTGGCGGTGTCGGGCAGCGACCTGTACGCAGGGGGCTATTTCACAACTGCGGGTGGCGTCCCGGCAACTAACATTGCCAAATGGGACGGGAGCGCCTGGAGCGCGGTAGGGTTGGGCGTGAACTCCACCGTCTCTGCGCTTGCTGTGTCGGATAGCAACCTGTACGCGGGCGGCTGGTTCACAACTGCGGGTGGCGTTGCGGCCAATTACATCGCCAAATGGGATGGCAGCGCCTGGAGCCCACTCGGCTTGGGGGTGAACTCCCCTGTGTTGGCGCTGGCGGTGTCGGGTAGCACTCTGTATGCGGCGGGTCAGTTTACGACTGCGGGTGGCAGCCCTGCCTCTAAGATCGCCAGATGGGACAGCAGCGCCTGGACCGCACTCGGGTCGGGGACGGACTACCAAGTCAACGCCTTGGCGGTATCCGGCAGCGCTCTGTATGCAGGGGGTTATTTTGACAACGCGGGCGGCATCGGGGCCAATTATATTGCGAAATGGAACGGCAGTTCGTGGAGCGCGCTGGGCTCCGGTGTGGACTACTACGTGTCTGCGCTGGCGGTGTCGGGCAGCGACGTGTATGCGGGGGGCAATATCTACACTGCCGGCGGCAAGCCGGCCAATGGCATCGCCAAATGGGACGGCAGCTCCTGGAGCGCTCTGGGTTCGGGGGTGAACGGGCCTGTAGATGCACTGGCACTGTCGGGCCGCTATTTGTATGTTGCAGGAGCTTTCACGACAGCGGGTGGCAAGGTTTCAGCGTATACGGCAAAAGCTGACCTCGGTCCGCCTCCGTTTTACTTCGTCACCACCAACAGCAGCATGGGCTTCAGCAACGGCCAGTTCTATTTCACCCTGGCTGGCCCGGCAGGTTCCAATGCGGTTATTTTCGCCAGCACCAACCTCCAAACCTGGGGGCCGCTCGTGACCAATCCGCTGACCGGCGGCTCGCTCAATTTCACGGACACGCTGGCGACCAATTTTACTAAACGTTTCTATCGCGCCCTGCTCCAGCCGTGAACATCGGACAAGTTGCCTGGACAAGTGTCAGTCCTCACTATTGAAACAAGGCCAGAGACTGCCAAATGTGTCGATAGTGAGGACTGACACTTGCCCTTGACACTTGCCCTGGCGTCGCGCTTCCATCAGCGCGCTGAACTGCCACCCAGCGCCCGCTTCATCCCACCGGATGCCCCATTCGCCCAGCAGCCGGTCCACTCGCAGCCACTGTGGGCGAGGACTGGAATCTGACAAATAGAGAGGGTAGCTGCTCCAGCGATAAGCTTCCAGTGGCTCCTGGGGCTTTAGCAAGCGCGCCCGCACCGGGTCCAGATGAACGTAGTCGCACACCGACTTCAAATAACCATTGCCGCTGCCGTCCACCACAAGGGCCTTGTATCTGCCGCTGAACAGGTGCCCAAAAAGCTTGCGCTTGCGATTGAACCGGGCGGTATAAACGCCCAACAACCATTTCATGCCTTCCACCAAATTGGCATTGGGAGTTTCTACCACCAGGTGAAAATGGTGGACATGAGGCAAAAGCTGTGAATTTGCCAGCCAGTTTTCTCGCAGCCTTCCTCCAGGGTGGAGAGGAATCGCTGGCGGTCCTCATCGTCGCGGAAGATCAGCTCGCTATGATCGCCACGGTTCATCACGTGGTAAATTGCCCCAGGATACTGGACCCGCACCTTCCGAGCCATAGGCCACGCGGAGAATAAGCCGTGCAAAAGCTCAAAGTCAACCAAAGAAATATGACATTATGATTATGTTTGACTATCACTTTTTTGTCCTGGTAAAGCACCTTCACTGGGAAATCAACCGATAAAACATTCTGCCTGTCTGAGGTACGGGCAGAATTACTCTCGCTTGCTCGCCAATGTTGACCGGTGGGTTTGAAACAATTGTCCAATTTGTCGCGGAGAGGTCAAGTTGGTTCATCGCTTTGACCGACGTCATTTAAAGCGCCTCCAATATAATTGATTGACACCACTATTACTTATCCCATTATTTCTTCCCGCAATGACAGACAAGGACAAAATTTATGAATCAGGCAGCTTTAGCTCACGTTCCTCGATTCACGTTTTACCTCCACGAATCTGATTAATTCTGACTAATTCTGACCCCCAAAAAAAGCCACCTGCGCTCTCGCCAACTTTGGACCTTAAACTTTGCACTCGGTACCGTTGCCAGGACGCCCCGGGACGTCCCGCGGGACGGGTCAAAAATGCAAAATCGCCCGTGTTTACCGAGCTTGGGACGACGGGACGGCTTTTTACCCCTGCTACCCACTATACCTGCCATCGGCCCTTGCCGACCAGACCTACGTACAGCCAGCTATGTACAGTCAAGTACACTCAAAACCGACCGCCTCCCCGTGACTGGTCTTTCAAGGTGGATCAAGGTGGATCAAACTGGATCAAGCTCAATCAAACCAAAATCCGCTCAAACTCCGCTCTCCTTGTAGCGTTCAACAGTCCATCACTCCGCCCTGCCCGCGATAGACTTTAGACTTTGGACCTTGGACTTTCAGCACAGGTGACCCACGTTCCCGTTACGCCACTTCCCAACCCGGCCGGTAGCTTTCCTTGATGAATTTATCGGCTTCGGGTGCGTTGGTGGCCTTCATTG
The DNA here is from genome assembly GCA_035495315.1 of Candidatus Limnocylindrales bacterium. GTDB lineage: Bacteria > Verrucomicrobiota > Verrucomicrobiia > Limisphaerales > UBA8199 > DATJGF01. The sequence goes on from DATJGF010000048.1 coordinate 14,822, forward strand.
CCTTGGCATCCCAATACAACTTCTTGCCGACGCGCATCGCGACCAGGCCGAGCAGGCCGACTTCGGTCAAAGCCGCGCCATACTCGAAATTGGCGCTGGACTGCCCGCCGCCTTTGATCGCATCCAACCAATCGCGATGATGCCCTTTGCCGCGCGCTATTGTTTTGGCGGGGCGCTTGTATTCCGCGTCGCGTGAACCTGGCAGCAATGTCGGCCGGCCGGCCCAACCCGGGCAGGTCAGCAGGCCTTTGTCGCCGACAAACAGGATGCCATTGCCATTGGCGCCCAGTTGGTCGTCCTCTTCGAGGCCCTCAGGACGAGGCGGCATCAGCCCCCCGTCATACCAGGTAAAGGTGACTGGAGGCATTTTGCCCCGCGCCGCAAAACGATAGGTGTAAATGCCGCCTGGAGGGGCGATGTAGGGATCAACGCCGCCGGCACCGTGCGCTTCGATGCTGAGTGGTTCGCGCAGGTCCAGGGCCCAGCACGCCGGGTCAAAATTGTGGCAGAAGAAATCTCCAATCGGCGCTGTGCCGAAATCCCAAAAGTCGCGCCAGGTCACCGGTTGATATTCTTTGCTGAAGGGGCGGGCTTCGCGCGTGCCCAGCCATAGGTCCCAGTTCACTCCCTTGGGAACCGGTTCGTCCGCCGGCCGTCCGCCGGTGTGGCCCTTGTTCCAACGCGAGGCGTTGGTCCAGGCATGCACTTCGCGCACATCGCCAATGGCCCCGGCCCAAATCATTTCGCAGGTAGTGCGGATACTGTCACCCGAGTGGCCCTGGTTGCCGAGTTGCGTGGCGACGCCGGTTTCTTTGGCGACGCGCGCTACCTGGCGGGCCTCCCAAACATTATGGGTCAGCGGCTTCTCACAATAGACATGCTTGCCCAACTTCATCGCGGCGACAGAAACGTAGGCGTGGTTGTGGTCCGGGGTGGCGCACAACACCGCATCAATCGCTTTCTCCTTGTCGAGCATGACACGAAAATCTTCGTAATCCGCGACTTTGCAGTTGGGCGTTTTCTCCGAGTAGTGCTTCTGGATTTCATCTCGGAGTGGCAGCCGGCCAGAATTGCTGTTGTAGTAGAATGCGTGCAAGTCCTGGAATTCAATCGGGTCGGCGACCGATATGATTTGAACATCCGCCTGCTGGAACAGAGCCCGGACGTTGGTTTGGCCCTGGCCACCGCAGCCAATGATTGCCATGTTAATCTTCTCGCTCGGCGCGACGAATTTTGGTCCACCGAGCACGTGCCGGGGAACTACGCTGAACCCCGCCGCAGCGAGGGTAGTGGTGCGGATAAAGGTGCGCCGTGTCAGGCCGGTCTTGGTATTTGCTTCCTTTTTCATTGTCGCGCTGAAAACTTCGGGTTTGTTCGCTGGTGTTATTGGCACTTTCCTGCGCCGTTTCGTCAAGAGCAAAAAGGCACCTTGCAGGTTTTTGGCTGCGGTGTAATCTCGGAATCGAGCCACATTGCTGCCGCGTCCTGCTCTTCGATCGTAATGCACAGCCGCGACTGCAGCAATGCGTGCGGAGACTGTGATTTACAGGAAAATAGTTCTGAGTATCTGTTTTGGACTGCTGGTTGTAACTTCCGCTCATTCCGAGGTTCGGATCTCCGTTCAGGACAGCAATGGAGTTGCTTGGATAAATTACCAATGCACCGCGGGAGAAGTGGTCCGCGCCTTCGCCTTGGACGTGTCGGTTGATCGGGGACAAATCACAGGCCTCTCGGGATTCTTCAGAGGCCCGTGCCGGGTTGGCGCAACCGGCTACGGGATCTTCCCCGCATCGTTTCGCGATCACATTTCGGTCGGTTCCGGAACCAACATTGATTGGGATGTTGCCGATTATTCGCCATTAGCTGTCCCTGCTGATAGGCCCGCCGATACGCTTCCGGGGCTAAGTTCCGCCGGGGTTACGCTCGAGATCGGTGGCTTATGGGATCCCAACGACAGCGCAACAATTCCAACATCTTCGGGGCTGTTATGCGCTCTGCAACTCAGTCAACCCGCCAACGTGTCGGTCACTGCTAATCTGAGCCGCGGCGGCTTGGTGAGTGCCTTCCTGGAAATACCGATTCAATCGGTTTTCGTTGGAGGTCCCGTTGGTCCACTGATAACCGGCGCAAGTGTGAATCAAGGATTCATTACGGTGCTATTTCACGGTGGCGAACTACAGACCGCACCAACGGCAAATGGGCCGTGGGCGGATACCGGGGATAGGAGTGGTGCTCACAGGGAACTCGTCGGACAGCAGCAAATGAAGTTTTTTCGCGTCAAGGGACCTTAGGAAATGACGAATGACGAATGACGAATGCCAAATGACGAAGGAAGGTCCCCTTTCGAATTGCGGATTAGGTCGGAAGGCGCTGCCGTTCGGCTTTTGGTATTGCGGCCTCTTCCGGTCTTCGGATTTCGGTCATCGGATTTTGTCGCCCTGGGGCCGTCAACAATTCCCAAAAGCGGTTGTCGTTCTCCTCGGTCTGATGCTAGCGCCTGCCGCCATCGCGCAGAGCGCCGCGCGTCAAGCCGGTTACCTGTATTTGTCGCCGGTCCCTAATGCGCCCTATGTCTCGGCGCAAACTCGCTACATTTTAGTGCGGTTTGACCAGGTTGCCCCGGGACAGGTAACGAATCTGACGACGGGGTTTATTCAAGTGACCGGCGCCGCAAGCGGCACCCACGCCGGGTCAACCCACGTTGCGAGCGACGGCCGGACCGTGATATACGAAATGGGAACCGATTTTTACGCCAATGAATTGGTGACGGTCGCCCTGAATCCGCAGATCACACCTGGCAACGCGGGAGCACTGACACCTTATCAGTATCAGTTCATGGTGATGGGTCCGATGCCTGGAGCTTCGACCATGGCAAGGCGACCCGCTAAACCAGTTGCTGTCGCACAGGCGCCTGTAAAGGTACCCAACCTCGTGGGTCCGACCAATGGAGTGGCGCCGGCTCAGGATCCGGCACCGAAAGCTGTTTTGATGAGCAACGGTGTCGCCGTCCCCGGCGATTTTCCGCGAGTGGTGATTACTGTTAACTCCAATCCTTCTCCCGGATATTTGTTTTTGGAGAACGGTCTGGAAAGTGTTCCTCGTTACACGATGATCCTGGACAATAACGGGTTGCCGGTGTGGTATCGGCGGGGGCGAATGTACGACTTCAAGATTCAAAAAAACGGAATGATCACCTGGACTGTCACCGACGGCACGGGGTTCGAAGCGTTTGACCAAAATTTCAATCATCTCAAGACGTACGCAACCACCAACGGGTATCTTACCGACAGCCACGACCTGAAGATCCAACTGGATGACACTTATTTCATGCTGGGCTATCGGTACAATCCGGTCGATTTGAGTCGCTATATCATCGGCGGCAATTCCAATGCCATCGTAAAGGAAACCGTCATTCAGGAGTTTACGCCGCACGGAGAACTCATCTTCCAATGGCGCGCCTGGGACAATTACGACATCGCGGATGGGAATGGAAATTCCGATTTTCCGCATATGAACGCGATTGATATCGATGAGGACGGGAACATCCTGGTGTCATCACGGCATCTGAGCGAGGTCACAAAAATCAACCGGGATTCGGGCGAAATCATTTGGCGGCTCAGCGGCGCTCGCAGCACCTTCAGTTTTGTGGATGATCCATTCAATGGGATGAGTTTGCAGCACGACATCACCTGCCTGGGGAATGGTCATTACATGGTATTTGATAACGGCAATTATCATACACCCCAGGTATCGCGCGCAGTCGAATACGCACTCGATTTGACCAATGCGATTGCCCGGATGGTTTGGCAATTTCGTAACACGCCGGATGTGTACACCTATTGGCTGGGCAGCGCGCAGCGATTGCCCTCGGGCAACACGCTGATTGACTTTGTTACTCCGCAGTCTCCGAAAGCAATCGAAGTGGACACCAACGGCGCCAAACATTTCGAGCTGAGCCTGGTGCCTAACTCGGATTCGTACCGAGCCTTCCGTTTACCGTGGACCGCTCTAGTCACGGCGCCTTATCTGGTCCTCGAGCCGCAACTGGATAACATCACCCTCATCTTCAATAAATTCGGGGACACCAATGTTGCTTATTACCGGATTTACGGAGGCCCCGCGCCGCATCCGACAACGCTGGTCGCCGAATCTACGACAACACTCAAGCAGGTATTCAACCTGCCAAACGGACTTTTTTATTTCCGCGTTACCGCGGTGAGCCAATCCGGCTCCGAGAGTCCTTTTTCAAATGAGGAGAACATCAACTTGAACATTACTCCGCCGGGCGGGAACCTGGTGCAAAACGGAGATTTTTCTCAAGGGAAGGTTTCTTGGCGAACGAATATTAGCGGTGGGGCCATCGTGGGTTGGAGTGTGACCAATGGCCTGAGCCAGTGTTTTATCACCAATGGTGGAACCAGTCTCGCCAACGTGCAATTAAGCCAGCTTCCAACGACTCTCGTGCAGGGCAAACTGTATATATTGGAATTTGACGCCTGGGCCAGCCGCAGCCGTTATATTGAAGTAAAACTCGCGCAGATCTCCGCACCGTTCAACGATTACAGCCAGATTTCTCCGCCCTATCTGACGCCCAACCGCACGCATTATCATTTTGTTTTTAAGATGCAGCAGCCCTCCGATTTTTATGCCAGTTTGCAGTTTAACCTGGGTGCCGCCACAGGTGAGGTTTACATCGACAACGTCAACCTGTTTACGCCAGCGGTTGGCGATCTAAGCCTCGATGGGCGCGTCGACTTTGCGGATCTAAAAGTATGGACGAGTGACTGGCTACAGCAACAGCCTGCGCTGCCAGGCGATTTGAACGGAGATGGCACCGTCAACTTCAACGATTTTGGCATTCTTGGCGCAAACTGGTCTTCCGGTGCATCCGGGCCATGAGCGCCGCGTTTAGCGAGATGGAACTGGTCGGCCCGAGCTTGGCCTCGATCAGGACGATCGTGGCCAATGCTCGCGGAACGTCAGCAAGAATTGATCGGGCCAGCCAGGTTGCCAGTTTTGCAAAGGGAAACCTGGTGGAGGTCCTGGTTTGCCCTGTGCTTTGCGGAACAAGCAATTCAAAATAAACTCCCCCCAGCTCTTGTCTCCCGTGCGCACCCACTGTGATAGAAAGCGGCCGTCGAGAGAAACGCGGCTGAGATACAAAGCCTGAATTGGCTTTTCGTAATCGTTAATCGACAAGAAAGCGGACTGGCAGTTCAAGGTCAGCCAGACGCACTGAGCCTGACCGTACCAGGCGACCGCCCAGGGAATATCGCTCATCATGAGTTCTTCCGGTTTGGTCCAGCCGGCGATTTGCTGAATGGCCGGGGGATAATAAGGCGGATAGGAGAGGGGATTGATTCTGGGTGGAAGAAACACTAGGAGCAAGGGCAAACCAAGCACGGTGATAAACAGGCCGATAATTGCGTAGCGCAGTTGCAGAAACGGGAGTGCCATTTGATCGAGCAGCAAGAAAAACAAGCTGCTGCCGTAAACGACGACCAGCGGGGCCAGCAATACCAACAGGTTTTCGCAATTGATCTCGGGTGAATCGTCCCAAAGTTGGGTGCGTCCCAGGGCCTGCGCTACGCTCAGCACCAGCAGCGAGGTTATGAGGAAATAGCGAAGCCGTCGGACAGTAGGGTTTTTAAATCCGATCAGCAGGCCCGCCAGGAAAAATCCTGATACCCACGTCCCTGCCATCTTCGGCAGGTCATTTGCAATAATCTGGCGGGTGTTGCCGACGAGTTTGCGCCGGACCAGGGTCACGAAATTGATTGGGGAGAAGTCCGGGTCCAGGGAACGCTCGAGACGGTATTCCGGGAACGCGGCGCTATTCTCGACAACGGCATAGCTCGCGGTGCCAAAGGGCATCCCACAAATTGAATAGTTGCGCATGCACCAGGGGGCGAGGACGAGCGCAAACAGGGCGAAAGCCGTCAGTGGAACCAGCGCTCGCTGCTTCCCAGACATTGTCAAAAACAGAATCACGGGCAAGATCATCCAGCCAAATGAGTAGCGCGTTAGGGTGCCGAGTCCGACCAGAACTCCGCAGAGACTCGCGAAGAGAAACTTTCGGCGACTGCTTGAGTTGAGGTCACGTGCCTCCAGATCAAACAATGTGAGGCACCAGACGAGGCCCATCGTGATTACAAGGAGCAGCATCGTTGATAACCCGGAGACGGTGAAGCGCCATAACAATTCAGAGCCCAGCAGCAAAAGGGTGGAGAGCCAGGCGACGGCGGGATCAAAAAGGCGTCTGGCCCAAAAGAACACCAGCACCATCAGGACGATAAAGAGGGATTGATTGAACAGCGCAATCAGGAAATCAGGCTGATATCGTATAAAATCGCGCTGGGTGGCGTTGCGGGCCCTGCTCCAGAAGGCGTGAGTCGTATCGACCGAAAAGTTAAAAGGAAGCACTTTCATGAGGCCGGCCAGCGTCAGAGGATATACTGGCGGGTTCGCAATGTCCGGGTGCATGCCCTTAATTTTGGTCAGGCTCTGGTCTGGCGCCGGAACTTCCCCCTTATCCTGCTGCCGATTGTGCTGCTTGATGAGGAACATGCTCAAGGGACGCACAAACAGGGTTGTGTAGCCTTTCCCCTCAGCGATATTGCGGGCTAATTGCGCAGAGTCCATCGCCTCCTGGTTCCCCATATTCCTGAAGGCATTGAAATCATAGGCCACGAGTAACAGTAGACCACCCAGGACAACAAGGACGGTGCGGGATGCGCGGGAGAATAGCTTAAACCCACTGCCGACTTCGAGATAGTGAATAAGGTTCTGCAGCAAGAACATATCAGTTAGACATCCTCCAGGTGGTAATCGTGAATTTTGCGATGCAGGTTGCGACGGCTCATGCCGAGCTTCTTTGCAGCAAGCGTACGATTGCCATCCGCTGTTTTTAACGCCTGCACGATGAGCTCCTTCTCAGCCTCCTTTAACGTGACCTCTTCCTTGCGGGCCGGGGCAGCCAGTTGACGTGATAATGGTGCCGGTCCCTTGCGCACGGCGGGTGGCAGGTCACGGAGGCCCAACTTATCGCCGCGACAAAGCACCACTCCGTGTTCGACCGCGGTCCGCAGTTCACGGACATTGCCCGGCCAGGAGTAGGTCGCCAGAGCATCCATAGCTTCCGGAGTGAAGCCGACGACCTCTTTTCCATTTTCTTCGGAGTATTCGCGCAAAAACGCCTGAGCCAGGAGCGGAATGTCTTCGGCACGGTCGCGCAACGGAGGAAGCCACACCTCGAACACCCGCAGACGAAAGAACAAATCTTCACGGAATAATCCTGCTTTAACGAGCTCTTCCAGATTCTTGTTCGTGGCGGCGATCAATCGAACGTCAGCGGTCAATGTCTTGTTTGAGCCGACACGCTCGAACGTGCGCTCACCCAGAAAACGCAGCAGTTTCACCTGAATAGCCGCGTCAATCTCACCAATCTCGTCGAGAAAAAGGGTGCCGCCCTGGGCCAGTTCAAAACGGCCGATACGACGTTCGTGGGCACCGGTAAAGGCCCCCTTTTCATGTCCGAACAGTTCACTTTCCAGCAGAGTTGGAGGCAAGGCCGCGCAGTGAACCGTGACGAGCGGTTGCTGTGCCCGGGGGCTGAGCTGGTGAATGACTTTGGCGATTAGCTCCTTGCCGGTGCCGCTTTCCCCCTGCAACAGGACGGTGGCGCGAGCCGGCGCGACCTGCTTGACGACTTCGAGCACCTCGGCCATCGCCGGTGATTGGCCAACCACGTTCTCGATTTTGAACTTTGAATCGAGTTGTTGACGCAATGACACATTCTCCGTTTCGAGCTTTTGATGCCGAAGCGCACGCGAGATCCGCATCTCCAGTTCGTCGATTTGCAGGCGGGCCTTGGGGATGTAATCGTCCGCGCCGCGTTTCATGGCTTCGACCGCGAGTTCTTCAGATCCATAGGCGGTCATCAGAATGCATATCGGTGGTTTTGAGAGCGACTTGGCCCGCGTAATCAGCTTCATCCCGTCCTCCGAAGGGAGGCGGAAATCGGTTAATAGCACGTCGAAGTGTTCCTCCTCGAGCAGTTCCATTGCCGCTTTCGCGTCTTCGGCCAGGTAGACATCGTAATGGTCTTCGAGCGCTGCGCGAAGACCTTCGCGTTGCGTCTTTTCGTCATCCACTATGAGCAGGGTCGGGGTCATTCCCACCGTGTGCGAGTCGCAGTTTCCAGCCTGCAGAATAATCAGAGGCCCCGGGTTAAACAACCCGCAATTTGGTAGCGGTGGGCATCTGGGCACGATTAAAAGTGGATGCGAATGCGCCTTTGCTCCCCGCTGCTTCATCTCATTAACACCTCCATTTATGGAGGTGTACCAGGTCCTCGGTGGATCGAACCCTTTCAAAGGGTTTGTCGCCACCGCCCACTTTTAATCGCACCCTGGACATCTTGCCTGCCGTAGAGCCGGGCATCTTGCCCGGCGGAGCGAAGGCGTAAGGAGCTCCCTAAGCTCGTGGTGAGTTCAACCCGACTGGCGGGACGCCGGCCTCAACGTCGGGCGAGACGCCCGACGCTACATTGGCTTCAAAACTTCATTGGTGCTACCGCGGCGGTAACCTTGAAGGTCTAAGGTCACATGGGTATAGCCTACTTGCTTCAAGGCTTCAGCTACTTTGCCGGAAACACCATTTCCCAGCAGTCTGGTCATTTCGCTTGGACCAAGTTCGATGCGAGCCAGGTGCATGATCGCGAGTTGGTTCTGAGAACCGGCGCTAGCCGACCCACTTCGCAATTCATGGTGACGTACGCGCACATCAAAAAATCCTAAATCGCGCAGAACATTTTCGGCTTGCTCGATCATTTGCAGTTTCTCAGGGGAAACCGCTTCGCCATAAGGAACGCGCGAGCTGAGACAAGCCATTTGCGGTTTTTCGGCAGTCGGCAAGCCTAACTCGGCCGATAATTGCCGAATTTCGGCTTTGGTGAGACCCGCTTCCTTCAAAGGTGCGCGTACGAGGAATTCCGATGCGGCCTTGCCGCCGGGACGATAATCGCCCGAGTCGCTGGCATTCTCGCCGTAAGCGATTACGCGAAATCCTTCAGCTTTGGCGAGCGGGGTCAATTCTGTGAAAAGTTCGTGTTTGCAGAAATAACAGCGGTTGTTTGGGTTGGCGAGGTACTCGGGATTTTCAAATTCACGGGTATTGACTACACGGACGGGAAAATCAAATTGGCGACCGATAGCCAGTGCCTCTTCTAGTTCGCGACGGGGCAGACTCGGCGAGTCCGCTATGACCGCCAGCGCTTTGTTCCCCAGCACCTCGTGCGCGACGCGAGCCAGGAACACCGAGTCAACGCCGCCCGAGTAGGCTACCAGGCAGGAGCCATATGAGCGGAGCAAGCTGCGGAGATGTTCAAGCTTTTCCGATACCACGGTTTTACAATGGCATTTGCGGCTCGAATTGTCGAGAACGTGTCCAATCCATGCTTGACCGACGGTGCCAATGTCGCTTGCATAGGCACAATGAAGACGATCATTGTTGTGGTTTTTGCGGCAGCGCTTTTGGCAGGCGCAGGGTGTGTCAGCACGGTTACCGAGCGGAGCACGCCCGGAATGCCGTTGGTAAAAGATAAGATTACCGGGCGCTATGAGCGATCAGTCGACCAGATTTTTCAAGCGGCTAAGGACGTCATAAAGGAGAATGGTGTGTTGGTAAATGAGAGCGTGCTCTATAACAAGACCAATGCGGTTAAGACGGTCGAAGGCAAAGTGAATCAGCGCAGCGTCTGGGTTCGTGTTGAAGGGATTGAACCCAAGGTGACGGAGGTTACCGTGCAGACGCGAACGGCCGGTGGCCTATCCGATATTGATCTTGCTCACCAACTCGAGAAAGAGATTGCTCTCAAATTAAAGTAGGAGATTACAATCCATCTCCTTAATGGTAGGGCCGGCTCGCCGAGCCGGCCGAGGGAAGGCGGACAGCTCGGCGAGCCGTCCCTGCCAAAGGAAGCCTGTTTCGGGGTTTATGAGATGAGTTCTAAGCCGCCGGCCGTCGTTGTTTGAGCCCAATATTTTGCTCGTAGGTTCCAAGTTTAACCGAGTCTTTCTGTTGCTGGGCTTTAAGTTCGAGCTTTAGCAGGTCGATGCGCTTACGAGCAATTTCAGCCGCTGCCATTTTCGGATCCACATCAATAATTCGCTGCAAGGTGGCTTTGACGGACTGGTAATCGGCCCCGCTGCGAATCTGCAGATCGGCGAATTGGTTTAGCCAACGCACTACCAGCCGATGCGGCTGGTTCGGAAGCTGGATCATCTGTTCCAATTGGTCGAACGCCAAATCCAGCCGGTCATAATGATCCGCATAAAGCCCTGCGAGTTTCTCTCGCGCTTCCGTATCCAAAGGATGAAGTTCGAGATGTTTAACGTACTCGGCGGCTAACTCGGCCGGTGTTTTTTCGGGGGGCGCGATTGGCTCGAGGTTTTTGGCATATCCAAGATTCTGCGGACCTTCCGTCACTACAAATTTCTTTCGTTCGTGCGGTGCAAGCAACATATCCGCATTGCCGAGATGAGCAATGCGTTGGGCGGCCGTCAGCGCGTACTCCGTCTCGGGAAGCAACCCAAGGATCTGCTCGAGCGCGCGGCGCGCCCCTTCGCGGTCTTGGCCGATTTTCAAGTGCCAATCCGCCAGTGAATACAAGGCAAACGCGATATTTTTTTGGGCATGTCCTGGCTGAGAGCAGAGGCGCTGGATGGTGAGTTCGGTGCCGGGAAGGTCCTTCAGATTCTCCGCTTGAATTTGCGCCAGCATCATATGCCCTTCGAAATCGGTGGGGAACCGATCTAATTGCTTGCGGATTTCGGCAACCGCCTCGAGATAACGCCCTTGTTTTTGACGTGACTGAGCGATGGAGTAGGCCGGACGCGGTTCGACCTCGAGGTCCCCGCCATCATACAGCGAGGCAAATGGTTTGGCGATGAGGCCACCCAAATTGTGGCGCCACGTAATCGTCAGAATAATTCCGTAAATAATAGCCCACGAGACCCCCGTAAAAGCTACCATTCCCCCTTGACCGGCCATTGGAAAGGCGTGCCAGTACATCAGGCACATAACAGCAATGGTGAGCACCCACTTAAAAACCATACGAGCAGGATCTTCAGATTTCCTGACCGTATAGATGATGAGCCAACCGCCCACCCCAGCCAGTGCGGACCCAACTACAAGGTTATGAATTGTCGGGCTCAATATACCAATATGACACAGCTATACCCATCATGGCACGGTGGAAACCGCCGATTTATCAGCGGTTCGTCCGACGGGACTGGTTCCATCCCTTCAAAGACAAAGCTGCGCACGGGAAGGGCTGTGACCGGAAAAGATGGGAAGTTGTTACGCCGACTGACGACTAATGCGCTCGGGGTGTCGGGCGCGGCTGATCGCCGTGTCATAGGTAATGAGGCACTTGCAATAAAGGTCGTATAGGCAGTTGTCCATTAAGGCCATGCCTTCTTTACGGCCCGTTTGAATGGTGTTTTCCAATTGATGAATTTGATTTTCGCGAATCAGGTTGCGCACCGCGTTGTTGGCTACAATCAGCTCGTACGCAAGCACCCGGCGGGTCCGGTCGGCGGCGGGCAATAATTCCTGTGCGATGATGGCTTGGAGGGCGTTCGATAATTGGAGAATGATTTGACGCTGAGCGCTGCCTTCGAACACGCCGACAATGCGTTCCAGGGCGTGGGAAGCATTGGGCGAATGCATTGTGGCGAGCACGAGGTGACCGGTCTCCGCGGCCGTTAGCGCAGTTGAGATAGCTTCGAAGTCGCGCATTTCACCGACCACGATGACGTCGGGATCCTGTCGCAGAACATGGATGAGGGCCCGATTGAAGGAACGGACGTCACTCAAAACTTCCTGTTGCACCACAATCGCCCGTTTGTTCTCGTGTACGAATTCGATGGGGTCTTCGATGGTGACGATCTTGCATCGACGCTCGCCGTTTATGAGGTCCACCATGTAGTTCAGCGTGGTGGTTTTGCCCGCCCCAGTAGGACCTGTGACCAGCACCAAGCCATTGGGACGGCGCGCCAGGTCGTCGATCTTCTCCGGCAGCCCAAGTTCTTCTCGGGTCGAGATCCGGTCGCCGCAAAACCGAAAGCTCATTTCGGGATGTCCGTTGCGCCGGTAGAAGGTCGCCCGGACTCTCCCGGCCGCTTTATGGAGGAGGGAAATGCATAGTTCCCATTCCTGTTCGAATTTTCTCTTTTGTTGCTCGTTTAATAGCTTATTAGCGATTCGCTCGACCTCGGCCTCGCTCAGGGCGTCCTCGTCGGCAAGGATAATCTCCCCGTTGACGCGAAACGCCGGAGGCACACCGGCAATGAGATGCAGGTCCGAAGCATCGAATTCGTTAGCCGCGGAGAGGAGGCGATCCAGGTTATCAGAATAGGACATATAGGGCTAAGTGGACCTATGAAAAAGGCGTCGCAACCAGCCTCGCACCACCTGACCGGAGCTCACCCGCGAAAGCCCGGACAGCGCCAGACCCGCGTCACGACAATCGGGATTGAGCTGCCGGGCCTGCATGAAAGAATTCCTGGCGGCTCCCACCAGCCCGAGTTGTTGTTGGCATCGTCCCAGGTCAAGCCAGAGAACAAAATGGCCGGCGTTGCGTTCGAGGGCTTGTTGCAGGAGTTTCAGCGCCAGAGCGAATTGCTCATAATAGTATCGGACGCGGGCCACTAGCCACGCAACAAACCAGTCCTGTTGAGCGAGAGAGAGGGCTTTTTCAAAGCAGTAATCCGCGCGCCTTTCTTTCCGCGCCAGCAGTACGTCTCCACGGGCGACCCAGACGTAAGGCGTGTCGCCGCGTTCGCGTATTGCCGCATCAGAAAAGACCAGCCCGGCATGGACATCGCCGCTGCGCGCCAGCGCGACGGCCTTGGCAGCCAGCAGTTCCGGGTCATTGGGAAAATGTTCAAGGGCTTTTTCCGCCCACAGTTTTGCTTCACGCAACTCACCCAATTCGATTAACATGCGAACCTGTCCTCCCCATGCGTGGGGGGCCTGGGCGTTGAATTCAAGCACCTTCGCGTACATGCGCAACCCAAGCTCGAAGTTGGCATTTTCAAAAGCTGTCTGGGCCTCGGTATTATAATAGGCTTCGTCCTTTACCAGTGGCTTAAGCGGATGCGACTGGTCTTCAGATTCGCCGCCCAATTCCAGGTTCCCAAAACGGCTCATATTCGCAAGGTGCTCGTTTTCAGGATCCTTATAACACAATCGCTTGACCCAACCAAGCAGGTTTTGGAAGTCCAAGGTCCAAAGTCCAAAGTCCGGGACTCACCTATCTCAGGGCTAGTTAAAGGTGGCTGGAACAGTAATCAATCCCTTTCACATTGTTTTTGCACCTGTCCTCTTTAGCTGTTTGTGCCGATTTCGACGGAGTGGTGCGACAAAGTGAATAACAACGTAAATTTTTGCAACAGGCTCTAGACTCGTTGGGCGCGTGGCCTGCCCAAGGGACACTCCCGTCGTCCAGACTTCACGGCTCCGGACTTTGGACTTTGGACTTTGGACCTCGGATTTTGGACGTACTAGCGTTGCGAGCGCGGCCCTCCGCCCACGCGCGGAGGGCATTGATTTGCTGGTCCATAGTTTTGGCTAACGGAACGGTTTGCTGCAGTGCGGAGAGAATGTGCGGCGTGGCTAACTCCTTGCGCTCATAAAACGCATCGTAGAGCGCGCTGTTGATGGCTTCCTCAATTTCGGCACCACTGAAGCTGGTGCTGGTCCCGATTAACTGCTCCAGGTCGAACTCGGCAGCGTTACGGCCGCGTTTGGCAAGGTGAATTTCGAAGACCTCGCGCCGTTCTTCTGCCGTGGGCAAGTCGACAAAGAAAATCTCGTCCAGCCGACCTTTGCGCAACAGTTCCGGCGGCAGTTGCGAGATGTCATTGGCGGTGGCGACCACAAAGACCGGCGCGATTTTTTCCGAAAGCCAGGTCAGGAACGTGCCAAATACCCGTGCCGTCGTGCCGCCATCGGTCATTCCCGATGCCTGTGTGCCTGCGAACGCCTTGTCGATTTCGTCTACCCACAAGATCGCCGGAGCGACCGATTCGGCAACCGCAATAGCGCGCCGGACATTTTCTTCCGAAGAACCGACGAGACTTCCAAACATGCGGCCCATATCGAAGCGCAACAAGGGCAACTGCCACTGGTTGGAGACGGCCTTGGCGCAAAGGCTCTTGCCGCACCCTTGAACACCCAGCATGAGAATGCCTCGCGGTGGGGGCAGTCCAAAGGCGCGCGCCTCGTCGGAGAAAGCCAGGGCCCGCTTGTTCAGCCAGTCCTTTAATAATGCCAGTCCACCAACCTGAGCAAAGTTCTCGCTGGTGGAGCAGTATTCCAGCAAACCGTTCTTGCGAATGATTTGCTGCTTTTCGGCAAAGACTTCATGCACGTTTTCGCCGCTGAGCCGCTCCCCTTTGACAATGATTTTGGCGAACACATTCTCCGCCTCTCCGAGGGTCAATCCCAGCGCGGACTGCAACAGTCGTTCGCGGCTCGACTCGTCGAGAGTGATCTCCACTTGCTTGAACTCCTTAAGATCCTGCACCAGGCGGTCCAGCAACTCGTTCAAATCTTCCCGCGAGGGTAAAGGGTGATTCAGCACCGTGATCTCTTTTTCCAGTTCGGTCGGGATCTCCATCACCGGCGAGACCAGGATGATCGTCTTGAAACTGTTTTTCAGGTGCAGCGCAATCTCCTTCAGGCGGCGAATAATCGCGAAATGGTTCCGCGACAGGAACGGATGAAAGTCCTTGAAAATAAACAAAGCGGGTTCGACTTGGTCAATGACGTGGTCCAGGGCTGCGAGGGCATCGCGCGTTGCCGTATTGCGGCTCTTTTGCGATTGAATTGAAGAACCCGCAGCGACAATTCCGGTAGTGCAACTCCATTCGAAGACCTTTTTCTGTCGCTTGCGGGCAATCTCCACGACCAGATTCTGCACCCGCAACTCTTCGCTGGTGATGACATACAAGATCGGGTAGCGCGCCCGAATCAAGGTTTCCAGTTCGAGTTGAAAGCTCATTGACCGCGTTGCAAATTACGAAACCCGAATTCCGAAGTACGAATCGGGGAGCATGATTGAGGCATCATGTAATATTGTGTTTCCGTTGCGCCCATCATGGATTTCTGCCTATTTCCCCAGTAGCCGGCGCCACCAGGAGCGAGCCGGGGCGGGTAGTTGCGCAACGGACTTTTCCAGGCGTTGTGCAATAGTCGGCGGCACGGGGGTGTGTACCGCGTCGTGTCGCAGCATTTCGTCGACGCTGGTGAATTCGTGCGCTCCTGGCTCTAGGGCCTGTTGTTGAACGAGGTCCTGTTGCTCTTCGGCCTTTTGCTTCGAGACGAGTTTTTTCTGCGGATCCATAATAGCACCTCCAATATCACCTCAAGCGGTTTGTTCGAACAGTGCGGCAAAGGCCTTGCGCGCGCGATGCAGTTTGCCTCGGACCGCATCGGTGGATTGGTCCGTAAGCGCGCCGACCTGTTCGTAACTCAATTGTTCGTCAGCCACCAATAACAGGATAAGCCTGTATTCGGCAGGCAGGCCATCGAGCGCTTTTTGAATTCGGCGACCAAGTTCCTTAGTCTCCAACACGCGCAACGGTGAATCGCCCCTCGCGGCGGCATTTTCGAAAATGGCTTCATCGGCGTTCGAGAGCATGTGCCGCTCATTCCACGCCTGCTGCAGGTTATGGCAATGGTTGATCGCAATCCGGTAGAGCCAGGTGCGCCAGGAGGCTTCCCCCCGGAATTGGCCCATCTTGCGGAACGCCTTTAGAAAAACGTCGTGAGTAGCATCCTCGGCTTTATCCGGATCGCTGAGATAACGCAGACAAAGGTAGTAAATCGCGCGGCTGTGCTGGTTGTATAACTCGGCGAATTCCGCGGGAGCAGAGGCCAGGGGCGGGGCTTCGAGCGCAACCGGTTCGTGGGGGGCAGGAACCAGGCCGGTTTTATCTTCCGAGCCTCGGCTCTGTTGCGGCGGCTGCTTTGGTTCCAAGCTCCGCTTTTGTGTCAGCGGTTCGCTCACGGTTACTTTCACGGGTGATTAGACAGCAGGCCAGACGCATTGTCACGCCTTCATCAATGGCCCAGATCGAAAATGACTCGTGTCCTTGACCCTGCCTGGACATTCCGGATTTCCATCTCCTCAAGCTGCCATTCGCCCTCAATCTTTTTGATTTCTTTGGGCGCGAACTCTTTTAACAGCTTATCCTGTGCGTCATACGCTTCGGCCATGACGATGCCCCCGCTTTCGATGTCGAGCCAGCAGCGAACCCGCGAATAGCCCCCAGCGACTGGCTGCGGATTGATGCTGTCGAGCACGTTGCAGGACCGGCTGCGTCGCATCTCCTTTTTCAATAAAAGCTGTTTCGGCCAGTGCAGAAATTCCAAACCCAGATCCGCGACCCAGAAATCCGAGCCGGCAAAAGGAACCATCGTTTGGTTCCCCGACAATTGTCGACTGGCAGAACTGTCGGCGTTTCCAGGTGAAACTCGCGCAACGGTATATTGGTTGGGTTGTGTGTCGGAATGGAGGATGGTCAGTTTTTCGGCCGGCACACTTCCGACCGGCGATGAATCGTAGGTATTAAGCCAGGCAGCAGACTGAGAAATTACCGCGAATCGGACCGGTACTTCGCGTTGGTTACTCTTCGTATCCCGAATTCGCATTACGCCTATGTTGGTCGAATTCTTTTCCGGGTGTTGTGCCAATAACTCTGCGACCAGCGCACGGCCCTGCTTTTCGGCCTCAGCTGGGCTGAGCGTTTCGGGCGTACGCAGACCGGACTTTGGTTGCCCAAGCGCGGTGAGGCAAACCACCAGAAATAGCAAGCCGGTGGCACTCAAAGCCAAAGTCCAGCAGCGGTTCAAATTAAACTGTAGCCGATCTGTACGGCAGGGATCGTTTTTCCCTCTCCTCTGGAGGAGAGGGTAGGGGAGAGATTTCGCCGAAAGCAGATTTGTCGCGCTTTCAATCCATGAACCGAGACGGCTGTTCCCCTCTCCTCCACCGACGGAGAGGGGTAAGGGGAGAGGAGGCCATACCTTTTCTGAACTCGTTAGAATTTCGAAACTCCGCATCAATCTCGATGAGCTTATTTGCAAAACCCGGGCGCGCGGCGTCTTTTTGGGTTTCAACATTGCTCCTTGGATTTTGGGTTTATTTCGGACTTCGGATTTCGAAGTCCGGGTTGGCCCTACCTCGTATACAGCGCGAGCGGCAGCAACTCAGAAATGTGCCGAATAAAATGTACTTTTAATTTATTGCGGACTTCTTCCGGGAGTTCGCTCCAGTCCGAGCTGTTTTGCTCCGGCAATATGACTTGCTTAATGCCGAATCGGGCAGCCGCGAGAACTTTCTCCTTAATTCCGCCAACGCGCATGACTCGCCCCCGAAGGCTGATTTCACCGGTCATAGCGACATCCGAACGGACTCGTCGATGAGTTAGCAGCGAAGCCAGTGCGGCCACCAAAGCCACACCCGCGCTCGGACCGTCTTTAGGAGTCGCACCGGCAGGGACATGAATATGGATATCGTATTTTCCGTAATCGGTCAGATCGATTCCCAGCGCCTTGGATTGACTCCGCAGGTAACTGACCGCGGTTTGCGCGCTCTCCTTCATTACCTCGCCCAATGAACCCGTCATCAGGAGATTCCCTTTGCCGGGCATGCGCGTCGCTTCGACAAACATCACTTCGCCGCCGACGGGCGTCCAACCTAATCCTGTCGCGATGCCGTATTCCTTAATGGTTTCAGCGGTTTCATTCAGAAAGCGAGCGGCCCCAAGATATTCCTTCAAGCTCTCCGGCTTGAGGACTAAAGGCCTGGGAAAATCGCCATTGCCGACGATGCGGCGCGTCGCTTTGCGTGTTAAAGCCGCAATCTCGCGTTCCAATTGTCGCACCCCGGCCTCGCGCGTGTAATCATGAATAAGCCGCCGAAGTGTGGTGTCGGGGAATTTTACTTCCTGCCGGGCCAGGCCGTGCTCCTCCAATTGGCGTGGCACGAGATAGCGTTTGGCGATTTCGAGTTTCTCGGTCTCGGTATAGCTGGGCAGTTCAATGACTTCGAGGCGATCGCGCAAGGCGGGGTGAATCGGCTCGAGCCAGTTGGCTGTCGTGATAAAAAGGACGCGCGAAAGATCAAACGGAAGATCCAGATAATGGTCGGTGAAGGTATTATTTTGCGCGGGATCCAGAACCTCCAGCAATGCCGCTGCGGGATCCCCGCGAAAATCCGCTCCTACTTTATCTAATTCGTCCAACAGGATTACCGGGTTGCGGCTCTCCACGCGCCGCAGCGTTTGGATGATGCGGCCGGGCAGCGCCCCGACATAGGTTCGGCGATGACCGCGAATTTCAGCCTCATCCCGCATGCCGCCTAAGGAGATTCGGGCGAATTTCCGACCGAGGGCGTCGGCGACACTGCGGCCCAGGGAGGTCTTGCCGACGCCGGGAGGACCAACCAAACATAAGATCGGTCCCTTGATTTGTTTGCGCCGTTTGATGACAGCCAGAAATTCGAGCAGGCGATCTTTGACCTTGGTTAAACCAAAATGCTGTTCGTTGAGAATTCGCTCAGCTTCAGCCAGATCGATCTTGTCTTCGGTTTCTTTGGTCCACGGCAGCGCGATAATCCAATCGAGGTAATGCCGTGTGACGGCATATTCCGCGGCGGCCGGAGGCATTTGCTGCAGCCGCTCCAATTCCTGGGTGGCGACTTGCTTGGCTTCCGCCGGCATCGAGGTTTGCTCGATCTTGTCCCGAAGCGAGCGGACTTCGCTGGCGTTGGGATCCGACTCGCCCAGTTCCCGCTGAATCGCGCGCATCTGCTCGCGCAGGAAAAAATCGCGCTGAGTTTTGGAGATGGAAGTCGCGACCTCAGTTTGTATTTTTGAACTGAGCGTCAGCACCTCGTGCTCGCGATTGAGCATCGGCAAGAGCCGGGTCAAACGCTCTTTCACCGAAGCCGTCTCGAGCAGTTTCTGCCGCTCTTCCAACCCGAGGTTCAGGTTAACGGCGATCAAGTCGGCAAAATGACCGGGGTCTTCGGTATTGAGCGCGGCGATTTTGATTTGCTCGGAGAGCGCCGGGGAGAGCTTGATGATTTCCTGGAATTGGCTTTGCGCATTGCGCATCATCGCGGTCAGTTCGACCGAATCCTCGGTGACGTCTTTGATCAGGTCGAACTTGGCGATCAGATACGGATCGACGGTCGAGTAGTTCTTGACGCGAATGCGCCAAAGTCCCTCGACAAGCACGCGCACCGTATTGTCTGGGAACTTCAACATTTTAAGCACGCGGGCGGCGCAACCTACCTCGTGCATTTCGTGAGGGAGCGGATTTTCGGCCTCTGCGTTGCGCTGCAGGACGACTCCCAGCAGGCGGTCGCCGGCAACCACATCGTCAATAAGTTTTGTGCTCTGGGCTGTCTCGACCAGCAAAGGGGCGACCATGCCCGGGAAGATCACGATGTCGGATAAGCCCAACACTGGCAAGGCCTCGGGCAGGGAGGTCGACGAGACGCGGGCGGGGGCTTCGGTGCTACCCGCCGCGCCCAGGATGCTAATAAATTCGGTGTCGGGCGAGGTCATAGTGAGACGCTCTGCAATTTAGATGCCCGCCGCCCTGAAAAATTCAGATGAGAGAGGAATCCCCTTCGGCAATCGGCACCTTGGCGCTTTTCGACGGCCGAACCGTGACCGGGAC
Organism: Candidatus Limnocylindrales bacterium; assembly: GCA_035495315.1. Lineage (GTDB taxonomy): Bacteria > Verrucomicrobiota > Verrucomicrobiia > Limisphaerales > UBA8199 > DATJGF01. Next base: position 34,583 of record DATJGF010000048.1, read on the forward strand.
GTCGATTCGTAAGAACCCATTCAGGTAAGCTGCTTTAGCCTGGCTGAGATCATAGCCGGGCGGTACTTCCAAAATACTTTCAAACGGGCCGTAATTGATCTCCATTACCAGGAAATGGGCCTTGGGGGACCGGCAGCCATCCGGCCGATTCCCGCTGATCCGCAAACGGTTTCCTTCCACCATGATTTCAAGATGCTCACTGCGCATCCCCGCGAGCTCTACCTTGATGACCAGCCCGTTGTCCGTCGTGTACACGTCGGTATTCGGCACCCAATGGGCCCGGGAGGCACCTTCACGCACAGTCCCCGCAGAGCGGGTCACGAAATGCACGGAAGAACTAACTTTGCACATGGCTATTCAGCGGAACAATGTTATCTCAACCACTACTCTCGCGCAAGCGTATCATCTCATTTTGACCAGCACTTCCGGCCTTTGGCCTTTGCGGGCGCGAAATACAATTGAAGACTGAGGATTGGACCCGGCCACCGCCGAACACCCGCAGTGACCTTCCTGACCGAAAGTGAAACGGCGACGGCGCAGTTTACTTCCAATCAGGCCCACGGCGGCCGCAGCAACGATGCACAACGAAACTGACTGTTGCCAGTCCATGGGGGAAGATAACCTTAAAATACGGCTGCGCAACACATGATTTGACTTCATCCGGTTTGCCGTTTTTGGCGGGCATCGGACAAAATTGGGCGTCACCCGGGACTACCGACGAAATTTCCTAATCCTTTAGAGCAGTTGCGGGTATATTCTCTTACAGCACTATTTGGGAGTAGCGCCATCTCAGGTTGCTGGCTAATATTCGCCTGGCTTTGGCTGAACGTCGCCGAGGGAAGCTGGAGATCGGAGCCCGTTCACTGGACCTGAGAACCTGAAATTGAAACTGAAACTGAATTATTGAATTGGTATGACAACGATAGCACAACTGCTCGGCGATAAAGCCGAATCCCTGCTGAATTTTAGCAATCCCAAGATCTCGAAGGAGCGTTTGCACCTGCCCGGCCCGGACGTCGTTGACAGGCTTTACGCGGTGTCCGATCGAAACAATCGCGTCCTCTGCAATCTGCAGCGCATGATCGGCCACGGCCGACTGGGCGGCACCGGTTATCTTTCCATTTTGCCCGTCGACCAGGGCATTGAGCACTCGGCAGGTGCCAGTTTTGCCAAGAACCCGGATTATTTCGATCCGGAGAACATCATCAAGTTGGCGATCGAAGGAGGGTGCAACGCGGTGGCTTCCACGTTTGGCGTGCTGGGAGCCGTCGGCCGGAAGTACACCCATAAGATCCCGTTCCTGGTGAAGATTAATCATAACGAATTGCTGACTTACCCCAACAAATTCGATCAAATCATGTTTGGTAGCGTCAAGGAAGCCGCCGATATGGGCGCTGCTGCGGTCGGAGCAACCATCTACTTTGGGTCGGATCAAAGCGCCCGCCAAATTGTCGAGGTCGCCCAGGCGTTTGCCGCGGCGCACGAAATGGGCCTGGCGACCGTGCTCTGGTGCTACTTGCGCAATAGCGCCTTCAAAAAGGACAAGGACTATCACGTTTCTGCCGACCTGACGGGGCAAGCCAATCACCTTGGCGTGACGATTCAAGCAGACATCATCAAGCAGAAACTGCCGGAAAATAACGGTGGCTTCAAGGCGCTCAACACCGGCTCTTCCAGCTACGGAAAACTTGACGAGCGGATTTACACCGAACTGACCAGCGATCATCCGATTGATCTCTGCCGCTACCAGGTCGCCAACTGTTACATGGGACGTTCCGGGTTGATTAATAGCGGCGGTGAATCCAAGGGTGCTGGTGACCTGCAGAACGCCGTCGTCACCGCAGTGATTAATAAGCGGGCCGGCGGCATGGGGCTTATTTCAGGGCGAAAAGCCTTTCAGCGCCCGATGAAAGAAGGCGTTCAGTTGCTGAACGCCGTTCAGGACATCTACCTAAGCAAAGACATCACCGTAGCTTAGCGATGTGCGGAACGATCAGATAACCTCGTACTGCCTTAAAAGTCATTAGGTCGACTCCGGTGTTCCAGACGCCGGAGCCAGGTATTCTTCTTCGAGCGCGGCGAACCAAACTGAACTCAGCCAGCCATTGATATCAGGTGTATCTTTGATGAACTCAGCCTCACGCCGCATACCGACACGAGCGTAAAGGTTTTGAGCCACCTTATTGCGACTGTCGCACATCGCCGTGACGCGGTGCAGCTTTATCGCTTCGAAACAGAACCCCAAGATAGCGTCCACAGCTTCCAAGGCGAACCCCTGCTTTTGGAAACTGCGGCTCAACCAGATTTGCAGCATCGCCTCCCAGGTATTGGCTAAACTCAGTCCGAGATAGCCAATCATCTTTTTGTTTTGCTTGAGTACAATCCCCAGGCAGAACGTTTGCCCGGCGCTCGTCAAGCGTATCTTCGGATCTTGTTCCAGCCACGCCAAAATCTCCGCCTCCTGCATCGATCTACCGGCGTACTGGAACAACTCCTCGTCGGGCATAAACTCGAGCAGATCCTTCCAATCTTCTGCAACCAAGCGGCGCAAACTGAGTTGTGCGGTCTCGATCGGCAGGGGGAGCTTGCGCCCCACCTGTGCCCCCGGTTCAGGCACAATGAGATCATTCAGGCAATTAGGGCAGGCGCGCAACTTTGTGCTGTCCTCGCGCGGAAAAGACACTATCTCACCGCAGTGGGGGCACTTGAAGTCGACGAAATTATCCTCAGAAATCACGAACTGCTGCTGGCACTCCAGGTCTGGGACGCCAGCTCGGGTTGTGCGGCTTCCGGTTTCACGCGTGCCAGCGCATCGCGCGCCAGTTCACCGATGCCGATTAGCGAACCCACATCGCCCCCCTGCACGAGCGTTTCCAGCCAGTCTGTGAACGCCGCTTCGGGATGAGCGCTCGGGTCGGGCAAAGCCCGCCATCGGCGATTGCCCCAGTCATAATAAAGGCGGTTGAGGTTATAGGCGTAAGGTTTGGGCAAATCCCCCAGGAGCCGGGCGAGCATCGAGCGATCGCATCCATTCAAAACCAATGAACCGATGAAGCGGAGCTCGGCCTCTTGCGCCTCATCGATGTGGAGCGTGGTTTCCGGTGAGAAACTCAGCCAGCCTTCCTCGTAGAGTTTCAACACCGCCCAGAAATTCAGCCCGATTTCCTCGCAGATCGCTCGCGGGGTGGCGGGTAACAGCAGTTGTTGTGCGGCGGAGACCCGCGCGCTTTGAGGGTTATCATCCTGCAACTGGTAAACCGAAGCAGCCGTTGAAATATCCAGCCCCGTTTGAAATGGGCTTGTCCCAAATGTAGGTTCCATACGCGCCAGAAACAAAAAGAATGCCGCTCCGATACGTCGCGGTGTTGCTGTGGACAATACTCTTTGGCTACCGAAAGGGAAGAGAAAAAAAGAGAGCGGCGGCGGCAGGACGATTAAAAGTGGATGCGAATGCGCTTTTGCTGCCCGTTGCTTCATCTCATTAACACCTCCATTTATGGAGGTGTACCAGGTCCTCGGTGGATCGAACCCTTTCAATTGAAAAGGGTTTGTCGCCACCGCCCACTTTTAATCGCACTCGCGGCGGCGGACTCCACTCAATTATTGATGGGTCGGTTGGCCGGTTGGGGCGGTAGCTGATGCAGATGCTGCGTCGGCTGTTTGAGGAGTCGCCTGCCCGCCCGTCTCTTTAAGCACAAACGCCATCAATCGCCGAATGCGCACGCAGCCGACGAGTTTTCGGCTGCCTTTCTTATCAACCACTGGGAGGCTCTTGAGACGGTATTCGCGGATGACGTCCGCGGCGACGGCGCAGTTATCCTCAAGCGATATCGCGACTGGTTCTTTGGTCATAAAGTCTTTCAAGACGGCGATGCCATCCGATCGGTTGACCCCCCCACGCAGCAGGTCGGTAATGGTCACCACACCCTCAAGCATCTGACCATCTGTGGAAACATAAAAGAATTCATTACCATGTTCGACAAATGCCTGACTGACTTGACGAAGTGTCGCGTCGGGTTTCAACAAGGGCTGGGGCACCGGTTCAACCAACTGCTGAATCGGACTGCGATGAAGCAACTCGTAAATGTGCGGCCTGCCTTTCCAGGCATCCATCGTACGCCGGTTCAGGGTTTGGGCTAGCGCATCCCGAAACGGCGCCAGGGCCCCGGACACCTGGGTAAAAACGTTCCGGCCCATTACCAATACTTCGACTGCGGTTCGGGCGCGCACGGACATGACCCGAGGGCGGTTGTCAACCAGGGCTCTTTCGCCGAAAAAGGATCCTGGCCCCAGTACCGCGACGACATCTTCCCCGGTTCCATCGGTCGCTCGCAGGATCTCGACCTCGCCCTTTTCCAGCACATAAAAATTCGTCGGAGCTTCGCCTTTGTGAAAAATGAATTCGCCCTCGTTGTAATGGGCGTGAGAAACCCGTTCGGTCTGTTCGGTGCGAATGTAGGTCAGGTCGCGAGGGAAGACCAGCAACCAGGCCCAATCAAATCCGACCTGGAGTCGATGTCCGAGCGAGGGCAATTTGAATAGATAAATCCCGCGCCAGGCGAACCAGGCTAGAAAGCCTGATAAATGGAAGCCAAACAGATCGGCTACCGCGGAGTGGCCGCCAATTGAACAAAGTTCTCCGAGTTGCTTGAAACGGAAGGGCTTGGTGGGTTGTTGCTTGAGCAGCCGAATAATGTTATTGGCGCACTGCCGGCCCTGGCGTTCGGCGAACTGGCCAGTCGTGGGACAAGGTTGTCCGTTATAGGAATTCACAATCCAGGCGCAATCGCCGATAGCCCATACATTGGACTGCCCCTTTACACGCATGTCGGGTTCAGTCGCCATGCGCGCTTTCTCCTTCGGCAGGCTGAGACTCTCGACCACCGGCACACACGAACTGCCAATGGTGCAGACGATTGTCCCACCGCGAATGAATTGAGCACCTTGCAGCCCGACTCCTTCAGGTGTGGCTGAGGTCACCCGGGCATTCAGGATGAACTCAACCCCCGCGCGTTCCATTTTTCTTCGAGCAAATTGCCGCAGCCCTGGACTGATCTCCGGCAGTATTTCGTCATGAGCGTGGATGAGGATCACTTTGACATCGCTCTTGGTCCAGTTGTGAAAATAGCGAGCGCTGTCCCGCAACAGGTCATTTATTTCGCCCGCCGACTCCACACCGCTGTAGCCTCCGCCTACGACCACCACGGTTAGGCGCCAGCAACGGCGTTCCACCGCGGTCGACACTTCTGCTTGCTCCATTTGGCCCATCAAATGTGAGCGCAGCCTATAGGCATCGGCAAGTGTCTTGAGCGGAAAGGCATGGTCGGCCATGCCTGGCACGACGTTGAGATTGGTTGCATTCCCGCAGGCAATCACCAAATGGTCGTAGCTCATTCGGCTCCACTGACTATCAGCGGCCTGGTATTCAATCTGGCGATTTGCCGCATCGATGCCCCGGACCTCTTCTGTGCGGCAGTAGACGCGCGGGAGCAATTGGCGCAACGGCACGATGCAATCCAACGGATTGAGCGAGGAACCGACCACCTCCGCCAGCAAGGGGCTGAACACCAGATGATTTTGGCGATCGAACAGAACCACTTCCGCCTCTTCCGAAGTTAACCCGCGCGTCAGCGTTTGCGCGCACTTTACCCCTCCGAAACCCCCTCCGATAATGATAATGCGTGCCCGGCTCATATCTGGGCGAAACCTTCAGCCTCTTCGCGCGGCAGCCACCAGCTTTTCTGTCTCATACCCTAACAAATCACCGATTCGCTCAATCGTCACGTCCGCGGCGGGATATTTTCCAACAGTTTCCGGGTCGAAAGCATAGTGGCCTTGCCGAACAAATACCGTGGTGATGCGGGTACGCCAGATTTCTTTTACCGCAGTCAGGATGCGCAGCTTATCGTCGACCAGCACGTAATGCTCCGCGGGAAAACGGCGGCTGACATCATCCAGCTCCTTCTCCTTGTGGACGTAGATTAGAACCCGTCCCTCGACGGCTTCAGACAAGCCGGAGCGATCCGCTTTGCGGGGCTGGAAGACTACGTCGCCATCGGTCAAAAGTACTACTGGAGCCAGTTTGGAGAAACGCTCCAATACATCCAGCGAATTGGGGAACAGTCGATTGGCGAATGGATATTCGATCAGAAACCGCGATACGGTGAGTAAGCGCATCTCCTCGGGGTGCTCTCGCCGGTATTGTTGGAGCGCACCAAGGTAATCGGCATACCCAAGTTCAGTCCGCAACTGCTCGAAGATCGCCCAATATCGTCCTGCTGGGTCGACGCCCACTTCGCGTTCCAGGTAGCGTCGCAAATCATCGGTCACCCGGTCGTTATCCAGCAGGGTATTATCAATATCGAAAAGGAAAACGGTTGCTGCTGGAGGCGAGTTTGCCATTCAAGGGCTCCTCGTTTTCAGAGCCGGCCCTAAAACAAAGGTCTGGTTACTGTTTCAGATACTTGGGCCAGTCACGATACTTATAGCGCTGTTCGACCCAGTTAAAATCGCGGTCCACCGGCGTGTTCTTAGCCCAATAGAACGGGGTGTCACTTCCAGACTGAGCCGCAGCCGCAGCTTTGATCGTCGTGGCTTCCAGCCATTTGTGAGCCTCGATATGGCCGTCCGCCATAGAGACGGAACTGGCGCCATTGTGGAAAATGGCGACCGAATCCACCCAGCCGTGGCTATCCGCGTTAAAGGCCCAAGTCCCCAAATTATAATTGCGAGAATCCGCCTCCTCTACAAACACCATGGTCTTGGCCGGTTCAGGCACCCCCGTCTGTTTAACAATCGCGGCCAGATTCCACTGGTTTCCATTCATGCCATCGGCTTTGGAGTAGCTGTCGTAAGCCCAATGGTTACCCACAGGACGTCGGAATCGCAGGTCCCCGGGACAATGATAGGAGCCTGGATTAGCGTCGTACTTCCAAAGCGGACCGTGGCTGAACCCTTTTGTGATGCGATTAATGGCTTCGGTAACAGTGATGCCGACGGTAATTCCCGGATTCGGGGGCTCCCAATAACCCCCGCCGAACAAGTCGACTCCATAATAGTTGGTCGAGGGCGGCATCACATCGTTGCTATCGGTCGCATACATGAAGAACGCCAGCATGAGCTGCTTCTCGTTGCTGAGGCAATAGGCACCGGTCGCCTTCATTTTTGCTTTGTTCAGTGCCGGCAGCAGCAGCGCCGCCAGAATCGCAATGATGGCAATCACCACCAGCAGTTCAATTAGGGTAAAGCCTTTGCTCGCGCGTAACGAAGACTGGCGGATGCGCGAAAGGCGCCGCGGAAGCACCAAGTCATTTGTTTTCATGGCTCGCTTTCGATGAATAGAGAATGGGTCGCTGGCATTGTTGAACACGATAGGAGATTTGTCAATGCGTCAAGAGCCGAGGACTGCCGGGGGTGTATTCCGACACTGCCCCCGGAGCGCGAGCCGTCCCTGGCTCGCAGCAACCAGGCACCAGTAGCTGACGTTGAAACACCTTCCGACCCTCGGTGCTTTCGAGCCCGCTGCGAGCCAGGGACAGCTCGCGCTCCGCTAACAGCCTCGTCTCTCATGGGGCAGTATTCGAAGGCACCCAGCTGCCGAGGGCGCGCCAAATTCCAATGGTAGACCGTCTCATAACTTTGGAGAGGTCGATGTCCACGAGCCAGCCCAGTCGCTGCTGTGGGCATCTCAATTTTTGAGAACCTGACCGAGCCGTAGATGATTGAATGTGCTGCTCTCATTAACACCCCGCTTCAGCGGGGTGAAGACAGCGAACACCGACCGGAACCGCTAAAGTTAGTGGTTTTCCATGCGTCGTAGAAACCGCTGCATGAAGCGGTTGGATGGCCCAGCACATAGAAGTCACCCCCGCTGAAGCCCAATCCATGCAGTTGCCGTTATATCTGCTCTCATTAACCCCCAGCTTTCAGCTGGGGGATGGGCTGCGAAAGTGATCGGAACCGCTTCAACGGTTTAGGGTGCCTGTCTTAACTGTGCACCGGGAAAACCGCTGAATGAAGCGCTTGGAAGGCCCAGCACATAGCTTCACCCCGCTGAAGCTGAACCGGGGGTGTTAATGAGAGCCGACGAACAGGTGAACAAAAATTGAGATGCGCCCCTCGCTGCTTTTTTGTGACTTTTAGCATTGACAAATTCCTAACTTGTTGTAGAAAAAAAGCGCTAATTCCAGGTGTGCGGCTTCTGTCGCACTGTCCTGACAAGGACTAAACTCCAGCCTCATAAATTCGATCTTTTGCTTGGGTCGCCGAAGATCTCTATTCGAGGAGGCAATGCGGGCAACGAAAGCATGAATTTACAAACGGATGTCGGCAAAACGGTACCGGTTCGTCTGCCGGCGGGCCATCCGCGGGCGTTTTCTGTGGAGCGCTATACCGCTTCGCGAAAGCGAGAGTGGGATGCGTTTATTAGCCACGCGAAAAACGCCACGTTCCTCTTTCGCCGGGATTACATGGAGTACCATAGCGAACGGTTCACCGATTTTTCCCTCATGGTGAATTGTGGTAACAAGCTGGTGGCAGTGTTGCCTGCCAATTTGTGCGCTCCCGGGACAGTAATCAGTCACGGTGGTTTAACCTACGGGGGACTGGTTTTGGCTCGCTCAGCCGTGTTGGAGGACGTCCTGGAGATTCTCTACGCGATCTTGTCCTACCTGCATGATCAACGCATCGGGCGCCTGCTTTATAAACGCATACCCAGCTTTTATAATACGGTGCCCGATGACGACATTCTCTATGGCTTCTTCCTGCTCGGCGCGCGCCTCTACCGGCGTGACTGTGCCCTGGTGATAAACCAATCAGACCGGCTCGAGTTCAGCAAATGCCGCAAGCGCTGGATCAATAAGGGGCGGCGTTTCGGCGTCCAGTTGGCTCAAGCCAACAGCTTTGCTCCATTTTGGGAACAAGTGCTTATCCCGCGCCTGGCCAACCGTTATCACGTGCAGCCGACACACACGGCCGGTGAAATCACGCTGCTCGCGCTGCGTTTTCCGCAGAATATCAAACAGTTTTGCGCCTATCATGAGGGTGACATCGTTGCCGGCGCGACTATCTACGAAACTCCCACCGTAGCGCATACCCAGTATATCGCTGTCAGTGATCACGGAGGAAAAATTGGCGCACTCGATTATCTCTTTAGTTGGCTCATTGAAGACCGGTACCGAACGAAGCGTTTTTTTGATTTCGGGATTTGCAATGAGCGCGACGGCCACTTCCTCAATCACGGGCTGCTCCACTGGAAGCAAGGCTTCGCCGCCCGTTGCTATGGCCACGACTTTTACGAGGTCCGCCCCGAGAATTATCCCGAACTGGCACCCGCCCTGCAAAACCGCATCTAGAGCGGTTCAAACTAAACTGTAGCCGACTTGTGCGCAGGAATCGTGTCTCCTCTCCTCCTCTGCAGGAGACGGCAGGGGAGAGAAGTCGCCGAAAGGAAGACCGGTTCGCTCTTTGAACCCACTTGAACCGCGGACGCGCTCAGCGTCTTCTCCCTCTCCTCCACCGGAGGAGAGGGCAGGGGAGAGGAGGCCTTTTCACGCTGAGGTTCATGGAGAGGAGGCCACACTTTCTCTGAAATCGCTTATAAGGTCGCTCACTTGCGACTCTTCTCGGGTTCGGAAACTCGTCGCATCCTGATTTCACGCAACGCCGACGTCGTTTGCCAACTGGCCAGCCCAAAAGGTTTCGACATTTCAATATCTCCCGGCCGCAGCGAGATGCGTTTGCCCGCCGTGTCGACATCAATCAGCTTTTCCTGATCCAGCCAGCCCTGGATCCGCCCTTCTACCACCCGTAGCCGGATCCGGTACCAGCGCTTGGGTTCCAACCCCACAAATTTCGTTGTCTCGTTTTCCGACGCGTCCATCCCGTTAAAACTTGAGATCCCTATCAGCGAACCACCCCAGCCCCCCACAATCAGACTGCAGAAAGAATTCCCGACCGGCACCGTTAGCCCGCAGAAAAAATCCGTACCCATCACGCGCATCGCATCCAGCGCCACCTCATAATTCATCGTCGGAAAATCATTGGTCCAGTTTATCCCGGTAAACGGATCTCCCATATTGAGGACAATCAGACCGTCGCGGCACTGGACCTCGCCGTGGCCGGCGAACTGAGTTTCGCGCCAGCCTTTCAGGGTTTTACCATCAAACATCAGTTCCCAGTCATCGTTCTCAAAGGGTTCAGATGGCTTTGCAGCGGCTTCTTTCAATACGTCCGGAGCAGCCGTCGTCGGCGGGGTTGGTGCAGTCACCGCGGCAGGCGCCGGCTGGGATTCATGAGGCGCAGTCGCCTCGACCACCGGCGGCTCAGGAGAAGGCTTGGCACAACCTGCCAGCAGCGCCAGCGTGGTCACAACCAAAATGCCGCCGAGCGAGAAGCCCTTTGAATTGCTCATATTCTCTTGCCTGCATACTATCCGCTGCGATCACGGCAGCGCCAGAAAGATTTGTTTCATGGCTCCAACTTATATACGCAGCGATCCCGACGGCGTCTTGCTTTCAATCAAGTTGCAGCCACGCGCCTCGGTGAACGAAATCGGCGAGCCGCTCGGCAACGAGTTGCGCATCAGGGTCACCGCCCCGCCAGTTGATGCCGCGGCAAATGAAGCTCTGGTGCGTCTGCTGGCACAAGTGCTGGATTGTCCGCGCAGCCGGGTGGAACTGCTGCGTGGCCATACCTCGCGACATAAAACCGTCAAATTGTATGGATTCTCTGAAGAGGCCGTGGCCGCCTGTCTCAGCAAAGGCAAGCGCGGCTAAACTCGCAAGGAGTTCGATTTGGATCGCATTCCGATGCGATAAAATGTAGGTGAAGTGCCAAGTCACCTTAACCCGGCACTTGACGCCCTGCTGGAAGCGGTTAAGCCTGTCGCGGTGAGGTTTCCGTTCAAAATCCTGTGCCAGGTGGCAGCCGCCGTGCTGGGTTGGTCCTGGATGGTCCAGGCTGCGGTATTAGGAAGCCCGTCAGTTCAGACTGCGAAAGAGAGAATAGAGTTTGTTGGAATCAGCAAGGACGGGCACCACTTTGTTTTTTCTAAATCTCGTGCCGAGTTCAAGCCTTGGGGTTTCAATTACGATCACGATAGGTCGGGTCGGCTGCTCGAAGATTATTGGAAAGAAGAATGGGATAGCGTAGTGAGCGATTTTCAAGAAATGAAAGCGCTCGGGGCAAACACCGCGCGCATTCACCTGCAAACTGGCAAATTCATCAATTCGGCAAGAGAACCTAACCGGGAATCTTTCAAGCAGCTTGCGCGGTTGGTCGAACTGGCAGAGAAGACGGGTCTTTATTTGGATGTGACTGGTCTGGGCTGCTACAAAAAGGAGGACGTGCCCCAGTGGTTCAATGAGTTGGGTGAGTCACAACGATGGGAAGTTCAGGCTCGCTTCTGGGAGGCCGTAGCCCAAACCTGTAGCAACAGCCCCGCGATCTTTTGTTACGACCTGATGAACGAACCGGTAGTGACCGAAGACAAACAGGGCAGGGATTGGACCCCCGGTGCATTTGGTGACCGCTACTATCTGCAGCGTTTGACTCTCGACTTCGCTGGGCGAACTGCAAAACAGATTGCTAAAGCCTGGGTCGATCAGATGGCCGCGGCCGTCAGAGAATTCGACCGTCAACACTTGATAACAGTTGGCGCAATTCCCTGGGCGATGACTTTCCCAGGCGCCAAGCCTCTATTCTACTCAAAAGAGGTCAGCCAAAACCTGGATTTTGTCAGCGTTCATTTTTATCCCAAGAGCGGGGAAGTGGATAGGGCCTTGAAGGCACTTCGCGTTTACGACATAGGCAAGCCGATGGTCGTCGAGGAAATCTTCCCGTTGAGTTGTTCCGTTGCCGACCTGGACCAATTCATGAGCAGATCCAAAGCGCTCGTCTCCGGCTGGATTGGGTTCTACTGGGGCAAGACGATTGAGGAATACAAAAGGGAAAAGGGCAGCATTGCCGATGGGATGGCGCTGGGATGGTTGGAGTTTTTCGTCCGAAAGACAGCGGAAATGAAGGGCGAAACCACTAATCGGCTGCAAGACCCTAGCAAGCCTGAGCGTTGAGGCCGAGAGGCCACTCACTGCGGAAAACACCGTAACGCTCGTCGGCATTTCTTGCAGAACTGTGGTGGGTGTTTCCATGCTAGAGGGGCCTCGGGGACGGAGATGGGCAAAACAGCCAAGTCCGAGTTTTGGGTTTGGCTGTATCTTCGGCGCATCTAAATTTTTGAGAACCTGACCGAGCCGTAGATGATTGAACGTGCTGCTCTCATTAACACCCCGCTTCAGCGGGGTGAAGACAGCGAACACCGACCGGAACCGCTTCATTTAGCGGTTTTCCATGCGTCGTAGAAACCGCTGAATGAAGCGGTCGGATGGCCCAGCACATAGAAGTCACCCCCACTAAAGCCCAATCCATGCAGTTGCGTTATATCTGCTCTCATTAACCCCCAGCTTTCAGCTGGGGGTGGGCTGCGAATGTGATCGGAACCGCTTAATTCAGCGGTTTAGGGTGCCTGTCTTAACTGTGCACCGGGAAAACCGCTGAATGAGGCGCTTGGAAGGCCCAGCACATAGCTTCACCCCGCTGAAGCTGAAGCGGGGTGTTAATAAGAGCCGACGAACAGGTGAACAAAAATTGAGATGCGCCCACCTGGCGGGCAGCGGGTGGCGTAAGAGGTCCGCCGTTCGGCGAGCTTCCCCACAGCCGAATAACGAGAGACGAACCATTCGTGCTCG
>DATJGF010000049.1:0-18467 GCA_035495315.1 Candidatus Limnocylindrales bacterium
CACTGTTGACGTGGAATTCACCGGTCGACTGAATAGCGTCCACCAACCAGTGGCCATAATTAATAAAATCCAGCCCCTTGGCGGCGTGGTTGAAGGAAGTTTCTGCATAAACCGGCCCGATCTGCACTGCCCAATCGCCGATGTAGTATACCTTCTTCATAGACCCTTTTCGTCAGTGGCGGCATCGAGGCTAAGTTGAGTTAACCGAAAACATCTGCTCAGGGTTGTTTCGGTCGACGTCAATAGCGGGGCAGGGGCCCCAAGAATTCCGAGGAGAGTTGCAGTCTTAAGAAAGCCGCGCCGCGTCTTCATAACTGGTCGTAAGGAGCACTGCAATCTCCTCATGAAAGACCAGCGAGGGCGTTCCGGCAACGTCGAAATAGCCCAACCCAAATTGATTGGGCTCAAGGTCGAGCCGATTAGCCGAAAGATCCTCTTTCGGCGCTGACCCTGCGCACGCAACTGGCAGCGAACCGAGCAGGCACGGAACGAAATGCGTCGGTTCCACCAGTCGCACTATGTTGGTATCCAACCTCGCCTTAAGCTTGCCAGGGAGTTCGAGGTAGTAAACCGTTACTCAGGCTACGCTGAAATACAATCTTGTGCCTGGCTGAAAACCGTTTGCTGCCCCGGATTCAATATAGTGAAACGCAACGGCGTTCCGATCCTCATGAACCCGGAGGCAAAGTTTGCGGCCGAGGTTGAGCGATGTGCGCAATTGATTGGCATCAGTCTGCATTTGGTCAGTGACCATCGCGTTATGCACCCGAAGGGTCTGAGCGGTCTTCATGTGCCGCCTCTCCACTTGTCCCTTATTCCGAAATCAAAGCATTTTCCCTGTCCAGGTCTCCACTTAACTCCGGGCTAGCATCATCGGACTGATGGCCAAACTGCACGGCTCTTTTCCACAAACTCAAGGCAAGAGCCTACTATCTTGGCATTGGCAGCCGTGAGCGCCTCGGCATTGGAGCGGGCAGCTTCCGCTGACGACTTCCAAAACTCCATCCATTTGGCCTGGCTGTCGGCGAGCCTGGAAGTTTGCGCGGCCTCCGTCGCCTTCCTGACCAATTCAATGCAATCCCGATTGTTTTTTTCCAAGAGGTGCAAGACCTCTTCGATGTGCTTGTGCGCAGCGGGAAGGACTGTGCCGGCACTGGACGTGTAGTCCGCCAAGCACTTCTCCCAATCCCGCGTGGGAGCGGCCTGCTGAAGTGCCTTGCCCCACCATTGAGCAGCCTCCAATTGCAGTTTCAAGCCGGTCCTCAGGACCTGTTCATAACTTTTCAGCGCTTCCTCTGCCATTCCCAATACAGCCGTTCCATCACTGCGTTCTTTTGTCGTTTTTGTCATAAGTTATTCCTCGTTCTTTGGTTTTTCATCCGCCGCTGCTTTATCGGAGCGCCAAACCTAAACTGCGCTCGCTATTAGAAAGCAAAGCCCAATATCGGCGGGCTGTCAATAGTTAATTGTGCAAATGCACAATAAACCGTTGAACCATAGTTGTGCCAAAAACTGACGCATATCATGCTTGAATGACGATCGATATTATGCGAATGCACAATTGTCTGCTTACATCGAGCGGTCACCGTCTTTTTCGTCCTGGAATGTTTTGGCAGGAATGCGGTACAAGTAATCAGTTGTTCGCCAGCATCCTTTTTGTTGCACCCATGAGAACGAGTCTCCTGATCCTGCTCCTCTTTCAAGCGCTCGGCAGTTTGGCCGTAGCGGCGAGTTCGCTCCGTCCCGAGGATTTGCGTTGTGAGTATCTTCACGATCCATTGGGGATTGACGCGGCTCGGCCCGGCCTCGGCTGGATTTGCCAAGCGGTGGATCCTCAAGCGCGGGGTTTAAACCAGACCGCCTATCAGGTGCTTGTGGCCAGCAGGCCTGAAGAATTATCCGCCGCAAGAGCGGATCTATGGGACAGCGGCAAAATCGAGTCGGGCAACTCCGTGCAAGTAATCTACTCCGGCAAGCCCTTGCTATCGACGCAGGAGTGTTTTTGGACAGTTCGTGTTTGGGACCAGGACGGAAGTCCTTCGCCATGGAGCAGGCCGGCCCGATGGAGTATGGGGCTGTTGAAACCTGGGGATTGGCACGCCCACTGGATCGGGTTCGACGAAGAGGAACAGCCTACGGGAACCAACGCGCCCCCTGAAATCCGGCGTTTGGCAGCCCGGTGGCTAAGACGTGATTTCCAGGTGATAAAGCCGTTGCGCCGGGCGACCGTTTGGTTTTCCGGTCTCGGCCTTTCGGAGCTTTATCTAAACGGGGGTAAAGTGGGGCGGGATGTGCTCTCACCCGGCCTGACGGATTACACTCGCAGGGTTCTTTACGTAACGCACGATGTGAAACCGTTTTTGAAGAAAGGAGCCAATGCGGTTGGGGTCGTCCTTGGGAACGGCCGATTTTACGCGCCCCGTTCTCGTGTTCCCACCGGGACGGTATCGTATGGGTATCCAAAGATGCTATTCCAGATGAGCCTGGAGTACGTCGATGGCACGACGCAGGAGATCGTAAGCGACGCCTCATGGCGATTGACCACTGATGGCCCGATTCGCGCCAACAATGAATATGATGGCGAGGAATACGATGCCCGGTTGGAAATGAAAAGGTGGGCTGAGACCGGCTGTGACGATTTGAAGTGGCGCCCTGCCCAATTGGTTAGCGAGCCGGGGGGCGTGCTCGCCCCGCAAATGATCGAGCCCATCCGCGTCATTGAAACTCTCAAGCCGGTCGCGCTCAAAGAGCCCAAACCGGGGGTTTTCATTTTCGACATGGGGCAAAACATGGTCGGCTGGTGCCGGCTCAAGGTGTCGGGCCCTCGCGGCACGGCCGTCTCTCTGCGCCACGCGGAGGTGCTCAAACCCGACGGCACCTTGTATCTGGACAACATTCGCTCGGCGCGGGTAACTGATATCTATACCTTGAAAGGACAGGGGACCGAATCTTACGAGCCGCGTTTCACCTATCACGGATTTCGCTATGTAGAAGTTACAGGTTTTCCCGGCCGACCATCGTTATCGGCCATTGAGGGGAAAGTGGTGCATGATGACCTGGAAAGTGCCGGGGCTTTCACCTGTTCCAATCCGCTGCTAAACCGGATCTACACTAACATTCTTTGGGGCGTGCGAGGCAATTACCGCAGCATCCCGACCGATTGCCCACAGCGGGACGAGCGCCAGGGTTGGCTGGGCGACCGTTCGGCGGAATCCAAGGGAGAGACCTATTTGTTCAATACCGCGGCGCTGTATCGCAAATGGCTTCAGGACATGGCCGAGGCCCAGAAGCCGAACGGCAGTGTGCCTGACGTTTGCCCGGCTTACTGGCCCATCTACTCGGACAACGTCACCTGGCCGAGCAGCACAGTGATTATCCCGGCAGCGCTCCGGGAGCAGTACGGCGACCAGGCGATCATCGGCACACATTATCAGAGCGCCAAGAAATGGATCGACTACATGGCAGCCTTTCTGACCGACGGTATCATCTCGCGTGATTCCTATGGCGACTGGTGTGTGCCGCCGGAGGAACAAAAGCTCATCCACTCGAAAGACCCGTTGCGCAAGACGGCTCCGGCCTTGCTGGCGACGGCGTACTACTATTATGACCTGCGCCTCATGGAGCGATACGCCACGCTGCTCAACCAGCCAGCAGACACCCAGCGTTTCCAGTCACTGGCGGCTGGGGTAAAAACGGCTTTCAATCGGAAATTCTGGAACCACCAGGCGGGTTATTACGACAATGGATCGCAGACCTCGTGCGTGCTGCCGCTTGCTTTCGGACTTGTCCCCGAAGAAAACCGGCAACCCCTATTTGTCCATCTGGTAGAAAGAATATCGGCAGAAACGCGGGGCCATGTCGGCACGGGCCTTGTTGGCGGGCAGTGGCTCATGCGCGTCCTCACCGACAATGGTCGGGCAGATCTGGCTTATCAGATCGCCTCTCAAGAATCCTATCCCAGCTGGGGCTATATGATTCAGAAAGGTGCCACGACCATTTGGGAGCTTTGGAACGGAGATACGGCGGACCCCGCTATGAATTCCGGCAACCACGTGATGCTGGTCGGTGACCTGGGTATCTGGTTCTTTGAATGCCTAGCGGGGATCGCGCCGGACCCGGAGCAACCGGGATTCAAGCGTCTGGTTATGCGCCCGGAAATTCCTGACGATCTGCACTTGGTCCAGGCGACCCATCACTCGCCTTGCGGTCTTATTGTCAGCTCGTGGAAAAAAGAGAAGGATGCTTTCCGATGGAAGGTCGAGATTCCGCCCAATACTACCGCACGGATATTTCTTCCGGCCGTCAAAGCCGAGAGCATCCGGGAGTCCGGCAAGCTCCTTTCAGAAAGCAAGGCGGTGAGACTGTTAAAGTGGGAAGCCGGTCGCGCGGAGCTCCTCATCGGTTCAGGTCGCTACGCCTTCGAGAGCAGCGTACCGATGGATCGGTAAGGCAGGCCCGCGAAGACTCAATAGGCCTGCTCTCCCTAGCGCCTTCTAAGAAACTCACGTTGCAAGTTCCAGGTCGCGAGGAAACTAAGGACCCGTCACCCTAACCCTCTCCCCTAAAAAGGGAAGAGGGAGACACCGTCGCCCTGTCACTCTGGGGCGGCGATACGCATCGCTACTATGAATTGTTCTTACCGCTTGCTCTCTATTGATAAGCACGCTAGAAACTGAGGTGTCGGTAGCCCTTTTGTCGGCGTACGGTGGCATTTAGCCGCAACCCGGCACGGGTCCCTAACCCTGCGACATGAAATATTTTCTCTACTCCCCGGCCCCGGCGCTGATGGTTTTATGCAACCTCTTTGCCTCGGGAATCACCTCTCCAGGAACTGCAGCGACCCTGTGGCAGATCGGCGTCAAGGATTCCGGAAACACCGAGTTTGCGCTCGCGCCCGGCAGCTATAAGAACTTTCGTCAGGATGGTTTTTTTGTTGTCGGCAGCTCTCAGGCTAAACAGGACTGGCCCTATGTGCATCCCGGTCCTGGCGATGCCTGGGCCGGCGGACGAGCCCACACCTTCACCATCCTTTTCAATCTCAAGAGCGCTCCGCGATCGGGTGAGGGCCGGCTGGTGTTGGACCTGCTGGATACTCAGCATAGCGCACCGCCTCAGCTTCGCATTGAGTTTAACGGACACGTATGGGAGAAGCACCTGCCCGGTGGTGGCGGGGACGCTTCCGTTTCCGGTGAGCCGGCCAAAGGCCGCCCATTCTCTTGGGAGATCCCTGTTCCGCCGGACACATGGCGGACCGGACAAAATGAAATCACTCTGACCACGCTCTCGGGCAGTTGGCTGCTTTATGATAGCATTCGGCTCGAAGCACCACCCGGTGTCCAATTAGGCTCAGTCGCCCGCCGCACGCAGATCATCGGTGTGCGGATTCCTCCCGTTTGGCTCAAGCAAGGAGGCAAAGTGTTGCAACCCCTGAGCGTCTCCATTCGCCACATTGGGGACCAATCCAAAGGGAAATTGCAGCTGGGTGAAGCCGAAGCAGTCCAGCTGGATTTGAGCAATGGCCTGCAAACCATCGAACTGAACATTCCGGCCGCGGAGAAAGTGCAAAAGCTCACTTTGAATCTCGCCGTGGACGGGCAGGTTTCAGCCGCTACCAATCTTACCGTGGGTCCGCCACCGATTCGGGAGCTGTGGCTGCTACCCCATTCACACGTCGACATCGGATACACGCACCGACAGGAGGATGTGATCGGCGTGCAAATCGGCAATCTGGAGAAAGCGATGAGCCTGGCCCAGGCGAGCGCCGGCAACCCGCCGGGCATGCGTTTCAAGTGGAACCCCGAAGCCGTCTGGACTCTGGATCATTTCCTTGAGAGGGCCACGCCGCAAGCGCGGGAGGCGTTTCTCCGGGCCGTGCGGGCCGGCGAGGTGGGCGTCGACGCGCTGTATGGCAACATGCTGACGGGGTTGTGCCGGCCGGAGGAGTTGGCGGAATGCCTGGCCTTCGGCGCGCGACTCAGCACTATCACGGGAGTGCCGGTGCGGTCGGCTTCGATCTGCGATGTGCCTGGCTACACTTGGGGACTGGTCCCCATCCTGGCCCAGGCCGGGGTGAAGTATTTCGCCATCGGCCCGAACTTCGGCGATCGCGTCGGCACCATCCATTTGTGGGATAACAAACCGTTCTACTGGAAATCGCAGAGCGGCCATGAACGGGTTCTTTGTTGGGTCGTGGATAACTATCATTTCCTGGGAGATGTCGAACAAAACGTCCTGGCCCAGGTTGAACGCCTTCAGCGCAGCGGTTTTCCCTACGACCTCTCGTTTCTGTTTTGGGTTGGCCAGTGGCCTAACGGCGGCGTCGATAATGCTCCGCCCGACGAAAAACTGCCCCAGAAGGTGATGGCTTGGAATGCGAAGTATGCGGCGCCAAAAGTGGTGATCGGTCTGGCGGCTGAGTATTTCTCGGAGTTCGAACGGCGGCACGGAACCAGGTTGCCTGAGTTCCGCGGCGACCTGACGCCGTACTGGGAGGACGGTGCTGGCTCGACGGCTCGTGAGACGGGTCTAAACCGCGCCTCAGGAGACCGTCTCTGCCAGGCTGCCACTCTCTTTGCTATGCGCGATCCGCGCCGTTATCCCGCCGCGTCGTTTGATGCGGCCTGGAAAAACGTTCTGCTCTACAGCGAACATACGTGGGGCGCGTGGTGCAGCATCTCCAAACCGGATGACCCTTTCACTTTGGATCAGTGGCGGGCCAAGCAAGGCTTTGCACTGACAGCGGACAAGCAATCCCGTGAGTTGCTGGCCTCAGCTCTGCCCAGGACCGCTAAACCCGCTGCCATTGACGTTTTCAATACGACCCAGTGGTTGCGAACGGATCTCGCGGTCGTGTCGGCCGAGATCACTGGCCCGAATCCCGTGAAGTTGCTCGATCAACGCGGAAAAGTTGTTCCTGCGCAGCGACTGAGTTCCGGGGGACTTGCTTTCATCGCACGCGAGGTCCCTCCGTTTGGATCCAAACGCTATCGGCTGGTAGCTGGCTCGAGTGACAATCGCTTCCAATCTCGTATCCATGCGGCGGGAAATGTGCTGGCAAGTTCGTTGCTTCGTGTCGAATTGAATCCGCGGTCGGGCGCAGTAAAAAGCCTGCATCTGAAAGGCCTGGCTCGCGATTTTGTGGATCCTAAAGCGGCGGTGGAGCTGAATGATTTTCGTTACCTGCTGGGCACCAATGCCGCCGGCGCCCAGCCGAACGGTCCGGCAAAAATCTCCGTCCTGGAGTCCGGGCCCGTCGTCGGCGTCCTGCGCATCGAATCGGATGCACCCGGCTGCAACCGCCTGGTCCGTGAGGTGCAAGTCGTAGAAGGTCTTGACCGGGTACAATTGGTCGATCACCTGGACCGCCAGTCGGTGCGGGAAAAGGACGGCGTGCACATTGGTTTTGGTTTTAATGTGCCCGGGGCTACGATTCGCATGGAGACGCCCTGGGCGGTTGTTCGGCCAAATGTAGATCAATTGATGGGCTCCTGCCGGAACTGGTTTACGATTCAACGGTGGGTCGACGTTTCCGGCAAGGACTTTGGAATCGCTCTGGCGTCACTCGACGCGCCATTAATCGAAATTGGCGGATTGACGGCGAACCTGCTGGGCAGCGTCGCCTTCAATGAATGGATGACCAACGCGCCGGACTCCAGCACGATTTACTCGTGGGCCCAAAACAATCATTGGCATACTAACTATAAGATCGATCAACCTGGCCTTACGACCTTCCACTACGTGCTGCGGCCGCACCTGGCAGGATATTCTGCCGCTGATTCGGCTCGCTTTGGGCTCGAAACCTCCCGCCCGCTGCTGGTCGCCCCGGCGGAGGACCAAACGCCAGTCGGTTCGCTGGTCACGATTTCCACACCGAACGTGGTTATTGAAACCTGCAAAATAAGCGAGGACGGGAAAGCGCTCATTCTCCGTTTGTTCGGCGTGTCCGGAAAGAATCAATCCGTGGAATTGCAGTGGCACACGATCAAGCCCTCGTCGATCTGGCTGAGTGATTTGACGGAAAAACCGCTTCAGCGAGTTGCCGGTCGCATCGAGATTCCCGCTTTTGAGGTCGTGAATCTGCGAGCCGCGTTGGATTGAAGGACAGGAACCTTTTCTCCCGCGACAACGCGGAAACGTTGAACAGCCCCGGAATTCAGAGCCTCCGACGTCCCTCGAAGGGCTCATTTACCGATCCAACCCTTCGATTAATCACCGGCTCGCGCCCGATAAAACTGATGTGCTGGAGTTCGGTCAAGCTGAACCTCAAATTCGCCAAGCCCGGCCGAGTCGGTTGTGGTGGAACCAAGCGACCGTGCCGTCCAGGATCATATTCCCGGCGTGTACTGATGTGCGTAAATGAGTCGTGTGCGCACATCTTCCAAACGGCCAGCGAGAACCCCTGCCAAGCGGATGACTAGCTCGTAACAGAATTCATGATCCTGTTGAGCTTTTTCCCTCAAACGCTTGGCGGCAAAAACAAGCGCTTCTGTGGGCTTAACGGCAGTGGCTGAAAAATGCCATTGATGTGGAGGGAATAGCCATGACCATCCTAGCGCCTCGCCCGGTCCAACGGCTTGAATGGTAATCATCCTGCGACCGGGCACAAATGCTTCAAGAAGAACTTGGCCATTGTTAATGAGATAAAAAGAGTCCGCCTTACCCCCCTCGCAGAAGAGTTGCTTGCCTACGTCGAAGCGTTGGAGTGAGCCACATTGGCAGAAATGCAGGCCGACCGAGGGCTTCACGTTAGCCAAAAACGGGTGCGCCAGAACTAGCTTTTTAAGTGCAGGCGAGGTTCGCATAACGACCTGGCATCCCGGATGTGGAGGGTCATGGTGTACGAATGCGGTAGAATCGTGTTGGATAATTTCTCGACTGTGGATCACTGAAGTGTGCTCTCCCCCCGGGAATGTAGATAGTTTGTAGCGAACACCAAGTCGGATTAGCCAGATTGGTACAGGCTTCCACCACGAAGGCTATATTATTCGGTCCGATTATATTAAAACCAAATTCGTTGTTTGACACCGCTAAACTGAAATCGCAGGTCTCGGTCTGAACATTCCAAAGCAGGGCTGAACATCCCGCATAGGAGCAGCTCCAACCGCAGCTCCCCGGCCAGTAGTACACGACGACGTTGTCGTCGCCGGCAAATACCGGCGAGTCAACCAGAGGGGCATCACCTTTGAAATAGACCGCTGTCAGGCTGCTGCAATAGCTAAACGCATAATCGCCGATGCTGGTAATGCTGCTCGGGATGGTGAGGCTACGAAGGTAAGCGCAACCGTCGAACATATGAGAACTAATATTTGTAATCCCGCTTCCCAAGGTAACGTTGATGAGATTTGTGCAATGATAGAACACAAAATCGCCTATGCCGTAAAGGCTGTCGGGTAGCGAGACGCAGCTCAGGCCGGAGCAGAAACCGAACGCGAAAGTCCCAATGTTAGTGATAGTATTTGCTATTGTCACATTGGTCAGGCTGGTGCACGACCGGAAAGCGTAGTCCCCAATACTGGTTATGTTGGGCAAGATCGTGACGCTAGCCAGGCTAGTACAGCCGTCAAACTCGTAACGTGTAATGCTGGAGACGCCTTTTCCAATCACGACATTAGTCAAACCTGTGCAGTATTGGAAAGCGGAGTCACCAACGTTCGTAACGTTATCCGGAAGGTTCAGGGTGGTCAGGCCGCAACAGCAGTTGAATGCGTAATGCCCAATGGTGGTAACGGTTTGGGGAATGGTGACGCTCGTAAGGTTGTCACAAAAAAGGAATGCACCGTTGCCGATGCAGGTGACCGCCAAGCCATTGATTCTGTCTGGAATGGTTACTCCGCCGCCTGGTCCTGTGTAGGCTGTAATCGTGAGCGTACCCTGATTGGTTATACACTTATAGTCTCCAGAGTAGACGCTCACTGGCACAACCCAAAGCAGCGCCAGGGTAAACTTTAAAATCCCCGTTGCGAGATCAGCTCCTATTTTCAGGAGTGATGAGCTCTTTGCAACCCGTTGCATGAGATGTCCTCTGCAATGTAAAGGCCTATTGCAGCACTTAAGCGTGTTTCTGCTCGTGAAGAATGTTTTATAGTCGCGAGCCAGATCATTACTACAATTAAATTGGCAAAAGTTTGCCCTCTATTGCTCGTTGGTCGGCTTTGCTCCTCCCTGGAATCAAGAGGTGCCGCACCCTCGAAAGCTGCAGTCCATAGCAATTTATTGGCCCGTCCTCTGCCTGCGGGTCGTTGGCTGAAACAGAAGCGAGTCAGAGGCTCGTGGAGGCAGTTTGCCTAAATCGCTTTACTTATAGCTCCGTTGCTTGCAGGAAAGCAATTATAATCTTAACTGTGCCAGCTTGTTCGG
The DNA here is from genome assembly GCA_035495315.1 of Candidatus Limnocylindrales bacterium. Taxonomy (GTDB): domain Bacteria; phylum Verrucomicrobiota; class Verrucomicrobiia; order Limisphaerales; family UBA8199; genus DATJGF01. The sequence goes on from DATJGF010000049.1 coordinate 10,357, forward strand.
CGCAAGGTAGTTTGTCCCACTTCAGGAGTCATGAAACGCTTACCACATTATTGTCGAATGTTTCTGTAATAAACTAAGCGTGGCCGTTCTTCATTTGCCATCGTAGTTCATGGAACAACCTTACCGACTTCTGTCGCACGCCAAAGCCGGACAGTTTTGTCGGCGCTGGCTGAGGCTAGAATGGCGCCGTCAGGCGAGAGAGCAACCGACTCGACGGAATCCTGATGTCCATTAAGCACGACGATGTCCTGGCCGGTGGCGAGGTGCCAGAGGCCCACGGTGCCATTCTGATTGCCGGTGACCAACGTTTTTCCGTCAGGTGCAAACGCAATCGAATAAATCTTTCCGCCGGTGCCTTCAAGGGACCGGATCAACTTGCGGGTCGAGACACTCCATAGCATTACAGTACCATCGTCGTTGCCGACGGCCAGCGTCTGGCCATCGGGGGAGAAGGCCACGCACCAGACAGCGAAACCGGATGCGACTTGGTTTCCTGCACTGCCAGGAAGGCGAAGCAACTCGCGCCGGGTGCTTAGATCCCATAACTTGACCCAATTATCGAAGCTCGCGGTGGCAAGGAGTTTGCCGTCGGGCGAAAACGCCAGACCTTGAACCTGGTTGGAATGCCCTATCAGGGTCGCGATCGGTCGTTGGGCGGTGCTGTTCCAAAGCACCACCGAGCCGTTGGCATTACCAGTTGCCAAGGTTCGGCCGTCGCGCGCAAAAGCGACAGCGCAGGCGAAATTGTTCTGGTTGGTTAAGGTAGCAATTTCCGTTTGCTCAACTGTGTCCCATAACTTCACCTCGCCTGGACCATTTGGCTCGGTAACAAGGCCGCTTACGGTCGCCAGCGTCCGGCCATCGGACGAAAAGGCGAGGCGATAAACGGGTCGTTGATGCCCAAACAAACTAAAACGATGATGGCCGGTCGCAACATCCCAAAGGATGATTGATTTGTCCTTTCCGGCAGAAGCCAGCATCTTGCTGTCCGGAGAAAACGCAACCGAACGTGCCCAGTCGGTGTGTCCAGTGAGGACATCAGGGTTAGTTTTTGGGTCCGCATCCCACAGCTTCACCTCTCCATCGTCCGCGACCGAAGCGAGATGCGTGCCCCTATCCGAAAATGCCACCGCCAGGACACGGCTCAGATGGCCTTTCAAAGTCGCGACCGCCTGTAGCGATTGGGAGTCCCAGAGCCTGACAGTGGAGTCGTCACTGCCGGTGGCAATGGTTCGGCCGTCGGGCGAATACGCGACGCAGCGTACAAGGGCCCCATGTCCCGAGAGGACCCCGAGCGTTTTTCGCGAATTGACGTCGCACAAGGCGACAATGGAGTTGACCCCGGCTATAGCAAGGGTCTTGCTGTCGGGCGAAAACACCAATTTCGAGGCGAACCCAATTGGGATTTTCGCATCTGCCAGTTTTTGTCGCTTGGAGGCGTTCCAGAAAGTGACCAGGTTGTCTCGATGTCCCGCAGCCAGGGTCTGTCCGTCGGGAGAATGAGCCAGGCCGTAGACGTAACCACCCTCCTCACTTTGAAGGGTGTCGAGTAGACGCCCTGACGCAACCTCCCACATGCTGATAATGGTGCTGCTATTTTCCACCAAGGCCAGCAGCTTGGCGTCCGGCGAAAAGCTCATACAATAAGTGCTCTGGTTCGTGCTCGGCAGCGCGGCCAGAACCCTTTTTGCCCAAATATCCCACAACTCGATCGACCCGGTCGCCGTGGCGTAAGCCACTGCCTTCGAGTCGGGAGTAAACTCCCAGTCGTGGTCATATCCGCCAAAGTTCGTCAAAGTCGCTAATGGTTGCCGCGAGCTGATGTCCCACAGAATTAACGTGGAATCCGAGCCGTTGCTGGCCAGTATCAGGCCATCCGGCGAGAAACTGGCAGAAAGAATGCCGTTGTTGCCGACGCGGAAGGTGTAAAGTGCCTCGTCGGTATGGCAGAGGTGCCAGAGGTAAAACCACTCGAAGCTACGCAGGTCTTGTGAGGGGGACGCGTGAGCAAGCTTCGGTTGATGGGCGTCCAGGAGTTCAATTGCGCGCTTGACATTGCCTTGTTCCCACTGATGCATCGCCCGGTTGATGTCCGCCGCATACAGTTGCTGTGCGATCTCCCGTTCAGCCCGCTGAGCCCGGCGAGCTTGTTTGATCGCCCCAAAATAGGCGGCGACTGCTACAACGGCGATTGCTGCGGCGCCAATTCCAATCCGGGTGATAGCAGCCAAGCGGCGTTCGATGACGCGCAGGCGCTTGACCGATTTGCCGGTTTGCAGTAACGCCAGGTCGGCGTGCATTTCCTGGGCTGATTGGTAACGCCTCCGCACGTCGCTTTCGCAAGCCCTCAGGAGGACTGCGTTGAACTCGAGCAAACCCTCCTGGTTGATGAACTGTTCCCACTCGGTTGGCAGTTCGGGAAAGTTCTGGCGATCTCTGCCGGTGCACACTTCGTAAAGCACCTTGCCCAGGCTGTAGATATCCGCCTGGGGTGTGCCTGGCCCTTCGGGTGGGAGGTAGCCGGCGGTGCCCACGAACGACATAGTTGCATCCGTGCTTGCCACCAGGCCGATATCCGCCAGTTTGGGGCGCCCGTTCACGAAAATGATATTGGAAGGTTTGACATCGCGGTGGACCAGGCCGTGCTGGTGCAGGTGCTCCAGCGCCATAGTCAGCGCGAGGCCGATCTGCAAACAAGCCTCCAACGAAAGGCGCTCCCGGCGGTGCAATTCGCTCCTGAGACTTTTCGGCGAGTAGTTGCCCGGGTCAATTTCCTGGCCGGTTTCCTCGTCGTCCGCCAGTTCCATCACGTAATAGAAATAACCCGCCTGGTCATTGCGGCCGACCTGCAGGATGTCCACCTGGCTTTCGTCGGTGCGGGAGACCGGTTCGAATTTCCTGATCCCTTCAAATTCCCGTTCAAAAGGCCGGGCGTGTTCGAAATCGCTTCGATAGACCAGTTTGATCGCGCGGTAAGTCCCCATCACGTTGCGGGCGAGCCAAACCTGCCCATACGCTCCGCGCCCAATCAGCCTGAGCAATTGGTGATCGGGTATGCCGGGAGGGGATGCTGAGCCGGTGCTTGCGCCGACGATGCCGGACTTGGGCAAGGACCCGCTCGGTGGCGAGTCACTGTTCATGGGCTTCCCAGGATAGCACAACTATGGGGGAAAATCAGTGGAGGTCATCCCGCGCGATTAACCCAACTTCTCCCTCAGCTTACGCACCTCTCTGTTGAGCAATCCGCCGACTTTCGTCTGCGCGAAATAAACTTTCCAGACTTTCACGCCCAGCCTGGCAGCAACTTCTTTTACCGGGTTTCCGCGCACAACGCACAAATCGAAGAACTGATACTCCTCCGGGCTGACCTTGCTTTTTATGTTCTCCGTGGCCACCGCCAAAAGGTTCTTTGTCCATTCCACATCCCACAGTGCTTCCAGGTTGCACTCGGAAGGATCGGCAATGCGCTCGACAGTCTCGGTGCGAGCGGTTTCGTCCCGCTGCCGAGCGACAGGTCGCCGCTCCGGCAGGCGTTTTCGGAACTGGTCGGCGATGCGCCACCGCGTGGTATGCAGCAGCCAGCCCTTGAACGAACCATGGGCTGGATCGGCTTCGAATTGGCCCAGGTTCTTCGCCACCGTAATGATGGTTTCCTGGACGACGTCTTGCGCCTCCGCATCGTTCAGCCCGGCCTTGATCGCCACGCCATAGATGAGCTGCCAATAAGTGTTGAAAAAGTCCTCCCAACTTGCCTGGTCATCCCAATTCCTCAGCCTGCTCAGCAAACTCCACCGCGTCGGAAGCAGATCACTGTCGCAGGTCATGCGCTGCCCGTTTTGGTTCATAACCAGGGACACGCAATCAATTAACCATTTTTTGAAGATTTTTCAAAAAAGCAGTTTTTTCCGACGTGAGATAGGAGGCGCACGTGTGTGCGCAGACATAATCACAAGCCAAAAGGAAAGGAAAGTTATGAACGAAAAATTCGATGAACTGGCCAAGAAATTGGCTCAATCGGCCACTCGACGGCAAGCGCTGAAAAAGTTTGGCGTCGCGTTGGCTGGCATGGCGCTGGCCTGTTTTGGGCTGGCGGATATCGCGGCGGGCAAAGGAGGATGCAAACCACCTGGTGCGAAATGTACTTCCAAGACGCACTGCTGCAGCGGTATCTGCTACAACTCGAGCTATTACGGTAGATTCGGATACTGCCGTTAGGCTCAGGGCCTTGGATTCACTCGCCGGGCCGTCGCTTCGGCGTCATTGGGATATATATCGGCGGCGTTCAGCCCGACCTCGCCTTGGAGAAAGTTAGCCGCAGACCAACAACCACATGGAATCATGAATTACATTCTCATCTGCGGGCTCATCGCCGGGTATATGTTCATTCTCGCGGGTTGCTGGCTCGGCTGGCAATTGCTGAGCCAGAACGGGCGCATCTTGCTGCGACTAGACCGTTTGGAGAAACAACTCGATAGGAAAGCTGAGGACGAGACGGCTGGGACTCCCAGCGAATTGGCCGTGGTCACGCGAGCACAGTCGCCGCAAGCAGCCGACACAAACTCCAAGGCAGACGCGGTGCCCGGATTTGCTGCCTCGGCGCCTGACAACGGCCGGAGCGACCGGTCAAATCGATTCAGCGACCGCTCCCTGGTTCGCAGCCAACTCAAACGTGACGGGTTGAAGGCGGGCACGTCTGCACCCGAGTTTCGTTTGCCGCGTGTGGAGGGCGGCGGATTATCGCTGGCGGAGCTTCGAGGACGGGTAGTGTTGCTGGTCTTTTCCAGCCCGAACTGCGGTCCCTGCAACAATCTCGCACCGAGGTTGGAAGCATTCCATCAACAGGAGCCCGGGTTGGAGTTGGTGATGATTAGCCGCGGCGAGCCCGCAGAGAACCGCGACAAGGTCAAGGAGCACGGGCTCACCTTTCCGGTGTTGTTGCAGAGGCATTGGGAGGTCTCGCGTGACTATGCAACGTTTGTCACTCCTGTGGCTTACCTCATCGATACTGATGGCATCATCAGGGCCGATGTGGCCGTAGGCGTGGATGCCATCGAGAGCCTCCTGGCCCGTGCAAAGCGCCTGTTGCGGCCCGACGCTACCGCGGCTACGCCCTCGTTGCTCAAGCGGTTTGTCCGCTGGCCAGTGGCCGCAATCTCGGCCTTGCTTCCGCGGCTGGGACAAGGCCTGGGTATAGCGATGGCGCGAATTCACCTTTTCGAGCTAAGACACTTTAAGTTTGTGCCCCGGCCCGACGATATCTTCATCGTCACGTATCCCCGCTCTGGAACCACCTGGATGCAGATGATCCTTTACCAGCTGACGACCGACGGGAACATGGACATTCCCCATATCGCCCAACACTGTCCCTGGTTTGAACGCTCGCTGCGCTCGGGCTGCGGCTTTGAAAACTTTTCGGCTCCAAGAATTTTCAAGAGTCACCTGTCGTATCGAGCGATCCCTAAAGGCCCCGGAAGGTACATCTATGTTGCGCGCGACGGTCGGGATGTGGCCGTTTCGTACTACAATCTCTATCGTAACTACAACCAATACCAAGGATCATTCGATGAGTTTTTCTGGCGGTTCATGCGGGGCAAACTCCATTACGGTTCCTGGTTCGAGCATGTCGAGGGCTGGCGCAAGCATCGACATGACCTGAACATTCTCTTCCTGAGTTACGAGGAGTTGAGGCGGGACCTGGAGGGCTGCATCCGCCGGATCAGCGCCTTCTGCCAAATCAAAGTGCCGGAGGAGACGCTCCCGCGGATTGTGGAGCGCTGCAGCTTTGACTTCATGAAACAGCACGAGAGGAAGTTCGACCCGGCGCTAGAGATGCTGTGGGAGAACGGCACGCAGCTCGAGTCATTCCTGCGGGTGGGAACGGCAGGAGCGGGCGCACGTGAACTGACCATGCAACAGCGGATCTGCTTCGAACAGGTGCGCGACGATTATGCCGAGTTGACCCGCCTGGAACTCAGCGGCGCGATCAGCGGCTTAGCGAGGTGATGGGCTATTAACTCGAAAGCGACATTTCCTGCGCTCATTACGCTCGCGCTCTACTCGCTCTCGACGATTCCGCTTTCTGCGCAAGTGCAACAGGCTTGGGTTGCGCGCTATAGCGGCCCGATAAATTCAACCGCCGCTGCTGTGGCCATGGCCTTGGACGGCTCGGGCAATGTCTATGTGGCCGGCTCCTTAATTTGGACTAACGGCGCCTCCGATTACCTCACCGTGAAATACGCTGCAAACGGCACTCAGCTCTGGGCTCAAGCTTACGATGGTCCGAGTAACGCGGTCGATATCGCCAAGGCGTTGGCAGTTGATGGCGCAGGGGACGTCTATGTCACCGGAGCTTCGGAGGGCACCATTGCGACCGTGAAATATGATCCCAGCGGAAACCAGCTTTGGGTGGCTCGCTATGAAAACTCAAGCGGCAGCGGTGCAACTCCCATGGCCATTACGGCTGACGATTTCGAGAATGTCTATGTCTGCGGCTTGGCGCTGGGAGGATATCTCGTCATCAAGTACGGTCCGGAGGGGAGCCAACGCTGGACCGCACGTTACCGCGGGTCTTACCAAGGAGCCGACTTTGTGGACAGCCCCGCAGCGATCGTGATGGATGCGGCCGCGAATGTATATGTCACGGGCGCATCGGTGCGGAGCCTGGCCTTCGACTTTGAGGGCAACCCAATACCGCAATATGACTACGCGACGGTAAAGTACGACACGAGCGGCACTCTCCTGTGGGCCGCCCGCTGGCGAGGGTGGGAACGATCCAGCGATTTTGCGAATGCGATTGCTGTCGATAAGAATGGCAATGTGTATGTTACTGGAGGCGCAGGCGATTGCGATTACGACCGCTTTGGCCGAATCATCTGCGCTTACGACTACGCGACGGTCAAGTATGACCAGAATGGCAATCAACTCTGGTCGGTCCGCTTCGATGGCCCCGCCAAGGATGATGACGTTGCTACCGCGGTTGCGATCGACAATCTGAGCAACGTGCTTGTCACCGGTTGGTCGTATCTTCCGGTTCACGGCGATGTGGGCCAGGACGGCGTGACCATCAAATATGATGAGCAGGGCAACCAACTTTGGCTCGCTCACTATAGTGATCCCGACCACGTCAATAAACCTTCGGCTATTACAATGGATCGCCAGGGCAATATATATGTAGGCGGTTCTTCTTATGGTGGCACCAACACCCTCTACGACTTTGCCGTCGTAAAATACGATGGCAATGGCAACCAGCTTTGGGTCGCCCGCTACGATGGACCGGACCATGGTGAGGACATTCCCGTCGGTTTTGGCTTGGACAAATCCAACAATATTTATGTTTCCGGAAGCAGGCCTTTTTGGACGGGTACGACCAACCCGTTCACGACGGTGAAGTTTGTGCAGACTGCCCTTTCCGGCCTGCCGGCAATTGCGACCGCCCCGCAAGGCCAGTCCGCAACCGAAGGTGACACCGTTTTCTTTTCGATTGCCGCCACTGGAGCCGAGCCCCTTTCCTATCAATGGCGGTTTGATGGGTTCGATATTCCTGGCGCGACCAACGCGATGTTGACACTGCCTTACATCCAAACGAGCCAGGCCGGCGATTACTCCGTTGTCGTTGCCAACTCTATTGGTCTCACCGCCAGTGCCGCTGCGCGTCTAATTATCTCCCCACGGCTACAGCTCGCCTGGTTGGCGACGTACGGCGCGGAATTAGATCCTTACGACGCGGTGAACGCAATTGCGGTGGATGACGCAGGCAATGTTTTTGTGACCGGTTACGTCGTCACCGATAATAACGGCAACGCCGATTACGCAACAGTCAAGTATGATACATCGGGAAGCCAGCTTTGGGCGGCTCGTTATAACGGGCTCGCCAGCGGCAATGACGTGGCTGTTGCAATGGCGGTGGACAGATCCGGCAACGCGTATGTCACGGGTTACTCTCAGGGTTTAGGCACCCGCGACGACTATGCAACATTGAAATACGATCCCCAGGGAAATCAGCTATGGGTGGCGCGCTATAATGGTTCTGGCAACACCGGGGATCGTCCCGCCTACTACGCAATCAAAGTGGACGATGCCGCCAATGCTTATGTTACGGGATCGGCAGGAAC
>DATJGF010000050.1:0-15376 GCA_035495315.1 Candidatus Limnocylindrales bacterium
CGGAAGGGACAAATCGTCAGACGGAGTGTTGTGCCCGAGGGGCCTCGAATCAAAGCAAGCACTCAGCCCCCTTCGCTGAGGTGCGCGCTCGGCTTCAATTCCACTGCTTCCGATCCGCCGGAAGCGAACTTGTTCTGTGCGTCGAGCACAAAGCGTTGAAGGATCGTCGCATTGCCAAACTCAAGCCGGTAGCGATAGCTGTGTTGCCCGTTCTCATCGCTGCGATCCACCAAGGTCATTGAGATAAAATCTCCGAGACGTTTCAAATCGGCCTGGATTTGGTTCTGTAACGGAGCAACCTCTTTCCAGGCTTCAGCGGTGTAATCATCGGCGTGCGATTTGCCGTCCGCGGCCTCCAGAATCATGGTGCGCAGATGGCTCGTGACCGTGGGTTCCTTGTCAGGGATCGGTTTGAACTCGTCCATCGGAAAGCGCTTCATGTTAAGCAGCAAAGGGCGGGGCGCCTGGGCCTGTTGTTCGTGGATTGGGGGCATATCGTAGTAGTGGCCCCCCCTCTTGAGCTCGACAGCGAGGTTGAATTTCACTTCGTCATCGCGGCCTGGAAACGGGTATAAAAAAATGTCTCCGGTCTTCAGGTCATAAATATTGGAATACTTGGTGGCGTATTGGCCCGATTGCCGGCAGTCGTGCAAGATTTTGAAGCCATTGGCCACCGTGGGTTCCGGACGCCTTTGAAGCGCCGCATCGAGAGTTTGTCGCCCAAAACCAAACCCTCGACACTGGTTTTCATTTGCGACCTGTAGTTTACCCTCCTTGGCGCCGATGATGACGGAAGCTCCCGTTCTGTCCGCTACAAGGATCTTCGCGCGCCAGAACCCCGGCTCCTGATGAGTCCTGTAGAAAGTGATGGCTTCGTTGACCGTTTTGCAGCTCTCGAGCATTCGCTGGCTCGAATTTCCTCGGACCCTCGGAAGATGGGAGTCGGGCTCCCATTTTTCGTTGTATCCCGCCACCCAATCGTAAGCGAGGCCTTCGGTGTTCATGCCGCCCTGTGCCCAACCATTGTCAAAGCCAACGTAAACAGCGCCGTAATAGCCCTCGCCGGCCGGCAGGAACCAGATTCTGGTCTTAGGGTCCGACCAATCTTCGTTGTTACAAAACAATGCGCGGTTGGTATCGGTCAACACGAAGATAGTGCACGCGTGAGCCGGTGAGGTGGAAAAGGAAACCAGAGCCAAGGATAGCGCCAAGCCCTGTGCGGAAATGCCGGTTGGGAAGCCGATCTTGAAATGGGTTTGTCGTCCGCGCAAGTGTTTTGAGATTGAGAACCGACTCAAGTTGGGATAACAATACTATCGGCTCCCCCGAAGTTCCAAACAGAAGTTTTTGTTTTTGGCTCGAATGAAACCGAACGATGAACATGACCTAAAGCCGGTTTCCGGTGACCTGCTCGGTTGTTGGAATTCGATCTTTGCGCAAGTGTTGAGAAGTTGCTCACCAGAGGAGGCTTCGGTTGCTCTAGGTCTGTTGGGCCATTAACGGTATGACCGCTTTTCTTGTGCGCAGGCTCAGCTGCCTCGCGGCACCCATCTTCACAGTCGCAGTCCCTTTATTGGCGGGCGAACCCGTTTACCCGGTTAAGGTGAGTCCAAACGCCAGGTATTTCGTCGATCAGCGTGGGAGCCCGGTCTTCTGGTTGGGCACCACGCAATGGCAACTCTGTCGGGATTACACGTTGGAGGAGGCCAAACTAATCATTCAAAAGAGCAGAGACCACGGTTTTTCTTTCATGCAAGTAATGCTCCTGGGCGTCGGCGATGGAACCAAGACCAACGTGTGTGGGCAAAAGCCATGGCGCGATGAAAACCCTCTAACGCCAAATGAGCGGTATTTCACGAACGTTGATGCCGTGTTTCAAGCGGCCCGAGAGAACGAGGTCGTCATTTACCTGACCATTTACCATCAAACCAATCGCAAGCATGTCACCACCGCTAATGCGCACGCCTGGGCTAAATGGGTGGCCTCCCGGTATAAGGACGTGCCCAACATTATTTGGTGCCTGGTGCCCGAGGCCAAGGCGGAGTTTGTTCCCATTCTGCGAGAACTCGCCGGGGGCCTGCATGAGGGTGACGACGGCCGCCACTTAATCGGAATTGAACCGGATCCCTCGCCCTATTCCTCCAGTTTTGTCCACGAAGAACGCTGGCTCGATTTCAACTCTTTGCAAACCTGGAAGAGCGTCGAACTGATCTACCCGATGGTGACGAAGGACTACAATCTCAAGCCCGTGAAGCCGGTGCTGATGGCCGAGGGAGCCTATGAGAATGGTTCCGAATATGGTTTTGAGGTGAGCCCTTTGCGGATCCGGCGCCAGGCATATTATTCATTTCTCTGTGGTGGTCATCACACCTATGGGCACAACGATAGTTGGCGCGTGCTGCCCACTTGGAAAGAGGCGCTGGATGCACCCGGGGCAGTGCAGATGGGGATTTTAAAGAAGGTCTTCCTGGATCGAAAGGAGTGGTGGTATCTGGTTCCTGAGCAAACGATTTATGCCAGTGGTGGCAATACAAATGGACCAATCCTCAACTTGGCTGCCCGACATAAGGATGGGCGCTGGATTATCGCCTACCTTGGCAGCAAAAGTTCCTATTCGATACACATGAACAAATTAACCGCTGGTGATCGTGCGAAAGTGATGTGGATTGATCCGCGGACCGGCGATTCACTTTCGATTGGCACTTTTCCAACCCAGGGCGAGCAGTCATTTGAAACCCCAGCAGGATGGGAGGACGCACTCTTAATATTGGAGCCATAGAGACATGGTGATCGCAACTCGCCCCGTTCCGCCAGCCGGGAGATTCATTTGGTCCGAAACCCACCCTGGTGGCGCTTACGAAGTCACCCGCAGTTGTCGCGGTGTCTTCATCACTGTGGGATCGATACCAAGTGTGGCCTATTCAGATCTCGGGGGAAAATCGCTCAACTCAGGGCTTGCCGAGGTCCGACCGTCCAATAGGATAATCGCTGGTCAGTGAACCCATGGACCATTTTTAAGGAGTCATTTTTATGGCTATTTCTGTAACGGCGGTGAATCCGAATCAGACCATTCCCCCAGGTTTGGCCCAAGGTGGCTTACAAATCCTCAGTGGCATAGTGCAGTGCGTCTTCCGAGGCGAAGGCGACGGAGGTGTCGCACGAGATACCCTGACGTTTACCGTTGGACCGGTTAAGTTTTCTGGAAGTTCTGGCCCTCCGGTGGCTAGTTGCACGGTGTCATTGGCCAGTTTTGGTTTTGACGGCCCGGTTAACTATCCGCTGTGGGCGGTTGACAGCACTGAGGTTCCAAGTTTTGTTAACGTTGATAGGGGATCAGGCACCGCCGATCTGGAAGTTGTTGCCAACTTGGCGTTGAGGGGCGGGATGGGATTGGTGCTTCGCGTGAACTACATCCTGTTTTACGTCCCATCATAGCGGAAGGATGCGCTTGCGTCGGTGTTAGGCCCGGGAACCGGTTAGGCTATTTGAGTGCTTCGGCGCAGCGGGTGATGCCGTCAACCACGGTCTTACCTAATGTCTCCCCGTAGAAGCTCATGCTCGCCTCGTAGCCACTCTTGCCGTATTCCTCGACCAGCATACGCCTGCGTTTTCACCAGAGCCGCCAATAAAGCCAGAACCAGATCAGGGCATAAACAGCGAACCACACTTTGACCTGTTGGTACCAAGGGCGCCGCCGGCCCTCGTCATATTGCGCCAGGATGGCGGGTCGCCAGAGAAATGGTTCTGACTGTTTTGCGGCGGCCGGTGCGGTCCGCAATGTGACTGCGACCATCAGTGCCATCGTCAGCACTTGGGCAATGGAGCCGACAAAGAGCCAGTTCAACTCGATGCCCATCGCCCAGAGCGCTACCGCCAGGGCGATCTGAATCACTAACCCGCCCAGCAGGCCAGCCAGCGCACCGGCGTAATTGGCGCGCTTCCAGAGAATCCCAAGCAGGATCACCGAAACGAACGGCGTCGCCATGTAGGTCACCCCGGTTTGAAAGTACTTAAAGATACCGCCTAAACGGGGCACTAAGGGCGTACTGAGCGATGCCAAAACCAGGGCCGCGCCGGAGGCAATCCGTCCGGCGAGGATCAACTGGCGGTCGTCGGCCTTCGGGCTAAAGAAGCGGCGATATATATCCAGTGAAAAGAGGGTGCCCACCGCATTGGCCAGAGCGCTAGTCGAGGACATGATGGCGGCGATGAACCCGGCAAGAATAACGCCGCGCAAACCTGACGGGGCGAACGTTTCGAGTGCGAAGGGGAATACCTGGTCCTGTTTATCCGGCAGCAACGAAGGCGCTTGGGCCATCTTCTCGATCCAGTGGTAAACAATCAAGCCGAGCAAGCAGGTCACGAGGGGACGCAGGAGATTAATAAAACCGGCGAAGACAAGGCCCATCATGCCATCCCAAGTGCTGCGCGCCGCGAAGATGCGCTGAATCATCACCTGGTTGGTGGATTGGTAAAAGAGGAAGACGCCGAATGTGGCGGTGATCAGACCGAGGAAAGGCGTTTGCGGATCTCCGGCAGGATGGTAGAGATGAAACCGCTCCGGCGCGGCGGAGACCATGGCCGACCAGCCGCCGGGGATGTGGCTGAGAGCCACAAAGAAAAGCGCGACGCCGCCGATCACCAGCAAACCGCACTGCATCGCATCAGTCCACATGACTGAACTAAGTCCCCCCAGAACGGTGTAGGACCCAACCAGCAACACTATCGCCGCCAGCACAAGCCACGACGGCCAGCCCGTCAATTTACTGAAGGTGACGCTGCCACCGTAGAGTGCGGGAGTGAGGAACAGGAACACGTACGCGAACAGGATCACGTAGCTATAGATGTCACCGCAGGCGGGGCCGAATCGCCGTGTCAGGAATTCTGGAACGGTGGAGATCCGGTTTTTCAAGTAGAGCGGAATGAAGAAGAGCATGACCAGGGCATAGGTCGGTAAGCACCACCATTCCCAGTTGGCTATGCCCATCCCGTACTTGTAGGCGGCGCCAACCGTCCCGACAATCTGCTCACTGGAAACGCTGGTCGAGACAAACGCGGCACCGATGAGCCACCACGGCATCTTGCCCGAGGCAAGAAAGAAGCCGGATGTGGTTTTCTCGACGCGACGCGAGGCCCAGAAGCCCACCGAGACTGAGAGCAGGATCGAGGCGCCGATGATGCCGAGGTCCAGTGGACTGAGTGCAAAACCACTCATCGGCTACAACGTCAAGGCAGAATGCGCCGCGTCAGACCGCGTTGGAATGCCTCCAAACGGCGGAACGCCTCCGCGTAGGGGCAGCCCGCAGCCAGCCCACGAAATGACGCTTGAATGCGAACCATTTCGACGATGTTAGTTCGAGCCAGGTCCTTCATTGCTTTTAGCTGGCTTTGATGGCATCGCAACATGCGGTCCTTGGTCTCCAGGACTTCGGTAATATCTACGTATTCGGCCGGCTCAAAAGCGATGCCGCCAAGATTGTCCATGTAATAAACCTGGGCCTGGGCGAATCGGCAGGCAGGCAACCGCTGGTTGGGTAAATGCGGAAGCCCCTTCTGGAAATAAGAATCAAACACCAGCTGCGAAACATAGCGGTGGTCGGGATGATAATCATTTGGGCTGTGCGTGAGGATAACATCGGGATCGGCCTGGCGGAGCAGGTCAATCATGATGCGGCGCTGGTCCTCGTTTGGAAAAACCAACTCGTCGGTAATCGCAGGCCAAAGCAATTGCGCCCCGATAATCGCGGCTGAGGCCTCCGCCTCCGCCTTGCGGATACGGGCGAGTTCGGTCGGCGGAATTTCCAAATCGCCCATATCGCCGCAGGTGAACGAAGCCATATAGATGTGGTGGCCCTGCTTGGCATAGCGAGCCAAGGTGCCAGCGCACAGGATTTCGATGTCGTCAGGATGAGCGCCGACGGCGAGTATGTTCATGCCTCAAAGCACGCGGTATTGGTTATAAACGTCACGCAGGCTGCGGCCTTCAAGCAATCCGCGGCGCGAATCATTTTCTTTCCCAACCTTCTCCTGCGCCAAGCGGAGGACCTCGTCCTCGACCGCTCCGGGCACCACCACCACTCCGTCGAAATCGGCAAAGACCAATTCGCCTGGATTCACGAGAACCTCGCCGCATTTGATCGGCACGTCGTAGGCCATCACCCGCCCGCGGCCTTTACTGTCCAGGGGGCGGATACCCTGGTAGAAAACGGGGAACCCTAGCGTTATGATCTTCTGGCAATCACGGATCTGGCTATCGCAAATGCAGCCGGAAGCCCCGTTGCGCTTGGCTACGGTGCTCATCAACTCGCCCCAAGGCGCGTTGGTACCCCCGTAATCGGTGGAATGGATCGGCACATCGCCCGGCTTAAGGGAATCCATCACGTCGATCTCCAGGCCATAGGGATCCTCCTCGACGATGTAATCGGTCTCCATCCAACGGATCGTCCGGGCGCGGCCGACGATGGTGCAGTTGGCCGGATCGAGGGGTCGCAAGCGCTGGTGCATCGCCTGGTTTCGATAGCCGAGGTTATCGAGAATATCGCAGACTGCAGGCACGTAGAGGTGTTGGCGAATCCAATCAAAGCGTTCTGGATCATTGGCGAAAGCAGTCATAGTCGATTGGTTTACTCCCAGATAAACGGTATACGAAAACGTTCCACAGCCTGTTCATTGATATCAACGCCGAGGCCTGGTCCCTGCGGAACCGGCACCATCCCCTCTGAATCCATCTGGATCGGGTTGCGGATAACTTCGCGGAGCATCGGGTTGTCGCAGACGTTATACTCCAAAAAGAGACTGCGCTCCAGACAGGCATTGACGTGCAGACTCGCGGCGGACAGAAGGTCCGTCAACCAGGCGTGAGGGCAAACGTCCACGCCGGCCCGTTGCGCTTCCCAGATGATCTTGCGCGCCTGGCTCAATCCACCGCAACGACTCAGGTCCGGCTGCACGACGTCGACTCGGCCTCGCGTGATCAAGTCGTGGAAGCCCCACGCCGTTGCTTCCTGTTCGCCGGCGGCGAGGCGTGTGTTTAAGCCGGCCGCTTTGACCCGGGCATAGCCGTCGTAACATTCCGGGTGCAGGAAATCTTCGAGCCAGAAGATCCGGTAGGGCTCCAAGGCGCGAATCAGTTCGATGGCCTCATAAGCGCTGCGATTGACCATCCAGCCTGGATCAATCAGTAGATCGACCTCGGGTCCGATCGCCTTGCGCGCCGCGGCGACCAGCGCCAGATCGCGTTGGCGGTCCTGGCCAAATGGACCCCAGCCGAACTTGATCGCGGTGAACCCGCGCTCAAGGTAGAACTCGCAGGCGCGCTTCATATCGTCGGGCGTCTTTCGGAACAGTGTTGAAGCATAGGCTCGCACGCGCTGACGGTAGGCCCCACCCAGGACCTTGTACAAGGGGCGGCCGATCGCTTTGCCGATCAGGTCGTGACAGGCAATATCGAATCCTGACAACACCTGCAGAGCCACACCGCGCCGCCCGTAGTAAATCGTGCCGCGATACACTTTGTCCCACAGCCGTTCGACCTCGAATGGGTCTTCGCCGATCACCAGCGACTTCAATCCCTCGAACACGCCGGCGCCGCTGGCCGGAGCCGCGACCACGGCCGCGCCCACGTGCGGCGCCGTCTCGACGTCGGACCAGCCTGTGAGGCCTTCATCGGTGCTGACTTTGAGCAGCAGGCAATGCTTGACGCCGTGGGCTTCTTCGCTCCCCGCCGGTGGCTGGTTCTCGTAGGGCGATTCCAGCACAATGGCTTGAACATCGGTGATTTTCATGCCTCGCCGTCAAATGAGAGCGCCACCTTCAAGGCCTGGTCCTTGCCGTGCCGGGCGAGTTCCAGGGCGCGCGGCCACTCTGCAAACGGGAGCCGTTGCGTTACCAACGAAGCCAGCCGCAATTGCGGGTCGCTCAACCGTTCCAATGCCGGATCGATCAAATCCCGGTCATTGCACGCACCCAGGATTTCCAATTCCTGCGTGAGCAAGCGGAACAAGTCAAAACTGGGCCGGCCGTTGACCAGGCTGAATACCACGAGCCGGCCTCGCGCGCGCAAACACGCCAGGCACAGATCGAGGGCGCTCTGGGTTCCTGCTGCCATGATCGCCACATCCACACCGGCGCCTTCATTCGCCGCGAGGACCTCTTTGCGCACATCCGTTGCGCGTTGTTCATTAATGCTCACCGCCTCGGGAACCTGCTTGAGGCGAAAATCGTGGCGTCCGACCAAAAGGATTCTCCGTGGATTGCAGCGGGTTGCCAGGCGGGCGATAAGGATCCCGAAAGGACCGTCACCGGCCACCAACACCGAATCCCCCCGTTCAACCCGGCCGCGTTCCACAGCTTCAAGGCTCACTGCCACGGGCTCCAATAAAGACCCGGCGTTCCATGGCACGGTGTCCGGCAGACGCCGAACCCGGTCAGCCCGGATGCAAAAATATTCGGCGAACGTGCCATCCCGGTCCAGGCCAAGATGGCCCATATTGAGGCACAAATGCGCCAGGCCGCGTCGGCAGTTGTCGCACGCGCGGCAGGGAATAACCGGGTGCGCGGCCACGCGGTCCCCGATTTGGAACCCGGTGGCCGTTTGGCCCACAGCCGCGATCAGGCCTGCGCCTTCGTGCCCCATGACGCGCGGCAATGCGATGCCAAACTGGTTGTGCGCGATGTCGTTGAGATCCGAGGTGCAAATCGTCGTCGTGACCGTACGCACGAGCACCTCCTCCGGCTTTGGGCGGGGCAAGGGCATTTCGACCTCCACGAGCTGGTTGATGGCCTGGAGTTGCAGCGCCCGCATAGTGGTTGGGAGCATCATGAAGCCTGGTCCTCGCGAGGATGTTTGAGCCCGAGCAACTGCAGCGCATCACGGTGAATAATCCCCTCGATGACCTCCTCCGGCACGCGCGGCAAGCCGCTTTGGCCGACGACCGAATTGAGCGCCCGCAGACCCTTCAGGGAGTCTTCCGTGGTGGTGAAAGGGAAGTCGGAGCCGAAAAGCACCTTGGCTTCGGCGTGGTATTCGGTCAGCAACCGCATCGAGTTGTAGAATTGCCAGGGCCTGTAATAGAGCGCGGATACATCGGCATACACGTTGGCGTTGCGTCGGATGACAGCGATGGTTTCACCCTCCCACGGGTGGCCCATATGGGGCAACACGATTCTCAGCTCCGGGAAATCCAGCGCCACCTGGTCCAGATGCGCCGGCCGCGCGTATTCCAAGGGTGTCCCGCTCGAAAAGGTCGTCGCCATGTGGATGAGGATGGGCAGACCATGCTTCTCGCAATAGGCGTAAATCTCCCGGTACCGCGGGTCCAGGGGATGCACGCCCTGGTAAATGGGCGCCAGCTTCACGCCGCGGCAATGCAGGTCCCGATGGCACCGCTCGAGCTCTTCCTGAAAGCCTGATTGGCCGGGGTCAATCGAAGCAAAGAACACCAAGCGCTCCGGCGCCAATTGCACGTGCCGGGCGACCGCGTCGTTGGGCACATTCCAGCCCGTTGCCGCCCCCTGAAGACCGAACACGACTGCTACATCAGCGGCGCGCGTGGTTTCGAGATGGCGCTGGCTAACATTGCCCCAGGACGTGGGGTTCACCCCCACGCGTTGAAGATCAGTCAGCAGCCTCGGACCGAAATCGGTCTCCGGCTGGAAAACATGCGTATGGATATCCACGATCATGATCAGTGAAGCAGGCCTTCCAAATCGCTGGCGGCGCACCGCCGGGCTAGAGAACTGGGCTGCTCGGCCAGCAGATACTCAACAGTCCTGGCCAGTACGTAGCGGCACTCCGGTTTGTTCGCCAACAAATCAAGATTGCAAAGGATAAGGTGGAGATGATTGTCAGTCACGACATCAGAAAACAACGTGACCCGCTGCAGATCTTTGACCGGACTCACCCAGGCCGTGAGCCGCAGCCCCCAGACCACCGAACCCTCGCGCAGCGCAGCAGGCATTGACTCGGCGTCGAGCAAGCCGCCGCCCGCCACCAGTTGATACAAACCGAGATGGAGCCGGCCCTCATGTGGGATGGGGGCGAACACCGGGTGGTCCTCAATGATGCCGCCGAAAGCGCCGCCAGAGTGGTTGAGAAAATAACCGGCACGACTTTCCTTGAAGCCCCCGGTGCCTAGGAGTAGCACGGCGGCATTGCCACGGCCCAAAAACGCGGCGTGTCGATCACGTTTCAATTCGCGCGTGATGAGCAAACGCACATTTTCCGGCACCGGCTCGCCTGGTGATAACTCTTTGGCCCCAGGTAAGGCTCCTGCCTCGCTATAAACACCGATGAGAGGGCCCGAACGTTCCACGCGAGGGTAAGCGTAGAATCCCCAGGAGTTCTGCGACAACTGCCGCTGGTCCTGCTGAAGTTCCACCCGCAGTGCGACGAACCGCGGCTCATCCGCGGGCAGCCCACTAATCACGACTTCACCCAGCGAATGGGTTTCTCCCGGTGCGCAGCAAACATCGGAGATTTCGCCGCTCTGCAATGTTTTATTGCCATCCTGCACCCACCAGGTCAGGTGACCATTTTCGATGGGCTTAGCTCCGTAGTGCCACAGCCGTAGGCCTACTCGCTTTGTCTGGTCGCAGTAGAAGGACCGGGCGTCGAGTCCCGCAGTCGTTAGTATCACCGTCGAGCCGGTGAAATCTGTCAGGTGATTGGTCAGGCCGGGCTTGGGTTCCCAGAGCTGGTTCAAAATACCTTCATCCCAGCATCCTTCGGGCGAATCCGGAAAATCGACGCCCAACCAGAAGCTGTAACCATTGTTAGCATCCGAGGCTTTGGCGGCCTCCATGTAATGTTTCTGCGCGTCAGCCCGCATCTGCAGCGAGCTGCGGTAGAGCCGGGGATAAACTTGCTGTAATCCGCGTTCGCGAACATACCTCTCGGCACGCTCGTAAGTCAGCGGCCGGATGACGCCGTTGAGCCGAGGGATTAGCGCGAAGTCCGGGAGCGAGCAAGTGTAAGTACCGTACTCATGCAGCAAGTAAGGCTTGGGACCAAACTTTTCTCCACCTCCGGACGAGAATACGTCGGTGAACTCGTGAGGGGTGCCGCCATCCGAGGCATGAACCAAGCGCGTCGGATCCAACGCCTTGGCCTGCCGGTAAGCCGTTTCCAGGACTGCCAGCATTTCCTGACGGCTGAACCCGCTGGCGCCCCCGGGCGAGGTCGCCGCATAGGCCGTGTTTGCGTTGACCGAGACCAGGTAAACCTGGTTGGGTTTAAGGGAAATCGGCGTGGAGAGCGCCGCCTCCTGCCAACCGGAGGCCGTTTCATGAGTAAAGGAGACACGAGCCAGTTCGCGCCCATCAACTTCCCAGAGACGGCCGACGTGATTGCCAGTCTCTTCCGGCACCTTAAGAAAACGAATTTTGAACACAATCCCTTCGCGCGTGGAAATGAACTTGAGACCGAGCTCGTGGGGGCCGTCTCTGAAGACGCGTGAGGTGGCAGCGTCCCCGAGCAACGTGCTCGGCTTGCCATCAACCTGAACCTGCACATCTCGGTAGTAGTTGGATTGCTTGAACGAGCGAGTTGGGAACTCCCCGGGAGGGCCATAGACGCCGTTGTCCGGCTGAGCGACGGTCTGGAGGGGACCGTTGGTTAGAGGTTCCGCTAAGTCCACCGCGTGAGCACCAGTTTCGCGTTCAGGCAGCTCCCTGAGGAACAACTCGTTTCCCATACACCAGGCCCAGATGCAAGGATGATTACGAAACGCGCGAATAATGTGCGGCCACTCACGCTCGAACAACTGGTGGCCGGTCGGCCAGAACTTCGTGTAGGCCATGCCGGCTTCGGGCTGCACCAGCATACCGACTTCATCCGCCGCCTCGAGATACTCGTCGTGTGGAACGGTCGAGTGATGGCGCACGAAGTTGAAGCCCAAGCTGCGCATCAGCGCCAGGCGTTTACGGTACAGCCCCTTGTCTGCCGGCAACATGCCCGTGATCGGCTCAGTCGCATCATCGCCGTAGCCCGAGAGGTACAGCGGCTTGCCATTAAGGAAGAGTTTGTGGCCTTGCGCGGTGATTTCCCGCATCCCGAACCGAACTTGTTGCTCATCCAGCAACTGACCATCCCTGAGCAACCGCACGGTGGCCACATAAAGAAACGGATCGTCCGGAGTCCAAAGGTGAAGAGCAGCGATACTCACAGGCAAATCGACGGTGATTTCCGGGCTATTACCTGGCGCTACTGGCTGCTGAGCACGACCGCTCCGTGCCGTTGGTTGGTTCCAAGGTGCCAACTCGGCGGTCATCCCCAGTCCGGTCGGCCAGTCCGGCCTGGCCATTCTGACCGTGACTCGCAGTTGGACCTGGGAATCGGCGATTCGGGGCATGGCAAACACGTCCTGGACCCAGCAGGGGCTTCGCGCTTCGAGATAGACCGCCCCGCCGAGTCCACCCCAGTTGCCGAACCAATTCGCCGTGCCGTAGGTGTCGCGGCCGGGGCGTGGTCGGTTGTCCACTCCAATAACGATCTGATTCCGGCCGCCAAACGTGATGGCATCCGTAACATCGAATTCGAAGGGACTGCAAAAGCCTGCCCATTCACCAATGGGCTTCCCGTTCAGCCTCACATCCGCACGGGTGTAGACCCGGCGGACGGCCAGAAAGATCCGCTGCCCCTTCCATGCTGCCGGCACCTCAACCGCTCGCACGTAGAGGCAGCGGGCGGTTAAGTTGTGGCGCAAATGGTCGGCCGGTGAAGTGTTGGCCTCCAGCAGCGAGGCTGGGATCGTACCGCCGGCTTTGCCATAGCCCTGAGCTTGCCAGGCGCCAGGCACCCTGATTGTGCCGGGCTTCACCGTCATGCTCTCCAGGCCCGCATCGCCCACGTCCGGATAAAAGTCCCACGTGCCGGTGAGATCGAGTTGCGGGCGGGCGGCGGACAGGCGGCTACACCCAAGACCTAGCGCCAAGCCGATGAAGGCCAAAGTCACGGTTGAACGACACCGGTGGCCCATCATAAGCCGATTATGCAGTTGCTTGAACCCGAAGTCCCGCGGCACAGACTTTGTCGCTTCTTAGCCGGAAACCTGGCCATCAGGCGTAACACACCCGGGCTGGCTCTAGTAGTCACGGCACACGAAGGTCCAATCCTTGCCATGTTGAAAGTCGGGCTTATCAGTAGTGGCCTGGTAATAACCGACGTGGGAATCGACAAAGAGGACATTGCCGTAACCCAGCCGGGTCTTATCGTGCCAGTACATGTACTGGAAGACCTTTCTTCCCCAAGTCACATACTGGAAGTAACAATTGAAGGCAAAATCATTGGCCAGGATCATCCGGCTAGGGCTTCGAACATCTGAGCTCTTCTTGTGAAACAGCCCTTTGTCGCCATCGTTGTCGTTGGCGCTGCAATTGTAGAAGTGGCTGCTGCCGTCAGTGTCAAAGATTGTTGGGTAGAGATCCTTGGGCCAGGCGCCATGCTTGGCCCCGTTGTCGCTCGGGCAGAAGAATACGAGGGCCGCTCCGCCTTCGTTAGTCGTGACGGCTCCCGTCTTGGTGATGTAAGGATTGAGCATGCGAAACTGGCTATCCACGAC
Organism: Candidatus Limnocylindrales bacterium; assembly: GCA_035495315.1. GTDB lineage: Bacteria > Verrucomicrobiota > Verrucomicrobiia > Limisphaerales > UBA8199 > DATJGF01. The sequence continues at coordinate 13,560 of DATJGF010000050.1, forward strand.
AGCGCCTTCAACCGCAACCAGGCCCTCTTTGCCGCCCCAGGAGTAGTACGTCCAATCAATGCCCTTGTCGTTGCTCGGGAAGCGTTCGCCATTGTCGGCCAGATACATGGCACAGGCGACTCCCTCTTGCCGGAGGTTGGAGGCGCATTTGATTCTCTGAGCTTTCTGTTTAGCCCGCCCCAAGGCCGGCAGGAGCATGCTCGCAAGGATGGCGATGATCGCGATCACGACCAGCAACTCGATCAATGTGAAACCACAGGTTCGAGCTATCGACCGCCTGGTTGGGGAGACTTCCGATGAGTTCAGAGCGCTCACATTTTTGCTCAATAGCTAATTCTATAAAATGCCGCAGCGTTGGTTTTCAGTATTCCCAGGTCCGTGTAACTGGTGCCGGCCTGCGGCGCACCGATCGGGACGAAAGGTCCTGTAACCGCCATTGCCCGTTGCACCTGGTAGGGCGGCGTCCCACCTTGCCACGTCAAGAGGATGTCTCCGGTGCTCAAGTTTGGTGTCGCTGCGCCAATCCGGAAGGGAGCCGGCGCGTTCGTGCCTGTGCCGGAAATGGCGAAATAGAACGGGTTCTTGTCATCGTTGCCGATCGTAACGAGAGCCTTACGCAGACCTAATGCGGAGGGCTGAAAACGAATCGTCAACGCCGAACTATTCCCAGCAGCGATCGGCGTGGTCGGCTCTGTCACCACTTTAAAATCATTCGCCTGCGGGCCGGTGATCGCCACTCGTGGGGTGGCAGTCAGATTCAAGGGCGCAGTGCCGGAGTTTGTGATGACGAACGAACGATCCGCAGTCCCACCACCCGCGGCGGAAACGCCGAAATAGGTGTTGTTGGTCGCGACGGGCGAACTATAGCCGTCGGGAATCGGGTTGGCATTGCCCTGCACGGCCATGACTGGAAAGACCGCCGTGCTGCCTGCCGGCACGAATACGATATCCCGAAGATAGCTGCTGCCATTCCAGGTCTGGTCTGGCATCACGTTAAGCGGAGGTGGCCCGGGGGAGTTTGGTGGATTTATGAACACGCCCGCGCTGGCGGGGTAGGACAGGTCCAGGCCATTACCGCCGGCATCCGTCAGGATGCCAGCGATGTTCGCATAATCGTGCATCGGGCCTTGGCCGGTCGTAATGTCAACGGTGTATTGGTTGCCGGCCTGGATGGAAACCGGTGGGATATCGAGGTAGATCCAGCCGTTGATGCCACCGAAGTCCCAAGTGTATGGTCCGGCAAGCGCCGTCCCATCGCTATTCCAGATCCATCCGGTGTGGGCGCCCGCATCGCCGGCCACAGAAAAGACGCGTAGGGCTACGATGTTACCGTTGATGGAGGAAGAAAAAATAACGCCCAGGTCATACTGGGTTCCGTCGTTATCGACATCGGCCCCGACTTGGCTGTCTGGGAACAGAGACTCACGGCCCACGACGAAGCCCGCGCCCTGAACTGCAAACTGGTAAGGATTTTTGTCCGGATCGATGTCATTGTTGCCAATGCTGACCGTGGCATTGCGTAAGCCTGTGGCGGATGGAGCGAACCGGACGGTGAAGGTGGTGCTGCCGCCCGCAGCGACCGGTGAAGTCGGTGGCTTAGTCACCTGGAAATCGACCGCCTGAGGTCCAGTAATCACCACCGGCGGCGCTCCGGTAAGCAGGAGTGGCGCTGAACCAGAATTCTGGATGGTGAACGTGTGATCCAGGGTACCTGTCTTGGTGGGCACACTGCCGAAATCGGTGTCGTCGAGTGTCGATGGCAAGATGTCTCCGTAGACAATAAGCGACCCGGCCCCTCGCAAATCCATCGCCGCTCC
>DATJGF010000051.1:0-38382 GCA_035495315.1 Candidatus Limnocylindrales bacterium
TTGCCTTGTGTTCCTTGCATGCGCTCTCGTTGCCGGTACGCCAAACCACTCGAATGCCTGCGCGCCTTGCCTCCCGAAAGGGTCTTTCGGGCAATCGAGGCCAAGCTGAATGCACCAAGCGGCGAACACTGAACATTGAACATCGAACATCGAGTTTTGAACTTGGGCAGGACCGTCTCCGGCTCCGATCTTCCTCGTTCGATGTTCAATGTTCGAGGTTCAATTCAATGGTGCATGGTACAGTCAGGACATCGGTAACACTTTTGCCGCTTGCTACTCTCCTCGCGCCGTCTAAAGTAACGAAGTGAAAATCTCTGGCTTTAGGACGGTTTTGCTGGCCGGCACGCTCACTTCAGCTTCCGCTCAAGTCTCCGTGGAAGTCACCCTCGACCAGCAACAATTCCTTGAGGGCGAGTCGTTACCCGCCGCCGTGCGCGTTACTAATCGCTCGGGGCAAACGTTGCATCTCGGCGACGAGGCCGAATGGCTGACGTTCAGCGTCGAATCCAAGGATGGACAGGTGGTTTCGAAACTTGGCGAAGTACCCGTCGCCGGTGAATTCACACTGGATTCTTCCAAAGTAGCTATCAAGCGAGTCAACCTCGCCCCTTATTTCACTTTGACCCACCGTGGCCGTTACGCGATTGTAGCCAGCGTACACGTAAAGGATTGGGCGCAGGACATGACCAGCCCGCCTAAGAGTTTCGACATTATCGAAGGCGCCAAAATGTGGGAGCAGGAAGTCGGCGTCCCACAGTCGAGCGGCTCAGGTGCGCCCGAGGTGCGCAAATATATTTTGCAGCAGGCCAACTACATCAAGGGCCAGTTGCGCCTCTATTTGCGCGTGACCGATGCTTACGGCAGGGCGATCCGTGTGCTGCCTATCGGTCCCATGGTCTCATTTGGCCATCCCGAACCTCCCCAAATCGATAACCTCAGCAACCTGCACGTCCTGTATCAAACCGGCCCGTTTTCATTCAGTTACACCGTTTTTAATCCCGACGGAGAACTCGTCACCCGCCAGGTCTATGAATTCAGCGGCAATACTCGCCCACGCCTGTCGGCGACCGATGATGGTGCCGTCGTCATCAAAGGCGGTACGCGGCGCATCACGCCCAATGATGTGCCTGCTCCCAAGGATGACGATGAGGATACCTCCCCAACCACCCCAACCACCCCAGTTTCAGAATCCGTGACTAAAACTGCACCGCCCGACACCGCCCCCAGCAAACCTAAATAGTGAAGTCCGGCCCACGGCCCTGGATTTTCAAACAAAGCTGTAATGGGTCGAGTCTTTGGGGAGCGGCGGCCCGCTCGGCTAGCCGGCCCTACCTCGAGCGCGCATTTCAGTTACAATTCTCGCCTCCATCTTCTTGCCAGTTCGGCCTTCGGATTTGGGCATTCGGGTCTTTCCTTACTCCGCCAGATCCTCGATCGTCCGAATCTGGTCCTGGATGGATTTGACGATCGGCGTCGCCCGCACAATTGCGTTAGCTTCTGTCTGTCCCGGGAATGATTTCATCACTACTCGCACTGCCGCCATACTATCTCCGTTGCGGTCGCGCAAGGGTACAATCACTGAAACCGCGTCCCCTTCCTTGCCGTAGTAGGTCTCCCCACGGGTAATCACTTCGCGCTCGGTCTTCGTCCCGGGCGTGCCAATCTCGTTCTCGTTTTTGCTGGCCACGACACGTGTGGACCCCGGCTCTTTGCCAGGAACATAAACCTTCAGCGCCAGCAAACGTGGATAACGTTTAAGCATCTCACGCACCAGGGCCTGCGCCGGAGGTTGGAACGGGGTGTAAACTATCTTGGCGTCCGTGAAGTAACTGACCGAATCCGACTTGGTCCAGAACCCGATTTTGCCGCTCCCAAGCGCATTCACTTTATCATTCACCGAGACGAGTTCTTTGCCGTCCAGCGCGCAACGGATCTGGCTTTCTTTGCACTCGACTTTGAGCTCGTGCCACACACCCGAGGGAATCTGTAAATCGTCCGCGCCGACCAGCGGTCCGCGTTCGCCGTTGAGCACCTTGTAGAATTTGAATGTGTTCCCCAGCGAACTGGCGCGCACGACATAATAATTCGACTCATTTTGAATGCGAAACGCGATCCCAGCCATTTGCTCGATCACTCCTTTAACCGTCTTGAACCGAGTCGTGAGTGTGAAGTCACCAAACATCGCATCCTCATAGATCAACAGCGGGAAATGCTCATCCGTCGGCTCCTGTGCCACCTGGGCCAGGACTGCTTGTTTGGTATCGAAATGCGCCCCCGGTGAGATCGGCTGAAGCAATGGTGCGACATCATCCAGCAGCACCTTCCATTCACCGGGTTTGCCCTTTCCCGTCACCGTGCTCCGAAACCCCGGCAAAGTTTGACTCTGGCGCCATTCGCCAAAATCAAACGTCTTCTCCGCGCCAAATGTCGGCGATGCCAGAAGTAACAACTCCCAAATCAGCAAGCGGCGAAAACATGAAGGCAAAATCATCTAGTGTGGTGTAACAGCAAGAACTTCACAAACCTGCCGCGCCACCCTCTACCTCTCCGCCGCTGCAGGAGAGGGGTGGGAAGAGATTTCGCCGAAAGCAAAACCGCTCGTGCTTTAAACGCACGAACCCCGCACGCGCTCCGCGTCTTCTCCCTCTCCTCCACTGGATCCCCCGGAGGAGAGGGCAGAGGGAGAGGAGGCCTTTCACGCTGCAGTTCTTGGAAAGAATTCCCCGAAAGGATTTTCGCGCTTTGAACCCCTTGAACCGCGGACGCACTCCCCGTCTTCTCCCTCTCCTCCCCCGGATCCCCCGGAGGAGCGGGCAGGGGGAGAGGAGGCCTTTTCACGCTGCGGTTCATGGGGAGCAGACCTTTGTAAACCTATCTCTGTTACAGCGCACAAGTTTATTCTGCCTAAATGGTTTGCCTCGTCGCGGAGTCTTGATCCTTCCGATTCCTATCAATTGCATTCGTTTCGGATTTCGGACTTCGGCTTCTCGGATTTCCAACCTTATGCTTGCCAAATCATGTCCGCGACCGTCCGGCCAGCCGGCACGAAGGGCACCACGTGTTCCGTGTACGGCACGATGACATCGAGCACATACGGTTCCTTCGCGTCTAGCATGCGTTGGATCGCCGGCCGCAAATCCTTCTTGTACATCACGCGCTCGCATTTGACGTTGAAGCTGGCGCACACCGCGACGTAATCAGGATAGATTTGCTTCCGGTTGTCCGGGTCGCCCAGGTAAGTGTGCCCGCGGTTGCCCGCAAAGAAACGGTCCTCCCATTGCATCACCATGCCCAAATGCTGGTTGTTGATGATAATCGCTTTGGCGGCGATCTTCTCGATGTGCGCCGTCGCCAGCTCCTGCACGTTCATCAGGAATGAACCGTCGCCATCGATATCGACGACCTCTTTATTCGGGAATGCCACTTTGGCCCCTAACGCCGCCGGATAGCCATAACCCATCGCTCCCAGGCCGGCGCTGGTAAGAAATTGGCGCGGGTGCTTGAACTTGTAGAACTGCCCCGTCCACATCTGGTGCTGTCCCACGCCCGTCGTTAGGATCGCTTCACCCTTGCTCAGTTCATACAAAACCTCGATCGCCATTTGTGGCAGGATTACTTCGCTCTCCTGGCCTTTCAGATGGTCGCGCATGTGTTGCGATTTCATTACCTCCTGCGTCACCGTGTACCCAAAGGGTGCTTTGGCCTTCCACGCATCGATCTGCTGGTGCCACGCCGTGAATTTCTTTTCAATCGGCCTCTGTTTCACCATCTGGACCAGGCGCCCAAGCGCATATTTCACATCGGAGATCACCGGCAGGTTTGCCGGCTTATTCTTGTTGATCTCCGAGGGATCAATATCCATATGCACGATCGTCCCGTGCTCGCAGAATTTGTCCACTTTGCCGGTAACCCGGTCATCAAACCGCACGCCGAACGCCAGCAGCAAGTCCGCCCCCGGGGCGATCTGTTTCATCGGTTCGTTGACGCTCTTGCGGTGCTCATACTCCCCATTGACCGCCCAGTTGGCGAAGGCGGCCCCATGCATCCCCAGCCAACGCAACGACAGCGGGTGCGTCTCCGGAAAGGCCCCGCATCCCATGATCGTCGACGTCACCGGAATCTGCGTCGCTTCAACAAATTCCCGCAACTCCTCGCTGGCATTCCCCGTGATAATCCCGCCCCCAATGTAAAACACCGGCCGCTCCGATTTCTCGATCAGCCCGATAATCTCGTTGAGCTCGAGATCGCTGGCCTTGCGCGTCGCCGTATAACCGCGCATGTGCGCTTCCTTTGGGAACACCGGCTGCGTCTTGGCTTGTTGCACATTCTTGGGGATGTCAACCAGCACGGGTCCGGGCCGGCCCGTCTGCGCAATATGAAACGCCTCCTTGATGATTCGTGGAATATCGTTGATGTCCGTCACCAGGTAGCTGTGTTTCACCACCGGAAGCGTCATGCCGTAAATATCCGTTTCCTGGAACGCGCCCTTGCCGATCATTGCCTGCGGCACCTGGCCGGTAATCGCGACTAACGGCACCGAATCCATGTAAGCATCGGCAATCCCCGTCACCAGGTTCGTCGCCCCCGGCCCGCTCGTCGCCATACACACCCCGGCCCGCCCGGTCGCCCGCGCATAACCTTCCGCCGCAAACGCACCGCCCTGCTCGTGCCGCGGCAATACCGTCCGGATTTTTGACCGCGTCAGCGCCTGGTGAATCTCCATGCTCGCACCTCCGGGATAGGCGAAAATCGTGTCGACCCCTTCGCGCTCCAGGCAGGCAACCAGTATCTCACTGCCGGACATCGTCGGTCCGACTTCTACTTTCTTTCCGGCGGTTTGCAGGGCGGCAGTTTCAATGGTCTTGCTCATAGTTTTTTGTGCGATTTAGCAGGCCGTTGTCGCGAGAACATAAAAAAACCCACGACCGTTGGCCAGCCGTGGGTTTTTGTCGAAATCTAATCTACGCTCGACAAGCGCCTACGGCGTCGCCACTTACAACGACGACCAGCAGAACTACCTGTCGAATCAATAACATTACCCGGACTTTACTGAGCTGCCCGCCTAAGGTCAAGCCCATTGTTCGCAATGTCGCATTGAATCCCATTGAACCCTGAACCGCGGACGCGCCCGGGGTGAGCGGAATTTCACACCTCGGTTCATAAATACGTGGACGAAGGACCAAGCCTCACCGCTTCACGCGCTACATTATGATTGTTGCTTGAGGGCCTGGCGGGTAAGCTGATCTTCAGGTTGACCTATTCCAAACCGAACAACGGCGCCAAGCCTGAAGATATTTGTCTCGCGTGTGGTCTTTGCTGTGACGGCGTTATATTCGCCGATGTGAAGCTCCAATCCAGCGACGACCCGATGCCGCTGCTCGCGTTGGGCTCGCCATTGAAGGCAAATCGTAGTGAGAACCCTCGCGCAGTTAAATCCGGCGCTGATCCAAACGTTGTTTCCACAAAATCGCAGGTGGCCTATTTTCCTCAGCCGTGCTTTGCTTTTGATGGATGCCAGTGCCGCATTTACCCTCAACGCCCCCAGTATTGTCGTGAATTCGAATGCCTGTTACTGAAGAGCGTGCGCGCCGGGAAAACTGAAAGGGCGAGAGCCTTGGAAGTGATCGGAACGGCTAAACGGCGAGCGAATCTTGTCTGGCGCCTGCTGCGGGAATTAGGCGACGTCGATGAAGACTCGCCTCTTAGTGTGCGTTTTCGGCGCACCACGAAACGCCTTGAGAATAGCGCTTTGGATGAGGAGACCGCCGCGCGATACGGGGAACTGACTCTTGCAGTTCACGACCTTAACTTCCTGCTTAGCGACGCGTTTTATCCAAAGTAAATTTGCGTTACGCTGCTCCCAGAAGTAACTTTAGTTTATGAAGAGTATGGCTTCATTGGAGTTGGAATCGCCAGCGAGTTTGCAGCCAGCCGGCATTCGCCAGAGGGCCCTTGTTTCTGCACTGCGTCAGGTATGCCGGTTTTCTTTTAAGCCAATGATTGCGCTGGTGATTTGCAGTGCGCTCAATTTGGGTTTAGCCGACCAGATCCAGATGCGCAACGGCGATCAGTACTTTGGGAAGGTACTCTCTCTGAATGAACAGACTTTAGTGGTCCAAAGCGACGTCCTCGGAACAATTCGCCTGCCCCGCGCGAAGGTGGCTTATGTCGATTTCGGAGCCGGTCTACCTGCAAACAAGCCCGTCGCCTTAACTGGCACGAATGAACTGCCGCATGCGGTTTCACCCAGCCTCACCAACGCACCTGGCGATTTCGCAGCGGCGATGCGCCAACTTGGCAGCAGTTCAAATGCGCTTCAGCAAATCGAGACGCAGCTCTTGAATGAAGGTGGTCCTGAAGCCAAGCAGAAATTCAACGAACTGTTAGGCGGCTTCCTGACCGGCAAACTCTCGGTTAGCGACATCCGAGCCCAGGCACAAACCACTGCCGACCAGGTGAGAAGCCTTCGCAAAGACCTCGGCGACGATGCCGGTTCAATGATTGACGGCTACCTCGCGATTCTGGACAGTTTTCTTAAGGAAACCGCCCCAGCGAATTCTCCCCCCACCAACTCAGGGGCCGCCCCGGTCAAACCCAAGAGCAAGGTTGCAGTGGACGAGTAACGGTCCACACGGTAATACCAAGGGGAATGGGAACGAGCCAATCGGCCCGTTTCGCTTTAATCACCTGACTGAACTTTGACGTTCAGAAGCGGGCCCAGGCAACTAAATATGTCCATATCTGATCTCCGCAGAGAATATACGCTGGCAGGTTTGCGCCGGCAGGATCTCGATGCGGATCCGATGGTTCAGTTCCGGCAATGGTTCGAGCAAGCCAGCGGGGCGAGGACGAGCGGACGCTGGCACAAGTTCCTGGTGCGACTTTACAAGAGGCTGCTGTTGATCGGCGGCGTCGACGTGGTGGATATCAATGCAATGACGCTCGCGACCGTCGATCCGGAAGGCAAACCCTCTGCGCGGACGGTCCTGCTCAAAGGGGTCGATGAGCGCGGTTTCATCTTCTTCACCAATTACACCAGCCGAAAGGGACGCGAGTTATCTGCCAATCCGAACGCCGCCTTGGTTTGTTACTGGCCAGAGCTGGAGCGACAAGTGACCATTGCCGGAACCGTGACAAAAGTGCCGGAAGCCGAAAGCGACGCCTATTTTGCCTCTCGGCCTTATGGGAGCAGGATTGGCGCCTGGTCATCCGACCAAAGCGAAGTGGTGCGCGACCGGGCAGAGTTAGAGCAGAAATGGAAACAGTTTGAGCATCAATTTCCGGCACCCGACGTTCCGCGCCCGGCGCATTGGGGCGGGTACGTGTTGTCTCCAAGCCGCCTGGAATTCTGGCAAGGCCGGCCCAATCGTTTGCATGACCGGTTCCGTTACACTCGAAAAGAGGATAATTCATGGGTGATCGAACGGCTTTCGCCGTGATTCAGGGCCCAAAGTCGACCCGAATCACTGCGTAGACAATTGATCGGCAGAGCTTTTCATTGCCAAACACGTCTTCGCGATAGCCCCAATGTCATCTTACTTTTCTCTTGCTTCCGTACAAATCCGGCACGAGTGTATCAACAGGGGTAAGGTCCGTCGCAGGTTGTTTGAGCAACAAGGTTTATATGGAATGAAAATGAAGGCGACGTGTTCCGTGGCCGTGATTTATCAGGACCCGCAGGCGCGTGAGATAGCCGTAGGTTATTGCGACGTTCTGGTTCAGCGTTTCTGGCACCGGTGCGATTTTGAGGTGAGTTGGTGGTCATTCCAGCAGGTGCAGGACACGCCTGCAGCCGCGAAGGCCTGCGGAGCTGACCTGGTAGTTTTTGTGACCTGCGCCGGCAAGGAGATTCCGGCCGGAGTTAAACGCTGGATAGACAGGTGGTTAACCGAACGAGCTAACCGCGAAGGCGCATTGGTCAACCTGACGGATACTTCTGGTCCAGCGTTCAACCCGCTTACTGCGAAAACGGACTGCTACCTGCGAGATGTTGCGCACCGTGGAAGCCTCGATTATCTAACGCAGGTGCCTGCAGAAATCTTTGGACTCATTCCGGAATCAGCAGAATCCTGGAATGATCGCGCGCGGCAAATGACTACGGTGCTCGACGAGATCTTACATCGACCGGCTGTCCCACGTCACCTGTAAAGGCATTCGCCACGCATAGTTGTTCCGGTGCGGTTTGGGCCGTTCTCGATCCTATTTGCGCGAAAACGCCTCCTCGTACATTTTAAGACCCTAAACGGCGCTGATACACAACGCTTATGAGGAAATTAGGGATTGTAGGCTGGGTAATTTTTGTTGCTTCGACCTGGATAACCCCCGCTGAAGATAAACCAGCGGAAGGTCAGGATTCCTTTGCCTTCGGACGTTACGAGGGAACTCTAACTAGTGGCGTGATGTTTTCGCCGTTTATCGCCACTCACGAGCGCCCCACGATTAATTATACGATCACCGAAGCTCAGTTCGGTTGCATGTTAGGTGGTGGCGGCAAACAGGGCTGGTATCGAGGCAGTTTTGAATTTGTAACTGAGGGGTTCGGGAGCGCAATTTTTCAAGGGTCAGGAAATTACATTGCCGGCGTGACTTTTTGGGCGCGCTACAATTTCGTTCAACCCGATTGGCGCATCGTGCCTTATATTCAAGCCGGTGCTGGGGTGACGGTGACGGACATCGACCGTGAGGTGGTCGGCCAGGCATTCAACTTCAATCTGGATGTCGGTTTAGGCGCTCGCTACTTATTTTCTCCGCGCTGGGCCATGCTCCTTGAGTATCGCTACCAGCATATCTCCAACGCCAACTCCGCTGCGCATAATCTGGGCATAAACGCCCAGGGCGCGATTCTAGGGGTGTCGTATTTGTTCTAAGCCGCGGAAACCCAACGCCGGCGATAAATTCCGAAGGCCGAAACAAACCCAAAGTTCGAAGTAAATAGACGAGTTCGGTGTCCGAGTCTCCTGCAGTCTAACCCTACTTCTGTGCGGCCTTCGCGTGAGTCCTACTCGATTTTTTCTTCGCCGGCGGCGTCGGCTTGTTGCTCGCTAATTACGGGTGCAATGGCCTGGAGTTTGTCGCCGGGTTGGAGGTCGATCAATTTAACGCCCTGCGTGTTGCGCCCCGCCTCACGAATGTCTTTTACGAAAATGCGGACCATCTGGCCGACCGCGGTGATGAGCATTATTTCATCAGCGTCACGAACCGAGAGCGCCCCGACGACCGCGCCGGTGCGCTCGTTGGCCTTCATCGTGATAATGCCTTTGCCGCCCCGCGATTGGAGACGGTAAACCTGCTCAACCGTCCCGTTTTCCAGGACCATATCGAATGGAGTTCGCTTCCCGATTCCATTTTCGCCGGCGACGAGCAACGTCGCATCACGCGCGACGATGGCGAGGGCAATCACCGCATCTTCTTTTTCCAGGTTAATACCACGGACACCGCCGGCGGGCCGGCCCATTGAACGAACTTCTTCCTCGGAGAACCGGATGCTCATGCCATCCCGCGTGATCAAGACGACCTGATCCTGACCGGAGGTTAGCTTTACCTCAATCAGGTTATCGTTGGGCTCGATCCCAATCGCGATGATCCCGCCCTTGCGCACATTGGCAAAATCTCCGAGCGGAGTCTTTTTAACGGTGCCTTGTTTCGTGGCGAAGAAGAGGAAGCCCTCCTGCTGCCAGGTGGTGTCCTCCTTGTTTGGACCGGTCCGGGCCGGAATGCGAATCAAGGCGGCGATCTGTTCGCCCTGTTTCAGTTCGAGCAGGTTGGCGATGCTGCGGCCCTTGGCGGCACGACCCATGTCGGGGATTTCGTGCACGCGCTCGACATACGCGCGGCCGGTATTGGTGAAAAACATCAGGTAATCATGCGTGCTGGCGGTGAAGAGGTGCTCGATGAAGTCCTGATCCTCTTCGGTGGCGCCTTCGCGAGTCGCCATGCCGATCACGCCTTTACCCCCACGGCGCTGGGAACGATACGAGCTGATATTGGTGCGCTTGATCAGGCCGCTGTGCGTCAGCGTGATAATTACCCCTTCATTGGCAATTAGATCTTCGATCGCAATTTCGCCTTCGTCGGGGACAAGTTCGGTCAAGCGGGGCGTCGCATATTTCTCTTTGATCGTCAGCAACTCGGTTTTGATGATCGCCAGGACGCGTGCCTCTTTGGCCAGAATATCCAGCAAGTCTTTGATGCGTTCCAGCAGGTCACGATACTCGCGCTTGACCTTGTCAATTTCCAAGCCGGTTAACTGGTAGAGCCGCAGGTCGAGGATGGCGTTCGCCTGGGCTTCGCTAAAAGAATAGCGCCCACTCGTGAGCCGTGCCTCGTTGCGAATAAGAATACCGATCTGTTCGACCTGAGCCCGGGTGAAGTCGAAGGCTAGCAGTTTGATTCTGGCTTCATCGCGCGTCGCGGAGTTGCGGATAATGCGAATAAACTCGTCCATGTTCGCCAGCGCGATGAGGTAACCTTCCAGGTTCTCGGCGCGTTCTTCCGCTTTGCGCAATTCAAAGCGGGTGCGGCGAATGATCACTTCGCGGCGGTGATCGATGTAGCAATTGATCAGATCCTTGAGGCCGAGCGTTTTCGGACGACCGTGATCGATGGCAAGGGCATTGACGGCAAAGCTCGTCTCCAGCGCGGTGTGCTTGTAGAGGTTATTAATGACCACTTTCGGGATGGCGTCGCGCCGGATCTCGATCACCACCCGCGTGTTCTCGTCCGATTCATCCCGCACACCGGTGATGTCGGTCAGAATTTTCTCATTAACCAATTCAGCAATGCGTTCCACCAGGACGGCGCGGTTTACGTTGTAAGGTATTTCCGTGATAATAATTTGTTCACGCCCGCCCTTGAGCTCTTCGAGTCCGACTTTGCCGCGCACTTTTAGGCTGCCGCGCCCGGTTTTGAAATAGTCGTTGATGCCCTCGAGTCCGCAGAGCATGCAACCGGTGGGGAAATCCGGTCCTTTGATATGCTTCATCAGCTCTTTGAGCGTGATGTGTGGGTTGTCAATTTGAGCGCAGATACCGTCGATGACTTCTCCCAGGTTATGCGGGGGGATATTGGTGGCCATGCCGACCGCGATGCCGGTGCCGCCGTTGATGAGCAGATTCGGGAAGGCTGCCGGGAAAACTGTGGGCTCCGTCAGGCGCTCGTCATAATTGGGGACAAAGTCGACGGTGTCTTTGTCCATGTCCTGCATGAGGGTGCCGCCGAGCGGGGTAAGGCGGGCCTCGGTGTAACGCATCGCGGCCGGGGGGTCGCCTTCCACCGAGCCGAAATTGCCCTGCGGATCGATTAGCCGCTCACGCATGGCCCACGGCTGCCCCATATGCACCAGCGTCGGGTAAATGACGGCTTCACCGTGAGGATGGTAATTGCCGGAAGTGTCGCCGCAAATCTTGGCGCACTTCATGTGCTTCTTGGGCGGGTAAAGCCCGAGCTCGTGCATCGCGTACAGGATTCGACGCTGGGAAGGTTTCAGCCCATCGCGGACGTCCGGTAACGCGCGCGAAATAATGACCGACATCGAGTAATCAAGGAACGAGTTCTTAATCTCCTCAGCAACGTTGATTTTGCTGATCTTTTCGTTCGCCGCGAATAAAGGCGTGCTGCCGGGCGGTGGCGGTGTTTCGTTGGATCCTGAATCGGGAGGTGAATTTTCGTCTGACATACTAACAAAATGGATTAATGGAGTAGTGGAGTGCTGAGGTGCTCAGCCGCCGTGGAGATTCAGTTCGACTGCGAATCGGGACAGCGCAGCGAAGCCACAGCCGAAGATATGTGATAGCGGATAGCATTAGCCTCCTCTCATTAACACCGCGTTTCAGCGGGGTGATCCTGCGATGGTCGAGAGCTTGAAGCGCTTCAGCGGTTTCCACGCGGCGCGCGAGAAACCGCTAAAAAAGCGGTTTGGGCGACCCGAGCGTCGCCACACCCCGCTGAAGCGGGGTCTTAATGAGAGGACAGACAGTGCGACGTTCATCTCAGGAAATATCCGGCTACCATGTTTGCGACCAAGTGAATTCATGTCCATTCGTGGTTAAGAATTCGATTCAAACATCGAGGTTGCGCACGTTCAGCGCATTATCCTCAATAAATTGGCGTCGCGGCTCGACTTCCTCGCCCATCAATCGCGTAAACATCTCTTCGGCTTCGACCGCGTCGGTTAAATCGATGCGCAGCAACTTGCGCCGGCTGGGATTCATCGTCGTCTCGAAGAGTTCCTTGGGGTTCATTTCCCCTAGACCTTTGAAGCGCTTAATCTGCAGACCGCGCCGGCCGACTTCCTTCACGCTGGCAAGGATCTCCGGGATGGAAAACAGCGGTTTAACCTGTTGCTTGTCTCCTTCGCCTTCAAGCAATTCGAACAACGGCTGATCCTGCGCGGAGTAATGCTCGACGCTGAAACCTTTGCGTGCCAGCTTCTCGAGCAACTCCTTGATCGCCTGGCTTTCATACAGCTCCTCGTGACGAGCGCGCCGGGTTGAACCATTCCGCGTCTTCTCGAGCAGCGAGGTGTCGCTTTCCCCTTCCCCAGACAGACCTAGGTCAAGGTCTGAATTCTCCTCCGCGAATTTGGCGAGCTCTTCGTTATCGCGGAAGTAATGGACCGTTTCTTCGTTCCCCTGGCGCACCTTGACGAGGTGGTGAGGCAATTCGTGCGTTTGCGGATGGCGCTGCTCGAGGTAGGCGGCAAAATCCCCGCCTTTGCGCCGCAGACCGTTGGCGTATTTGTCGAGCGCCTCCAGCAACTCGAGGATTTCGCTCAATTGCTTGGCGGAGAGTTCTTTTTCGTCGCGCAAGTTTTTGAGGCGGACTTCCTCAGTCCCGAGCTCAATCAAAATGCGATTGAGCTGCGCATCGTCATCGACGTATTCGACTCGTTTCTTGCGCGAGATTTGGTAGAGCGGCGGCTGGGCAATATACACAAAGCCGCGCTTCACCAACTCAGGCATCTGGCGATAAAAGAAAGTCAGGAGCAAGGTGCGTATATGCGAGCCGTCGACGTCTGCATCGGTCATGATAATGATCTTGTGGTAACGAAGTTTATCGAGCGTAAACGCCCCCTCGCTGTCGCCGTCGCCGATGCCAGTGCCGACCGCGGTGATCATTGTGCGGATTTCATTGTTCTGGAGCACTTTGTCCAGCCGGGCCTTTTCGACATTAATCAGCTTTCCGCGGATGGGGAGGATGGCTTGGAACTTACGATCGCGGCCCTGTTTGGCAGAGCCGCCTGCCGAATCACCCTCGACGATGTAGAGTTCCGTATTCGCCGGATCGCGGTCGGAACAATCAGCGAGTTTGCCCGGCAAGCCGCCGCCAGTCAGCGCGCCCTTGCGTACGGTTTCGCGCGCTTTACGTGCTGCTTCGCGAGCGCGGGCAGCCAGAAGCCCTTTTTCGACGACCTTCTTTGCCACGGAGGGGTTGGCGTCGAAGTAGGTCATTAGACCGTCATAAACAACCGAGGAAACCAGGCCGTCGATCTCCGTATTGACCAATTTCACTTTGGTCTGGGACTCGAACCGCGGGTTCGGCAGCTTCACGCTGAGGACGCAAACCAGTCCTTCACGGACGTCATCGCCGGAAATTGCCGGGTCTTTCTCTTTGAGCAGCTCATTTTGCTTGGCGTACTGGTTAATCGCGCGAGTCAAGGCGGACCGGAAGCCGGTAAGGTGCGTTCCGCCGTCGGGATTCGGAATGGAATTGGCAAAGCAAAGAATCTGGTCGTTGTAGCTGTCGTTATACTGCATAACGCAATCGACAAAGACCTCGTCCTTTTGCCGGCTCAACGCGATCGGCTTAGGATGCAGGATCTGCTTGTTGCGCCCGAGCTGCTTGACGAATTCTTCTATCCCTTCGCGGTAGAAAAAGCGCTCATTCTTCTCGGTGCGCTCGTCCGAGAGGGTGATCTCAATTCCTGGGTTGAGGAATGCAAGTTCACGCAGCCGGTTGGCAAGCAGTTCGAACTTAAACTCCGTCGTGATCGTAAAAATCGTTGCGTCCGGCTTGAAAGTAATCAGTGTGCCGGTTCCTTTCGATTTGCCGATAACCTTCAGCTTTTCCGTCGTGACACCCCGGGCAAACTGCATCGCATATACTTTCCCGTCTCGCGACACCTCAACTTTAAACCAATCAGAGAGGGCATTGACGCATTTGGCGCCCACGCCATGCAAGCCACCGGAGTATTTGTAAGCCCCCTGACCGAACTTGCCACCGGCATGAAGATTGGTCAGGACCAGTTCGACGGCCGGCATATTCCACTTGGGATGCATGTCGACCGGGATACCCCGGCCATTATCGCGTATAGAGACGGACCCGTCGACGTGAACGGTCACTTCGATCTCATCACAATGACCGGCCAGGTGCTCATCGATCGAATTGTCCAGCACCTCAAAAACGCAATGGTGCAACCCGCGCTCGTCCGGGTCGCCGATATACATCCCTGGGCGCTTGCGCACTGCTTCCAAGCCCTCCAGTTTGTCGATCTTGGACGCATCGTATTTCTCCGGTGCGGCCGGGGCTGGTTGCATGTTTTCGGTTGAGTCGAGCACGTGTTCCTCAGGCATAAAAAGTCATAAAGGAAGGCCTAGTTTTGCCGTCCATTTCGGTCGAAAAATCGTATAGAAAATCGCACTGAAACACAATGTTTTATTTAGGCGCGAGCGAGGAAAAAACTACCATTAGTAGTAGGCCTAGTCACCTCGGAATCCAATGCGTTGTGCTACTCTGAGTTTCTCAACCGAGTAGCTTAACTTACGATTTTTTGGCTCAAAATGCAATCCTGAGAAGGACTGTTTTTGCCTCCGGGATCGAGGCTCTTGTTGGGAAGCAGGCTGACTCTTTTAGGCCCATTTGCCGGCTTCATTTTCTTGCTTGTTCCACGGCTGAATCTGCTCAAGCGCAGTCCATTTCTTTAAATCAATTTAGAAGTTGGCATTCAACCGGAGGTGCGTATTGTTGCAGCCACTTATTTTTGAACTATGGCGAAATCTCAAAAGAAACACGTTCGTTCCCGCGAAGACATTTCGGAAATGCCGGATTGGATGAAGGAAAAGCAGTGCCCGCACAAGAAGCAGTACATGTCGGGCAAGCGGATTATGCCGCGGAATCTGACCGGGAAAGAGAAGCTGGAGTACCTGATCGACGAAGTATTCCTGGCGTACAATTCTGCACGGTTGAAGGAGGCCTGCCAGCTTTTCGCCAACCGAATGCTGGATGCGGATGTTACGATCGGGATGAGCATCTCGGGCGCCCTGACTCCGGCGGGCCTCGGTTGCTCGAGCATTATTCCCCTAATCAAAGCCGGGTTCGTTGATTGGATTGTCTCGACGGGAGCCAATCTCTATCACGACATGCATTTTGCACTGAACTACCCGGTTCACTCCGGCAGCTTCAAATTCGATGACACGGATTTGCGCGATAACGACTTGGTCCGCATTTATGACGTCGTCATTCCCTATTCTGACGGCCTGATGGCGACCGATGAGATTCTGCGCGAAATCCTGATTCAGCCTGAGTTTCAGAAAGAGATGGGCACGGCCGAACTGCATTATTTGCTGGGGCGTTACTGCGCGGAATGGGAGCGCAAGAACAAACTAAGGGACGTGTCGGTGCTGGCGGCGGCGTACCGCGCGGGCGTGCCGTGCTATACCTCATCACCAGGCGATTCGACGATTGGCATGAATGTCGCCGGCGTGGAGTTGCGCGGTAACCGGCTGCGGATGAATCCATCGATCGACGTGAACGAGACGACGGCTTTTGTTCTCGCCGCAAAACGCAGTGGCGGCAGGAGCGGCGTTGTGCTGTGGGGCGGCGGCAGCCCGAAGAATTTTATGCTGCAGACCGAACCACAGATCCAGGAGGTGCTGCGGATTAAAGAATTGGGCCAGGACTTTTTCATCCAGGTCACCGATGCGCGGCCGGACACCGGCGGCCTTTCCGGAGCCACTCCCAGCGAGGCGGTGAGTTGGGGAAAGGTCGATCCGACAAAATTGCCGGACGCGGTGGTGTGCTACACGGATACGACCATCGCCATGCCGCTGTTCACCCACTATGCCCTGGCTAAACACAAACCGCGCAAGCTGCGCCGCCTTTATGATCAGCGCGATCGAATGATGCAGGCGCTGACACAGGAGTATTTTGCCCATAATAAAGTGACGATGATCAACGGCGCACCCGTCGTGATGTAGCGTCAGGCGTCCCGAATGACGTAGAGCCCGCCGTCTCGCCGGGCGGGTCGCTGGCTGTGGTGGCCTTCCAAACCTCCAACTTCCGGGCGGCAAGGATGCCGCCCTCTACAGCCGGCGAGACGCCGCGCTGCTACAGACGGTGGACCTTTACCCTAGTTGCGGGAAGAAGGTCGCGAGTGCACAGGAGGTATATATGCCAGAACAAGAGACTTTGAAACGTGCTCGCGAAGACGCTACCGAGGGAAAAGCGCCCTCGACGCAAGCCGGGGAGTTTGTGCGTGAAGAAATGCACCATATTCGCGAGGGCAAACATGGGGCACGGAGCCCCCAACAGGCGATCGCAATTGGCCTTTCAAAAGCCCGCCGTGCTGGAGTCAAACTTCCGCCGCCAGCGCGTGGCCGGACCAGCCGGCGAACTCGCAAGCAAGCTCAGCGGGATTATGCGAAAGGACAAAGCGGGCGAAATCGCAGAACTAATCCGAAGCGGTCGCGAGCGGTGACACGAGCTTTAAAGCGTGAACCCCGCTCAAGCGCCAGCCGAAGCGCGCTCTCGCGGCAAGCGAGGAGCGCAGCGCGGAGGCGAAGAAGTCGCGCGTAGAAAAGGATGGCGGTTGTGCGGTTGCCGCCCGCATTCACGTAATACATAGATCCGAATCTCGAGGGCCGAAGGAAGACCGAATTCCGAAACCCGAACGGGCCGCTGTTGGGATCTCAGGCTTGAACATTTCTTCGGATCTCGGTCCTTCGCACTTCGGATTTAGCACAAGCCATCCACTCTACTTTATACTTTCTTCAGCGGGACTCTTCCTGGGCGCCAGTTTCCCGGCACGGCACACCTTTAAGATACAGCTCGAGTTGCGCCTGTAATGCCTGCATGAACGGACTATTCGTCTGAGCAGCGGCTAACTGCAGTGCGAATTCGACAGTTTTGATCGCATCGCCAAAGCGATCGGTTTCCGCGTAAGCTGCCGCCAACGTGGCCAGGACGATCGGATTCTTTCCTGCGGTGACCTGTCGCGCCTGCTCGGCAAGCTCGACCGCCCGCGGACCATTGCGAACGGACGCATCCGCCGACGTTGCCAATAAGAACGCCAGGTTGTTCCGGGTGCTGACATTTCCGGGTTCGATTTTCAAAGAAGCTTCATAGTGCTCAGCCGCCTCTCGCGCGCGAGCGGTCATACGATAGGCATTTGCGAGATTATTGTGGGCGTGCGCTGAAGTGGGCCTGATTTCCACCGCGCGCTCGAAGTGCGTAATCGCCTCTTCAGTTTCGCCTGCGCGGAACAAGAGCAGCCCGAGATTATTATGCGCCAGGTCCGCATTCGGGTTCAGGACGAGTGTCGTACGATAGAGCGTCTCGCTGTCGGTGAAGATGCGGCTGTGGTGCCAGGTAATGATGCTGAAGGTCAGCAGCACCAGGACAGCAGAAAGATAAAATGCGCGCTGCGCCTGAAAATGGTCGGAAAGCCGGGTGACGCAGGCCGCGCCAAGGGTGATCAAGCCGAGGCTCGGCAGATAAGTCCAATGATCACAGACAAAGGAATAGCGCATGAAGTAACCGTTAACGAATCCGAGCAGCGGGAAGAGGCTGCCCGCAAAAAAGAGCACCGCGGTGAGCGGCCCACGGCCGATCGATTTACGGGCGAACCGCAGCGCGAGTGCGACGCCAATGGCGAGGATGGGCCAAAGCCATTGCGATGCGGTGTGCGGATTAATCTGCCACCTCGGATAAATGAAGCAGAGGCTTGTCGGCCATAGCAATTTCCCTGTGTAGAACCAGAGCGCGCGCCCGGCACTCAAACAGCGCTCGACAAACGAGAGATTCCAGTCGGGGCCGCTGGCGCCGACATGCGTGTGTTCCAACCAGGAGGTCACCATTCCGAGTCCAATCGCTATGCCAAAAAACGGCAACGTGGGAACAAGGTCGGCTGCAAAACGGAAACAGCCTCGTTTCCACCAGCAGATCAACAACAGAACCGCGGGCAGACAAAATACCGTCGCCTTTGCCAGATAAGCAGCCACGAAGAGCAACAAAGCCCCGGCATAGTACCAAAACGCATAACCGCGACGGTCCTCCTCCTTGCCCTGGGTCTCTTGTTTCCAGTAATTCGTGAAACGCCCATAGCACAACAGCGCTCCTAGAAATAGCACCTGCGCCAGTACGTTTTTTCGTTCGGTGATCCAGCCGACCGATTCGACCATCATGGGATGGAGAGCAAAGATGGCGGAAGCGAGCCAGGCGCCGGCCACTTCCAAACGAGTCAGCAATCTCCACAAGAGTCCGACGGCCAGCAGATGCAGGAGCAGGTTTTCGACATGGTACGGCAACGTCCAAAACCCCCAGAGATGGTAATCGATCCAAAACGTTGTCGCGGTGAACGGATAGTACTGCTGTAAGGCGGTTAGATTCGTCCAGATCGCTTTGAGGCCGGAAAAGTCGCGCAGCAACTTCTCAAGGTGAAGCGTCCAGGCATCGTCGTCCCAAACGAACTGACCGTTCAAGCAAGGCCAGTAGCAAACGAGCGTAACAACGGAAAGCAAGGCAAAGAGAAGCCATGGGCGTCGCCAGGCGTGCATTATCCAGTCTGCAACCGGACCTGGCCTGAGTGGCGCCGAACTTGTCGAGGGTTTTGCGGACGCTATCGCCTCGGACTTAATGGCGGCCTTCGGCAGCGGCCGATCAGTTGTGTCTGAGGCTTGGGACGGTGGGCGCGGCGAGGACGTACGACTCGGGCCGTCGGGATCTCTGCGCAGCTGCATGAAAAGCAGTGTAAGTTGGAGGCCTGGGATGGCAAGAGCATGAAACTGATCGGAGGCCCGGGTCGTTTCCGATTAAATATTTTTTTGTCCACCCAGGCGGTTTGGATCGACTAAACCATTAAGAACGAATGCAACCGGAGCAAATAGTCGAACAGTTGCGCAGCGGGGCACAGAACGCGGCGGCCGAGTTAATCGATCAATTTTATCAAAAAATCTACAGTTTCTTGCGGCGATTAACGGGAAATGACGCCGATGCGGCCGACCTCACCCAACGGACATTCGGCCGGGTTTGGCAGGCTTTGCCCGGATTTAGCGGCCGCTCCTCCGTCGGCTCATGGATTCACAGCATCGCGTACCATACCTACGTCGACTGGGCACGCACCAAAGACCGGACGGAACTGCGGTCGTCGGAATGGTGGTCCGAGCGGGTCGATTTGAAACCTCAGCCGGACGACCTCGCGGCGGGAAAAGATTTAGCCGCAACCGTTTTTGCTCTGGTCGATAAACTGGAACCCGAGGTCCGCGATACCGTCCACCTCCACTATTACCAAAGCCTGACACTCCAGGAAACGGCGGACGCGATGAACGTCGCGACCAGCACCGTCAAATACCGGTTGCGCCAGGCATTGGAGGAACTTGAAAAGAAACTAAACTCTGAACGAACCCTTTCCACAGTACCAACAAGCACCAAGAGTCTATGAACACCTCTGAGATTGAAATTATTCTGAAACAAGCGCCGGTACCGAAAGCGCCTGCGGGTTTGAAAGACCGATTGTACGCCCAGGCAGGCCGGAGTGGAATGCGGCCGGGCAACTCCCGCAGTTCCGGGGCCCACGTGTCGGCAGGTTGGATACGACGCTGGTGGCCCGCGCTGGCACCCGCGGCGGTCTCGCTGGCTTGCGCAACGGTTTTCACCTTTCAGCAACGGCAAATCCGGGAGTTGAAGACACCTGTAACCAACGTGACTCACACCGCCCCAGCCGCAACAATAACCCTTTCAAAAGACTCCGATGGCGCAATTCAGGCCGGTAACGCCGCTGCAGAACAAGATGAGATCGCCCGCTTACAGGCGGTCGCCGCCCAACTCCGCAATGACGTAGCCCAACTGGAACAACTCCGCGGTAAAAACGAGGCGCTGCGAAAGGAGCTTGCTGCCCGGGCCTTGACGAGACTGAGCCCTGAGGAAACCCAGGCGCTGGAAGATGCCAGCCAAAACGCGCTCTCGATTCAATGCATCAATAATATGAAGCAGCTCGGTTTGGCAGTGCGCATTTGGGCCAACGATAACGGGGATGCTACCCCTCCCGCCGTGCAGTTCCTCACCAACGAGGTCGGTGGAGCATTCCAAGTCTTCGTTTGTCCGGCTGACAAGAGTCGATCCGCTGCCAGCAGCTCGGGATCGTTTTCTGCAGCCAATTGTTCCTATGAATACCTCGCCCCTTCCACCCCGGACAACGATCCACAACGGGTGCTGTTCCGATGCCCGATCCACGGGAACATCGGCCTAATCGACGGCAGCGTGCAACGCAACGTCGTGAAGGAACATCCGGAGTGGCTGGTGCAAAGAGACGGAAAACTTTACATGGATGCGACAACTCCAGCCCTGCAGCCTGGCTCAGCGAATACCCCCAATCAGTAATCAAAAACTGTATATGAATGTTCGAACCGTCGTTACGATCCTGACTTGCACTGTTTGCGTGGGCAGCGTCTGGGCAGTTTTGGGTCAACGCCAACAACTCACCGCGTTGCGACGGGAAAAAGAGAGACAAATTTCGGGAACCAGCAGCGAACCATCCACGCGCGAATCATCGCCTGCCAGCGGCGACAGCCAGGCGGGTGGGGATGCATCCGGCGCAGGAGGAACCTCGGCGGAGCTGCTGCGGTTGCGCAGCGAAGTCACTCGCCTCACCGCGCGAAAGCGAGAGCTGGAAGGCGTTGCCAGAGAAAACGAACAACTTCAGGCGCAGATCCAGGCCAGCTCGGGAAATCAATTGCCCGCGGGTTACATTCGCAAAGCCCAGGCACAGTTCTCCGGCTACAGCACGCCGGAAAACACGTTTCAGTCCTTTTTGACGGCGCTAAAGAACCACGACTCGACGATGTTGTTACAATCGTTAACGCCGGGTTCAGCTGAGAAACTACAGAGCCACCTTCAAGATGCGAATCAGACGGATGCGTTTTTCAAGCATATGGACATGATCCCCGGAATGGCTCTGCAGAATCGACAGCAGTTGCCGGACGGATCGATTCAGTTTGATGCGGAGGTCGCTCCAGGGCTTCCGAAACAGACGATGCAACTTCAACTAATCGGTGGCCAATGGAAGCTGGATCTGCCCTTCTAAAATTGTAGGAGCGACGTAAGGAGGCACTGATTTACGCTGAAAATGCGCGAATACTTAAGCCTGCCAACGACCGGAGCGCGGGACGTCCCCGGCCCGCAGCGCGTCCGCCCAGGAAATCAGGCTGTGGAAGAGGCTGAAGCAGGTTGCCACCGGGGTTGCTGCGGGCCGGGACGTCCCGCACTCCGGTTATCCGTCTCATGCGCTTTTCGGAGTTTTAGTTCTCCTCACGTCATCTCCTACAATGAAAAAGATCTTCCGAACATGCGCTAACCAGAAATTTTGGCTAGCCATTCCAACGCTGGACCATTTAGGAGTCGCTGCGTTTAACCACGCTTACCTGGCCATTCCGTTCGAGGGTCGCTGCCTTGACTCGTTGCAAGGAATCCACGTTCCCATTGAGTCGCAACTCTTCGAGCAAGTCCTTTTCGGTTATGCTTTCTGAGCGCAAAGCGTCCTCGTAGCGCACCCCGTTTTCCACTAGCGTTTGCGCCTCGCCTTTAACGACTTTGCCAAAGCTGTCAGAATGGAAGGCCAGTACCGCGATAATCCGGTGTAACAGGATGAGCACAAAGCCACCGATGAGCGTCGGCAAAAACGGAGCTGATCCGTTAATTGCGCGCGCCAGCATCGACGACATGACGAAACCTAAAATCACATCGAAGGCCGACATCTTGGCCATGAACCGTTTGTGACCCAGGCGCACCATAATCAGGGCCGCCACGAACACAATGATCGCGCGAAGCGAAACCTGCAGGATTGTCAGATCTTTTGCTTCAACATTCAGACCAAGTAAATCGCTCATAACCACCTCAAAGAGAAGGGTAGGTGCCCGTCCAGAAGTTTCAAGCGAGGTGAACTAAGCCAGCTTTACGGGGTATTTACCTCACAATGGTAGGGCCCCGACCGCCGGGCCGGCCGTTGATCATTCCAGCGCGAAAAGGGACGTGCGGCGCGCTCGGCGGTCGCGCCCTACTTATGGGGGCCTACAATTGAAATTCTTTCCGGGTCTCGAGCGCCTTATGCAACGCTTCCTTGACCGCATCCAGCCGGGCCGGCAACTCGATCGGCCGATTTGCATGGCGCGCCGGAAACTCCAGTTCATTCTGGTGATACTTGACCTTCATCTCGACGAACTTCAGCCCATGAGCCGTCGAGATCACCACCACTCGCTCTGCAGCATCGACTTTTCCAGCCTTCAACAATTTCAGCAAGACCGCCAACGCGACACCGGTATGGGGACAATTGAACATGCCGGTGCGATCACCCAGGGCGGCAGCATTGGCGAGTTCTTCTTCAGTCGCTTGTTCCACAATACCGCGGAATTGTTTCAACGTCCGCACCGCCTTCTGAAAGCTGACCGGGTTTCCGATTTGGATCGCACTCGCCAGTGTCTTTTGCGCCTGGATAGGCTCAAACACTTCGAAATTGCGCAGGTAGGCGCGGTAAAGCGGATTGGCGCGTTCGGCCTGCGCCACCACGATTCGAGGCAGCTTCGCGATCAGCCCCAGCTGATGCATCATTAACAGGCCTTTTCCCAGTGCGGACACGTTCCCTAAATTCCCGCCCGGAATGATGATCACATCCGGGGCTTCCCAATCGAACTGTTGGACGATTTCAATCCCAACGGTCTTTTGGCCTTCGACCCGCAGCGAGTTCATCGAGTTGGCCAGGTAGAGAGTCGGGTCCTTGGTGATTTCCTGGACCAATTTCATGCAGCCATCAAAGTCGGTGTCCAAATACAGCACCAGGGCGTCGTTGGAAATGGGCTGGACCAACTGCGCAATTGAAATCTTGCCGCGAGGCAACAGAACAATCGACTGAATCCCGGCGGCCGCGCAATAGGTTGCGAGTGCGGCGGAGGTATCGCCCGTTGAAGCACACGCCACCGCTTTAATCGGCGCACCCTCGGAGATCATTTGCTTCACCTGCGACACCAGCACAGTCATCCCGAGGTCCTTGAAAGAACCGCTGTGAGTGTTTCCGCAGAGCTTGATCCAAAGATCCTTAACCCCAATCACTTTCCCGAATCGCTCGGCCCAAAAGAGGTTCGTGCCCCCCTCATAAAGCGAGACGACGTTCTGGTTATCGATTTGGGGCAGGATCCATTCTTTCTTGCCCCACACGCCCGACCCATAGGGCCATTCGTTGCTTTTGTAGCGATCCTCGAACAGCTTCATCCACGCTGCCGCCCCGCGCCGGGCGAGCGCTT
The DNA here is from genome assembly GCA_035495315.1 of Candidatus Limnocylindrales bacterium. Lineage (GTDB taxonomy): Bacteria > Verrucomicrobiota > Verrucomicrobiia > Limisphaerales > UBA8199 > DATJGF01. Next base: position 23,505 of record DATJGF010000051.1, read on the forward strand.
CCTGATCGTGCTGGACCTCCAACAGCGAGTGACACCGCTCGCACTGGTACACGATGGAGTTGAGCGGATAGGTCGCTCCGCACTGCGGGTTGATGCATTGAAACCAGGCTCGGTATAACATGCTAAACACCTGCAAATTAATCGCCGCTATCTTAAGCCGCAGAGACGCGAAGCTCACAGAGGAAACCGCGAGATTGCTTCTCTGCGCTCTTCGCCCCTCTGCGGTTTCATTTGCGCGTGTAGTGCTCTCGCGCCTTCTTCAATCTACTTGATACGGCCTCAATTTGGCAAACTAGCGCGGCTGATCACAAATATCGCCAGATCGGCATTGCGGTTCGGGTCCTCGAACACTTCCCGGCCGGTCTCGGTGTCGAGTGCGATGCGCCGATGCACTCGAATGGCTTTCTCTTCACAGAACGCCTCAAAATCCGCGATTGTAAAGAAACGGATGTTGGGAGTGTTATACCATTCGTAATGCAATACACCTCCGGATTTAGGGGCTCTCCCTTCTTCGGCCAGCATTTTGCGCAGCGGATGATAGGCAAAATTCGGAATACTAACGATACAGGTTCGACCGATGCGGATCATCTCAGTCAAAAGCCCTTCGACATCGTAAACTGCTTGCAGGGTTTGTGACAGGATCACGCAATCGAATTGACCGCTGGCAAAGGCACCCAACCCTTTATTCAGGTCCAACTGGATCACATCCAGCCCTTTGCTGATACAGGACAGGATCTTGTGCTCGTCCAATTCCACACCCACCAGCCGCCGGTGATCTTCCTGCCGGAGCCGCGCTAACAAAGCGCCTGAGCCGCAGCCGAGATCCAGCACGCTCGCGCCGCGCGGAACCAGCTCGGCGATACGGTCGTAATCGACGCGGTGCTGACGAAAAATGCTAGTGGGCCCATGAGGTCCATCGTCCGCCGCCGTAGCCGGGTTAGCTCCAGCGCCCGCAAAGTTCTCGAGGAAGGCGCGGATCATTCCTCCATAAACCTGCAATTCGTCCGGCAGGAGGAAGGCGTCGTGGCCGCACGAGCTTTGGACGTTGCAGTAGCTTACCGCAGCGTTATTGGCGGTCAGCGCGTGCATAATTTCGCGCGATTGGTCGGGCGGAAACAACCAGTCGCTGGAAAAACTCACTACCAGCCAGCGGCAACCCGCTTTGCGGAAAGCAGCCGCCAATTGTTCACGCGTGCCGCCCAGATCGAATAAGTCCATCGCGAGTGAGAGGATCACATAGCTGTTCGCGTCAAAACGCTCCACAAACTTAGTGCCCTGGTAACCGAGGTAAGAACCCACGGAGAACTTCTTCTCAAATTCGATCGCCAGTTCACGTGGATGCAGCCGGTCGGCTTCGAACTTCTCCTGCATTGCCTGCGGCGACAAATAGGTGATATGACCAATCATTCGGGCCAGCGCCAATCCGACGTCCGGGCCCTGCGGCTTATCATAGTACTGGCCGCCGTAAAAATGGGGATCCCGTAAGATCGCATTGCGGCCCACGACATCAAAGGCTAACGCCTGCGTCGTCAGCCGCGACGAGGTCGCCAGCGCGACTATGCCACGGACCCGGTCCGGGTAACGTTCCGCCCACGTCAGCACCTGATGCCCGCCCAGTGAACCGCCCACCACCGCGCGCAACTGTTGAATCCCTAAATGATCCAGCAATCGCCGTTGGACCTCGACCATATCGCCCACCGTAATCGTTGGAAAATCGCGGCCATACGGTTTCCCGGTGACCGGGTTAACGCTGCCGGGGCCAGTCGTTCCGCGACAACCGCCGAGCAGGTTCGGGCAAATTACGAACAGCTTGTTTGTATCGACTGCCTTGCCGGGTCCGACGACGATGTCCCACCAGCCCGGATCATCAGTTGCATCGTGTTTGGCGACATGCGAATCACCGCTAATCGCGTGGCATACCAGGATGGCGTTATCGCGCGCTTCATTCAGTTGACCGTACGTCTCAAAGGCCACCGTGACGCTGGGTAAATGACTCCCTTTTTCCAGCTCGAGCGGTTGCTCAAAAGTCACCGACTGTGCATAACGCAATGGGCGGGAATGACGCACAGTGTCGCTGCTTTCAAAAACGGTCGTCTTCACAAGAGAGGCATTTTCTACGCCTTTAGGCCGCTTAAAGCGAGACATTTTGCTTCGCGGTCCGTGAACCATGTAGGAGACGACGTCAGAAGACTCCTATGGATTCTATCGTCCGTCTCCAGGAGGAGGTCAGAGTCAAAGGTCAGAGCCTCCTTACGTCGCTCCTACATATAAGAAACGTCTGGATACTCTTGGCACTGAGATTTGGGACAAAACAGCGTGTCTTCGAATCTCCTACTTCTTTCGCTGTTGGTGTTAGCAGGGCAGAGCGCTTGGGCGACTTCTCAGTGGTACGTTTCTCTGCGTGGCAATGATACCAATCCGGGAACAAAACATCGCCCGTTCCTGACACCTGCGCGCGCGTTGGACATTTCGCGCCTTGAACCAAAAGCCGCTTCGAGGCGAGTCGTTTTGGAAGACGGCACCTACTTCGATGTTGCCCTCCAGCTAGGGCCGCAAGATGCCGGCTTGACGATCGCAGCGCGTACGGGTTCCAACCCGATTCTCTGTGGCGGTCATGAACTCTCCGGATTTCAACCGGAGGGACCGCGGTTTTGGACGGCTGCGCTGCCAGACGGGGCTTCCGCCGATATTCGGCTTCTCGTCGTCAACGGGCGGGTGGCCGAGCGCGCGCGCTATCCCGAGACGGGCAGGTTAACGCATCTATCCGAGTTCAAAGTCCCCTGGATGGGAACCTTCGGCGGCGGCTGGAAGCGCAAGCCGACCGCTGAGGAACTCACCACAATGCGGGTCAAAGCGGAAGATGTTGGTCAGTACTTCGAAGCGACTAACGCGGAAGTGACGATCTATCACGAGTGGGACGAATCGACGCTTGGAGTGCAGAGTTACGATCCCACGACCGGCGTGATCATGTTCACGAAGCCATCCGGCCACCCGCCCGGCGCATTTGGCAATCACGACTACGTCATTTGGAACACGCGCGACGGCTTGACCCGGCCCGGGCAATGGTACGTCGACCGGACTCGGAGGCGAGTGGTCTATTGGCCATTGCCGACCGAAAGCCCGAACCGGTTACAAGCTAAGTTTCCCACTGCGGAAACCATCATTCGCATTTCGGGCCCCGCCGATACACCCGTCCGCAACCTCACCATCGAAGGATTAACGCTGGAGCTCGCCAATACTCCGTTGAAGACCGGCGGCTTCGGAGCCTACGCGTTTGATGGCGCGATCAGTGCCGACCACATTGTCGATTGTCATTTCCGGCAATTGACGGTCCGACAGGTCGCCGGCCAGGGTATTAAACTGTCGCACTCGATGCGTTGTGAAATCGGTCGTTGCCGGCTGTCTGAATGCGGGGCGGGCGGGGTTGTTGCCGGCGGCTCGAATCTTGTGCTTAGTCAGAATGAAATTGAATATGTCGGCCGAATTTATCGCAGCGCAATAGCGCTTTCCTGCCAGGGCGACGATGACGCTGTGCTGAACAATGAAATCAAGTACGCGCCTTACGTAGGTCTAACCTGTGATGGATACCGTGCCCGGATCGAAGGCAATCGCATTGCCGATGTGATGCAAGAGCTGCATGATGGTGCGGCGATTTATCTCGGCGGCACCAACCATCTTATTCGCTCGAACTTTTGTTTCCGGATTGGCCAGACCGCCGCCGAGCGCCGCCACGCTTATTACATGGACGAACACGTGCGCGACTGCCGCTTGGAAATGAATCTCGCGCTGGACTGCGCCTCGCCCTTGCACAACCACATGGCAACCAATAACACGATCGTCAACAATGTGTTCGTCAATCACGGCGATCTCCGGCTGTCGTTTTTCCGCTGCGCCCACCATCGCCTCGAACGCAACGTGATTTGGGCCTCCGGCAAGATCGAGGTCTTCGGCCCGCAAGCAATCGATCTCTGGACCAATAACATCTGCTACAGTCGGACCGGCCAATGTCTGGCAGTTTCGCTTAACGATTATACGCCGATCGATCCGGCTCCTTTGAAAGCGAACGGCATTTTCACCCAAGCCGACCCTGGCATCCAAGTCAAAGAAGACGGAGCCGTCACCTGGCCAAAAAATTCATTCGCCCGCCAACTCAGCATTCGACCTTTCCAACTGCGCCAGTAGCGTCAGGCGTCATGTAGCGTCAGGCGTCTCGCCTGATGTAGAGGACGGCGTCCCGCCGTCCGGGCAGAAGCTCAGAAACTCCAAACGTCCCATCCGCCGGGCAAAATGCCCCGGCTCTACGGCAGGCGGGACGCCAACCGCTACGCCAATTCCAGGATTGTTGACCTCATCGAGGAATCCTACGATGCCCGGATGCAAGCCCGAGCCGCGATTGCCAATGGCAAAGGTCAATTCTCGATCGAAGCGATCGAGGTAGGCGAGCCTGTCGCGAACGAAGTATTGGTTGAGATAAAGGCCTCCGGCATCTGCCACACCGATCACGCGTCGCTGAACTGGAAACGCCCTCTGGTAATGGGACACGAAGGCGCCGGCGTCGTCCGCGCCGTCGGCCCGCAAGTCCGTCACGTCAAACCGGGCGATTCGGTCGTGCTCAACTGGGCGATTCCGTGCGGGACCTGTTATCAATGTCGCCGCGGAGAGGCCGTGCTTTGTGAGGAAAGCAAGCCGGCGTATGTGATGGAGCGCTCGAATGCCCATGCGCATCCTGAAGGCACGACCTGGCAAGGGCAACCCGTCGATCGCTCGTTCAACATCGGGACGCTCTCGAGTTTAACCCTGGTCCGCGCTCCGGCAGTCACTCCACTGCCCGACAATGTCCCCTTCACAGCTGCGTGCATCGTCGGCTGCGGCGTCATGACTGGATTCGGCTCGGCGGTGAACGTCGCGAAGATTACGACGGGCAGTTCGGTTGCGGTGATCGGGTGCGGTGGCGTCGGTCTGAATATCATCCAGGGCGCGCGGCTAAACGGCGCCGAGATCATTATCGCGATTGACATGCACGAGAGTCGGATCGCCCAGGCAAAACGATTCGGCGCTACTCATGGTCTGCTGGCGGACAAAAAGGATTCCGACTTTGAGACTTTGGCACAGCACGTAAAGGCCCTGACCAGCGGGCGTGGGGCTGATTATGCCTTTGAGGCGACCGCCGCACCTGCGCTCGCTTTTGCCCCACTGCGGCTGGTTCGCAACGCTGGTATGGCGCTTCAGGTCAGCGGTATCAATGACCCGGTTACTGTTCCGATGCCCTGGTTCATGTGGAACAAGATCTATCTCACACCACTTTATGGAGGTTGCGTCCCCAGCCGCGATTTCCCGCGCATCTTCGACCATTACCGGCGCGGCGAACTCAAACTCGATGAACTGGTCACGCGCACTTACCCGCTCGATCAGTTAGGCACCGCTTTCGAAGATATGCTCGCCGGCCGCAATGCAAAAGGCGTCATCACTTTTTAAAATGACCGCCAAAGCTCATTAACTACGCCAGCCTTTTTCTTATGTTTCGCACATTCGAACTCTCTGATTCCCGTTTCGAGGCCGACGGGCTGCGCTGGGTCACGGTCAAAAGCGCCGCTTTGCGACAGCGCGTCGACATGACGCTCTTTGTTCCGCGCGAAGCGGCTTCCGGACCAGAGCTGCCGGCGGCCATTCTCCTGCACGGGGTTTACGGCAGTCATTGGGCCTGGGCGCTCAAAGGTGGCGCTCATCGCACTGCGATGCGTTTGATCGCCGAAGGACATATACCACCAATGGTGTTGGCGATGCCGAGCGACGGGCTCTGGGGGGACGGCTCGGGCTATCTCAGCCATCGGACCCAGGATTTCGAACGCTGGATTGTCGAGGAACTGCCGGCGGCCGTCCGCCAGGCGGTGCCTGGCGTCACGGAACGCTCTCCCTGGTTCATCTCCGGTTTGAGCATGGGCGGCTTCGGCGCACTGCGCCTGGGGGCGAAATACCCCGAAAAATTCCGCGCGGTGGGTGGTCACTCGCCTATCACCCGTTTCGAACAACATTCCTGGTTCGTGGAAGAGAAACTCGAGCAATACGAATGTCCTCCGGAGGATCAATCCGTTTTCGAAACCATGCTGCGCAACCGCGACCGCTTGCCCCCATTCCGATTTGATTGCGGCAGCAAGGACCCCTTGCTCCAACTCAGCCGGGACTTATCGGAACAAATGAAAAAAGCCGGCATCCGGCATGAATACGAAGAATTCCCCGGCGGCCACGAATGGCCCTATTGGGAAACGCACTTGCCCGATATGTTGCTCTTCTTCGCGCGACACACTTCGTGAACAGGGAAGAGAAGTCGCCGAAAGGAAGACCGGTTCGCGCTTTGAACCCCTTGAACCGCGGCTCGGCGTCTTCTCCCTCTCCTGCCCCGGAGGAGAGGGGCTGGGGAGAGGAGGCCTTTTCACGATGCGGTTCATGGAGAGCCTCGACGTTTTTTCAACGCGCCTTGAGACCATGAACCTGCCGACATTTACTCGTCCTCGTCCTCGTCGTCGTCCTCGATCTTCCTGGATTTTTCGAGGACGACGTAAGCGGGTACATGAAATGCAGGCACACACTTCTTCGAAAATCGCTTCACCAACCCGAGACTCGTTGGAAAAAGTCCCAACATACCGGAGCGCCTAACGCTGGACAGGCGTTTTCAATCACAGCTCCTGCAGCGGACTTTCAAAGCGATTCCGAGCCAAACGAGGCTCCGCAAGCATGCGATCGGCCAACTGTTGTGCCTCCTCAAGGGGTACGAACTGAGCCAGGCCCAACGTCAGCACCAGGCCATTAGGTTTGGCCTGGGGCCGCAATTGCAGGATGACATCGATGGCTGTGAGAACCCGGTCTTCCAACCGTGGCAGCTGCCCGTACAGCCAGGACAATGCCACTGCCGTGCTGCGCGAGATTCCTTGTTGGCAATGTATCAAGAGCGGTGGCGGCGGCGGGCCGGACCCTAAATTACCGATGTAATCGAATATCTCGGCGATATCGGCCGACCGCGGACTGCGATATACCGTGGAGCAACTCTCCTCAGTGTCGTCAAAGCACGCGTAGTGAAACGATTTGGCCAGCCGCAGGTCAGACTTTTCCTCCCGCGGACCACCGATCGAGACCACGTTCCAGTAGCGTTTGTCCGAAGCGGTAAGACGCAACGCCCCTTCGAATGAACACACCGCTATTTGTCGTCCTACGGCTTCAATGTACATGCATGCAATCTGGGACTAGCGGTAAGTACTCATTTTCGTCGTCCAGTGCTACCGTGAGTTGGCCTGACGTGGCCTTTGGTGACTTGGCCTTCGGGTATTTCGCGGAACCACCGGCGGGTTCGAGGGACAAACGTCGCTGCGACGCTCTGCAGTGTCCTTTCCTCCTCCACCTCTAACTCGCCGCGCCAACAATGTTCCGCCACCAAGAGCAGGGCGTCCAGATGCAGTTGGACACGGATTTCGTGCCGCGCCACCTGGTCCAGGCGGCGACGGGCGTGCTCGGCGCGAGCCGCCGCGAGCCGCTCTCCTGATTTTGCGCCCCCGGCAGCTCCGCCTCGTGCGCCACGCCGAGCCAATTCCTGCTCGTAAGACGCAAAGTAATCATCGATGCGCTGAATCTCACGCGCCAGGTATTGTTCCTGCCGCTTCTGCATCGCCTCCAGATCCGGGCGGATTTCCAACTCGAGCGCATCGCGCAACAAAGACCACCATCGTTGAGGCTCCGCCACTGGCCAGGCCGGCACTTCGCCCTGGGTATCCACTCCGAGCAGCGGAATATCGGCAGCCAGCGAACCATCCGTTTCGCCACCCGGCAGCGCGACCGCCAGCCGGTGCAGCGACCAATGCTGATCAATGGTCTGCATTTCAGCGCGGACCGCCGCCACCAGCGAAAAGTGAAAAGCCGGTTTGAGCTCCGCCGCCAATCGCCATTTCCTGCTCGCTGGGAATTGGCTGCGCCACAGTTTTTCCAGGACCATCAGGTCTGGCAGGCGGTCGGGATTCACACGAGCAAGAACTACTTTCTCCAGGCTCAGCGGCGCGGGCCGCAGCAACTCGAATAGACGGAAAGTTAATGGGCAACCCGGGAATACCTCAGACCCGGCGTCCCGAGCCGCGATCGTGTTGGCGGCGGCGAAGAGCAACTCCTGCGAATGGAGGTTGCCTTCGTCATTCCACAGTTTGGCCGCCCGGCCCTCGGCGACGACCTCGAGGCGATCATGCCAGGTGCGCTCGCACAATGCTCCGAGCGCCGTCAGCGACTCTTCGTAGAACCCCAGCGCAGAGCCGGGGTCGTAATCGAAACGTGACAACTTCATAATGCCATCACAAGTCCGACGCGTAGTCGTCCGCGAACAGGGTCTGATCCAGCCTCTTGATCTCGTCGTACGCACCCCGCGCCGAGGCCAGTTCCTCACCCAAACCAGCGATCGCCTCGGCCACTTTGCCTTCGTTGTCGCGCCAGCGTCGCAACACTTCTTCCGCAAAGGCATCGCTGTCAAAACGCTCTCCCAGCACCAGGCCGGTCTCCCCGATCACCAACTCGAATAGATTCAATTTCTCCTGCAACACCTCCAGCAGCTGTTGCTGAAGTGTGCCTTCCTGCGTGAAATTATAAATCCTGACCGGCTGCAGCTGCCCATAGCGATGAAGCCGCCCGATTCGCTGCTCGATCTCCATCGGATTCCACGGTAGATCGAAATTCACCAGCCGATGACAAAACTGCAGATTGCGCCCTTCAGTGCCGCTGTGGGTGAGCAGTAACGCGCCCCCGGCTCGTCGGAACTCCTCCGTTAGCGGCTGACGTTCGGCCGCCGGGGTCACACCGTTAATCACAAATACCGCCGCACCGGCCGCCTTCAACGCCTGCGCCAGGGCCGCCTGCGTCTCCAGAAATTGAGAGAACACCACGACGCCGCCCTCCCCCCGCGTGAGCGGAACCAATAGCTCGCACTTCCGCCGCCAGCTCTCCTCCAGCGGCGATTCCCGGCGCCACGCCTGTACCGCGCCCGCATCAGGGAATTTTTCCAGGGCGGCGCGCCACGCCGCCGGGCTGCTTCCCCCCGCCTGCAGCAGCAGCCTGCCCCAGAGACTGCCCTGGCTCGCGCTTAACCTCTCCAGCCTTTTTCTAAACTCAGTCTCCCACTTCTCCCAAAACTCTCTTTCACCCGCGCCCGGAGCAAACAGCACTGTCTCTGCCCTTCGGGGAGGCAATTTGAGCCCGGCGTTGGCTCGCGTGTTGCGGATCATCACCTGGCCCAACAACCTCCGCAACTCCTCCGGCTCGCGCGGCCGCCGCGGTTGTTTCGGTTCAATGAAACGGCTTCGGAACTCTCTTGGCGCGGGCAACTGCCCCGGTTGCAGCAACGTCACCAGATTGTAGAGTTCCTCCAAAGAATTCTGAACCGGCGTCGCCGTCAGCAACAGCAGGAATTGGCGCGGCAGCGCACTCACCGCTTGCCACGCCTGAGATTCACGGTTACGGAGGTAGTGCGCCTCGTCCACAATCAACATGTCCCACTTGATCTGCCGTGCCCGATCCAGGTGCGCCGGCTGTTTCAGCGTGTGCAGACTCGCAACAATCCCCGAATTGTCTTCCCAGCAGAATCCGGCCGAGTCCCGCCAGGAATTATCATTCGTCGTCACGACCTCCAGTCCGAACTTCTCGCTCAACTCCTCCTCCCACTGATCCACCAGCGACGGCACCGTGAGCACTAGAAAGCGCTTCACCATCCCGCGGGTCAACAGTTCCTTCAACACCAGGCCCGCTTCGATGGTTTTCCCCAATCCCACCTCATCCGAAAGCAACGCCCGGCCGCGCAACGGACCCAAAACTCGCAACGCGGTTCTCACCTGATATTCCAGTCGCTCGATTCGGCAATACGGCAGGCAGAGCAAACTGTCGGTTTGATTCGAGACCCACCAAAGCGCCGCCTTCTCCTGTAACGTGAAGCGGTTCAGGTTGCCCAGCGGCAGCGCGGTCTCTTGAAATTCGACCTCTGGCAACTCGATCCGCACGGGCACCGAAGGCAACGGTGCCTGGGCCGCCATCGATGGCATGCCCTGAACTTCCTGCGCCTGTCTTTCGGCTAGCTTTCTCCGCTCACGTGCCGCTTGCTTCTCCTCACGCTCGCGCCGCTGCAATAGCACCGCCGCCTGGTTTTGTTCCAACCGCGCCTGTTCGGCGGCGAGACGCTCAGCAGCGCGGCTCACCCAATACCCGCCCAAACTCTCGCCCCCATACCGCTTATAATCCCGCACCAGGTCGTAAATCTTCTCCGCCAGCCATTCCCACGGAGACTTCCCCGCGGCCAAAGGCGGGAAGGGACAACTCAGGATTTCATAAGTCTCCAATGAACGGGAAACCCCCATCGCTTCGAAATTTTGGCTGCTGATTGGATGACAGGCCGCCAGCTCTTTGAGCCGTGCCCGGATTGCTGATTCGCTGGTATGCGAAACTGCGGTCTGGTTTTTTCGCCCGCGCCGTGTCGTCCATTCCAGGCAGGTCTCGTTAAGCACACGCATCCACGCGCTAATCACCGGCTGGGGGTTTTCACTACGCGACCAGACCAACACGACATTGAACTCTGCGTAATTCAGCGTGACAACCAGTCTCAATACGTTCTCGGAGGCTTTGGCACCTTGAGACGCGCTGAACAATTCCTGCTGAGATGTTTTCAACGGCGGTCCAGCATATCACCCGCACATTTCACCGACCAGTAGGTTTGGCAAAAATGGTAAAAATTCTTGCTTTGCTTGTGTCAACAACCGAAGCGAATGTGGGCGACCTCGTACCGGCAGCCTGCGACGTTCAGAATCAACAGCGCTATCAGAAGACCATACGCGAACAGGTACCGCCCACGCTCCCGCTGCCTCAAACCATAAACTGTCAATATGAGATACAAACCCCAGCCCACAATGAGCGTGCCGTTTGTCGCGGCGGATGAGGTCCAGTTGGAGGCGCCAAACGGTGCTGCGAGTCCCATGGGGAACAGCCAACAAAAAAACAGAAGTGGAAAGCTGGGCACAACCGTTGCCAATGCTGCGAGACCGCAGGCGATTATCCAAAGGCCTACTCTCCTCGCCCGGGATAGCGGCGCAGCCTGTGCCGTCATAGGCGAGACCTGGTCCGGTGCTGTTTTCATCATTGTTAAAACTGAAAAATAACCGACAGCGGGACAACAGCGCCAGCCGAGTCCCCATTACAATCACCCGCCGTTGTCCCGTTCATTGTTGGGTTCGCTCAGAGCGTTGATGACCGGAGTCGACACCAAAAAGCTCGCGCCTAGATAGCTATCGTGCTGCGAGCCATCCTTCCAGCGCTGAAACTTGTCCTCTGCGGAGTCTACCAAACCAGCAACGCCCGCCCGCTGCGGAAAACAAACGATTTCCAACCGGAAGCGCCCCGATGCCCTCACCGGTGAAAGTGTGACAATCGTTCCGGTGCGCGCATTGAGCATCAAGTCAGAGGCGACGCTGCCAGGTCCTGCCTGGCCGATGAACATCGGGAGATCTGAATAGTTTGTGGTCCAAACGCCCTTTCTTTCCTGGATTAGCGAGCGCACTCCCACCAACACCGATCGCTCCGTAGTGTTCGTAACAGCCAATCGCACATTTGCCGCTCCACTGGAGTTGGTCTGAATACTGACCACGCCGAGGACAACCGGCGAGGGTCGGTTAACCGATCCTTCGGTGCACCCCATCAAAGTGCAAAAACCAGCCGCCAATAGCGCCAGGACACCGGCTCTTGTTCGCGTGCAAGGCTTCATGATCGTCGAAACACCATCAGCGAACGCCAAAATCACTCCCGCCTCGCTGCTGACGTATCATATTTAAATGGAGCGCCGCCACGGCCTCGATTGGAGCGCAAAAATTGGAGCTCATCGTCTTCCGAAAAGTATCCAGGACCATTTCCGCTTGGGCGGCGCGTCAATCCGTAACCGGTCGAGCAACTCGTCGCTTCCACCGCGAGCGATCGCCTGTTCAGCCGCGCGTTTGTCAACCCGAGTCCAAACCGTGCCGCACTCCAGGCACATGAACCCTTCCGGCTCCACGTTGACCGAAGGGCCGAGCGTGCGCCAGAACCGTTTTTCCTGGGAAGGAAGTTGGAATACCAACGGGTCGCCGGCCCAACCAATTCTTCCCGCAACTACCCTCTCCCCACCGCAAGCTGCACATATCAATTCCATGCTCGTATGGCCCCAACATTTACCGCCCGCAGCGGGACTGCAACCCTTGGGACTGGAACGTCAATAGGATCGGTTGCTGGATCATTTTACTTGGTGCTCCGCAACTCGAGCACGCGACAAACTTGTCGGGATTTTTTTGGCCGCAGTATACGCAGATCTTCACAGGGCGATGGTTCGGTTACCCGCTTCCGATAACGAGAAAACTCACTCGCGCCGCGCCGGTATTGTACGAAATGAAACGGAAGCGTCAGCGCGGCACCCGGTGCAGTCACCTCGTTAAGCACTTTGATCACTTGTTACGGAGTCGTGAGTAGGCGCTTTTGGCATTGGTATCTCTACAGTGATACGACGTTGCGCCGCCTTGGGCAGGCGGTTCGCTACCCACATCCATGGCTCCGATAACCATCGGCACAGGCTATTGTGCCGCAGGAACCGGTCTACCCTAACGCCCATCGACTCAGGACTGTAAGCCAGTTCGAAGTGGCACAACTCGGTCCCACGAGGAACACACAAGCAGAATCCGCTTTTTTCACCTGCCTGCAGGTAGCTGCTAAAGCTTGGATCTTCCAAATACGTCCAACCAGCATTGGACCTTACGCGCACTTTAGATTCCTTGTCAGAAACAAAGAGGGTTCCCTTCGTCAAATTGGCCATCGCGAAAACCGCATGGTCGGGTGTTCTACCACCGCTTGCCAAGTCCTCTCCAGCCATTACGTCCATCACCCGTAGACCAACAGGACATCGGCAGCGGCTCACCAGCAAACTTGCTAAAGCCAACCCCAAAAACGCAATCGCTCCGAGAATGACTTTACGACTACGCATAACGACGGCCATAGGCACGCCGCGCCGCTGGCGTTCGGCATGTAAGCAAGGGTTCATCGCGGTGGCTGCATGAGCTTGTTACGCTGGGCTTCAGGGCGACCGTATGCGGTATAAGCGTTCTGGATAGTTCTTCCACTGCGGATCGCTGAAATACAGCAGCCCGTTCGTCAGCGTGCAGGTCTGCAGGGGTTTCCAAGAGGTCGCGGCAAGATCAACAGTGGCTTCAACCACGAGCGGAATGTCCGCAGTCCCGGCGATGTTGAATCCGAATTGGTTCTGCCGAACCCCGAAGCTCCCATCCTCGGTCTGCACCTGAGGGTTCCAGAGCACAGTCGGACGACCGGCATAGGTCGGTCCCCATCCACTCGTCCCCGGAAGGTAATAGACCGTTACGTTGCTGGAGTAATAAAACACACCATCTGCCCATGGCCATGCGGGAGGTTTGATCGCGGGGGCGTTCCCTTTGAAATAAACGCCCGCCAGGTTGACGCAGGCAGCGAATGCTCGGTCTTCGATCGTGGCGACAGTTGCCGGGAGAGTGATGTTAGTCAGGCTGTCACAACCGGGGAAGGCGTTGAAGCCGATGTGAGTGAGGCCGTCCTCGATAACGACGCTCGCGAGGCTCGAACAATCTGTAAAGGCGTAGGCGCCGAGATTGGTAACGGAGCCTGGGATCGTAATGCTGGTCAGGTTGCAGCCATCGAAGGCATAGCCATTGCCAGGGCCGAGCTGAGTGCCATTGGTCCCTAGTTTGACGTGGGTGAGGCCAGCATAGTGGAAGGCAAAATCGCCGAGGGTGATGACGCTGTCGGGGATTGTGATCTGCGTTAGTTTGTCGCACTCCGCGAAGGTTCCCGCGCCGATGTAGAGGAGTCCGTTTCCGAAAGTGACATTGGTTAAGGCGGGACAAGTGAATGCGCCAACAGCACCACCTTTGGTCAGGATTCCGTCTTGGATGTTAGTGACTGTGTCGGGGATAGTGACGGCAGTGAGGGTTGAGGCGGCCCAAAAGGCCTGTCCACCAATGGCCGTGACAGGCAGTCCCTCAATGGTGGCGGGGATGGCCACGTTGCCTCCCGAGCCAATGTAATTCGTTATGGTTATGGAGCCGTTTGTGATCGTGTATTGAAAGTCTTGGGCGTGCGATTCTCCAATCGCCAGTGCCGCTGCAATGGCGCAGCCTATCGTTACTCTTCGGACGAGCCTTATTCCGTTGCTAACCACCTTGGCGTAGCAGTCCACAGCAGCGGCCCCGCGCCACTGACGTGATATGCAAGCAGGGCGAATGCGCGGGGGCCGCTGCCTGTGGTGCTTAGACCGGCCCCTCATAACTAATCGTAGCCGAATGAGGCGGCTTGTTGTCGAACCCGAACTTGATTGTTCGTGGTGAGAGAGAGCCCAAGAGCTTTACCCGCCCTCAGATCGATCTCCTGCGACCATCTGATTCCCTCAGTAGGAATTGTCAACGTGACGACAGGCTGAGACGAGGTGGACGCGGCAGGAACCGCAGCGGCAAATCCCAGGAGCGGCTTGGTCTTTGGTGTGCCTCGATAAACTTCGCGGCCATCAATCGTGACGATTACCTCCTGACCCTGTGAGAAGCCTTCCTGCAAGTGAATGCCAAAACCGTTCGTCGCGCCTGGCGGTGTGACCATTGCCGATTGCGGCCCCTGCTCTCGACTGCACCCGACCATTAGGGCCAATGCGAGGAGAATGCCCATAATACTCTGTGGAAAGCTCATCGTGCTTTTCCGTCTAACGGTCTGCCTCTGGCGCGCCGGACACACTTAGCTTCGTGTGGATTTCCTTGAAGCGGCGCCAATCTGATTCCGGGAGCGAGGACATACCGAGTTAATTCGTCCAACG
>DATJGF010000052.1:0-2592 GCA_035495315.1 Candidatus Limnocylindrales bacterium
CCTCCATATCCGCGGCCCGCGCAATGCGCCGGTTACTCTCGAAATTTATGGCGATTTCCAGTGTCCGTCGTGCGCCCTGACCGCCGCGCTATTCAAGGAGCTAAGGGAACAGTACGGCGACAAGCTGCGGGAGATTTTTTATGAATTCCCGCTCGCCATGCACAACCACTCGGTCGAGGCGGCGCGGGCTGCGGAAGCCGCCGGCATCCAGGGCAAATTTTGGGAGATGCATGACATGCTTTACGAGTATCAGCAGGTCTGGAGCAAAGCGACCACTGTCGGCTTCTTCTTCGAGAATTACGCCCAATCCCTCGGGCTCGATGTCGCCCGGTTCCGGGCGGACTATCAGGCCCCGGATGTGCAGCGAATGGTCGTTTCGCAGGGGGAGGCGGGGGCGGCGCGCGGGGTGAAAAATACCCCGACCATCTTCCTCAATGGGACTCTGGTGCGGGCCAATTTTACGAAAGAAAAGCTGGTGGAACAGATTGACGAGGCGCTGGCCGCGAAAGAAAAACCGTAACCATGTCTGGCGCGAATAAGTCTTCCGAGCAGAGGGGCAATCGATCGCGAGGTTGGGTCGCGGTTTACTGGATCATGGCGGTCGTCGCTCTGGTGGGGTTGGCCGATGCAACATTTCTCACCGTTGCGCATCTGACTGGAGACGACGCGGTTTGTGGCTCGCTGGCCGGATGTTCGACGGTGCTCGGAAGTTCTTATGCGACGACGCTGGGACTTCCGACGGCGGCGTTCGGCGCCGTGGCCTACTTCACAGTCTTTAGCGCGGCGATTTTGGCGGTGTTTGGGCACGATTGGGTGCGGGCTATCCTCATCGCGGTGATCGTTCTGATGTTCGGCGCATCGCTCTACTTCCTCTCTCTGCAGGCCTTCGTCCTGCATGCCTTTTGCCCGTTTTGCCTGTTGTCGGCCGCTCTGACATTTTTCCTAACCGGCCTTCTTTTGGTCATCCCCTCCCGGCGTTAAGTTCCGAAATCTCGGTTTGCGCCCCCGAGATGCAGGGCTCGCATCTTACGAAAGTGTCAGACGAAAGGGCGTGACATCCCGTTCTCGGTCCCGATAGGCTGCTCATTCGGCAGTCGCTTTCGCCCCGGAAACCGGCAACAACCACCGAAAACAAGAAAGGATAATTATGAAAAAAAGATCAGCTTCTCGAGACGCTTTCTTTAAGTTACGCGTCTTACTCAGTTTGGTAGTAGGCTCCGTCGGCGTCGTTCTGGCGCTGATTGGTTTTGGCCTCTTTCCAATCACATCCGTCCCGGCAGCAAAGCCGACGGCGCCACAAACCTGGCAACCCAAGTGGGAGGTTATTTACTCATCTCACAACGACGTTTCAGCGCCCCTGCGCGAAATGGCAACCTGGGATGTGCCACCCGTTCGTGAACATGAGGCGCCGGAAAACCCGCCGATTGGCATCATTCGCGCAAGTGGAAGCAGACCTGACACGGTCGTCCAAAAAACATTGGGGAAGAGTCTACTAGCCAATGTAATTCCCGGTCTTAACTTTGACGGCATCCCTTTTCCAGGCGTCGTTTGCAACTGTGCGCCGCCCGATACCAACGGCGAAGTGGGTGCGACCCAATACGTCCAGATCGTGAACGAAGGCTACCAGGTCTTTGACAAGGCGACCGGCGATTCGATTCTGGGACCAGCGAGCATCAACTCTGTCTGGGCTGGCTTTGGCGGCGTTTGCCAGGCCGGCCAGGGTGATCCGGTCATGCTCTATGACCAGATCGCGAATCGCTGGCTGATCAGCCAGTTTGCGGGCGGGCTGACGCATGAATGCATCGCAATTTCCACGACTAGCGACGCCACGGGGACATGGAACCGCTATGACTTCACCTTGGGAGCCGGTGCGCTCTTCGATTATCCGAAAATCGGGGTTTGGCCGGACGGCTATTACATGGCCATGAACGTTTTCAATACGTCAGGCACGGCTTACCTCGGCACGCAGCCGTTCGCCTTCGACCGCGCGAAAATGTTGGACGGCCTGCCGGCTACCATGCTCACTCCGGGCCTCGTCGGTTCGCCAGCGAATAACGAGGATCCATTAATCCCCGCCGACTTCGACGGAAGCATATTGCCACCTTCGGGCGCTCCGAACACGTTCGTCGAGTTCCCAGACAGCATCGGCAACAACAACAACTCCTACCGCGCCTGGCATTACAGCGTCGGGGTGCCCTTTGGCACCGGCCCGACCTTCACTCAGATTCCGAGTCCAAACGCCGCGCCCTTCACGTTTCTTTTCCTTGGCGCGCCGCAGCTGGGTGTGCCTGATAGGCTCGGTAACCTGGCCGACCGCTTAATGTTCCGTCTGGCCTATCGGAATTTTGGCACTCCGGAGGCGCCGGACGAATCCCTCGTTGTGAATTATACGGTGAGTTCGAATGATGTCGGGGGCATCCGCTGGGTCGAGTTGAAAAACCCCACCAACGGACCTCTGACGGTAAAACAGGAGAGCACGTACCAGCCGGACACGACTTGGCGCTGGATGGGCAGTATCGCGATGGATAGGGACGGCAACATAGCCCTTGGCTTTAGCGCTTCGGACGCGACCATCCATCCTCAAATCCGCTA
>DATJGF010000053.1:0-6985 GCA_035495315.1 Candidatus Limnocylindrales bacterium
CAAACCACAAGCTCGCGAGCCAGAGACCGGCGGTCATGAAGCCCAGTTGAAACAACAAAGGCCGCAAGAGGAACCTAACTCAAAGACTAACGAACCGGCCGGTTCCTCTGACGTTGAATCCCCTTGAGCCGGCACTTGCACCAGGCATGAGCGACTCCGCACGAACCCGTTCCGCCTCACACGTGATTGTCACTGGCGGTGCTGGCTTCATCGGCTCGCATCTGGTTGAAAGACTCCTTCGAGACGGCAAATCTGTCGTCGCCATCGACGATCTATCCACCGGAACTATCGAGAACCTGCGCGCGGCCCAGTCGAACAACCGATTGCGCTTCATTCAATCGAAGATTTCGGACTGCCGGGAACTGGTGGAACTGGCAGCGGGCGCGGAGACGATCTATCATCTGGCGGCCGCTGTAGGGGTTGAATTAGTCGTTAACTCGCCCATTTATGTGCTGCAAACCAACTTGCAGGAAACCGAAGTGCTGTTGAAGGCGGCGGCGTCTCATCGAGTGCCGGTCCTGATCGCCTCGACCTCGGAAGTATACGGGAAGAGCCAAAAACCGGCGTTTGCAGAAGAAGATGATTTGTTGATTGGGCCTCCCCATCAATCGCGGTGGGGGTACGCGTGCTCGAAGTTGATGGATGAGTTTCTGGGAATGGCATATGCGAAAGAGCAATCGCTGCCCGTAATTATCGCGCGCCTGTTCAATACCGTCGGTCCCCGCCAGACCGGCCGTTACGGGATGGTCCTGCCTCGCTTTATTGCCGCCGCTAAGGCTGGCCGACCGTTGCGTGTCTTTGGCGACGGCGAGCAGACACGCTGCTTTTGTTATGTCGAGGATACGGTCGAAGCGCTGGTTCGCCTGCAAAACTGTCCTTCAGCTCGTGGTGAGGTATTCAATATTGGCGCAACTGAAGAGGTTTCCATTGGCGCACTCGCCCGCTTGGTAATCGAGATTTTAGGGTCAACATCGCTCGTGGACTTTGTTCCTTACGGTAAGGCTTATGCCCCCGGGTTTGACGACATGCGCCGCCGCAAACCGGTCGTTGAGAAGTTGGCCGCGCGGACTGGGTTCCGTCCCGCGACATCACTGCGCAAGATCATTGAATTAACAGCCGCGGTGCTGCCGGATGAAGGGAATTGACGCTGTCGCTTGCGGGCCAAGGTGTTCAGAAATCGTAGCTATGATTGTGATCGCCTTTTTCTTTCTTTTTCTCAGAACTTTTCGGCTTGTTAGGTGTCAAAGCTATTTGTAGCGTGGGCTGTTAGAGGTCAAGCACTGGTTTGCTTGTACGGAGGCCGGTCTTTGGGTCGGTTCCGTGTAGCTGCTTTTCGAACCCCTAAGATCGGGAAGAAATGAATAAAGCGGTGGCACCTGCATCGGGAGTTCTGGCGACCCCAGCCCCCACTGAGGGGTTGTCTTCACCCGAATCATCCAACCGTCTGGGTGGGCTGGCCAAGCTGAGTATCCCTCCCGAGGCGACCCGCCTCCTTCCAGTTGAGTTCGTCAAAAAACACCGGCTTCTGCCCGTCGCGATTCATGACGGGACCATTGATGTAGCAACCGCTGAACCCTGCAACGAACGGGTCATCGAGGATATCCGTTTGTTGAGCGGGTTCGAGGTGCAGGAATTTGAAGCGCCGGCGGGAGAAATCGCCGAGAAGATCGCCGAATGCTACCAGGTGACGGTCGAGAAAATGATCGAAAGCCTCAACCCGGAACCCGAGGTCGCAGTCGAGGGCCGGAACTTGCATGACATCGAGGTGATGGCCAACGAGCCGACGGTGATCAACCTCGTTAACCTGATCATTTCGACGGCACTGCGCGATCGCGCCAGCGATATTCACCTCGTGCCTTTCGAGGAAAACATCCAACTTCGCTACCGCATCGACGGCCTCCTGCAGGAGCAACCACCCCCGCCCAAGCAGCTTCATCCCGCACTGGTCTCGCGCATCAAAATCATGGCGGACATGAATATCGCCGAGCGTTACATGCCGCAGGATGGCCATATCCAGATCAATCATCGAGGCGTGCGCGTCGATATTCGGGTCGGGACCTTGCCGACCATTTACGGGGAAGGGGTCGTGCTGCGATTGCTGGAAAAAGGCACGAAGCTGCTCGGCACACAGGAATTAGGGCTCGACCCTGACCGCGCGGCCTTCCTGGCTCGACTCGTTGAAAAGCCGCACGGACTTTTTTTAGCGACGGGGCCGACCGGCAGCGGCAAAACTACTACCCTTTACTCAATTCTCCAGAGCATCTACACACCCGAGAAGAAAATTCTGACGATCGAGGACCCGGTCGAGTACGAGTTGCCGGGCGTCGCGCAAATTCCAGTGCGTCCGAGTCGTAATTTCACCTTTGCGACCGGTTTGCGATCCATCCTGCGCCAGGATCCGGACATGATCATGGTTGGCGAAATTCGGGATTCCGAAACCGCCGAGATCGCGATCCGGGCGGCCCTGACCGGGCACCAGGTCTTCAGCACATTGCACACAAATGACTCGACCGGGGCCGTGACGCGCCTGCTCGACATGGGGGTTGAGGCCTTTTTGATCTCTTCCTCCCTAGAAGGCGTCCTGGCGCAGCGGCTCTTGCGGCGGATCTGCGCGCGCTGCAAAACCGAGTGCCCGGTTTCCAGCGCAGTTCGCGACCGGCTCGAAGCCCTGGGCGGGCGCCAGGTGGAGGGAATTTTCTATCGCGGTACGGGTTGCGACGAATGCCGTGGAACCGGTTATCGCGGCCGCATCGGCATTTTCGAATTGCTGGCGATCGATACTGAAATGAAAGAGCTCATCCTGCAGAAACGCTCGAATGCGGAGCTTAAGGCAACAGCTCAAAGAACAATGATGACCATGCACCAGGACGCGCTGCAAAAGGCGGCGGCGGGCATAACATCGTTGGAAGAGATCCTGCGGGTCTCTTCGGGAGACATGCTCGAGTGAACGCCTTCCGCTATCAGGCGATCGAGCGTAGCGGGAAATCCGTCGAAGGTCTTATCGAGGCCGACGATCGTCGATCCGCGTTGCGCCTTTTGACCGAACGCGGTCTTTTCCCGTCGAATTTGGAAGCTTCGACTAACGGGGATGCCCCGGCGCGATTGTTACCCTCAGAGCAGCTTCCGATCGCGTCCGCCCGGCTTGGACGGCGCATCAAACGCAAGGACGTGACCGCCTTCACGAGAGAAATGAGTGCGCTGTTAGGCGCCGCGATTCCTATTCCCCAGGCGTTGGATGGCCTTGGGGAAGAGGAAGAAAATCCGGCAATGAAAGCCGTGGTCCTCAAGGTATCGGAATCAGTGCGCAAAGGCGCATCATTGTCCTCTGCCCTGGACGAGCATCCCCGGTTGTTCAGCAAACTCTACGTCAGCATGGTACGGGTGGGGGAGGAAGCGGGGGCGCTGCAAAAGGTCATGAACGATTTGGCGGACCTTCTGGAACATGAAGATGAGGTTCGCGGCGAAGTCAAAGCAGCGGCGGCATACCCGTTGTTTGTGCTGGGTTTCGGGATTGTAACTGTGATTGCGCTGCTGACGTTGGTTCTGCCCAAACTGTTCGGCATGCTGCAGGAGATGCTCACTGATCTGCCCTTGCCTACACTGGTTCTGTTGAAAGTGAGCAGTTTTTTGCATTCATATTGGCTCGTGCTGCTGGTGGGGATCGGTGCCGCTGCAGCCGCTTTGCGCTGGTACATTCGTACGCCACGAGGTGCTGAGCTGTGCGACGAAGTCAAACTACGGATCCCGGTTTTGGGTTCCGTTTTTCGCGCCGCAGCCCTCGGACGTTTTGCCCGCACACTCGGAACATTGGCTAGGAGCGGAGTATCCCTGTTGCCAGCCTTAAAGATCGTGGAAAACACCATTGGCAATCGAGTCCTCGCCCACCAGATTGCGCGTGTTGCGGAAGAAACCCGCGGAGGTCATTCGCTGGCAACGCCGTTGCGCAAGTTGGGGATTTTCCCGCGAACGGTCGTCCAAATGATCGATGTCGGCGAAGAGACCGGGCGACTGGACGAGATGTTGTTGAGGGTCGCGGAAATCGAGGAGCGGCACATGCGCGCCCGCACGAAAACGCTGATTTCCTTGCTGGCGCCGCTTTTGATTTTGATTGTGGGGTCGTTAGTCGGTTTCATGGTAATCGCCATCCTGTTGCCGATTTTCAGGATGAGCCGGGCGATTCATTGATCCGCAGGGGGTCGCTGAATCATTAAGGGACGTCGGTTTTAAACTGGGTAATCGTTTACGCAGTGAGTCCTGTTCAAGACATGAATGATAAACCCAATCGCGAAGAACAACTGATTACAGAAGGATTGAAATGAAAAGAGATAACCTGAAGGAATTATCGCAGAGGGCGCCTGCCGAGCTATCGCTGCGCCGTCCTGCTGACGTATTGCGGCCAGGCCATCGTAGCGCAGAGTTTCACTCTGCTGTACCGCAGAGTTCCACTCTGCCTGCGCTCAGCAGCGGTTGCGGCTCCGATCGCTTGCAGGTTGAAAACCTGCGATACAGCAGAGTGAAACTCTGCGCTACAGGGGCGCGCGGGTTCACGCTTATTGAAATCATGGTAGTGGTCGCGGTGATCGGCATCCTCGCCGCCGCCATCATTCCACAATTCATGACCACCAAACACGACGCCAGGGTCAGCGCCGCCAAAGGTCATATTGCTGAACTCGAGGCGGCCCTCGAGCGATTCAATGTCCACATGGACCGCTACCCAACCGCGGACGAAGGCTTAAAGGTCCTGGTAGACGCGCCGAGCGGCGATGACAAAAAATGGCGAGGGCCTTACATCAAGCAGCTTAGACCCGATCCGTGGGGGAATTCTTATCAATACCGTTATCCCGGGGTGCATCACACGGCGAGCTTTGATCTCTGGTCTCGTGGCGCAGACGGCGCCGACGGCGGAGAAGGCGAGGGCGCCGATATTGGAAATTGGCAATGATTGGATATGCGCTGCAGGAGACGACATAAGAAGACCCCGATTGAACCGGGCCAGACGAAGGTCCAACGATCCGGAGTTTGCCAACGAACGGCTCGAAAAGGAGTCTCCTCACGTCGTCTCCTACAAGGGTTCACACTGATCGAGCTAATGGTGGTGATCGCATTAATCGGCATTGTGAGCGCGATGATCATCCCCGAAATGCGCGGGACCTACGAGGAGGCACTGCTCCGCTCAACCAGCCGGCGATTGGTCAACCTGTGCAATTTGGCCTATAGCCAGTCCGTTAGCCTGCAAGAACCCCATCGTATTCATCTCGATCCGCGGACCGGGCGTTTCGCGCTCGAGCGTCGGGCGCCTCATGCCAACCAACCGGACATGTTTGTTCCTGCCGAAAACGTCCCTGGCGCCAAGGGTGAATTGGATGACCGCATCTCGATCAAATTTCATCGCAATACCGAAAATGAGCCGGAGACCGGAAGTTCAGAAGAGGAGAGGATGCCCGGTTCGCAATCAAGCGAAGTCGATGACGGAGTTCTGATCCGTTTTTACCCGGATGGAACGGCGGACCCTGCAGAGATCCTGCTGCGCGATCGGCAAGGCTTCCGGTTGCTCCTGCGCATCAGCCCAGTCACCTCACGAGTCGCTGTCCGCGAACTTGCCCGCGAATGAAAAAGCGCCAAAACCATCGACGGCTTGGGTTCTCGCTGATCGAGGTGATCTGCGCAATCTCGATCCTGGCCATTGCGGTAGTCGGATTGACGGAAGGCATTACCTTGGCCCTGCAGTCGAACAAAGACTCGGAACTACAATCGACCGCGGCGCTGTATGCCGCGGGTTTGATCGAAACGATTCGCGCGGAAGGCGATTTTGAGGATGGCGACCAGGATGGTGACTGCGGTGACGACCTGCCATTGTATCGCTGGAAAGAATCGATAAAAAAGGCCGGAATTGACGGCTTGCACGAGGTGAAAGTCGTCATTGGGAACGCCAAGTCCGGCAAAACTATTTACGAACTCGAAACCTTGCTCTTCCAGGCCCCAGACGACACGACCACAAGCACGACCAACCCAAGGCGAAACGATCTCGGCAATCGCAGGAGGCGGTCATGAAGTGCGGACTGCGGACTGGGGACTGGGGTATGCGACGCGTCTCGGCGTTCACTTTGATTGAGATCGTGATCAGCTCCGCCCTCATGTCGCTGATCCTGGTAAGTGGCTACGTCTGTCTCAACGCTGCGGTTTCAAGCCGCAAACTCATCGAGCCGCGCCTCGAGA
Organism: Candidatus Limnocylindrales bacterium; assembly: GCA_035495315.1. Lineage (GTDB taxonomy): Bacteria > Verrucomicrobiota > Verrucomicrobiia > Limisphaerales > UBA8199 > DATJGF01. Next base: position 6,217 of record DATJGF010000053.1, read on the forward strand.
TCTTTCAGAACGCACGCGTCGCACTGGGTTTGATCGCGGCGGATTTACGCGCCGCCTGTCCATTGTCGAAAGACTACGATTTTCTTGGAATGCATCGCATGTTGGGAGAGGTCTCCGCTGACAACCTCGATTTTGCGACGCACAACTATACACCTCGTCGCGCGCGGGAGGGGGATTTTTGCCAGATGAGTTTCTTTCTCGAAAAGGACCCTGAGTCCGGTTTGTACACGCTCTGGCGCCGTCGTAATCCGCGGATCGGCCCCAACCCCCTGGCGGGTGGCAGCCGTGAGGAAATTGCGACCGGATTGCTAGGGTTGAAGTTCGAGTATTATGATGGCTACGAATGGTACGACTCCTGGGGTGATGTGGAGGGGCGTGGAAAACTCCAAACTTCCAGAAGGGAACGTTACAATCTCGAAGGGATGCCCGAAGCGGTGAGGATCACGCTCTGGTTTGACAGCAATCCGGGAGGCAAGAAAACCGATACGAGCGAGAAAACTACTACCGAACCGCCCTTAGTTTTCCAAACCGTCGCGCGACTGAATCTGTCAGCTGTTCCTCGCCGCAATGCCACCGGAAGCACTCCTACCACCGGTACTCCCACTGATAATTCCGTACAGGCACCGGGGCAGACGCAAGGGGTGAATCAATGAAAATGCCGTTGCCTACCGAACAGCGTCGTACACGACATGGCATAGCGCGCCAGCGTCTTGGAGTGCGCCAGTGCTCTGGCGCTTTGGAAAGGGAGCAGCGTCTGGCCAAAGCGCCA
>DATJGF010000054.1:0-5374 GCA_035495315.1 Candidatus Limnocylindrales bacterium
ACGCATCCTGTTCTGCAAAGAGAGCTGGAGAATATTGATGTTCAACTACGCTCTCGATATGCCATGCAGAGTGACCAGGCGGCGGTGGGCCTACTGGATTTGCGCACTTCGCGCGTCGCGATGGTTTACCCGGACCGGTGCGAATATGGGGCGAGCGTGTCGAAAATCGGGATACTGCTCGCCTATTTTGCGCTTCGCCCGGACGCAGCGACCAACCTGGATCCAGAGACAAGGCATCAACTTGGCCTAATGATCAAAAGGTCCAGCAATGAAACAGCGTCCAAGTTTTCGCACGAATTGGGCCTCAAGCAAATCCAGGAAGTGTTGAATCGGTTGGGGTTGTATCAGGCTGAGCAAGGCGGGGGGATTTGGGTAGGCAAACACTATGGTGAAGAGGGTGAACGCTATGTGGATCCGGTGGGAGAGCATTCCCATGCGATCACGGTGCGGCAAGCGCTGCGTTATTTTTTGCTCTTGGAAACGGGCAAATTGCTCTCAGCCGCGGCGTCACAGGGGATGCGTGAAATTTTTCAGTCACCCGAAATTCCGCATGACCAAATTAAATTTGTGAAAGGGCTGGGCGGGCGCGAAGTGGAAATCATTCGCAAGTGGGGTTCGTGGGAGGACTGGTTGCATGATGTGGCGGTAGTGACCGGACCAAGGCGGCACTACATCTTGGCAGGGTTGACGCATCATCCGAGAGGGGATGACTATCTAGCTGATCTGGCCGGGATCGTGGATGATCTGTTAGCACGAGATTGATTACCATCCATGCGCGCCTGGGAGTGGGGGGCAGGGTTGCCGACAAGAATGTCGGCGATACGGCAGACAGGAATGTCTGCGCTACGCTAAATACCGACCGGTTGAACCCAAGGCTTAACGAGAGGTGGCTTTGATCAGCACACCGCGACCGGCGTTCAACGCATTAAGGATGCTATCTGCGTCATACACGCAGCCAGCCCATGTACCACCTCCGGCAAGTTGCAGTGCGGCCCATAGCCGCGTGTCTTCGGGCAAATCCGAGTTGGGTGCGAGATCCGGTCGCGGCGCCCGCTGGGCCAAAACCCGGCTACCTTCTTCGGGAGAGAAAATTCGCTGCCCATCTCCGACCAAATCGACGCTGCCCTCGGCGCGGTTACAATCGATCACAATTCGTACAATATCTCCATCGAGGACCTTTCCAATGGGACCACCGGCGAGCCCCTCAGGTCCAATATGGCCAACGCAGGCGCCGGTGGACACGCCTGAAAAGCGGGCATCCGTCAGCAGGGCGACGTGCTTGCCGAAGGGCAGATGCTTGAGGGCGCCGGTCACCTGGTAAGTTTCCTCCATGCCGGTGCCCAGAGGCCCGACGCCAGTGAGAACCATTACATCGCCAGGAAGGACGCGGTCCTCCTTGATGGCCTTAATGGCCATCTTTTCACTGACGAAAACGCGGGCCGGCCCTTCCTTGGTGTACACACCGTCCGAGCCGACCACGGAGCGATCGATGGCGGTGCTCTTCACGACGGATCCTTCGGGGGAGAGATTGCCTCGCAGAAAAGACAGGGTACCCGTTAGGCCGCGTTCGCGCGCGCGGTCGGGCGGCAAAATCACGTCGTCCGCATCGATGCCATCAAGTTGCCGCAGCAATTCGCGGAAGCGGCGGCGTCGCTCGGACTTTTCCCACCAATCGAGATTCTCGGCCAGAGTCTTGCCCGTGACGGTCAACACTTCGGTATTGAGCAAACCGAGCCGGCGCAGATGCAGCATCACCTCCGGGACGCCTCCCGCGAGAAAGACGCGCACGGTCGGATGATGAACCGGGCCGTTAGGCAGGACACTGACCAGGCGCGGCACACTGCGGTTGACGGCGATCCAATCCTCGATGGTGGGCAATTTGAGCTTCGCGGCGTGGGCAATCGCGGGAATGTGGAGCAACAAATTGGTGGACCCACCGAAGGCAGCATGCACTACCATCGCATTCTGAATTGCCTCCGAAGTTAGAATATCACGTGTGGAAACGCCACGAGACTCAAGCTGATGAAGCGCCAGCGCTGAGCGGCGAGACAGGTCGAGCCAAACAGGTTGGCCGGAAGGCGCCAGTGCGGAGTGCGGCAGTGAGAGTCCGAGCGCCTCGCCCACCACTTGTGCGGTCGCGGCGGTTCCAAGGAATTGGCAGCCGCCACCCGGCGAGGCGCAGGCTCGGCAACCGGCTTCGGCGGCTTCGGCGAGGGAGATCAGCCCATGGGCAAAACGGGTTCCGATGGTTTGCACAGTGCCGGCATCTTCGCCGGAAGTCGGCGGAAGGGTGACCCCGCCGGGAACGACGACACAGGGCAGCTCGTGAAGACCGGCCAACGCCATTAACATCGCGGGCAAACCTTTGTCACAGGTGGCGATGCCGAGGACACCGGCACGCAATGGCAGGGAACGCGCGAGACGTCGGAAGATTATGGCGGCGTCATTGCGATATGGGAGGCTATCGAACATTCCGGGGGTCCCTTGGGTTCGACCATCACATGGGTCCGAACAAAAACCGGCAAAAGGGATGACTTGCAACCGTCGAAACTCCTGAGCTGCGGCTTGGACTAATAATCCGATTTCCCAATGGCCGGTGTGATAACCCAGCGCCAGGGGCTCGCCATCGGAGGCTCGCAAGCCCCCTTGAGTGCTCAAAATGAGAAACTGTTTGCGCCCGGCTTCGGCGGGACTCCAGCCCATGCCGACGTTTTGCGAAAGCCCGAACAAGTTGCCGCTCGGTTCGTTCAACAGCATGTCTTCCGTTAACGCCAGGCTGCCAGCCGCTCCCGGTGCGCGAGTTTGAAGCTGGTAGATTTCCTCTTCGGCTGAATCGAATACCGTTTTTGCGGCGCTCATGAGGCCATTCAACCAACAACGTGGGTTCGGGGCAATGCCGGCGGTAGCGTCAGGCGTCTCGCCCGACGTAGAGCCGGGGCATCCTGCCCGGCGGATCAAATGCAAACGCCACCACACTGACTTCACCCCTGCCCGGCGCCCTAAAGCCAGGGAGGGGACGCATCCCTCTGCGTCAGGCGAGACGCCTGACGCTACTCTGGTATCGACGCGGCGAGATCGTGCTGGTAACAATGGCCGCACTGTCCGACCCTTATGACGGAACAACGCTGGCTTCGCATCATTCCGATTGCCCTGGTCATGTACACCATCTCGTACATCGACAGAACCAATATCGCCCTGGCACTGGATCCCAAACTCTCGCCGATGATGCAGTTCCTGGGGATGGACGACAAAATCAAAGGTAATGCAGTCGGAATTTTCTTTTTTGGCTATTTGCTGCTGCAGATACCCAGTGGGTACCTCGCCAATCGGTGGAGTCCTCGCAAACTGATCAGCATATTTCTGGTCTGTTGGGGCGCGTGCGCGATCGGATGCGGGCTGGTGAATACCACCGCACAATTCAAGACGATGCGTTTTCTGCTTGGCGTGGCGGAGAGCGGAGTTTTTCCGGCAACTTTGGTCTTATTGTGTAATTGGTTCCCGCGAGCCGAGCGGGCGAGGGCAAATGCATACTGGAACTTGTGCCAACCCTTGGCGGTAGCCGGGGCCGCGCCGATCACTGGAGCGTTGTTGGGTGTCTGGGGATGGCGCGCGGCCCTTATTGTTGAAGGCGCGCTGCCTATAATCTGGCTTCCGGTTTGGTGGTTTTGTATCAGCGACCATCCGCGGGAAGCCAAATGGATTGCTAAAGAGGAACGGGAGCACCTGGAAACCACTCTTGCCCGAGAAACAACCGACCTGGGGAAGGCTAACGAGGGGTCGACCTGGAAAGCTCTGACCGAACCTTCTGTTTTAGTGGCGCTCCTGGCGATGGTACCGATTTATTTCCTGCAGAATTGTGCGGCTTACGGTTGCAACACTTTTCTGAGTGAAGCACTCAAGGGTCACGGAAGGAATTTCACACCATTACAAACCGGGGTTCTGTATGCTATTCCGTACCTGGTTGCAGCGGTAGTGATGGTTCTGATCTCGCGCCACTCGGATGAAAAGCAGGAGCGCCGCGGCCATGTTGCCTTTGTGTATGCTGTGGCGGGATTCTGTTTGATCGCCAGCGTGCTGAGCAGCCGGTACTCGTTTTGGCTTTCATTTGGTTTTCTTTGTTTTGCGATACAGGGACCGTTTGCGGGGCTCGCCCCCTTCTGGTCGATCCCGTCTGAAACCATGCCTCGTGTCGTCCTGGGAACGGTTATGGGCCTGGTGAACGCTTTTGGAAATTTAGGCGGCTGGGCGGGTAATTACGCGTTTGGCTGGCTGAAAGAGGAAACTGGGGACATCGTGGTGCCATTCTCGGTGTTGGGTGGCGGTTTGCTGGTCGCGGCGCTCTTGTGCTTTTTGCTGCCGAAACGAAAAGTGATCCCGATCCTGACGACCACTGAGACGGGGACATTGGCGAAGGCCGACCAGGCAGGAAAATAACCGCACATGAACATTTGCCGCTTTGAAAACCGCGAGGGACAAATCGGGATTGGCCTGGTTGAAAGCCGTTCAACGGTTGTTGATTTGTCAGAGACAGGGATCGATTGCCTGACCCGTTTGCTGGAAAGCCAACAACCCGCCGCCGACATAAAGGCTCTTCTGCATCCACGACTGCCGCGCTACGCCCTTGCCGATCTGCACTTGCGTGCGCCAGTCGATCAGCAAGAGGTTTGGGCCGCCGGGGTTACCTATTTGCGCAGCAAGACCGCTCGCATGGAGGAGTCTGATTTCAGCGCCACCGCTTACGACCGGGTGTATGTTGCGGAACGTCCGGAACTTTTTTTCAAATCATTGCCCGAGAAAGTCGCGGCTACGGGCGAACCAGTGGGCATTCGCCGTGACGCCCGGTGGAGCGTACCGGAACCGGAACTCGCGCTGGTGCTGAGTTCTCGAGGCAAAGTGGTCGGGTATACCATCGGCAACGATATGAGCTCACGGGACATCGAAGGGGAGAATTTGTTGTATCTGCCGCAAGCGAAGATTTACGAGCGATCCTGCGCGCTTGGTCCATGGATAACCCTGGAGCAAAGCGAAGAGGAGGCGCGCAAGTGGCAAATTCGACTCGAGATTAAGCGAAACGGTGCAGCCGCGTTCAAGGGCGAGACATCGGTAACCCAAATCAAACGAAGTTTTCAGGACCTGGCAGACTTTCTTTTTCGCTGCCAGACCTTCTCCCAAGGTGCGGTGCTCCTGACAGGAACAGGCATCGTCCCGCCGGACGATTTCAGCTTGCAAAAGGATGATGTGGTAGAAATCGAAATCAGCGGGATCGGCGTCCTGCGGAATCATGTGGTAGTGGTTTAAGGCCGCAGGCGCCCAGGGCGATGCGGTCGGGGCCAGCATGCCTCGAACGCAAAACTTTTTCACCGGATTTCATCTT
>DATJGF010000055.1:0-3729 GCA_035495315.1 Candidatus Limnocylindrales bacterium
TTTTGACGGCGCGCCGCCGGGAGCGACCGTGCCGAGTTCCCCGCTCTTGAGCGTGGCGCTGCCTTGGCCGTTGGAGAGATCCACCTCACCATCCAGCAGGGCTAATTCTGTGCGGCCATCCTCCGCGACCGACAGGTTGAACTCCGTTCCCCGGATTGCACCCGAGGCCACCGGTGTCCGAAATTGGATTTCCGACGGCTTTTCGCGACTGAAAAAGTATGCGGCGCCGGAGCGCAGTTCCAGCTGCGGCTTGACGCCGCTGGTGGCCGGCGGCTGAATTTCCATGCTGGTCAACTCGTTGACCCGCATGACACTCAACTCTGACCAGCGCAAGGCGGCGCGGCTGCGCATGCCGGTGCGTAATCGGTCTCCGAGTTCCAGCTTGTCGTTAACCTGGGCGGCCGACCAGGTGGTCGAGCCCTTGCGGGCCACCTCGACCTTGCCCTCCTTCTCGATCACGACGCAATTTTGAGAAGCGTCGGCTGCTCGAAGCGACCCTGGCAAAAGAATTGTGCCAACGAAAAGGATTGAAAAAAGAAGAGAACTTGCTGCCCGGCGGGCAGGCCCAATTAAAGCTCTTTTATCCCCAACTGCATGCCCAAAAAGAATCATATAAAGGAGTCGTGCCAACGTTCTCTTTCACTGCCCTGTCGGAAAGAGTCACCTGTTCAGGGTTGACCCTCGTTCTAGTTGGAATACCAAATATTTGCAAGGTAAAACTGGGGTTTTAGAACCCCAAAAAGAGGCCTGCCAGCACCACTCTAAAGGACTTGTTCCCGAGCTCTATTTTGCGCTTATGATGGGCCGCGTTGGAGCTGAATTATGGCTGGCAACGAGCCCAAAACTTTAAAGCCGCGCAGCCTGTTGGCCGTGCTCGGGTTCCTGGGAAAATATCCCGGGCGGCTGACCTGTTGCCTGGTGCTCCTGCTGGGGGTCATCGGCATCGATCTGGCGCTGCCTCAGGTGATCGGCAACGCCATTAATGCTTTGCGCGCAAGCGCAGCCTCCGAAGCGCAGCCCACCTTGGCGCCGTACGTCCGCCTTTTCCTCCTGCTCGTCCTGAGCCGCACAGTCATGGCCTATTTCGTCGGCACGATTCGGAACCGGATCACTCAGCCGGTTCTGGGAGACATTCGCTCGGCCATCTACAACGCCCTCCAGCGGCTTGCCTTTACCTACCACGACAAAACCAACAGCGGCGAATTAATCTCCCGGTCCACGACGGACGTCTGGCGGTTGCAGGATTTTCTGCATGCCTGCCTGGTCCTCAGCATCGATATCCTGGTCTCGCTCAGCCTTACCGTAGTGTTCATTTTTGCCATTAGCCCGGTGCTGGGTTGGGTTGCCTTGTCGACCGTGCTGCCGACGGTTGGGTTGATTGCTTTCTTCGCCACCAAACTGAGACCGCAATGGCGCCACGTTCATGACCTGCACGGCGCGATGACCACGGTCATCCAGGAAAACATCGCTGGCGTGCGCGTCGTCAAAGCGTTTGCCCGTGAACAAGCGCAAATCGAACGATTCCGTGACAAAAAGGAGAACTATCTGGGGTTCCTGCTGGCGACGGTGAACTATTGGGCGGCCCGGGTTCCCCTGGCGCAATTCGTTTATGGACTAAGTTTGCCCCTGGCCCTTTGGGTCGGTGGGCGCCAGGTCATTGCGGGCCACCTGCAGGTCGGAGATTTGACCAAAGTGGTCCTTTACCTGATGGCCATCGGGTACCGGGTGGGGATGGTCGGCCAGTTCACCAATATAATCCAGAATGCCAGCGCCAGTGCCGAGCGCATCCTGGAAATCATTCGTGAACCCCAATCGATCAAGAGTGGAAAACAGCCCCTGCCGGCGGGCCGGGGCCGGGTGGCTTTTGAATCAGTTAGCTTCAATTACACCAATGGCAAGGCCTCTCTGCACGACGTCAGCTTCATCGCTGAGCCGGGCCAGACCGTCGCGATCGTAGGGCCTACCGGGTCGGGTAAAACCACCTTAGTGAATTTGATCCCGCGCTTTTATGATGTGGGAAACGGGAGCGTGCTGGTGGACGGCATGGGGGTGCGGGAATTGAAATTGGATCAATTGCGGCGAAGCGTCAGCGTGATTTTCCAGGAAACGTTCCTGTTCAGCACAACCGTTGCCGAAAACATTGCCTACGGAAAGCCGGAGGCGAGCCTGGCGGAAATCGAACGGTGCGCCCGAGCGGCCCAGGCTCACGAATTCATCTCCGAGCTGGAGGAAGGTTATGAGACGCTGATCGGCGAGCGCGGGATTTCGTTGAGCGGCGGCCAGCGCCAGCGGGTGGCCATCGCGCGCGCGTTCCTGATGGATCCGCGAATCCTGATTCTCGACGACGCCACCGCCAGTGTGGACTCAAAAACGGAGCGGCTGATCCAGGAAGCCATGCAGCGATTATGCGAAGGCCGCACCACCTTTATCATCGCGCAACGTTTCTCCACCGTGAAACACGCCGACCAAATCCTGGTCCTGAATGCCGGCAGCATCGTCGAGCGCGGCCGCCATGACGACCTCATTCAACGAGGCGGCTTTTACAAAGAAATATTCGAGCAACAATTTCGTCCGGCCTGATCGCCGGGGGATGTTTCAATGGCAACGAAAGCGGATATCGAGCTGGAAGAATTGTTCGCCCGGAAACGGATGAGCAAGGAGACTTTTCTGCGGCTGGCCCGATCGCTGGCGCCGTACCGAAAGATGTTCCTGCTGAACCTGCTGTTCACGCTCGGAGCCACCGCCTCGCAGTTGCTGGGGCCGAAGTTTATCCAAATTGGAATTGATCGCTATCTCGTTCGGTTCAGTTCCACGCGCCTGGCCCTTGATGGGATCCTGATGGTCAGCGCGCTTTACCTGTTCAATCTGCTGCTGGGCTGGTGGCTGAGCGCCGGACAGGTCAAAAGCGCGATTGCGGTCGGCCAGCGCGCGATGAACGACTTGCGGCTGCAGGTCTTCGAGCACATCCAGCGGCTCTCCCTCAATTATTTCGATCGGACCCATCACGGGCGCATCCTGGCCCGGGCAGACACGGATATTGATTCGCTGGACCGAATTTTGACGTGGGGCGCCAACCAGTTGCTCGGCAGCCTGCTGACCCTGGTCGGGGTCATCTTCCTTTTGTTGCAATATGATTGGCGTCTCTGCCTGGCGGTCAGCGTGGTGCTGCCGCCACTGGTCGTGGCGACGCACTTGTTTCACGTCCGGGCCCTCGACGCCTATCGGCGGTTGCGGGCCCAGACTTCGCGCCTTACAGCGAGCATGGCCGAGAACATCGCGGGCGTGCGGGTCGTCCAGGCTTTTTCCCGGGAGGAGGAAAATCTAAGCCGCTTTCAGCAATTGCACGCGACTCACGATCAATACGCCCTGGCCGCCGCCCGCGTGTTTCATACTTACCTGCCGTTCCTGGGACTCCTCTCCGGCCTGGGCACCGCGATCATCCTGGGTTACGGCGGGCGGATGGTGCTTCGGCACGAGATCACCGTCGGCGAACTAGCGGCGTTCATTCTGTACCTGGGCATGTTCTTCGGCCCGATTCAAACCATGGGTGACCTCTACAATGCCTTAATGTCCACGGCCGCCAGCGCGGAGCGCATCTTCCAGTTGCTCGACACCCAACCCCAGGTGCAGGACCGAACGGACGCACAGGTCTTATCGGCCATCCGAGGCCACATCGCTTTCGAAAATGTCTGGTTCCGGTACGATTCGACGCCCGCCGATACCTGGATT
>DATJGF010000056.1:0-35320 GCA_035495315.1 Candidatus Limnocylindrales bacterium
TAATCAGGCGGTTATGGTCTGTGCGCAGGATAAAGCTTTCCTGACCAAGTTGTCCGCAGTCGATCTTCAGCCCCAGCTTTCGGAGGTGCCCATTGTCACCCAGCAGGATCTCCCGTCCACGTATGGCTTCTCCATCAGTTATCATCGGGAATTTGCCTCCCGTGATTTTCTCCAGATACCGCTGCAACTCTTCGGCGGCATAGCGCTCTGAAGGAATGGCGTTGGTAGCTATGACGATCTGGTAGTTGCTCGCACCTTTTGCCGACAACGTGAGCGGCGCCGCATCGCTCGTAGAGTTCAGTAAGAGAACCGCGGCAATAATGACGCAAAGGAGATCCCCTTTAATGTTTCGGTCTTTCATGTTTCTGTCAGGTCTTAGTTTGTTGTTTTGGACAGCGACGTGAGTGCTGGCCAAATCGACGAACGTGCTGCATGAGATCAGCGCCAAGTATACACCCACCCGCGAGGCGGAATAGTTAGCGATTTGCCATTTAGCTGCACTTCCGCCGGCGCATCACGGAAATTCTCCACCGCAAAGCTTTTGTCTTTAAAGAGATAAAGTGAAACTCGAGGCAATGCTTGAAAGGAGACCTTGAATGGCCGAAGCAATCGCTGGCGCAGCGGATCGATTTGCTCTTGCGAAAGTTCCAGCAGTGATTTCGGGTCTTGGTGAACCGGCAGGATCTGCACGTTCGCCGCGGCGAGATTGACGCGATTGGTCAGCGCTCCGGCCAAACCATCGGTAAGGAGGACCGGTTTGCCGGCCTTTATAAAGGAACTCAGCCGGGGGATTAAATCAGGATCCTTAAGCGCATGAATCGAGAAGAAACCCGCGGAGGCACTGGCGGGAAAGTCATGACAAGGCACCAGTGGCAGCCCGAGCATCCCGACGAAATCGAAGACACGAGCCTCCTTTCCCGCGTCACTATTGGGCGGCTTGTAGGCGGCCAGACCGACGATCTGGCGTTTGTTGACCTGTTTGGCGACGGCGAGTAACTCGGGCAAATTGGCGCGCAAGACCTCGATGTTCTTGGGACCAGTGCCGCCCTGCAGGGCGCCGTAACAGAACAGCATCGATTCGCGCGCGCCACCCAGGATTGTTTGGCGGGCCTGCTCGACATAGGTAGCCTCCGTGGTCCCAAAGGGATCAAACCACCCACCGCCGCATTTCGCCCCGCCGATACCGCCAAGCCAACGCATGATAAAATAGCCCTCGTACTGTGGTGTGCCGCCCCACTGTCGATCACTATAGTTCCGTGTTTCGGTTCCCACCCAGATCCGATCGAAGTCCGTCGTTTCCCGAATTACCTCGTACCCGCGCTTGTGAAAGTCCTCATACCATTGAGGGTACTTAATGATTAGGCGGGCGTTTGGATTAACGCGCTTTGCAGCCCCGAGGACCCGTTCTTGTGAAAGGCGGACCATCAGCTCACAGTGGTAGTCTTCCCATGAGCCCGATTTAACGGGAAATGTGCGTTCGCCGATGGTAACGATTTTGGCGTGGCGAGCCGCGTCACAATCAGGACATGTGCAATCGGTGAACCAGAAGTCGTCGATCATGATCTCGTCGAACATGCTTGCAGCGTATTCGAAAATGGCTTGGACCTTCTCTTGAGTGGGTTTGTCGGTGTAACAGCCGATCGCTTTCCAGCCGTTTGAGAGTTTGCCGACCAACGTAGGAGTCACGCATCCCGATACGGTCAGTCCAGCCGCCTTCAGCGTAGCTTTCGCTTGTTCGAGCGACTCGCGATCGGCCTGGTAACCATCCCGAAAGCTCTCCACGTAAGCTTTCGTGACACCGGTGCGTTTGCACCAATCGACGGCGGTTTTGAGGCCGGCTTCCGACGAGAGCCGGTCGCGCACATCTTGCGCGGAGAACAAAGTTGAATAGCGATGAACCGCATACTCCTTATTCGCGAGTTGCCAGAGATCCACGGCGGTTTCACCCTGGCAGAGGAATACGACGCTGCAGAAAAGGAGAATTCTAGATGGCTTCATAACTGCATTCCAAGAGATCGGTCACAACTGCGCGCCAGCGCGTTTTGCCGAAATGGCATGCATCGGAAAACACCAAAAATTGGCGCACTCCACAACCTCCCGGAGGTCCGTATGCACGCTATTGACTGTCTACGCCTTTGACACTCATCTGCAGCGAATAAAGGCCTTTGCTCGCCGTGATAAAGAGTGTTCGACGGTCCTTGGCACCGAAGCACGCGTTGGCGGTCCACGGTTCGTCGACTTCAATGTGCTGGATTTTCTTTCCCGAGGAATCAAAGACCGTCACGCCCTTGCCGGTGAGATAAATGTCTCCCCGCTCATCGATGGTCATGCCATCGGAACCTAATTCGCAGAACAGCTTTTTGCCCTTGAGCGAACCATTGGGTTGAATTTGGTATCGGTACGTTTTGTTAGCGCCGATATCAGCTACATAAAGAGTTTTGCCATCGGGAGTGCCGATGATTCCGTTGGGTTGCTTTAGGTCGCTAATCACGCGTATTAAGGTTTTGCCATCGGTCGAGAGGAAATAAACGCATTCCTCCATTTCTTTAGGACCGCGGTTCCAGTAGGGACGTTTGTAGAAGGGATCCGTGAAATAAAGTCCACCTGGGAGTTCCTGCAGGTCGATGTCGGACCGCCCATTGCCGACGTTGGCGAGCTGAGCAGGCCTAATCCAGACGTCATTGGGACCATTGAGAAGCTTGCCCTCAAAATGCTTCACGACCACTGTCGGTTTGCCGCTGGGATCAATCCGCCACAGTTCATTTTTTTCGTCCGCACAGGCCCAGAGGTTTCCGTGCGTATCGAAGGAGAGACCGTTAGCCCGGCCGCACGGTTGCATGAAGGTGGTCAGCTTGCCGTCGGTGCTCCATTTGAGAATCCGGTTATTGGGCTGATCGGTGAAGAAGACATTGCCTTCAGCATCGCACGCCGGACCCTCGGTAAAGGCGAAATCCCCGGCGAGCTTCTGAAGGGTCGCGCCTGGGGCGATGATATTGGTGTCATCCGCCCGCAAGGACGTTGCATACAACAGCGATAGCAGAGTAGTGGAAGCAAGTAATCTCATATGGAATTTATCTAACGGGAACAGCCTCTTTGTCCCGCGGCCTGCAATTCGGTGAAGTCTGCTCCAAACAGCCAGAGCTTTGGCGCACTCCAAAACCCACCGCAGCGTTCGTACTTCATAATTAAGTCAATGTGCCACAACCCGCCAAAAGGCCGCGGGTAGTGACGTATACGGGATCGGGACTAGTTGCAAACTGTTGGTCAAAGTTACCGAAGCGATAGTTTGCCAATTCGTCGCCGGCAGAACGGTTGCTTGCTGGATGTCGTGCACGTGACCGACGGTGCCGCTGATGGATATCTGCACCGTGTCTGTGTTCCAGATTAGTCCGAGGACAGCCGCCTGAGGTGCCGGCCCAGATGAAGGATCATCGCTGAAATCAGGAATCCCATTTTGATTGGCGTCGTTGGCATCGTCGATCGCCAGCACCCAACGCCGGTAATCCCGTTGGCCGGTATTCGGGTCGCCGTCGTCAAAATCGACATAGCCTGCATAATTGGTGTTCCAGGGAAGCTCGCGAGAGAACAATTCGTTGGTATAAGAGAGCATTTGCGCCGAAGCATTGGTCCAAGTGCCTGGTTGGAGTACTAGCTGGTTGAACCTGTTGGTTGAAACCTTTAAAAACTGAATTGGCCCGGCGAGTTGACTCGTCGGGTCGCCTGCTTGAACCAGGCTGAGAGTCCCAGTGACGATATTTGATCCAGGAATGAAACTGAGTGAGCCGTTGTATTCAATAAGTGAAAAGACATGCCTGAACTCGCCGAGATCTCCGTAGATGCTGTCCACAAGATGCAAAATGCAGATGCCGTCTTTCGCGCCGGCGCTGCGCTGCCAGCTCGCGCTGATCGTCCCGTTTTCCAATACGGTGGTATACATTCCTGTCGTGGTGGCTTGTGTCCCCATCGCCGTTTCGAAAAAATCGTTGAATCCGTTCTGGTTCACGTCCGAGACCGCAGGCAATTGCAGAGACAGCGTGCCGATAACCGGAATGCCCGAGACATCAAGGGAAAAACCGGTAAGGTAAGGCGGTTCGGAATTTGCCGGTTTGCCCGAAAAGTCGGGAGCCAGCTCCCCGTTCGGTGACGTGCTGCCGATCGTGCTGAAATCCAACGTGTCCCCGAAAGAATCCGTCCCTTCTTGAAAGCGCAGGGACAGACACCAGACTCGGGCAGTCGCACTCTCCGCGCCGCACACCGGGAAGCAGTTCCATACCGACGCGACCAACGCCAGCCACGCTAGAAATCTCATACCTCGACTCCGACTTCGAATTGTCCGCTATCCAAGCAGGGAATCCATTGATGGTCAAGATCCTTGCGTACTGGCTGGCCTCTCGCTGCGTCTCGCTTGCCGTAGAGAGCGGCATATTGTCGCCCGGTTACAAGACCGAGCAGCCACGCAACTGCAAATGGCCCCATCCGCCGGGCGAGACGCCTCGGCTCTACGTCAGGCGAGACGCCCGACGCTACCTGTGGTAGAATGCTTTTTAACCTGCAAAAGGAGTCTATATGGCTGGATTGGCGGAAAAAGAATGTGTGCCCTGTAAAGGCGGAGTGCCGCCGTTGAAAGGGCCGGACCTGGATCGGCTATCGCGAGAATTGCAGCCAGGCTGGCGGGTTGTCGACGAGCATCACCTCGAAAAGGAATTTAAGTTTCCTAATTTTAAGGAGGCGCTGGCTTTCACGAATAAAGTGGGAGAACTGGCGGAGGCCCAAGGCCATCACCCGGATATTTACCTGGCTTGGGGCAAAGTGAAATTGACGATCTGGACTCATAAGATTAATGGGCTAACCGAAAGCGATTTCATCCTCGCCGCCAAAGCCGACCGTCTCTGAGGAAGACGAGGGCCAAATCGTCGTCTTTGCTGTTATTGTTTGCTACGTAGACGAAGACCATTGCTGGTCTCGAACGTGCTGGACGTCGCCGAAACCTTCTCCGCTTCTCTACGGGGCAGGGGAGTTCGCTAGCGGATTCTTGGCAAACGCGAATTCAGTGACGGGTTTGCCTTGGATCAAATGTTCCTGGATTATGCGTTCCAGGACTTCCGGGGTGCAGGAGTGGTACCAAATCCCCTCTGGATACACAACAGCAATAGGACCGCGCGTGCAGATGCGCAGACAATTGGCTTTCGTGCGATAGACCAACGGCTCGGGACCTGCCAGCTTCAAGTCCTTCAGGCGCCGCTTAAGGAATTCCCAGGAGGCCAGGCCTTGGTCTTTGGGCGCGCAGTTTGGCTCGGTTTGATCGGCGCAGAGGAAGATGTGACGGCGAAACTTTGTCACGCCGAGCGCGTCCGCCACCTTTTGAAGTTCAGCATCCATTGAATGGAATTTGTGCCCACAGCGGCTACCTCTGGGTCTGGTTACCTCGATATTTAAACGTATAACGCCGCCTGTAATTCACGCACCATAACCCCGATAAAAGGGTGGCGCCGTTCAGGTTCCTGTTCGAGGCAGCGCAAGATGACTTTTTCGAGGGGTACCGGCAGGTCGGGATTCAATTGCCGTGGACCAAGAAATTCTGTGCGGTTGATTTGGCGGCTCAGGATCTCTCCCGGAGAGTCCCCAGGAAACGGTTTTTGATTGGTGAGCAACTCATACGCGGTGACGCCATAGGAGAAGATATCAACTCGATGCGAAATGGGCTGACCCTGCAGCTGTTCGGGAGCCATGTAGGCAGGGGTGCCGGGATTCTTTTTGGAGAACTTTTTTGGCTTTTCGGGGATCTGTTGCGCCAGGTCGAAATCCACCAAACGCACGCTGCCGTTGCGGGTGACGAGGACATTTTCGGGTTTGAAATCAAGATGCATGAATCCGTTTTCATGCATGTGTTCGAGCGCTACCGCCATGTCGATCAGAATTTGAGCGACGTGTTCCAGCAACACGGGGTCGTGGCGCGCGTATAGCTCTTTGAGGTTCTCCGCCTCGACATATTCCATCAGCAGATAAAGCTGCCCCTTGATTTTGCCGTGCTCGACATAACCGATAATGCCGTCATGATCTCCGATCTTGGCAAGGATCTCGCAGCCCTGAACAAAGCGCCGGCGGGCCATGAGATTAAACCGCAGCCGTTCGTGCATGAGGCGCAGGGCGAATGCCTTTCCTTTACCATCGGTCGCCAGCCAGATATCTGCCATGCCTCCGCTGTTGATGATCTCCTGCAAATAAAAACGCCCAAATGGCCCCGAGGCAGGTGCTTTGGAGCTTCCCAATTGTTTGACTGCGCTGAACACCGAGTCTATTTATCACGAGGCCGTTGCGCCCGCCACTGTATTTGTAGGAGGAAGGGACGGGTAAAACCCCGCCTGATTTTGGAGCGTGCCAGTGCTCTGGTACCTTCTCCTGTCCTACTTTGACTCTTAATCTCATCGTTGGACCTGCATTCAATTGAAACGGCCGGGGCACCGGTGCACTTCAAACGCTGGGGCGGCTGCGGCCCAGCTCTTTGATCGTATTTAGTTTGACTTTGATCCACTGATCGCCATCATTTTCATTCCAGGCGCATACAGTTTTCCAATGAACGCCCTGGTTCAATCGCTTGCTAATTGGCTTAATACCGCTCTTGCGTTTGTCTATCCGGAGATATGTCAGCTTTGCCGTGCGGCTCGTGCTTCAGTTGCGCAAGGCTTTGTCTGTTCCGCATGCCGAAACCAGGTACGCTTCATCGAACGCCCGTTTTGTGAGCGTTGCGGTTTGCCCTTTCAGGGCGCGATCACGCAAAGCTTCGAATGCGCAAATTGCCGGGAACTGGAATATGCCTTTCGCTACGCTCGGTCGGCGGTCGTCGCGCGAGACGTGGTTTTGGATGTGATTCATCGCTACAAGTACCATCGCGCGCTCTGGTTTGAGCCGTTTCTGCTGGAACTTTTCCTGAGCCGGGCTCTGCCAGAGTTGCAGGCCGCGCGCTGGGATTGGATCGTCCCGGTCCCCTTGCATCCGACAAAACAACGGGAACGCGAATTCAACCAGGCCGAGCGGCTTGCGCGCGGGCTGAGTAAGGCAACCGGCATACCTCTCAACACCCGTTTGCTTCGCCGAGTCAGGCCAACGCGGACCCAAACACAGTTGAGCCGGGAAGAACGGCAGGCCAACGTTGGCCGGGCCTTTGCGCTGCGCCGCCCAACTGACCTGAGTAGGACGCGACTGTTGGTGATCGATGACGTCTTGACGACCGGTGCGACGACAAATGCCTGCGCCCGGGTGTTGCGCCAGGCCGGCGCGGATGACGTTTGCGTCTGGACAGTTGCCCGCGGAATCTGAATAATATAGGCGATGCTGGAAATGGGACTGCTCCTGGGATCTATCGGTGCCCATGGGCGAGAAATTCGCTCGAAGCGGTTTCGCGCCGAGGCACGCAGCCTCTGAGCATTTGCATATGGCGACTTCTTTTACCAAAAAGACACTCAAGCTCGAGACCGTTGAGCCAGCGGCGAGTCCAGCTCCGCACAGCTCGAATTCCAGCTTCGCTAAGAAGCCGAAGTTGGCAGCCTCAAAATCCAAGAAGCGCGAAATCCCCGAGGGTTTATGGACCAAGTGTCCCAAATGCTCGACGATGGTTTTCGACAAAGAATTGGATGAGAATTTAAAGGTCTGCACGCATTGCCAGCATCATTTTCCCATCAGCTCCCGCGAACGAATCCACTCATTGGTTGAAACCTGCACGTTTGAAGAAATGGACGCGCAGATGACCAGCGTCGATGTCCTCCAGTTCACAGGGGTCGCCTCCTACACTTCAAAGCTGGAGAAATACCAACAGGAAACGGGGCTTAAGGACGCTGTGATTACCGGTCTGTGCAAAGTCGGCGAACACCGGATCGCTTTGGGAGTAATGGATTTCAAGTTCCTCGGCGGTTCGATGGGATCAGTCGTCGGAGAGAAACTGACCCGACTGATCGAGCGTGCGACCGAGAAATGTCTGCCTCTGATTATCATCTCGGCCAGCGGCGGCGCCCGCATGTATGAAGGGATGTTCAGCCTGATGCAAATGGCCAAGACCTGCGGCGCGTTGAGTTATTACGCCCAGGCCCGTCTGCCTTATATCAGCGTCCTGACCGATCCGACTACAGCCGGCGTCATGGCCAGCTATGCGACGGTGGGAGACCTGATTATTGCTGAGCCCGGAGCCATGATCGGTTTCGCCGGACCGCGCGTGATTAAGGACACGACCCAAGCCGAGTTGCCTCCCGGATTTCAAACCGCTGAATTCCTTCTCGATCACGGTCTCATCGACGCCATCATTCCGCGAAAAGAAATGAAGCAAAGGTTGATTGAGTACCTGAATTTTCTTACCGCCGGCCAAAAGACAGCATCCGCCGCGAGCTGATCACGAAGTTCCGTAGCGCAGACTTTCTAGCCTGATACGGTTTCCAAAGTTATTCATCCGCCGGTGAGGAGAGCCCGGAAAAGCTCCCCGCAGCCGGCGGTGAATAACTTTGGAAACCGTATCAGCCTGGAAAGCCTGCGCCTGCGCTACAACTGGCCGCACTACGGGCAACATACCCCATAGAGATTCTTCGCGTAAAAGCGTTGCTTAGTAGGTGAGGAGGAGTGATGAATCCAAACTCAGTTGACTTCAAATGGCGGTCAGTCCCGTGTGTTTTTGCGTATTCGATAATTTTTGCCGGCATGTCGGCTGTGGCACAACCGGCGTTAATTCCGGATAATCCCGCGCTACCGCCATCATCTATATCCCGCGCCATCACTCCTTCCAATCCGGCGATGGCTGGTCCGGCCCTGCCGTCGTCTCCTACTGCTGCGACCAATTTTTCCGTCGCCGGCCTTTCCCAGCTCCTCGCCGAGCTGCAGGTCCGAATACAACAAGTATTGCCGGTGTTGAATTCCTTTAACAACAGCTTCGATTTCATCAGTGTAGGTTCGAACACCAATGCGGCAGGCTTGTCGGGCACCGAAGCCAACTTCAGCTCGAGTTTGGGGGCAAATTCTGCCGCCCACGAGAGCGTCCAGCTGAGTACGAGCGTTGCGGTGTCGACGCTCAACAGTGGCTCGGCAAGTTCGCTCAATGCTTTTGGCTTACCACCCGGCTTGGGCGTAGCCCCAGTCACCAGCGAAACTTTGCGCTCATTGTTGGTCTTGGAAAATGACATCGAACGCATGCTGCCGACCTTGAACGCGCTCAATGGCGGGACCAACGCGCTAACCGGGATCGGTCTAACCCCAGGTTTCGCACCTGGCGCTGTTTCCAACGTCTTCATGGTGCCATCGACGGTGCGTTAGCCCCGAGTTCGGAGGGCCGAGTCGGAGGGCCAAGTTCCACGAGGTCCCATTTTGCCACTGAGGCCCATTCCTGTGAAAACTCGTCTCTCCTTGCGAATGGGGCCTCGTAGAATTCGGGTCTTCCGAGGGGCACAATTGGGCCTCGTAGAAACTCGGCTTTCCATTCCGAAGGAATACGGAACACCGCTATCATTGTTAATTCGGGTGAGTTGCGCGTTGCAATCCAGCGACACTGTTTTATCTTCCCGCGCTGATGAAAGGCATAATCCTGGCCGGCGGCGCTGGTTCCCGATTGTTCCCGCTGACATTGGTCGCGAGCAAGCAACTGCAACCGGTCTACGACAAGCCAATGGTTTATTATCCGCTGACGACCCTGCTCGAAGGCGGCATACGCGAATTATGCCTCATTTCCACTCCCCACGATCTGCCTCGCTTTAAACAATTGCTCGGCGACGGAAGCGCATGGGGCTTGAAGATTGATTACAGAGAACAAGCCAAACCGGAGGGCATCGCCCAGGCCTTTTTGATCGCCGAATCCTTTATCCGCGACGATGCCGTCACGTTGATTCTGGGCGACAACGTTTTCTACGGCGGCGATATCTTTCACAAAGCATTTGGGGAGTTCAAGGGCGGTGCGACGATTTTCGGATATCACGTCAATGACCCGGAGCGATACGGCGTCGTCGAATTCGATGCGAACGGCCAGGCCATCTCAATCGAGGAAAAGCCGAAGCAAGCCAAAAGCAATTACGCGGTTCCAGGTCTCTACATTTACGACAACAACGTGGTGAAAATCACCAAGGCGCTGAAGCCCTCGGCACGCGGCGAGCTGGAAATCACCGAGGTCAACGTGCAGTATTTAAAGCGCGGCGAGTTGAGGGTGTGCCGTTTGGGCCGTGGCTTTGCCTGGCTTGATGCCGGGACCAGCAACAGTTTGCATGAGGCCTCTGCTTATGTGCAAACGATTGAAAAACGGCAGGGAATAAAGATCGGGTGCCCCGAGGAGGCGGCGTTCCGGCGTGGTTTCTTGTCTTTATCAGAGTTGGAAATCCTGACCCAACGGATGCCCAAGTGCGAGTACCGCGATTATCTGACCAACGAAGTCATTGCCGAGGCGCGCAGGCTGGGAAAATGATATCATGAAGATCATTGCTTGCGAGCTGAGCGGCCTGCTGATTCTCGAGCCGAAAGTCTTCGGCGACGCCCGCGGTTTCTTCATGGAAACATGGAATCAGGGGCGATACCACGAAAGCGGCATTAAAGCGCAATTCGTCCAGGACAATATCTCCGTTTCGCGACGCGGCGCCTTGCGCGGTCTGCATTTTCAAAATCCCTCCCCGCAGGGGAAGCTGGTTTCCGTGTTACAGGGCGACGTGTTTGATGTCGCTGTCGACCTGCGCCAAAGCTCGACCACGTTCGGAAAGTGGCACGGGCTCAACTTATCGAGTGAAAATAAGCGACAATTTTACGTTTCGCCTGGATTCGCTCACGGCTTCGTCGTTTTGAGCGAAACGGCAATGTTCCATTACAAATGCACCGATTTTTATTCCCCTAAAGATGAAATGACAATTAGCTGGGACGATCCGGATATTGGCATTCAGTGGCCAATCGATCAGCCCACGCTTTCGGAGAAGGACGCCAAGGGTCTTCGGCTGCGTGATGTGGCAAAGGATAAACTGTTCGCCTGATTGTTTTCGCTGACATGCTGCAGCTTGAAAGCCTGGAATACTCATAGCGGCGGGCGTCTCGCCTGCCGTAGCGCCGGGCAACCCGCCCGGCAGTATCGACGCATACCCGCGCGGCGTGACGCCGCGCTCCACGTCAGGCGAGACGCCTGACGCTACCAAACCATGAACTTCACGCTGTTGCTCATCGGAAGAATTGGACAGGTTGGCTGGGAATTGCGCCGAACGCTCGCCCCGCTCGGGAGGTTAGTCGCTGTTGATTATCCTGAGATCGATCTCACCGATGGCGGCTCGATTCGGAAATGGGTTCGCGACACTTCACCGTCCGTTGTTATTAACGCCGCCGCGTACACCGCGGTCGATAAAGCCGAAACCGATCTCGAGCGCTGCCAACTCATCAACGCAATAGCGCCGGGGATCCTCGCCGAGGAAGCAAAAAAATCCAACGCTTTGCTGGTGCACTACTCGACCGATTATATTTTCGACGGAGCGAGGCGCACGCCTTACGTTGAAGAGGACGCGCCCAATCCACTTGGTGCTTATGGTCATTCGAAGTTGGCCGGGGATCGCGCTGTCCAGCAGGTTGGACTTCCACACCTGATATTCCGACTCTGCTGGGTTTATGGAGCGCGAGGCCAGAATTTCATGCTGACGATGATGCGCCTTGCGCGTGAGCGCGAAAAACTCCGCGTGGTGCAGGATCAAGTCGGCTCCCCGACGTGGTCACGAATGATCGCCGAGACGACAGCTCTGGCGCTTAAACAAGTCCTGCAAGCTCCAGACCCTGCGTCGCTCTCCGGCGTTTACCATCTCGCGGCCTCCGGCCAAACAAGCTGGCATGGGTTCGCCCAGGCGATCATTGATCTGATGTCGGCAGAAGGCAAAAAGTGCGCGACGATAGAGCCGATTACGACCGCCGACTACCCCTTGCCGGCCAAACGGCCCGCCTTTTCGGTGTTATCGTGCGAAAAACTCCAACGCACATTTGGTCTGCGCCTGCCTGATTGGCACGAAAGCTTGAAACAGGTGGTAGAAACGTGATTCGATTTCTGATTCTATGAAACTCCTTATTACGGGCGGGGCCGGTTTTATTGGCTCCAACGTCATTCAGCATATCATTGATGAGCCCAGCGTGGAAAAGTTGGTCAATCTGGATTGCCTGACTTACGCCGGTCACCTCGCAAATCTCGAAAAGGTCAAAGCACATCCGAAGTACGCCTTTGAGAAAGTGGACTTGCGTGACAAAGCGGGGGTCCTCGGCGTGGTCGAGCGTCATGGCATCACCCATGTAATGCATCTGGCGGCCGAGTCACATGTCGATCGTTCCATCACTGGACCAGGAGATTTTATTCACACCAACGTAGTCGGCACTTTCAACCTCCTGGAGGCGTGTCGCGCCGTTTGGAAACAGCCCGGTTCCGGGCACAAGTTCCACCACGTCTCCACCGATGAAGTTTATGGCAGTCTCGGTGCCACTGGTCTTTTTACTGAAACCACGCCCTACGCCCCTAACTCGCCTTACTCGGCCAGCAAGGCTTCGAGCGACATGTTGGTGCGGGCCTATCATCATACCTATGGTCTGCCGACGGTGATCACCAATTGTTCAAATAATTACGGGCCATACCAGTTTCCCGAAAAACTGATCCCTGTCGTCATTCAAAGTGTTTTGACGCGCAAACCTGTGCCGGTGTATGGCGACGGAATGAACGTCCGCGACTGGCTCTATGTGCGGGATCATGCCGAGGCGCTGTGGCAGGTGTTGAACTGCGGGAAGGTCGGGGACACCTACAATATTGGCGGCCATAACGAGTGGGCCAATATTCGCATTGTCGAACTAATTTGCGATTTGATCGACGAGTTGGCCCCACAAGCGGGGGGTAATTCCCGAAAGCTAATCACATTTGTCAAAGATCGCCCCGGCCACGACCGCCGCTACGCGATTGATGCGACCAAGATCCAAAAAGATCTGGGTTGGGTCCCCGCACATCGATTCGAACAAGGCATTCGCGAGACCGTGCAGTGGTACCTGGACAATCAGGCTTGGGTGAAGACGGTGCTGAATAAGTAAAATCCCAAACCTGAAGCTCGAGAATCCGAAACAAATCAACTTCAGAAAGTTTTCAAAAGCTCAAGACCCGAGTCTTGGAGCGGTTCAAATTAAACTGGAGCCGACTTGTGCGACAGGGATCGTGTCTCCCTCTCCTCTCCCCTGGAGGAGACGGCAGGGGAGAGGAGGTCACACTTTTTCTGAAATCCGCCAGAGCCATTGCACCACTTTGAGCCTTGAATTTATTTCGGATTTCGGGGATTCGGATTTGGATTTGCCTCAAAGCTCCACTTGCATTCCGAGTTCCACCACCCGGTTGGCAGGAATCCGGTAAAAGGAGCTGGCGGATTGCGCGTTGCGCGACATCACCGCGAACAACCATTTCCGCCAGCGGACCATCGAGCGCGATTTGGTGGTTGGCACGATGGTTTCCCGGCTTAGAAAAAATGTTGTCTTGTGGAGCTTGACGGGTTCGCCTTCAAACGGGGCGGCGGCGAGCAGTTCAGGCACATTGGGTTCCTCCATAAATCCATAATGAGCAATCAGCCGGTGGAAACCCTGCGCTAACTTTTCAGATTCGATCCGTTTATCCTGATTCACCTGCGGGACTTCATCGGTGACTATCGTCAGGATAATATTGCGTTCGTGAAGGACCTTATTGTGTTTGAGATTATGCAGCAGCGCGATGGGGGTGCCTTCGGGATTAGCGGTCATAAACAGGGCGGTGCCGGGGACACGACAGAGACTTTTGCTCGTCTCGATACTGTCGAGGAACATCTCCAGTGGCATCGCTGCAGGGCGGAGCCTGTCCCAGACCAATTGCCGGCCGGTTTTCCAGGTGGCCATCAACGTAAAAATAACCAGGCCCGAAACCAATGGGAACCAGCCGCCATTCAGCACTTTCAACAAATTCGCTCCGAAAAATGCAGCTTCCACAACTAAGAACAAACCGCTGAGAGAGGCGGCGTGCAGAAAACTCCAGTCCCATAATCTTCGGGCCGCAAAATAGAACAGGATCGTGGTACAGAGCATCGTGAGGGTTACGGCGATTCCGTAGGCCGCGGCCATGTTGCTCGAAGATTCAAAACCCAGCACCAGACCGATACAGGCCACCATCAGCGCCCAATTCACGTGCGGTATGTAAATCTGTCCCCGTTCCCGCGAAGAGGTGTGTTTAACGGCAATGCGAGGAAGATAGCCGAGCTGAATCGCCTGAATGGTGAGCGAAAACGCCCCGGAAATCAGGGCTTGCGAGGCGATCACGCCGGCCGCTGTGGCCAGGCAGACCATCGGGAGCAACGCCCAATGCGGACAGAGCAGATAAAACGGGTTCTCGATCGCATCGGGATCTTTGAGAATCAGTGCGCCCTGCCCGAGGTAGTTGAGAAACAGTCCCGGCAAAACCACCGCAAACCAGGCAATCCGAATGGGCCTCGCACCGAAGTGCCCGACATCCGCATACAACGCTTCGGCGCCGGTGACGGCGAGGAACACGGCGCCCAAAACCACGAACCCCGCCCAGCCATTCACAAGCAGGAAACGCAACCCGAGCGCCGGGTTGAGAGAGTAAAGCACCTCCGGCTGGTTGTGAATGGCCGCGATCCCTAACGCCGCCAACGAGCCAAACCACACCAGCATAATCGGCCCGAAGATCGCCCCCACCCGTCCAGTGCCCCGGCTCTGTGCTGCAAACAAGCCAATCAGCGTCAGGATCGTCAGCGGGATAATAAAATGATCGAACGCAGGCGTCGCGACCTTGAGACCTTCCATCGCGCTAAGCACCGTAATCGACGGCGTGATCATTCCGTCCCCATACAACAACGCCGCCCCGAAAACCCCCAAGGCAATCAACAACGCGCGACGGCGTCCGGCTCCAGGTGTGTGCCTCGGAAAGGCCAATGCCATAATCGCCAGGATGCCACCCTCGCCTTTGTTAGTCGCCCGCAGCACGATCGCCAGGTACTTGAAAGAGACTATCAGCAACAACGACCAGAATATCAGGGAAAGGACTCCAAGAACATTTGCATGCGTGGGCGCCATGCCGTGAGGCGCGGCGAAACACTCCCGCAGAGCGTAGAGCGGGCTCGTCCCGATGTCCCCGTAAACGACGCCTAACGCGCCCAAGGTCAGGACAGCTAAATAACGGCCCGTAGCCGGCTTGGCATCCATAGACAATGAATTTGAGCGGATTCCGCTCGGGTCTCGAGCGCATACGAGAGCTCGATTGCCTGTAAGCCTATGAAATCAGCCAGCGATTTCAATTCGGCAATTTCGACCGAATTCAAAGAGTTTCATAGATGTAAGTCGTTGTTTTCTAGGTGATTAACTATGCTTTCTTCGAAGGCCGAACTTCCCGAAGCCTCAAAATCAAGTGGAGGTGCTTGGGCCTTGCGGAGCTACGTAGAGCGCGGACTTCCGAACACTAGTTTGGGCCTCGTGGAACTCGGTCTTCCGAAAACAAATGGCTCCTCATTTCTGGCCGGCAGCCAAAATTGTCTCGAAATGCGGAGGCTGCTCTTCTCGGGCTACGACGGTAATTTCAATCCCCTTGAACCCAGCTTGTTCCAGCCAACGGTGCAGATCGCTCTCGGCAAAACCCAGCCACCGGTCCCCGTAAAGTTCGTGCGCCTGCTCGAACGAATGCCGCGCCAAATCCAAAATCAGTATCTGCCCGTGCCGCTTTAAAATCCTGTGCGCCGCCGCGATCGCTTGGGCCGGTTCCTGCGCGTGGTGCAGCGCTTGACTGAGGATTGCCAGGTCGACGCTCTCCGGTTCCAACGGCGGGTTCTGCAAGTCCCCCATCCGGAACTCAAGGTTCTTCAGATTGTTCCTTTTGGCTTTTGCCGCACCAAAGGCGACGATCTTCTCGGAATTGTCGACTGCGATCACCTTCTTGCAGCGACGCGCCAGCAGTTCGCTCAGCAAACCTTCTCCTGCACCTAAATCAGCGACCACCAGTGGTGGCAAAATCCGCAGCAGCAATTGCCCGAACGCCTGCCACGAACGTCCCGGGCCATAAACGCGGTCAAAACGCCCAGCGACCTGGTTGAAAAAGACCTGCTCCTGCTCGCGCCGCCGATTCAGAATGCGCTTGAGGTTTATTTGATCGCTGCTGTATTCCGGCAATTCTTTGGCTCCCTGCAGCGCCAGTTGAATTACTTGCCGGCTGGCTCCATTTTGCCCGGGCTCAACTTTGTAGAAAGTCCGCTTTCCTTCGCGGCGCGCCTGGACCAAACCTGAATCGAGCAGCAGCCCGAGATGCGTCGAGATGCGCGATTGTCCCATCCGGGTGATCTCCTGCAGTTCGTTGACAGATAGCTCGTCCTTTTCGAGCAGCCCAATGATCCTCACTCGTGTCGGGTCGGCTAGCGCCCGCAAATTTTTCAGTGTGGAAGACATAGTAGTGTAGCGTCAGGCCTCCCGCCTGACGTAGAGCCGGGCATCCTGCCCGGCGGACGCATCTGAACACCCGTTACGTAACGCCGGATTCATCCGGGGCGATAACCGGGCCAAAAACGTAGCCGAAGTGAACTTGCAGACCGTCTCATAAACACCCCGCTTCAGCGGGGTGTTTATATCGCACTGGTGCCAGCCAACCGCTTTATCGGTTTGCGAGCGACTGGGTCGGTTAGCCAGCCACTGTGAAACTGCTGAAGCGGTTCGGATTGATTCTGCACGCCGGACCCCCAGCTGAAGCTGGGGATTAATGAAAACAGACACCCCTTCGGCTGCCCGGGTAATAAATTCAGCGCTCCGCCCGCCTCTTAAGTTCCAAGGGGAGGCGGCAGCATTTTTTTTGCGAAACCAGTTGACGTTCGTGCAGAGCAATATATCATCTTATCTTGATACGTCAATATGATGATTTCAATGTAACCGCACGCCTATCCATGAGCAAAAACTTTATCTTCTCCTCCGAATCCGTCGGTGAAGGTCACCCGGACAAAGTCTGTGACACCATTTCCGATGCCGTGCTCGATGCTTGCCTCGCGCAGGATCCCTACAGCCGCGTTGCCTGCGAAACCTACGCCAAGTGTAACCTGGTTGTGGTTGGCGGTGAGATTACAACCAAGGCCAAACTCGATTTCAGCGCGATCTCTCGGCAAGCCATCCGCGACATCGGCTACACCCACGACGATGACGTCTTCCACGCTGACAAAGTGCTGATCATGAATGCGATCACGAGTCAAAGCCCGGACATCGCCCAGGGTGTCGATGCCCGTCGCGCCAAGGGCAAAGAAACGGCGGAGCAGGGGGCGGGTGATCAGGGTCTGATGTTCGGATACGCAACCAACGAAACACCCGAGCTGATGCCGGCGCCCATCATGTATGCTCACCAACTGGGGCGTGTCCTTACCAAAATTCGCAAAACCGGCCGCGTCAAATGGCTGCGGCCCGACGCCAAGAGCCAGGTGTCTGTCCGCTACGCCAACGATCAACCCGTGGAAATTACCAACGTCGTCATCTCGACGCAGCACAGCCCTGATGTCGATCACAACACCATCAAAGAGTTTTGCATTGAAGAAGTCATCAAGAAGACGCTGCCGAAACATTTGCTGACCGATCAGACCAAGTACCTGATCAATCCGACCGGCCGGTTCGTTGTCGGCGGCCCGCAGGGTGATACAGGGTTGACTGGGCGGAAGATCATTGTCGATACCTACGGCGGCATGGGCCGGCACGGCGGTGGTGCCTTCAGTGGCAAGGACCCCTCGAAAGTCGACCGCAGTGCCGCTTACATGGGACGCTATGTGGCAAAGAACATTGTCGCGGCCGGACTCGCGTCCAGCGCCGAGATCCAATTCGCCTACGCGATCGGTTATCCGGATCCGGTCTCGGTCTGCGTCAACACCTTCGGCACGGGAATTGTCAGCGACGAAGAAATCGAACGCGCCGTCGCCGAAGTCTTCAGCTTCAAACCTGCGCAGATTATCAAACAACTGAATTTGTTGCGGCCGATTTATTCCAAAACCACCAACTACGGTCATTTTGGAAAGAACGATCCGGATATCACCTGGGAAAAGACCGATAAGAGCGAAGCGCTGCGCAAGGCCGCGGGCAAATCTGTATCGGCCGTCGCCGCCGTGACGTTGAAGAAGGCAGCAGCGTTGGTGAATGGCCGCGCTGGAAGCGTCCGCCAGCAAGTCAGCGCCTAATATCAAAATCGCGAATAAACAACCAATATAAACAACCGATCTCGAACACAGTTTTAACCATCATCACTATGCCAGCCTTAGCTAAGAACAATGGAAAGAAAACCGCCGCCAACGGAAAGGCGCGGGGCAGCAACGATTTCAAAGTTAAAGACATCAGCCTTGCCGATTGGGGTCGCAAAGAGATCTCGGTTGCCGAGCAGGAAATGCCCGGCCTGATGTCCGTCCGTGAGAAATATGGCGCGCAGAAGCCCTTGAGCGGGGTGCGGCTTTCCGGTTCGCTGCACATGACCATTGAGACTGCAGTGCTCATCGAGACACTCGTTGAATTGGGCGCTTCGGTGCGCTGGGCCAGCTGCAATATTTTCAGCACACAAGACCAGGCAGCGGCGGCGATCGCTCAGGCCGGCATCAGTGTTTTCGCTTTCAAGGGCGAATCGCTCGAAGAGTATTGGGACTTCACGCTCGCGGCCCTGACGCATCCGGGCAACAAAGGACCCGAGCTCATCGTCGATGACGGCGGCGACGCGACGTTGTTGCTGCACAAAGGCTACGAAATGGAGAAGGGGAGCGATTGGGTGAACACGCCCAGTGGCAGTCACGAGGAAGAGGTGATCAAAAAGCTTCTCAAGCGCTGCGCCAAGGAACGGCCCGGCTGGTTTACCCAGGTGGTCAAAGACTGGAAAGGCGTCAGCGAAGAGACCACCACGGGCGTCCATCGTCTTTATCAAATGCTCGAAGCCGGCAAGCTCCTTGTCCCCGCGATCAACGTCAATGATTCCGTTACCAAATCGAAGTTCGACAATCTCTATGGCTGCCGCGAGTCGCTCGCCGACGGCTTGAAACGCGCCCTTGGCGTCATGATCGCCGGCAAGACCGCGGTCGTTTGCGGCTATGGCGATGTCGGCAAAGGCAGCGCCCACAGCCTGCGCGGCTTCGGGGCCCGCGTGATCATCACCGAGATTGATCCCATCAATGCGCTCCAGGCCGCAATGGAAGGTTTCCAGGTCACCACGCTCGAAGAGACGCTCGGCCAAGCGGATATTTACGTCACCTGCACTGGCAACTGCGACGTCATCACCCTGGACCACATGCTTAAGATGAAGGACCAGGCGATCGTGTGTAACATCGGGCATTTTGACAACGAGATCCAGGTTGACCGCCTCAGCCAGGCCAAAGGCGTCTCTCGCGTTAATATCAAACCGCAAGTCGACCGCTTTGACCTGCCCGGCGACCGCAGCATTTATCTGCTCGCCGAAGGCCGCCTCGTGAATCTCGGCTGCGCCGAAGGCCACCCGAGCTTCGTCATGTCGAACTCCTTCACCAATCAGGTCCTCGCCCAGCTCGATCTCTGGTCCAATCGCGAGAAGTACAAGCCCGCGGTCTATCGTTTGTCGAAGAAGCTGGATGAAGAAGTCGCCCGCTTGCACCTCGAGAAGATTGGCGTGAAGTTGACCAAGCTCACCAAGAGGCAGGCCGATTACATCGGCGTGCCGGTCGAAGGACCTTACAAAGCCGAACATTATCGGTACTGAGGCTTCTGCTTCGAAAGCGGTGCGTAAGGGTATCGGCAGGTCGATTGGATACCCCGCAGCCAACAGGCCCGCAGACACGCCGATCGAGCGGTGGTCGGCTTGTAGACGTCGCGCTTAACTGTGCGGTGACCGGTTTGTGGACGTCGCGCTTAACTGTGCAATCTTGCTGACGGTTTTTAGCAGGTAATTAAGGATTGCCTGGTTGGCTGGCGCCCTCCACTCTCGTGCATGCGCGCACACTCTCGTTTTGTGAAGAATACCCTTTTGGCCGGGCTCGTTTCATTCTCCTTGTTGTTCCCAGTTGGACGCGCGATCGGCGAGGAGAAATCTGCAGTCGCAGCGGAACTCCAGCTGCTGGTCAGTCGAATCCAAGCCAAACTTGATCAGGGCAAGAACTCAAAGGCTGACCTCGCCCCGGAAATCAGGGGATTCGAAGCGTTGCTCGAAAAGCACAAGGATCAACGAACCGACGACCTGGCCGATGTCCTGTGGACCGAGGCGAGGCTCTATCTGCAGGTGCTCGACGACAGTGACAAAAGCCGGGAATTAGCCTTACGGCTCAAACAGGATTTCCCAAACTCCAAGCCGGGCCGCGGAGCCAACTCCCTTCTCGCCTCGATAACAGCCCACGAAGTCGCGAAGAGGATTCACGGTGGTTTTATCACCGGCGGCCAATTACCTGGCTTTGACGAAAAGGACGTTGCGCGTAAACCGCTCTCCCTCGCGAGCTATCAAGGTAGGGTAGTTCTGCTCGATTTTTGGGCCATATGGTCCAAGCCCTGCATGGCGCAACTCCCTAACGTGTTGGACATTTACAACAAGTATCATGCCCGGGGCTTTGAAATCATCGGCATCAGCCTGGATCCGGATGAAATGCGGCTCACTGCCTTTACAGCGCAAAATGGGATCCCGTGGCAACAGTTTTTTGACGGCAAAGTGTGGAAGACGAAACTGGCTGTCCAATATGGCATTACCACTATCCCGGCGAACTACCTGCTCGATCGCGACGGAAAAATCGCCGGCAAGAACCTGCATGGTCCGGCCTTGGAACGCGAAGTCGCCAGGCTGCTGGCCCAAAAGTGACTGGCTCTTGAATAGATCCCGCGTTAAGAAAGCGACGATTTTGCACGGGCCAAGCCCGGCACTGTGTCTATTCGACAGCGTGCCAGACGCGATTGGACTTCTCTGACGTCATCTCCTTTTGATTACGAGCTTCGTGAAATCCTGGCGGCCGCACTGGAGAGCGATCGTTTAGAGGGGAAAAATATGCAATGGATGAACCGCGCGAGACATAATGGATTCTTAGCCGTACTTTCGGAATCAGATTGAACTTCTTGTCAGGGAAAACACTATTCGTTTTGTAAGGTTTTACACTACAGGGGAGATTTACGCTTCGGAAAATATGCTGAACTAATCGCTCGACCGCTTGTTGGGCTGGTTACTTCCTGGGTTTCAAAGACATCGGATTGTCAGTTCAAGAGAGAGGAACATTGTTTCCACTGGGCGGATAAGAGTTTAAGATTCTGCAATTCGCTCGGTTGCTCCTGAAATGAGTTGACCTCCCGGTGTGCGCTGCGCGAAAAAGGGCTCATGAGATTGTCGAGGAGCGCACTGACGCCGAAGGTCGTTTTGGGCCTCCTCCTAAGTTTTAGCGCGGGCTCACATCTGGTGGCGCAGTCCCGCATCGTGGGGTGGGGCGATCTGGACCAGACCGTAGTGCCGACGGGATCGGCCAATGTAGTCGAGGTAAGCGCGGGGCACTTGCACAACTTGTCACTGACTATCAATGGGATGCCATCCGCCTGGCCTGTCAGTTCATTCGATCGAGCGGCGCAAATTCCCGCTGGGCTGTCGAATGTCGTCCAACTGGCTGCTGGCGTCGCACATGATTTGGCGTTTCGTTCTGACGGCACTGTAGTCGCTTGGGGCGATAACTATTATGGCCAGGCTAATGTCCCTCCGGGTCTAACCAACATCGGGACTATTGGCGCTGGAGGCTATCACAGCGTCGCAGTGAAACGAGACGGAACACTCGTGGCATGGGGAAATAACTTTTATGGCCAGGTCGCAATCCCGTCTTTCGCGACCAATGTCGTCGCTGCGGCGGCCGGCTTTTACCACAGTCTGGCCTTGCGCGCGGATGGCACTGTCATCGCGTGGGGCGATGACAGTTTTGGGCAGGACGACGTGCCGCCCGGCTTGACGAACGTGATCGCGATCGCCGCCGGCGGTGATCATTGCCTGGCACTGACGGCCACCGGCGGCGTGGTGGCTTGGGGGGATGACTCATATGGGCAGAGCACCGTCCCACCGGATCTTACAAATGCGATGGCCGTTGCTGCGGGGGATTACCACAGCCTGGCATTGAGGCGAGACGGTACGGTGGTTGCGTGGGGGCCACACGAGGCGGCCACCATTGTGCCATACGGTCTGAGCAATGTGGTCGCGATAGCCGCTGGTGGCTCACACAGCCTGGCCTTGGTTCAGGAAAGCAGTACTTTTGTGACAAGGCCATTTAGTTATCTTGCGGCGCCGTGCGGCTCAGATATCCGCCTTGATACTGAAGTTGCGCAAGCCAGTTCGCTCTACTGCCAATGGGATTTTAATGGAACTCCTCTTCCTGGAGCGACAAACGCCAGCTTATTACTTCAAAACGTGCAGACCAATCAGACCGGCACGTACTCGGTCGTCGTAAGCAATAGTCTGGGCTTGGTGGTGCACGCCATCGATTTCCTCTCGGTTGTTCCGGTGTTGATCACCGTCGCGCCAAAAGCGCAAACCAACTTTGCTGGAACCACAGTCAATCTCAGTGTAACCGCCCGCAGCACCGTGCCGTTCACCTATCAATGGCGTTTCGCAGCCACCAATCTGTCGGGGGCAACAAACTCCGGTCTTGCGTTGATGGGCATCATGCCTAACCAGGAGGGGAAGTACACCGTGGTCCTCGGCAATTCATACGGCACCGTTACAAGTCCAGAAGCCAATGTCGCAGTTGTCAACGTGGTTGAGTGGGCCGGCGTCATTTCGAGCGTTACTAATGCCGGTGATGCCAGTGCGATGTCTATCAATGGGAACCGACAGGTCTTTGTTTCGCGGATGGATGGCAGCGTAATTGCATGGAGAGTATCCGCGTCCAGTCCTTTGGGCGACTCAACAAACGTTGTCGCGGTCGCCGCAGGGGACCAACACGTGATTGCATTAAAGAACGATGGGAGCTTGATCGCCTGGGGACTGAACGATTTCGGCCAGGCCCAAGTTCCAGCTGGCCTAAGCAACGTCGTGGCTGTAGCGGCGGGCGGTCGGCACAGCCTGGCACTTAAGGCCGATGATACCGTCGCGGCCTGGGGCGACAACCGTTCCGGGCAGACTAACACTCCGGCCGGACTATCTCACGTTATATCCATAGCCACGACGTATAATGGAAATCTCGCGCTGACCAGCGATGGGAACTTGGTGGTCTGGGGCAGGGATATCTCAGGTGGCGGCGACATCGTCATTCCGTCTGGCTCGACCAATTTGGTGGAAATATCAGGGGCCGATTACCATTTCCTTGCGCTCAGAGACGACGGAAAAGTCATCGATTCCGCGGGTCAGGCGAACCTCCCAGCAAATTTGACAAATATCGTGAGCGTAGCAGCAGGCACTGAAAGCCTGGCTTTAACCTCCAATGGAAACGTTATCGAATGGGGTTCGTTCGCAGCACGACACACTAACCTGCTGGCAAAGCTTTCGAATGTCGTTGCCATTGCATCAGGTGGCGGAAGCCTGGCGCTGATTGGCAGCGGTCCGCCGCATTTAACAGTGCCGCCTGTGAACCGGGCGGCCGCAAGAGGTGTCACGACAGCCTTTCGTGTCGCTGCGGTCGGCCAACCGCCCCTGTCTTATCAGTGGCAGTTCAATGGAACCGATCTGCCAGGCGCGACAGACCCAGTGTTGACTCTAAGAAACGTGCAAACTCAACAAGCCGGCACTTACTCGGTCACGGTCAGTAATGTGTGGGGTTTAACGACGGGCAGCGGCTCCCTGAGCGTGGCGCCGGTGCTGATCAATGCAATGACGGTGCAACCTAATAATTTACCTCATGTGGGTGGCAGCACCGTCGTTTTCAACGCATTTGCCCAGGGGACAGACTTGAGCTTTCAATGGCTGGTCAACTGTATTGCTATCCAAGGGGCCACCAACAGCACCCTCACATTGACTAACTTACAGTTAAGCCAGGGTGGCGCTTATTCTATCATCGTGAGCAATGTGTTTGGGCAGTTGATGAGCGACAACCTTGTGCTGGATACTCTGCCGTTGTGGATTTACCGCAGCCCGGACCAAACCGTGTACGCCGGAAGTGATACCTCAATCACTGCCTATGTAACTGGGGCTCCGCCTTTGACATACGTTTGGCAACACAATGGCATGTCAATTCCCGGCGCCACTGACCCAGTGCTGACGCTCACGAACGTTCAGTTCGCTGATTCCGGTAGCTACTCAGTAATCGTCAGCAACGCGTTCGGTGTTACCAACGGCCTGGTGAGTTCGATAAATGTTCAGCCCGCTGTCATTCAGATTCTGCCTCGATCGTCGACCGTCTTTGTTGGAGATCAAATTTCCTTCACCGCGCACGTTGAAGGGATCGAACTCTTAAGTTATCAATGGCTGTTCAACGGCACGAACCTGCTCGGTGCGACCGACACTATACTCACGATTACAAACGCGACTTCGGACCAAACCGGCAGTTACTCGATCGTCGTGAGTAATGTTTACGGTTTGGTTACCAACGCCGTAAACTTGTTGGTGGCCAACCTCGTTCAGTGGCAACCCACCTCGAATACGCCGTCGAGTTATTTGTCGATTCCGGGCGAGATGGCCGCGGTTGCTGCGAGTAGTGCCGGCTGGGGCCTCGCGGCGAGAGCCGATGGAACGATTGTGGCTCTGGCCGGCAGCAACGCTGTGCCACCAGTTGTACCTGCAGACCTGACAAACATGATTAATGTCGCGGCCGGTTGGTCGCATGGGTTGGCGTTGCGCGCCGACGGCACAGTTTCAGCCTGGGGCGACAATCGCTTCGATCAAACCAACGTTCCGCCCGGCTTGTCGAACCTGGTATCGATCGCGGCCGGAGCGTACCATAACCTGGCGCTAAAATCCGACGGTAACGTGGTCGCGTGGGGCAATAATAGTTTTGGTCAGACGAACATTCCGGCTGGTCTGAAGGGCATCGTAGCCATTGCTGCTGGAACGAATGATTGCCTTGCCCTCAGCCGTCGGGGACAGGTTTTTGTTTGGGGCGCTGACCACCAGGGGCGGACGATCATCCTTCCCTCAGATCTGAGTAACCTTGTGGCGGTCGCATCCGGCAGCCCTCTGTATGTGGGGCTGAGGGATGATCGCAGTGCGGTGCTCTGGCAAAGCGACGGGACTGGAGAGACGTATCCCTGGGGACTGACGAACGTCGTGGAGGTTGCGGCGGATCAGGGCCACGATCTGGAGTTGCTGGCCGATGGGACTCTCGCCTCGGTCTCGGACCCGACCAAGGTGCCCACAGGTTCCTACCATGTTGTCGCTGTGGCTGCTGGAGCAAGTGATCTGGCTTTGCTCGGCGCCGATCCGCCCATTTTTTCCGCACCTCTGCTGAATCCGATTTACAAGGACGGTGTTTTTTCTCTGAGCCTGGCGACACAAAACGGTAAGGTGTACTCGCTCGAATACAAAAACTCTCTGAGCGATTCTGACTGGATCGGTTTGCCACTTATCCCCGGTAACGGACGGACGCAAACCTTGTCAGATCCGACGGCTGACGG
Source organism: Candidatus Limnocylindrales bacterium (assembly GCA_035495315.1). Lineage (GTDB taxonomy): Bacteria > Verrucomicrobiota > Verrucomicrobiia > Limisphaerales > UBA8199 > DATJGF01. The sequence goes on from DATJGF010000056.1 coordinate 25,501, forward strand.
TGCACGGCGCTTCTATCGAGTGCGGCGCTGGTGATTTGACGGCCGACCCTGTTACCAGCTCGAACGCACGCGGTAGAAGCAATTTGATTCGATGCCTCCTGAACCTTCCAGCCATTCGCCAAGTTGGTTGGTTGCCACGAAGCTTTGGCGAAGTTGGAACTGCGCCTCCGGACGCGCAGCGCTAAGAATATCATAGCGTCTTCCGGGCAGGGCAGGCCACGAGAGCAGTGGCGGTTTTCCGGTGATGGTTACCGGGAAACCAGACTCGTCCGTCAGCAGGCGAATCCATTTGGTTTCAGTCCGGTACTGAGCTCCGCTAGCGGCGGTCACCATAGCATAAAATGGGTGCAGACCAGCTCCAAGATAGCTCCCGGACACGGAGAATGTAGCGTTTGCTTGATTGGTAACCACGCCTAAAGAACCGCCGCTGCTGAAGAGCTCGATTGTGGACATGGTTTGTGTGTTGGCCACGATGGAAAATATGAGCGTGGCTTCCGCGGCCCAGTTGGTGCTGCCCGCCGGCCCCTGAAACGAAGCTGCGAGCGGCGTATTGCTGACGATCACAGACTGAGTAATGCGAGTTTGGGTGCGTATATGAGTGCCTTCGTAAGCAACAGCGGTGAATTCATGGTAGCCACCAGAGAGCTTTCTTGTATCCAGTGAAACCACAACAGACAGGTTTGTCACACCCGCGCTCACGTAAAGATGGTTTCGGGGTTGAACGTCCTCCAGGTTTGCTTCCAAACCATTCGTCAGAGGTGAGAGCCAAAACGCTGGCTGAGACGCGCTCAGCTGCACCTGAATTTGCGATGGTCCGAGGCCTGAGGCTCGGGCCTGGATAACAAGCGCACCGGCACTTGCTGGATTGTCCGAGGGAGTCACCGCAGCGCTAACGCCGTCCAGGCCCTGCAACAGTACATCGCTATTGACCTGATCCACAAGGCTCCGGGCAATCGTGACAAGCGGTATATCGTAGTCGGCATTCGTGGCCGAAAACCGAGCGCTCAAGCCGTTTGTCTTTATGATTTCAATGCTCAAGTAATCGCCAGGCCAGGCGAGACTAGTATTCAGATCGAAGGAACCGGCCGCAAAAGCAGGACTATCCACGAAGGTGCTGCGGCTCGCAGTAATAAAGGTCGTGCGCGGGGGCCCGGAAGCGGCTGGTGGACCAATGGTGAGATCGATGGCCTCGCCGGTTTTGCTCAGATCGCTCGACCGCAACGCAAGGCGGTCGCCAACAGGGACAACCTTGACCTGAGTTGTGTTGGAAATCTGGTTAATAGATGCGGCCAGACCCGCGGCGATTGATTGCAGCGTGGCATTCGTCGTGACGATATAGCTGATGACCTCCCCATTTAGGGCAAGCGACAGGATATTACTCGCATTTGGGACAATGTTGGTGAGGGTCTCCACAAATGTGCCATCTACGAATAGATCGACCTGTTGAATGGGGCGAGATGTATCGCTGACCAGAAATTGCAGGCCAAGATTGGTCGTTCCCGTCAGCAGGGCGCCAGGTGCGAGATTCCAAACTCCAGTCGCGTGCCGCGCGAAAGGTGCCGCGAGCGGGTCGCCTACGAGCAATCCTTGATACGGGCTGGCGAGGCTCTGGTAATAGCTTTCCGCTATGGAAAATCCGCGTCCCTGGTAAAAATAGACTCGTGGCGACGGAAATTTCTCAAGATTTACGCACGGCTCAACGACCGTGCCGTAACTTGCGGTAGCACCGGCAGCGAGGAAAGCCAGGAGACTCGCTTGTCCGGTGGCCTGGAACAGGTCCGCCCCGAACGAGGTGAGAGTATCGGCGATCGCTCCAGGGATAAACGTGTTCGGCTGGATGTTCAATTGGGCGATACCAGTCTGATAACCGAGCAGGCCGGACAGGCCGTTCGGGGAATCCTGGTTTGTGATGATCAGCCTCACGTTACCGAGGATCCTGGCATCGAAAAGCGCGTCGTTGAATAGTACCTGACGCGCGGTGCGCTGCGTATCTGACGTTCTTGCCAAATAGACCGGCTGAGTTGGAAAACTGCTGTCGCTGGCGACGCCCTGGTCGCTAGTGAGTTTTGCCTCAGTCAGGTTGCTCGCCGTCAACATCATCGCTAGAAAAGCATTTGCAGGCGCCGTATCCGGTGGAGAGTCTGTGAATACCGTTTCACTGAAGGCATAGCTGTTCGAGGAAAAGAAGGGCAGGGAACAGGACATCGTCTGTTGGGGCGGCGCCGTGTTGGGTTTAAAACCATAATACAGCACAGAAGTTGTGCTGTTGATGCTGTCGGTTTCAACCACTTCGTACGGGATGTCCATCGACAACAGCACGAAGTCGATCTGGGGCCCGAGACCTCGAGCTGAAACTTGTGCCAGAAGTGGATTAAGCAGGGCCGTCTGAAATTGGCCGCGCGTCCAAACGATGTTGCCACCCGCCCAGTTTTCGAGCCGAATAACGTTCTGGGGAGGGACGTGACGCATTTCGCAGTAATAATTGCCGAGAGCGAGCGAGTTTGCGCTGTTGGGGTTGACGACCACGGCGATATTCAGGCCGCTGCCACCCGAAAATGCCAGATGAGGCAAGCCAAACGTCAGCACCGCGATCCAAATTGTGCAAGCAACCGCACGCACCGTTCTGGCTTGGCTAAACTTTGGTCGGGGGAAATGCGTGCCTATTGAGGTTTGGGGCTGCATCTTTCTGATTTATAGCTACTTTAACCGCAATCGATAGAATGTCTTTGATCCGATCGGATGATTTGTCACGACGAATCTGTCAGCATTAAGCCCCACGCTCTGAGTTTGCTGCAACCAGCTTGAGTTGGCGGCTGCGAGGTCCGTTGTAGTCCGGAGTACGTAATTCGTTTGCTGGTTCCTCCGGTCAGAGTGAAGCCAATTAGACTGGCACCGTTGGTGAGGTAAGCGCAACGGACCACCTCATCGCCGTTGGTCTGATCGGGTATCTGATAGCCTTGGATAATAGTTAAGCTTGGCCCATGAACACTCTGGATCGTTAGTGGCTTGATAACGGCGATGCGGTTGGCCGTAGGTGGCGCCGTTTCTGCGGCTACTCGGCCGCCTTTCTGATAAATGCCGTCGGCGACAAAGATCTGGTCACCAGGATCCGCAACGTCAACGGCGTCCTGGATGGTCGTTTCCTCTGTAGCCCAGCTGCAGTACGGTGGTGCAGGACCTGCGCTTGATACATCTACATAATGAACGCCAGCCGACATCGGAGACGAAGCCGACGCAAGCAAGCAGATGGCAGAGAACAGCTTAGTTATAGGGCCGATTTTTGTTTTCATCTCAACAGTGGCACCACTATGCCTCTGATTCAGCGGCTTCGCACATCGTGTGCGGCTGCATCACCATTTGCCTTATCATGACGCCATCAGGTGCGGCTTGTCTGTCGGGGAAAACCCACTATGACCTGTAAGGCAAAACACTACAGACAAAGGCGATCATTGCTTCAAGCCAATTGGCTAAATTGATAATTTGAGTCCGCCAAAACACCCAATCATCGTCGGCTGGGAGGCCGCTGAAGCCACCGCCAGCGTCCCTCACATAAGAAACCGCAAAAAGCGGTTCGTTGAACGTTCGGGTTCGGACCTTGGCTAAGGAGGTTCTATCAGGACACCGAAGCGCTTAGGCTCGATATCAGCGGGGTGCCCAGTTGATATGAAAATGCCGTCCCCCTTTGGGACCTGCAGCCTGGCGGCGATATCGAGGTTCGTCCGAATCGACAACGAGCTGGTCGCTTTTCCGGCCGTTTGTATGCCGCTTTGATTCGTGATGAGTTCCGAGAATGAGATCATCGCAATGAGGTCGGTTAGATCCTTATGAACTCGCGGGAAAAAGGCCGCTCTCAGGCCTATTTCGTTCGTCCATCCATTGAGCGAAACGGATTCGCCAACGTACAGAGAAGCCTCCACTCCATCTGCGGTGCTAATTCTCGGGTGGCTTATAAAATCGATTCCAATGGTGCCCTTCAGTTTATCGCGCAGTGCCATGAGCTCGGCCCCGCGAAGCAGCCACACGTGTAAGCCATTTGTCGTGGCAAAAGTGGGTCTCCCAAGCGTCGATACGCAGGGAGGATCCTCATCCGGCGACGTCGGAAGCGTGATGATATGCACAAACACATTGACAGGTGCTCGTCGGCCCAGCAATGCGTCTTCCACCTGCGGCAACCATGATGAAGCTGTCGGTATCCAGACGACGAGTTGGTCTCGCAGAGGTAACGGTCTTGAGAAAGGTTGCTGTAAGATCAGAAACGGAGCAGGTTTCGGTTCAAACGAGAAGCAGACCAACGCGATAACAATGCTCAAGAATAGGCAGGATAGCGCGAGGATCACTTTGAACCGGATTGAAGCAGGGAACCATTTCATTGGAGTTCAGAACACCGTCGCATTCCTTAAGTTGCACCAAGGGAGGCTTCACACACGCGGCGTTTGCCAGATCTAACATTGGAAGGCGATTTTCTGCATAACCCGTTGGTCTAGCCTTCTTAGAATAAATCTCTGCCGACTAAGAAGACTCCCGCCTCACCCCGCGCTAAAATCTCCCCAATGCGAAGTATGTCTCGATTAATCCAAATCAGTTTCCTTCCGCCAGCATCGAGCCCTCAAAAGTTGCCGGCCCTGGCTCAGCCCAAGTCCGCTCAGTTCGAGGGCCCTGACAAGTCTATTCCCGTTGCACCATCTAACGCTGAATAACGGTATCTAACGCTAAATTACACCATTTTTGTTCATCACCTCTTCCAGTTGCTGCGTCGGTTTCGGATTCCGTCTAGACCCGAACCCAGGTTAAATCGTGACGTGTTGCGTGGGATAGCAATCATTTTGATGATCGCTGCGGCGGCCTGGGCAGTGGAGTCGCCGGTGATTCCAATCGGGTATGACGCGTATCGGCAGTGGGACCGCTGGCCGCATCAACGCATCGGAGCGCGCACTTATATGCGCAGTACCTACGATCGCTCTGGCGGTAACGAAGGTGCCGACGCGAGCCATTTTCTTTACCAACTGGCCGAAGATCAAAACGTCACCCTTGATATCCAGGCTCCCGGGATCCTTTACTTCGTGCGCTACAACCACTGGCATGGCAGTCCCTGGCATTATGAAATCGACGGTGTCGATCACGTCGTCCAGGAAACCAGCACAGCAAATCCGAACCATCCGAATCCCAATTCGCTGTTCCTGCCGGAGAAAGCATTCCCGAATCCGCTGACCTGGACCTGGTCGATGACCAAAGGCGCGGATCTTTCCTGGGTTCCTATTCCATTCGAGCGCTCGTTCCGGATGGCTTACTCGCGCACTCATTATGGAACAGGTTATTACATCTATCAGCAATTTGTTCCAGGGGCGAAACTCTCACAGCCGATTCGCTCCTGGGATCCAACGACTCCGCCCCCGGCAGACGTTCTCGATTTACTGCGACGCGCCGGCACCGATCTGGTCGGCGCAGCAGGTTCGCCCGCCGGACGGCGGCTGAAACTGAGCGCGGCTTCCAGATCGCTTGAACTACCGGCAAACGCCTCAAGGTCTGTGATCGATTTGACGAATGCCCCATCGATGATTCGCGCGCTTGAGTTCTCTGTTCCTCGTGAACAAGCGGTTGCTTTCGGACATGCCCGTCTGCGCATCTTTTGGGATAATTTGGCACTGCCTTCTGTTGACGCGCCAGTGGCGCTCTTTTTCGGTGCCGGCACGCTCTATAATCGAGATGACCGCTCGTACTTCGTCAAAGCCTTCCCTGTCAACGTGCACTTTGATCCTCAAACGGTGCACCTCGCGTGCTACTTTCCGATGCCCTTCTTCCACTCGGCGCATCTTGAGTTGACTAATACCGCCGAGGTCCCACTTACCCTCAATTGGTCGGTGCGGCACGCGCCCTTCAAAGGCCGGCCTGAGGAGGTTGGCTATTTCCACGCGACTTACCGGGATCATCCCTGCCCGGAGATTGGAAAGGACCTGGTGCTGCTGGATAGTCGTGAAACCGAAGGCGGTGGCGATTGGTCCGGGAGCTTCGTTGGCACCTCGTTCATCTTCTCCGATCGCGCCGCTCTCAACACCCTCGAAGGCGACCCGCGTTTCTTCTTTGACGACAGCCAAACGCCCCAGGCCTACGGCACCGGCACTGAGGAGTGGTGCGGGGGCGGCGATTATTGGGGTGGCCAAAATATGACACTCCCCTTTGCCGGACATCCTGCCGGCGCGCCCAGCACTCAGGTCGCCAAAAACAAGGAAGACCAAATCGAGTCCGCCTATCGCTTTTTGCTGGCGGACCTGATGCCGTTCGGCAAAAGGGCGTTGATTCGCCTCGAACACGGGGGCCGCAATGAATCCCTCGAACATTACCAGACCGTGGCCTACTGGTATGGGTTGAACCGTGCTTCGCTGGTTAAAACGGACACTTTAAAAATCGGAGATCTCAATAGCGAAGCGCAGCATAATTATGTTTCGCCCGAGGCCTCGGCTCCCTACGAGTTGACCTCGCGTTATGAATGGGGAGTCGACACTTTCGACGGCCAGGTGATTTATCCCGCGCAAACAGATACCGGCCGTACCACCACCGGGGTGTCTGAGTTCGATCTGCAACTAGACCCGAACAACCTCGGTGTCATGCTTCGCCGCAAATTGGATTATAAATGTCCAAACCAGCGCGCCGAAGTATTTGTGGCCTCAGTTCAACGCGAGAAAGTCGGCTCCTTCAAACCGGCCGGCGTTTGGTATCTGGCTGGCAGCAGCACCTGCATCTACTCCAATCCCAACGAAGAATTAGGGCCGGCCCGGCACATCGTCGAGAGATCAAACCGCCGCTTTCGAGATGATGAATTTCTGCTCCCTTTGCGACTCACGCGAGGTTGCTCGAAAATTCGTCTCCGGATCAAGTTTGCCCCTGTGCACGTCCCTTTATTCCCCGGGGCTGCGCCCCCCGAACTGGCCTGGAGTGAGATGCGATATGAGGCGTACTGCTTCAGGATGCCGAGGCCGGAATTTGCAGAGTGATCTCCTGGTCCATCTTGGAGCCAGCGTTTGCGCGAATCACGCGAGCCAACGGCGTGTTGGCCTGGCCTGATTATGGCAGCCGAGACTCTGATGAGAACGCTTCAGCAGCTCCCCAAAATCCCGAAGCGGCCTCGGTTAAATGGCTCTTCCCCCTCTCCTCCGCTGGATTCCGCTGGAGGAGAGGGTTTAGGGGAGAGGAGGCTGCCGGTTTCGACCACAACAGGCGCTTAGCGTCGGGCCGTGAAGCGATCGCCGCTCTGTTGTTTGAGCCGATTAGTTGATTCCTGGTCGATGTCGAGGTCGTATTCTTTCCACGCTTCGAAGCCGCCGTCCAATTCCATGACGGCAAATCCTTTGGAGGCGAACTGAACACAGGCATTGGCCGCCAGGTGGCATTGTTGGGTATAGCAATAGACGACATTGGTCTTGTCTCGGCTCAGCCCCTGCGGGTTGTCCCATCGGTCTTTGGGAATATTGATGCTCCCGGGGATGTGACCCTGGGCGTAGTCTTCGGCGGCACGGACGTCTACCACAACGAGGTTATCCTCGCCGCTCTTGATCCACCGGTTCAATTCCACCGGTCCGGTGGTGAAGGCGAGTTTATCTTCAAAATAAGCTTTGGCTCTTTCGGGAGGATGGATTCGATTAAACGTTTGCATGAGTTTGTTCTTTCGTTTTGGTTTTGTTTTACCGCACCCTAATAATCCTTTTTGGCAAAAACTAACTTAAGCCCATTGCCCGGATTCTCAAGTGGCGATCCGCGATTGGACTTCTCCCCGAGAAGGCCTTACATAAAGACGGAACTTTCGCTATGAATACAGGCTCGGCCTGCCCGGACTATCCACGTGCTTGGCGGGAGTGCGAGCAAAGGCAATGAAGACGAACAACAGTCATCCGCGTTCTTCGCGTCAGCGGTATCGGGTCTTTGTGCGAGACTATAAGGATCAGCGACTCGACGATCCGGTGGAGTCAGGCAAGGATTACAGAGCAGGCGCAACTGCGGGGGATTCTGAAGAAGACCCGGCATCACGACGCTTACGTCGCGGCAAACAACGTCGACGCGCGCGCGAGTACCTTGGCTGGCTGCGGCCCTATCGGCGTACCATCGCGGCGGTTTTCCTCTGCGCTTTGCTGGTCGCAGGCCTCGAGATGATACAACCATTGTTCATGCGATTCATCATCGACCGTGTACTGCTGAACAGCGGGTTCGACCCCGGGTCACGCATCGTGCGCTTAAACACGGTCGGCGCAGGATTCCTGGGGGTGATTCTGCTCTCCAGTCTAATTGGCGCGTTCAAGGATTATCGCCAGCGCCTGGTCAATGCGCGCATCACCCAATCCTTGCGCCGATCGCTGTTTCGGCGCTTGCTCTTTCTGCCGTTGCCCAAGCTCTGGGAGATGAAGACCGGCGGGATTCTTTCGCGCCTGACTGGCGACGTCGAAACCACTACCGGACTGCTCCAGTTAGCGATCGTTTCGCCGGGCGTCTCGCTCATCCGCCTGGTGATCGCCGTCGGCATCCTGCTCACCCTCAATTGGCGTCTAGCGCTCACCGCCCTCGCGATTATCCCCGGCATTATGTTGCTCAGCTTTACCCTGGCACGGCGGGTCCGGCCGATTTATCGCTCGCTGCGCAAAGATGCCGAACAGATCGACGGCCGGGTCGGGGAAACATTTTCGGGGATTCGTGTCGTGCGCGCCTTCCGCGGCGAGGTCCGTGAGCTGCTCGAGTACTTACGCGGGCGGCACACGATGTTGCGCAAGGAGTTGTTCGCGCATCGCCGCGAGTTGGTGTTATGGACCTCGTGGGGGTTGCTGTTGGGCGCGGTTAACGTCGTGATCGTGTGGTATGGGGGTTATCTCAACATCGCCGGCCGGGCAACCGTCGGCGACATCATGGCCTTCCAATGGTACACCTTCCTATTGCTGAATCCCGTTTGGCAAATCGTCAATTCCTTCTCCGAGCTCCAGCGTTCGATGGCTGCGATGGAACGAGTGTTTGAAGTCCTGGCGATGGAGAATGACAAGCCCGACCCGCCGGATGCTTTGCCCGCCCCAGCGGTGGTTCAGGAAATCAGCTTCGAGAACGTCGGATTTGAGTATCGCCAGGGCCGGCCGGCAGTGCGGGATTTCAATCTTACCGTCCCCGGCGGTTCCGTGATTGCTCTCGTTGGCCGAAGTGGCGCCGGCAAAACGACGGTCACGGACCTCGTCGCGCGTTTCCACGACCCCACCCAAGGGCGAATCCTGCTCAACGGCATCGACCTGCGCGGCCTGCGGTTGCGCACTTATCGTGACTTGCTGGCGATCGTCCAGCAGGACGTTTTCCTCTTCGACGGATCGGTGCGCGAGAACCTGGCTTACGGACGGCATGATGCGACGGATAGTGAGATCCAAGATGCCGCGCGGCGCGCCAATGCGCACGAATTCATCCTGCAGCTCCCCGAGCAGTACGAGACCTTTATCGGGGAGCGCGGTATCAAGCTCTCCGGCGGACAACGTCAGCGCCTCGCAATTGCGCGGGCACTGTTGGCGTCTCCTCAGATACTTGTTCTGGACGAAGCCACCAGCAACCTCGACACCGAAAGCGAGCAACTCATCCAGGCTTCGATGGCGGAGCTTTTGGCGGGCCGCACGACCTTTGTTATCGCTCATCGTCTCTCCACTATCCGGCGCGCCGACATGATTCTATTGATGGAAGAGGGGCGCGTGATCGAACGCGGTTCCCACGAGGAACTGATGAATGCCCGAGGCGCTTATTACAGGATGGTCCTTCGCCAGATGGAGATCTCCGGGGATAACGGCGAAGCGTTCCTGGAACCGGCGATGTC
>DATJGF010000057.1:0-5471 GCA_035495315.1 Candidatus Limnocylindrales bacterium
TCGGCGGTCATTGTACACGGACTTTCTTTACCGGCAACGAGGGTTGCCGTTACTCTGGGGGAATACGGCGCGGTACCCAAGTGGTAAGGGAGAGGTCTGCAAAACCTTTATACGGCGGTTCGATTCCGCCCCGCGCCTCCACGTATTTTCCCGCGATCTAAGTAGCTTGCGCGACGCCGACATCCTGCTTCGGCCAGGTTGTTTACAGAGACTTCAAGTACTCGACCAAGTCGTGCTTCTCCTGGTCTGTTAGCCCCAAGCTAAACCGCTGGTCGTAGCTGTTGACCACGTCTAACAATGTTTTGAACCGGCCATCGTGGTAGAAGCGTCCCTTGTCTTGCGGAAACATGAATAATCCACGCTCGCGCACGAAGATGCCTGAGAGGTTCATGGTGCGATAACCGTGCGTAGGTGTACCGCTGGCTACAATACTGGCAGGGGCCCGATCGGCTTCAAAGCTGTCGATCTTCAGCTCATCGGCCGAGTGTTGGTTCCAGCCCGGCTCGGTCCACAATGGTTCGCGATGACAGCGGTTGCAGCTGGCTTTGCCGCTGAACAGCGCATCCCCGCGTTTGGCTGCAGCAGGATTGAAGTCGATGCCCGGTCGCGGTTGTATGGCAGGCAGCGCCAGCTGATAAAAGTGCAGCGCGGCTAGCTTGCCGGTAACCTGATCCTTGCCCGGATCATCCACAGAAACATGGCCAAGCTTAGCTGCAGCAGCGATGGGAAACTGTTCAACGTTATCGAACCGCTCATCGAAGAACGTACCAATGCCGTGCAACTCGTCCACCGCTACGAATGCGTTCCAGTAAGTTACCGTGCCCCAACCCCCCGTCCAGGTGTGCAGATTGTGGCCTGGGAGGCCGCCCGCGTTGGGGAGTAGAGTGGCACCTGGAACGTGTTTGGCGGTAACCACGCCGTTCGTGATCTGTTCTGGATTAAACGCCTTTCCGTCGAGGAACAGCTCAGCGTCAAACTTCCCAGGGCCCCAACTCCTGAGCACATTGCGAACCTGACCAGCTGTAATAGTGGAATCGGCCGGAGCCAGCCTGAGCAGATCTACGACAGGCTGCAAATTGGGGGCTGTGGCCACGATCGCTCCGATGTTGAGGTCGCGATTGGCCAGGCCGTCAATGCGTTTGCCGATCCCTGGTGCGATTGAGTCATCTACTGTGGAATGGCAGATGGCACATGTGAACCCGACGGAACCTAGTGTGTGGTCCTTCACGGTGCCCACCACACCGAGGACTGCGTTCTGCTTTATCAACTGCAGGGTCACAGCGGGGGCGCTAAGGTTCACCTTGCCTTGCCTGATGGCCATGATCTGGGCCGGTGTGAGCGCCTGAGAGTCTACCTTCAACCCGAGTGACAGCGCGGTGGCGGGCGATAAGCTGCTGACGGCTTTCTGCATTTGCAGTTGCCCCGTCCAATATGCCTCATCGCCAAAGGTGTCAAACCGAAAAATCTGTTCTCCTTCCTCAATCAATTGTTTGGAATTGGCCTCGGCGCTGCCGAGAAATTGAGGCGTAGACACCTGTGTCGCTGATCTTGCTTGTAGTGCAGCGATAGTGACCAGGATGAGGCATATAGTGGCAAGCGAGACGACTACCGCATAGTATCTTTTCATCTCCGGCCTCCCTCCTTTCCTGTGAGTCGTTGTGGGCTGTGCTTATAGCCCATTGCTAATGACTTGCGTCCTCGTGTGAGCTGAAGAACAGGAAGAAGTTCGAACCTACCTCGATGGCGCGGCCGGCAGCCTCAACATCGTCCATGGTTTTGGAGGACGTGATGCCGCTGCTCCCATCTGCTGCCGGCCAGTCGCTTTGGCTCATGACCAGGACGGGTCGGACTTCCCACCATATGGCGCCGGCATTAACCCGGCTGTTATCTACCACGTGACTGTGATTGGGTGTCGGCACAAACATCGGCTTGCTGGGCGGCGTTTTTCCAAAGGCCAGCAATGTTGTGGACAGGTCAACGGAGGAAGCGTGCATGGTGCATGTGCCGGGAACCGGGTTACTTGGGTCGGGACACTGTGTGGTAATGGCCGGGTTCACCGTGGCCTTCCAGGCTTCGGGGAGGAAGCCGAAGGCTTGAATCAGGGCCATGCCCAAACGGGGACCGCAGAACTCGCCCGGACGACCGCCGCTAGGACAAGGCATGGCGTCGTTGGGGTTGGTGTCGTGGTCCACCGAGAACATGGGAATCAGCACGTAAAGGTGCGCGGTGTGCTTGATGCTTCCACCGGTCGGATCTTGTGTCGACTCGGTGATGGGCTGGCAAATCGGTATCTGCATCTCATTCGGGTCCGACTGGGCCAATATCCCGTTGAAGTCCAAGTCCAGCGTCGGTTGGTCGACGCAATCAAAATTCTGCAGGTACGTGAACGTAAGTAGCCGGTCATTACCAAAGCCGTGGGTCTGATTGTCGGCCAACTGCGCCGACGCGGAACTCGCGAATGCGAGGTACACGCAAACCGCGAGTAAGCAACCGATTCTCTGGAGTTTCATCGTGGTGCTCCCTTCAAGAACTAAAAGTGATGTTCTTTGGGCCGTGGTGCGTCTTAACGGGTCATCTGGTTACAGACGATCCAAAACCGAAGAAGCTGTCCGTCGGCAAGTGAGATGAGGGGAAGAAAGGCAGAGAAAACCCGGGATAGGTAAACAAATTGTAAATATTTTGTCACGATTTTGTGACAAATCATCTTAGGTACTTAAACGGACTCAGCTCATACTGATCGCCGCCTGTTTTTATTTCGCACTCTGATAGATGTGATTTGCTGCTTTGCCGCGGGAGCACTAGCCTTTCTCGCCCTTGCAGGAGAGAGAACCCGAACCCGTGAGGCGCCGGAACTCTCCCCAAAGGAAAGTTCCGGCCACGTAACGGTTAGTTTTCATCACGGCAAATCAGGGGGGCTTAAGCATGCCGTGATCTGAGTTGCTTACCTTGTGACAACCACCTTGCCGACCATCTTGTTACCCTCGTGGGGAGCACACGCGTACTCGTAGGTGCCAGGGACGTCGAACTTTTGCTCAAAACTCTTGCCCTTACCCACGGAATTCGAATTGAAGGGCTTGGCCCCGCTGGGAATTTGCACATCGTCTTCGTTTGCGACTTGAGAAGGGTCAGTGGTTACGGTGTGGGTTGCAGCATCATCGTTCACCCACTGCACGGACTGCCCAGCCTTGATGGTGACGCTCGCAGGAACAAACTTGTTCTGTGAGGTCATGTGCACAACTGCTGCCGGAGCATTTCCGCCCGGCGAAGTCCCTAGCACCACGAATGTGAGCAACATGACCGCAAGTAGGCCAATTAGAGAGCGGCTAGCCGCACTCCCCTTTAATATCAGTCTCATCACTCTTCTCCTTTCCATTCGATACTTGGATGCGCTGATCCCGCGATTTTGAAATGAGGCCCGCCGTGGTGGGAGGAATACCAAGGAGAGCGGATAACAGGGCCTCAATTCTGCTCAAGGGGCGAGCTCTTTGTCGGTGCAGGGGAACACTTTAGGGGTTATTAAGGCATGCACCTGCTCGAGGCCCTGCATTTCGGTCACTGAACCGTGACAAATTATTTACAGGTTTTTGACATTTGCGCGGCCACCCGCGCAGACGCTTCCAACCTCTAAAATTCTCACACCTGATTCGAGCAACTTAGAACACCCGGCAGTCCCGGAAAGCGTGCGAAAGATGAGAAACGCAAAACATGGCGTAGCATGGCGCATAACTGGACCGGCATTACTGGCTTTGTTGTTGGCGCTGCTCGCGTGGGCACTGCCGGAACAATTGACGGCGGCTGATCTGGGCGGAGATTTCAGCGGTGTCGCCTACAACCTGCATGGTCCTTTGCGGATTGCGCTGCGCGTTGCTGGAGATGATGGGGCCGTGGGCCAGCCTGTGGCGGTGGATTCGGGCGGGGCAAACGGAACCTTAAGCTCATTCCCGGTTGCACGCCTCAGGCTTGCGCCGGTTAACAGCGTTCTTGCAGGACGGCAACTGGAACTGGCCCGGATGCAGCAGGACAAAGATGGACAGCAAAGCACAACGAAGCCGACACCAAAACCAGCACCGAAACCCATGCCTCCGCCGGGAACTCAGAAGCAGCAGCCAAATCGGAATACGCGAACCGGCATGCGAATCCCTGAGCATCAATTCCGCTCAAAGTTTGGACGCCAGCATACCTTCCAAATACAACAATTAAATGGAAATCGTTTTCAAACCGGGGGCTTCGTGTTCGAGGTTGTTGATGTCTGGCCCCCGGTGTTCAGCTTCGACGACCCATTTTTTGTAGACGAGATTGACGAACAGTTCTTCCTGTTCGACGTGAACCATCCCGGGGTGCGTACGTTGATCGTCGTCGTGCAGGAACTTTGAGGCGTCACCTTGTTCGAAAAAGGACGATCCCAGAAAGCGTGTGGTTATGACAAACCGAAAATTCGGAGCCAGATTTCGAGCAGGTGCTTTGATATGGCTGGTTGGTTTCGCGATGGTGTTCGCTTGCGGGCAATCGGAACGGCCAGTAACGATTAACATCGGCGGTGGGTTCACCCCATTGGTAGGGGACGTCAGCAGTCACTTGAATAATGGCTGGCACATGACTGGCGGTGTCGGCTACAACATTCGAGGGCCGCTAACGATCGGGGTGCAGTTTGCATTCAACGGCTTCGGCGTGAGTCGTTTCGCGCTGATGAAAGCCGCCGCACCGAGCGGTGATTCCCATGTTTGGTCCGTCGCCGCTGAACCCAGGCTGCAGTTGCCTTTCGCGCATAAGATCAGGCCCTATGTAGTGGGAGGAGTCGGATACTATCGCCGGACCGTGAACTTCACCCGGCCCGCCATGCAGCAGGTTCTTTTCTTTGACCCGTTTTTTGGTTTTGTATTTCCTGGCGTGATCGGCGTCAATCAGGTGCTCTCAACCGTGACGCGCAGCGGCCCCGGCGGCAGCCTCGGCGCGGGTTGGTCGGTCAAGTTGGGCAAGGCAGACACCGAATTCTTTAATGAGGCTCGCTACACCTATGCGGCCACGGGAGAGATTCCCACGCGCATGGTACCCCTGACGTTCGGGCTTCGATTCTGAGAATGCTGAAATGCGAAATGGTCGTGGCGAAAAATTGCACCACCAGCAGGGTACGTGATTGCACGATTGAGTTACAGTTGGTCCCGGTGGCATCTTTCGTGAAACCACTCCCGTTGCAATCCGTGCCGATGTAGCCCGGATGGAACGCGGCCGTGCAACGGCAAGGGGCCATAAGTGGCGCGAGTTGCGGAAGTTCAGTAACTTGCATGCTGTAGAATCAGCAAGTTACCTGTTTGCAATACATGTTGGGGGTTCCTGCGGGGGCTTGGTCTTTGGTGACGTTTCCGAGGTGGTGCGCACTTGGTACTGTGCCTCCCGGAGACGTTCCACACAACCAAGCCATGCCTAAACCAGCTCAGCTTTCCATTTTGTACGCAGAAGATGACCTTGAACTG
>DATJGF010000058.1:0-53116 GCA_035495315.1 Candidatus Limnocylindrales bacterium
TGAGCGGCTAATTGATTCACCAGTCCGTCCGCCAGCGGATCACTGAAAGGGACGCCAAGCTCGAGCACATCGACGCCGGCATGATCGAACGCAAGAGCCAATTGGCGGGTGGCCTCGAGATCCGGGTCGCCGGCCCCGATGTACGCGATGAATCCTTTTCTGCCCTGGGACTTGAGCTGTGCAAAGCGTTCCACAATCCGGTTCATGTGCGCCGCAGTGTCGGGGTTCAACTCCGCATTGTCAATTCGTGCAGCCCCCGATACGGTACAGCCGCGATGATCTCAGCCCAACAAAAAGCGACGCTGACTGCCGCCGGGTGCGAAATCGCCTTCGACAACCTCACCCGCCAGCTTTACGCGACGGACGCCTCAATTTACCAGATTGAGCCGGCGGCGGTCGCCTTCCCTCGCGACGCAAGAGAAACCGCCAAACTGGTGCAGGCGGCCGCACACGCCGGCGTATCCATCACGCCGCGCGGGGCCGGCACCGGCCTGGTCGGCGGTGCGATTGGCGATGGGTTGGTAATCGACTGCTCGCGATATAATTGCAGCATCACCGATCTGGACCTGGAACGCCGAACGGTCCGCGTTGGTCCCGGCGTCGTGTTGGACCAGCTGAACAATTTTCTCCGGCCGCACGGCTACGGTTTCGGTCCGGATGTCGCAACCAGCTCGCGCGCCACCCTCGGCGGAATGATCGCCAATAACTCAAGCGGTTCCCATACGCCGGCCTATGGCACGACCGCAGACCACGTTCAACAATTAGAGATCGTTACGGCCGATGGCCAGATCGTTCCCGTCGGTCCGGGTGATGATACGCTGCGGCCGCAGCGCGATTTGGTTCGCGACCTGGTTCACCTCCACGCGATCTCAATTCAAACTGAATTGGCCGGCGGCTTGCTGAAACGCCGTCCCGGCTATGCCTTGGACCGTTGCGCGCGAGAGCCGGACAATTTAACGCACCTGTTTTGTGGTAGCGAAGGTACACTCGCGTTCATTACCTCGGCGCAACTTGGCATTGTGCCGGTTGCCCGGAAACGCGGGCTCGGTTTGATCTTTTTTGCCTCCATCGCCGAGGCGATGCAGGCGACAGTTCAGTTGCTCGACCTCAAGCCTGCCGCCATCGAGCACATGGACCGCGTATTACTCGATCAGACACGTGGCCAGCGCGAATTCCAAGCCGCGCGCGATTTGCTCGAGCTCGAAGACAAGCCGTTCCAGGCCGTCTTGGCAGTGGAATTCTTTGGCGAAGTCGACGATCGCCTCGCCTTGCTGGCACAGCGCAAACTCGGGTTGCGGACTAAGATTCTCAGTTCGCCAGGTGAAGCGCGCCTGGTATGGGAGCTCAGAAAGGCGGGGCTCTCGCTGCTGACCGGGCGCAAAGGCGACGCCAAGCCGGTGACCGGCATCGAGGATACCGCCGTCCGCCCCGATCAGTTGCCGGAATATGTTCGCGCGCTGCAGTTGCTGATGGGACGGCTCGGGTTGGAGGCCTCCTATTACGGGCACGCCGCGGCCGGCTTGCTGCATGTTCGTCCTGTTCTCGATCTGCGCTCCCGCGACGATCTAAGAAAATTCCGCAAACTGGCGAACGAAGTTTCCGCATTGGTCCGGCAGTTCAAAGGCTCACTTGCCGGCGAGCACGGCGTAGGCATCGCCCGAACTGAGTTCATGGCCGAGCAGGTGGGGGAGGAATTGCTCAGCGCAATGGCGGAGGTCAAAGCCGCGTTCGATCCTCATAATCTGTTTAACCCGGGAAAAATCATTCCCGACGCCCGTTTTGAAATTGATGACAACCTGAGGCTGCGCCCAGGGTACGAATTAAAACTTCCGTTTGTTCCAGTGCTTGCATTTGCAGCCAAAGACGGAACCTTTACGCGCAACCTCGAGCAGTGCAACGGCTGCGGCGGCTGCCGCAAAGAGACACCCACGATGTGCCCGACCTTCCTTGCGACCGGCGAGGAGATCATGAGCACACGCGGCCGCGCAAACGCGATTCGCGCAGCGCTCGAACTGCGGGGATTGGATGGCGCGGACCCATTGCGCTCGGTCGAATTGGAGGCTGCCCTGGGTAATTGTCTTTCGTGCAAAGCGTGCACCAGCGAGTGTCCGTCAAACGTCAATATGGCCTTGTTAAAGGCCGAGTTGTTGCACGCGCGCATTACCCGCGATGGGTTGTCTTTCCGGCAACGACTGTTTAGCTCGGTCGATTTGCTGGGGCGGTTGGGGTGTGCGTTGCCGACGTTCGCCAATGCGGCCTTGGAGTCCTCCATTTTTCGTAAACTCCTCGCCACAACCATCGGCATCGCACAGCAACGCCGCTTGCCGCATTACACCCGCGAGACATTCGGCCGCTGGTTTGCGAGTCACAAGTCCCCGCCTGCCTCGCGTGATCGCGTTATCCTGTGGGATGACACATTTGTTCGCTATCACGACCCACATATTGGCACCGCGGCAGTCAAGGTCCTCGAGACCGCCGGGTTCAAAGTCGATTTACCAATCGGGAGTAAGTGTTGCGGACGGCCCGCGTTCAGCCAGGGACATCTGGCCAGGGCCGCGCGGTTGGGCAAACACAATCTTGGGTTGTTGAATCTCGCGGGCGACCGTCCGCCGATCATCTTCCTTGAGCCGTCCTGTTACTCGATGTTTGTCGAGGATTATCGCGAGCTGAAGCTTCCGGGCGCCGAACATGTCGCTCGCCGCTGCGTGTTGTTCGAGCAATTCATCGAGGACCTATTGAGTCATGAGCCCGGCGCGCTGCAATTCAAAGCCAAATCCGCGAAGTTGGTCATTCACGCTCATTGTCATGTCAAAGCGTTGATGAATCCGGCCGTACTGCGTCATCTGGCGCATCGATTGCCGCAGCGCGAGGCGCGGTTGCTCGACACCGGATGCTGCGGCATGGCGGGGGCCTTTGGCGCCCTGGCGGAAAAATTCGACCTCTCTTTGAAAGTGGCCGAACCGCTTGCGCGAGAACTGCGCGAGGCGCCTGCAGGCGCAACCGTCGTTGCCTCCGGTACCAGTTGCCGGCATCAAATCGAACAAATCGCCGAGGTCCGTCCGCGACACATGGCCGAAGTGCTGGCCGATGCACTGGCATAAGCCAGATGAGACTGAACAGAAGATAACGAGGCGAACGAAGACGATCTCTGCGAGCTTCGCGGCCTCTGCACTGATGCGGTTCGGATCAATCCGCCGGAGCCTAACTCTGAAATGCTATCCGTACTTTTCCGGTGTTGGCGTTTCGAAAGTGTTACCTGCTGATTCATAGGTACTTGGCGCGATAGTGTGATTCGCTAACCGGTTTGCAAACTCAAGTGCTTCGCTCTAAATTAGATGTCACCCAGGCGCTATTTTCGAAGTCATTTTTTCTGCTGCCTAAAACGGCAAGCCTGGTTTGAACACGAGCAAGACTAAAAGAAGCAACCGCGGGTACCGAAAACTTGGATTGCATTGAGATGACTTTCGTCGCGTTATTCTTTTGCAGGAGTTCAGACAAACGATGAGCACTAAAAAAAGCCCGCGTTGGTTAAAGGGAGTCTTCCTTTTAATGTTTCTCCTGGGAGTCACTGTTTGCGGCGGCTGGTTTTATCATCAGAGTTACACCGAAGGCGTTGTTCAATACCAGACCAGCCCGGTGGTGCGGGGGGAACTGCTGCAAATAGTCACCGCCAGTGGGCAACTGAATCCCGTGACAATGGTGGACGTCGGGAGCCAGATTTCGGGGATCATTCAACAGTTATTCGTCGATTTCAATAGCACAGTGACGCAGCGGCAGGTGATCGCGCTGATCGATCCTTCGACCTACCAGGCCAACGCGCTTCAAGGCGAAGGCAACCTGGCGAACGCGCGAGCAGCCTTGGAACTTGCCCAAATCGAAGAACGCCGTGCGCAAAAGCTTCGGAAGGATAACTTGAATACCCAGGCAGAATATGACAGTGCGCTGGCGGCTTTGCACCAGGCGGAAGCCAACGTGAAAATCAAGGAAGGAGCCTTGAAGAGCGCGCAAGTCGACCTGGCACGGTGCACGATCTATTCGCCTATCGACGGACTCGTGCTCTCCCGCAATGTGAACGTCGGCCAGACAGTCGCGGCCAGTCTTAGCGCACCGACACTTTTCGTCATCGCCAACGATCTCACAAAAATGCAGATCGAAGCCAATATCGCGGAAGCTGACATTGGGTTGGTCGCGGTCGGGCAGACTGCCGAGTTCGCGGTGGACGCTTACCCAGGCCAGGCTTTCCATGGGAAGGTAAAGCAAATCCGTAACGCGCCGAAAACTGAGCAGAACGTCGTTACCTACGCGACGATCATTGAGGTCAGCAATCCCGATGTGAAGCTAAAGCCGGGCATGACCGCAAATGTATCCGTGATTATCGCGCGGCATGAGGACACCCTCAAATTGGCCAATGCCGCCTTTCGTTTTCATCCACCTGATTTTCCAGCGACAAAAATGGGCGAGAGACAACCGAAAGCCAGTTCGCCTGGCAAGCGCGACCAGGATGGATTGGCGCGCGGTGAAAAGAAGCACCAGCGAAAGGTCGAACGCGTAGTTTACGTTGCATCGCTAACCAAACCCGGCGATCGGACCAGCCCAACTGGCAGTCTGCAACCGGTGACCATTAAGAGCGGAATTAATAATGCCGCATTCACCGAAGTGCTCGATGGTTTGAAGGAGGGTGACGAAGTTGTGGTCGGTCTGGGGTCAGCTAAAGCCCGGAAGGCGCCCACCCTCAATCCGTTTGCCAGTACGAGCCGGCATTAATGAATCCGCTGCGAGCCTTTTCAACGGTCGGCATTGCCTTGCGCGCTCTCGGGCGGAACAAGCTGCGCTCGATCCTGACAGCCCTGGGGATCATCATCGGTGTCGGCGCGGTAATTTCCATGGTCGGCATTGGGAGCGGCGCCAAAGCGCAGGTCGCGGCACAAGTTGCCAGCCTTGGGGAGAACGTCGTTATGGTTTACGCCGCCAGCAGCAGCAGCAGCACGGGCGTACGGCTTGGCTATGGCAGCACCGTCACGCTCAGCGTCGAGGACGCCGAAGCGATCGCAGCCGAGGTTCCGCGCGTGGTCGCCGTCAGTCCGGAGGTCTATTCGTTCGGTCAGGTAGTCGCTGGTAATCAAAATTGGAAAACGAAGATTTATGGTGAGGGAGAGGATTTCCTGAAAATCCGGGAATGGGAATTAGCGGCAGGGGAGAATTTTGGCGAAGCGGATGTGCGCGGCGCGAATAAGGTAGCGCTTATTGGACAGACGACCGCTCGCCAGCTATTTGGGGAGGAAAGCCCAATCGGTGAAATCGTTCGCATACAAAATGTCCCATTTACTGTGGTGGGCTCGCTGGAAGCGAAGGGTTTCTCGGTAAAGGGCCACGATCAGGATGATGTGATTATCATCCCTTACAGCACCGCCCTCAAACGGTTGATGGGCCCGGCGACTCCTTTATACGCGATAAATCTTGAAGCAGCCGATTCCGATTCGCTGGAGGAGGTGCAAAAGCAAACCACCGAGCTCTTGCGCCAGCGGCATCGCATCAGCGGCTCGCGCGAAGACGACTTCGTCGTCCGCAATCAGCAGGAAATCGCCGCGACCGCGAGCGCTACCGCGCGAACCATGACGTTGTTGCTGGGCGCAATTGCGAGCGTTTCACTTGTAGTCGGCGGCATTGGCATCATGAATATCATGCTGGTCAGCGTCACGGAACGGACCCGCGAAATCGGGTTGCGAATGGCTATCGGCGCACGCTCGGCTGACATCCTGCGTCAGTTCCTCGTCGAGGCGTTCACGTTGAGTTCGCTGGGAGGGGTGCTTGGAGTCGTGGTTGGCATCGGCGCTTCGAAAGTGCTTGCCGCAACCGCGCACTGGCCAACTCTGATCTCCCTGGATGCAATTCTGCTCGCGGTGTTGTTCAGTGGAACCGTCGGCATTTTTTTCGGGTACTATCCCGCTCGTAAAGCGGCGCAACTGGATCCTATTGACGCACTGCGTTACGAATAGAGGCGGGTACGCTTGGCAAAGCCTTCCCGCTAAGCCTCAGGCGAATTGCAGTTCTCCGGCCAATGCGCGCTCGGCCTGCCGCAGGATTGCTTCAGCTCGATCTGCCCAACGCGGTTCCTGACGCTTGAATAAGCCACAGGCCCCTTCCACCAATGCAATAAGGAATTGCAGCTGAAATTGGCGGCGCCAACTGGCGGGGACCTGGTTAAAGAACTCGTCAACAAAGGCCCGAGCAATCACATCGGCAACCTCCACGTCAATGTCCGGCGCATCAATTCGGCAGGCGATGTGGGCGGCAAGATGCGCCGCGTCGCGTGCCGGATCGCCAAGCGAAATGGTGTCGAGATCTATAAAAATGACCCTCTCGCCGTCCAAAAAGATATGATCGGTCTTCAGATCCCAATGAATGGGTACCTGCTGCACGTCCCGCAGGCCGGTTCTGGCCTTTTCGGTTACGGCCTGGATCACGGCACTCGAGTCCGGGCACGCCCAGCGAAGCAACTCGGCTGCGCGATCCAAAAAGCCGATTTGCTGCTCGGCGGAATGGCTGACTGGCGGTGTAAGTTGAATTTGATGAAACGCTGCCAGGGCTCTGGCAATGCTACGCGCTCCCGCAATAGCATCATCACCTTCGTTGAACATTAGCAGGTCCTGGAATGAGCGTCCGGGAGCTTCGGCCAGGACGAGGCAACGGCGCTGAGCACAATAAAACACGGGTTCGACTACGGTGAAATTGCTGCCTGGATCGGCCGTGTTTTGATGCAGATCGTGGAGGATTCGGCCGATTTGCTCGCCATAACGGGTGCGATAGGCTTTCGCGTAAAATCTCTTCGTCTCCCTTCGGGCATCTCCCAGGTTGTTGGCTTCGAGTGTATATCGGACGACCGCGCTATCCTCGGCCAGGTAGCGCAGAGGTTCCACCTCCTTTCGTTCAAACTCCCAGTGACCTTGCCCGAAACGCGACAATAGCTTGTGCTTCAGTTCGCCCCACGGGCCAGCCAGAATCTCCGCCAGATTCGGAAGCAGCCAATCGTACGGAAAAATGTGCGCGAGCATGTGCAACTCCGGAACGAAGGCAAGCGGCTGCAATTCCGGTGGCAGACCGCGACTCGGCCGCGCATTCAGGGTGGCTAATTGCTTGGCCCAGGCTGCTGCAGCCTCATCAGGACCTGGATAAATGAATGCAGTAATCCAGAAGTCAGGAGCAGGTCGGCGATGATTCTGCTTTGGGCGTAGGGAGTATTGAAGTACGCAATGGGAGTTATCAGAACGCCAGCGAAACCGGATCGGAACACAGAACTCAAACTTCATCCTGGTTTCGTCACTGGGTTTGAAGACTTCGCGAAACAACCGCAACATGAGGTCGGGATCGCTGGCGATTTTGAGTTGCGGAAAATGAGGATGCTCCGGGTATTTCCGACCATCAATCGCGGTGGAAAGACTTGCAAGGCGTGGCGTTGTGAGTAATTGGCTCATTTCAGATTAGTCCCAATCTTTCGCCCACGGACCGGAGCTGCTCGTAACGCCAAACAGCTTTCGGGTGGAAAGTCCAATCTTTGCGTTCACCCAGCCACCGGAAATGCAAATAAAGGCGCGCGGCATCGAGCGTTGGAGGAAAACTCGCAGGTGAACCTTCTGGCCATCGCTCGCGCTGATACTCTCGCACGCATGCGGTTACAACTTTGCCGGGCCACCGGATTCCCTCGGTCAGGGCGGCAAGATCAATCTCGCCGGCGCCCACGGCGGCCGATTCCCAATCGACTGGAAAGACGTTGTTTTTCTTGAACATGACTGTTTTACCGTAATATTCGCCGTGAATGACGGTGCACGGCGCGTTCAAGAGAATGGGTATCCACACATCGTCTCGTTTGCACAAAACGGGTAACCACGGATGCAGCTTGTGCAGCGGGCGAGTTAATCGGGCGGTTCGACGGGACCAGCCGCGATAGTACTCCGCATTATATTTTTTCAGAAAAGAGCATGCGCCATTTGCGGCCAAGGTTGCTTGTGCTTGGTGAAAACGGCCGATCCAGCGAGCTGATTCGAACATGGCGACGGGCTTGCGCGAGGGTTCATCGACGGCGATGTCCATCACTCGGACACAGCGGTCCAGGTACTCGAGGATGAGCCAGCTCTCGCCGGTATGGGCATCAGTGTGCGCGCCGAGGTACCTGGGCCGAAATCGCGGGTAATCGCGCAGGATATGCTCATAGACCTGGCGTTCATAGGAAATGCCGCCGCGATGACCATGAGAGTTATGGCTAACACCCGCTTCATATTTCACAAACAAACGGCGCTTACGACCATCAGCAAATCTGCAGGTAACGGCCTCATTGGGGAATGTGCTCATCATCGGTGGCAGTTTTCGACTGAGCACGGTCAATGGAGCCGGGAACGCGCTGTTTCCCCGCAGCGCTTCGCTCAAACGCCTGGTCAGGATCGGCCCCTGGGGCAGCAACGAATGGGGCGTTTTCATTAGGCCTCTCAGCAAGCAGGCAACGCCACGTGCCCTTGAGAAATCATTTGCTCGGGCGAGCTCTGCCAATTTTGTCCCAAAGAGAGGTCCAGAATTCGGCGGGCAATGTTTCGCGCGTCGAACCACGTCTGCGCGATGCGGCGCGCCGCCAGGCAATGACTTTCGTAATCGGAATTGATCTCCTCGAATGCCGCGGCCGCTTCTTCAATGGTTTTGAAGCGAAATAAGCCTTCACCGTTGGGCAAAAAGGTGCTGGGCCCCGTATGCTGAACCACGGCGGGTTTTCCGCTAGCGAGATAGCAGAGCGTCCGGTCGCTGATCCAGGCGTTTTGAAATTCGATACAGGAGCGTTTGGCGCAACTGAACTCGCCTCGGGATTGTTGAACATAGTCCCGGTAGACCTCGGGATTAGCGGCAACATCGCGCGAATGCCTCACCTGCCAGCCGATTTGCTCGAGCTCCCCTTGTTCGAGGAAATCTTTTTCCGTTCGCAAAAACAGAGCGAGCTCCAAAGGCTGGGAAGTCAGGCGCGGCAGACCGGCAAACGGCAGGAACGCAACGCGCTTCGTGTTTTCGTAAACTTGTTTGCCGTCAACGATCCAATCGTCGGTGTCCCAGTTGGAAACGGTTGTGAAGGCCGGGGCAGCTGAATTGAAGGTGTAAGGCCATTGTTCCAGGCACACCGGCGGACGAATTGTGAGCCAGTCCAGGCCGCAATCCGGGAAGCGAGCGCGCTCTGTTCCAACCGTCTCGCCGGTCGTCAGATAAAGGTCGTGGGCTGGAACCAAGAGTTGGCGGCGGCTGATCCAGAATTGCAGCAGGCCCGGGTCAATATCTACCAGGGCGGTGCGGCGAAAGCGCTCCAAAAATGTCGGAGCAATCGCGTAGTGAAAATTGAGCAGCAAGTCGGCTCGCTCAAATACTTCTTCAGCGAGAGCAGGGTTCAGGTTGAAGAAAGCCTCCGGAGTGGCGTCTGGGCGATTACTGGAGTAGAGAATCGTGTTGTTTTTCAGCCCGAAGCGCTCCATGCGGGCGAGAAAGGGGGCGAGCAGGAGGGCATCATCTTTGTCGTTGCCGGTACTGCGAAAGCGCTCCAGCCAGAAGACCTCGCAGCCCAATTGGCGCAACCCCTGAACGTATTGCATGTAGACCCAGAAATGTCCGCCTCCTTCAGGGAAATTGGCGACATTAAACGCGGATACAACAATAGTGGCCATGCCGTTCTTCTAGCCGGTCCTTTGGCGCGGGACTCCGGCGCATGCGCCCAAATCGGTCCCGATCTTGTGCAGTTCGTGATAACTGACCAGTTCAATCTTTTCTTTTGCCAGTGCGCGGCGCATACGTGGATCGCACAACGTCAGCAATTCTGCTTCACGCTCCATGGAGTAACCGCTGGCGAAATCAGGATCGACATAGCCGGGGTGACAGCTCAGTTCAGTGACACCCGGTCCGATTTCGGTGCGCAGGATGCGCAGTAGATTCGCCGGGTTGATCTGCTCGAGGTGCGTTTGGCCTCCCCATTGACCATAAAACTCGGCGAAATAGCGGATACGTGAATACGCACGCAACGGCACCTCGTATTCAGAAGCCAATTCCAGAAAGACCGGAAGCAACTCCGGGTCGCGATGAATATTGTGATGGGAATCCAAATGCGTAGGGGAAATTCCGGTAATTTCGAAAAACCGAGTGAACTGTGCCCGTAGTTCGCTGCGCACGGTCCGGAGCCGCGCCGAGTTGCCCGTGCCGGAAACCACATGCGCATGCAAACCGACGCTCAGCGCGGGAGCGGTTCGAGTCAAACCGGCGGCCTCTTCGCTCCACGGAGCCGAGACCATGAGGCTGGTGCTGGTCAGGATGCCTTGGCGATGAGCATCGAGAATCCCGCGGTTTATCCCGCGGCTTAAACCGAAATCATCTGCATTGACGATGAGATATTTCATCCCGGTTCAGCGGCTATAAGGTGGTCGGACACTTTCTGAGGACCGCCGTTTCGCGCCGCGGAATGCGAGGAAGCTCTTGCAGGGTTGCCAGGGCTTGCGCTTAGCGCTTGCTTCTCCTGCAGCAGGACAGGCTTCCAATCCTCGAACCACTGTTCAACCTCGGCGAGAGCGTCGAAAGCCCACTGAGCGCGCTCTTGCAGAAAGGCAATCGCCGGCCAAATAATCCGATTGGCAAAGCGACTGAACTCGGCGGTTTCGAACAGCCGGTTCAAATCACAAGCGGATGGCAAGCGCCATTCGGCACCGGAAACAGCCTCGCGATAGAGCTCCAGAACGACCTCACGCCGCTGATTGGGAAATCGCAAAAGAAACGTCGAGAGGTCATAGGTGATTGGCCCGACCGCGGCATGGTCCCAGTCAATCAAACGTGCGCGGAGGCCATTGGGTTCCGGGACCACAAAGGTATTGGTCGTCCACAGGTCGCCATGGAGCAAGGTTTCAGGACCGCCGAGCTCCTCAATTTCGCGGGTGCGAATTAGACCTTCCTCAGTTAGGCAATGCAAGCGTACGAGCAAACGCTCGCATAGTTTGCTCTGTTCCGATGACAATTCGGCATGTCGCAATTTTTTCACCGCGCGAACCGCGTCGCACACCGTAGAGTTGAAAAAGTTCGCACCGAGGTCGCCACCATTGAGGCGGCACTCAGCCAGGAGCGGATGATTGGCGAATCGCAAATGGAGCTGCGCGATGAGTTCGACCGCGGGTTGTATGTGGGATAGGGGAGATTCGGGAGTCAAGGCGCAGTTGCCCAGGTCCTCATACACCTGCCAGAGGTACTTTCCATTTGGCTCCGCGGCGACTCCGAGCAGGTTCAAAGCGTGGTCTGACAGGCCGACAGCGGGGAGCCAACGATTGAGCAAAAGATAGTTGCGCTGCGCGATTTGCGGTTCGAGGCGCTTGGCAATATATGAAGCGATCCGATTGCCCTGCTCAAAACGCATTCGAAAAGCGCGGGGATTCGGAACTTGGAGCGGAATGGTCTCGAGTAGTTGCCAGCTCCCGATTGGACCGAGCAGTTTCTCAAAGAGTTGCGCAAGATTAGCCAAAGCGGGCTGCCGGCTGAAATCAGGTGCGTTCTGAGGACATTCGCTCATAAGACACGTTTTGAATGCAGTCCGAGATGGCGCATGCTCTGTGCGAGGTGGTCGCGGCATTGATTAAGCGTGAAGCGCGGCCGTTCCAACCATTGGAATTCGAGGTGAGAGCTTTCCCAGTGCATCTTTGCCAGAGTCCGAAACAGCACGCCGATTTTGAACATTGTGTCCAGATCTTTGAGTTGCAGGTCGGGCCATTTTGCTTTTGCGACAGCGTGGTACTGAGGCAAAGCGGCACATTTGATTAGGTCAGGGCCCAGTACGCCCCTGCCGGCTGTCTCCCAATCAAAACACAACAAGGCCAAAACGCCCTGAGTTCTACGCACGCGCAGGTTCTTCTCTTTCAAATCACCGTGAACCAGCGCCCGGGGCATCGGTTTGCAGATCGACTCGATTTGTTCCCAGTTTGCTTCCAGGAAATCAGACTGGGCAATGAGGTCAGCCAGCAGCTTCCTGTCCTCGGTGGTGAGGGCTGGATTATCCGAGTAATTTCGGATGCGGTCGCGTCCAGCCTGCAGATGGGCCCGGTAATGGCCCGTGCCGCGGTCTGGTAATAGATAGGCAGCATATGAATCCTGCGAAGCGGTATGGAGAGTAGCGAGCCACTTTGCGAACAAGGTACGGTGCTCCGGCAGCTCCGCTCGATAGGGCTGAGTGCCCGCGTCTTCGACAAAGAGCCAGGTAAATTCGGGACTTGCATCCCGCAGAAGGCCATAACAACGCAGTGCCGGCAAAGGCAGGCAGCCGAGAACCTGGTCATAAATCATCTGCTCCGTTGCGGCCGTGCTGGTGAAACAGCGTTTGGCGATGACGTTTGATCGATTAGGACCGGCTCCTGCGAGGCGGTAAATGGCCGACTTGTTCTTTCGCTTTAAAGTTTGGATCTCAAACGGCTCGATGGGCTCGATTTGCAGCTCATTCCAGGCGCGAGTTGCGGCGTGTTCGAGCAGATTGGCAGTCAGAATCTCGCATGGTACCAGGTCTTTCATGCGTTAGCCAACGAGGGAAGGGAATGGGTGAGTGTTTTGGATTCTAGCTGGACTAATCGGCCATGCTCGATCTTCAAAAGCAGGTCGCAATGACTAAGCGTGCTGGGCCGATGGGCGATGATGAAACTCGTACGTCCATCGATGAGCCGTTCCATCGCCTCGACGATGACGGTTTCAGTCTTGATATCGACGGAACTGGTGGGTTCATCCATGATGAGAATCGGTGCTTGTTTAAGGAAGGCGCGGGCAATGGAGATGCGCTGGCGCTCACCGCCCGAGAGACATAGGCCTCTTTCCCCCACCAAAGTGCCGTAGCCTTGCGGCATGCGGGTGATGAAATCATGTGCATTTGCAGCCTTGGCGGCGGCGATGATTTCCTGCTCAGTCGCCTCGGGGCGCGCGTAGGCAATGTTTTCGCCGATCGAGACTGAAAAGAGGATCGGCTCCTGCAGAACGAGCGCAAACTGGTTACGAAGATCGGCCAACCGGTAATCGCGCAGGTCGCGTCCATCCAGCAGAATCACGCCCGAGGTGGGATCGTAGAAACGCGTCAGGAGGTTCACGAGGGTAGATTTTCCAGCGCCGGTGGTACCGGCGATGCCAACGCAGGTGCCGGCCGGGATGTCAAAGGAGACATCGCGCAAAATGGGCCGCTCGGCATTATAGGCGAAGCAAACCTGGCGGAAGGAGACAGCGCCGGCGGCTCGTATGAGCGGGCGGGCATCGGTTCGCTCGATGACATCAGGTGATTCATCGAGGAGAGCAAAGGCTCGTTCGGCGCCAGCCATGTGCGATTGCAAACTGCTCATTTTCCGACTCATGGTTTTTAAAGGAGCATACAGTTGGGCGAGGTAACCCATCACCAGCAACAAATTGCCCAAGGTAAGGTGGCCGGCCTGAATGTCCTTGATGCCCAAGTAAAGCACGGCGGCCATTCCTGCGGCGGTTACGAGGGCAACCACCATACCAAAACCGCCCTCGATAACTGCCAGTTGCAAGCGTGCTCGCATGCCTTCATTGGAGCGGTCTACAAAACGGTCCTGTTCCCGCTCTTCCTGCCCAAAAGCCTTCACCACCCTCACCGCTCCCAGTACTTCCTGGATGACAGATAACGCGGAGCTCTCTAATTGTTTCACTTCGCGAGACTGCTTGCGCATCCGCCTCCGGTTAGCCCGAGAGAGTATGAAAATCACAGGGCAAATTGCGAGGCCGACCAACGCGAGTTTCCAGTTAATCCGAGCCATGACCGCAATCATGGCCAGCAGGGTAACGCTGGAGGTCACCAGCGGGGCGGCCCCTTCGACGACGATATTTTGCAACGCGGTCGCGTCGTATTGGATGCGATAGGTGGAATCTGAAGTTCCACGCGTATCGTGATAGGCAAGCGAGAGGCGTTGCGCATGGCGAAAAAGTTTTGCGCGAAAAGCGCGCAACAGCTTCTCGCCCGTATAGGTTGTCAAGAGTGCGCTGACAAAATCGCGGAGCTGCGTCAAAATCCCAACGGCCAGGACGAGAGAAATAATAACCAGAAGCAAGCCGGTTTGCGAATGTGTGATCCCTGCCGGCAACACCGCATCCAGGAGACGGGGCAAGGGGCGTCCGCCGAGTAGATTGTCTACGGTCAATTTAAGCGGCAGCGGGACCATCAATGCCAGCGGTGGCGATAAGAGGCTGAGCGCCAACAAGCCGGCAATGTGCGCGCGGCAAGGCCAAGCCTCCTGGCAGAGGCGCCACAACAGATTTCGCCGGTTTGTATTGTGCGAGGTCACGGAGACGCACTTTTCCCGGACAGTTCGTTCTTGTTGACGCGCTCGATTTTTCGGACAACTGCAAGGAACGCCGCCGTCGCGTTGCCACACTCGCGCATAGTCCGCGTGAAAATCAGCAGCGCGGCTCCCGCTAAAACGAGATGGACGCTCCAGGCTTGATCGAAAGCCGCTGCGCAAGCCAAGCCGCCGAACAAGGTGCCGAAGGCGAGGCTGAGCGCTGAGCACCTCGGCTGACAAACAATTCTTAACAACTGCAGGCCGCTGCCGTGCGGTTCCGCAGCCATGCGGAGCCGCGCGGAACCAAGAATGCCGCAGCTGACTTCCAAATCCCATCGGTCAAAGTCGCCACCGCGTTGCGGCACGCAGCCGTATTTGCGCAAGGTTTTCTCGATCCATTCCAGTCGTTCTTCAATCGAGTTACTCTGCCTGCTCCAAAGGTCGGCCAGCCAGGGACGTGGGAAAGTCCAGCCGGCATCCGTGGACCGGCGCCAGAAGATGAGGCCGTGCTGCACACGGCCGACGAGCCGCGCCAAGGGTTGTGAGAGAAACAAACCAGTGATCAGGATGCGACGCTTGCAGGTCTCCCATTTAGAACTGGAGGGCCTCGCGAAACGGGCACCGGCGGCACACCTCGCAGCTTGTGCAATGGAAACGCCCAGGCAACCTGCGAGGAGAGGCAGGCAGAGCAAAAGCGGATGCCAAACCGCGCCGAGGGTCGAGAGTGCAGCAAGAGCAACTAGAATCAGATACCACTCCGGCATCATCGGCAACGATTCGATGCCACCGGGCGCGGGCTCATAAAGAGACTGGAAAGGCGCCGTCCCCCACTGGCCATGATAAATCCGGCGAGTCTTCCAGCCCATGTAAGTCAGGCCATTGGTATAGACCCGCCCGGACCAGCGCGCATGTCCGGCGAGGTTGTATTTTTCCGGCCACTTCCGCTCGAGCATCGCTTCGGCTTTACCGTAGCCCTTTTGCTGTTTCCAGTAAGCCCGGATAGAGTTGCGGCGATGATGCCAAACCAGAGCAGCGGGGCTGAACCCGAGCGTCCAGCCATCCTTCTGAAGCCGCCAGCAGACGTCGACATCGTCGCCAGCGACGTGAAATTGAGGATCAAAACCACCGATGGATTTCAACGCCACCTTGCGAAAGGCCATGTTGCAGCCGGGAATATGTTCGGCTTCCCGATTGGTCAGCAATACGTGAATCGGCCCGCCAGGAGCATGTGCAACACACTCAGCAATTAATCCATCTGCATAGGGTGCAATGTTTGGCCCCCCGACACCCGCGTGATTCTCGTTCCGGGGATCCATGAATGAAGCCGCCAGGTAACGCAACCAGTGAGCATCCGGGTAAGCATCGTCGTCAATGTAAGCTACAATGTCGCCACTGGCGGCCGCCAGGCCCACATTGCGGGCATTGCTCAAGCCACGATTGGCGCGCGTGATGATCCAGTCGTGTCCGTTCTCGCGTCCCGGCAAGGCGCTGCTTAGACCGAGGCTTGAGGTGCTCAACAAGCGAAACCCAAATTCCCGCACGATGGAAGGGGTGGAATCTTTGGAGCCGTCGTCTACGACGATGACTTCATAGTCCGGGTAGTCGAGGTTTTGAAGACTCTGGCAAGTATCGCGGATAGTGCGGGAGCCGTTGTGCGTGCAGATAATGACCGATATCTTTGGCCAGCGCAGGCTGGGGGGAAAGGGGACTGCGCGAAATGCTGCGCGGACCGCAGCAAGTGCACGTTTCGGTCGGCGTTGTCGGCTCGTAATTCCGAACTTCCAATCATAGACCTCGGCCCCGCCGCGGTACCATTGGTCCGTCCAGGCGTACACAAAAACCCCGGCGCAACCGGCGGCGAAGGAGGTTCGCACTTGCCAGTCTAAAACCTCAGCTTGTTTCTGCTCACCGTGACGAAGGCTGTCCAACCCGAGTTCAGCCATCACTAATGGACGCTCGCTGGCGGTGGTTTGCAGCCGGGCGAGGTAATCCTGCAGCCGCTGTTGGTCTTCGAGATAGACGTTGAACGACAGAAAATCCAAAAAGGGCAGGCGCAAATATTCGGTTGAGGGGTAGTTCACATAAGTGACCAGTGCTTGAGGGTCCTCTTGCTTGACCACACGATACAGCCGCTCCAGGAATCGTTCGACCTTGCGGCGGCCCTGCCAGCGCACGATCGAGGCGGGAATTTCGTTTCCAATGCTGTAGCAAAGCACTGCCGGATGGCCGCCACAAGCGCGCACCTCTTCCCGAACCGTTTCCTCGATGCAGAGCTCACATTTGTCATAATCCAAAAAGCTCGCTGACCTTTCCACCGGCAGGCCGACCATGACCCACAGCCCGTGCTGTTCGGCGAGGTCCAAAAGCCAGCGCGGCGGCGGCGTGTAGACCCGCAGAGCGTTAATGCCGTTCGCTGACATCTGCGCGAAGTCGGCCTCGACAGTCTGCCTCGTTGGAAATTCGTGGCCGGAAGGATCAGGACGGAAAGTGCCGTAGGTGACCCCACGAAGGTATAATTTCTCCTCTCCCAGAAAGATAAATTTACCACGGACCTCCGGACGCCTCTTGACTAAAGTCAAGCGAGGTCGTTCGCCGTTTGCAGGCATTAAGACCTGCAATGGTTCTGTGGTCCCGGTTTGGTTTTCGAGCATACTGTCCCAGTACAACGATCCTAAGGATGGAGGCCTCAACCCTTGATCGCTATAGTCCCTCATCGGCAAATGCCCCGAATGCGCAGCACAGAGCTGCAGCGACCCTGGTTTTGCCCTTACGCCAGGGGATCTCTTGTAACGACAACGTTACGATCGTGTAACTAAAGCATTTACCAGCTTGTGCCTGGGGAACTGATGAAATAGTTTGCCTAGGTCTCGAGATCAGTCAAGGAGCCTCATCAAATTCCCTTATCCGTATTTTACCCGACAACCGTCCCGGGGAAAAGCAGATGAAAATCGTCGCGATGTGGCCGGACACCGGGTCTGGTGGTGTTGTTGAGAATCCAATCATATTCCTGCACAACTCAGTGAGCGGTGGGACATCAGGTAAATGAGTAAAACTTACCATTGCGATTAATCGAAAAGCCTACGCCCGCATTGTTGTGTACGGTGATTCCGCAGTCTGGCTCGGCGCAACGAACTCATCAACGAATCCTCACAGGACAACGTTGGGGAACTCGCGAGATAGGGACTAAGTATCCGGATGGGAATGTGAGGCAGGGCGCTGGACGAGCGCACGCGCGCATTGCATGATATATTGGTGTTGGTGATCTTGCGCGCGGCCTGCGGGAAGCAAATGCCCTCGCCGGTGCGACGGATATCGATTTATCGCCTTTCGCAGATCGTGTGGATGATTACTATCAAGTCTAACGTGGCTGAAAGCGCGCAATCGAAAAAAGTCGCACCTTTTTTCCCGACAGTTAGTGAGCCGCAGATGAAAATCGGCGGGGGCAGTGGGATTGACCAGGCTGGGACTCGTTACGAGCTACAGCTCCAGCTTCTTGACGCGGTGGCTTCAACCACCCCCGATTTTGTGTACGTTTTCGACCGGGAAGGCCGCTTCCTGTATGCCAATCGTCGGCTCCTCGAGGTTTGGGGGATGAAGCTGCCCGAGGTGATTGGCAGGACTTGCAGGGAATTGGGCTACGAGCAATGGCATCATGACATGCACATGCGCGAGATAGCACAGGTGATCGAAACCCAGCGTGCGGTCAAAGGCGAAGTTCCCTTCAAAGCGCCCCTGACCGGTCATTTCGGAATTTACGAATACATCTTCACCCCGGTGTTCGGCGCCGAAGGACAGGTTGAACTCATCGCCGGGACAACCCGCGACGTTACCGAACGGAAGAAAGCTCAGGAAGCGCTTTTTGAAAGTGAGCAGCGGGCTCTGCTGGCTGTCGAAACCGCCGCGTTGGGCACCTACGAACGCAATCTGCTCACCAACGAGATCACGATGAATGCGGTTTGCCGTGACATTCTGGGAGCAGCCGACCAACAGCCACCTCCGGACATTGCTCGCAGATCCATTCACCCTGAGGATATGGAGAGGGTATTGGCGACGGTCGCCCGCTCATTTGACCCTACGCTGCGCGAAGTGTGCGGTGCCGAGTTCCGTATACGCCGACCTGATGGGTCAGTTCGCTGGGTTTCTGGGCGTGGACGCGTTCTGTTTGATAATTCCAAGCAACCTCCACAGGCCCTGAAGTTCGTGGGTGTCCTCTTTGACATCACCGAACGCAAGCGCCTGGAATCGGAGTTATTGCGACACACTGCCCAGCTGGAGCAACTGGTCCGTGAACGAACGGTGAAATTGGAAGACGCCGTCGGAGAACTTGAACATTTCTCATACACGATCACTCACGACATGCGCGCGCCATTGCGAGCGATGCGCGGTTTCGCCGAAGTCCTAATGGCTGAGTGTGCGGATTGCCTGCCACCCGACCGGCGCGAGCTGATGCAGCGGATCTGTGATGCAGCCTCACGGATGGATCACCTCATTAATGACGCGCTCGATTACAGCCGCGTCGTTCGCGTTGAACTCGAGCTGCAGCCGATGGACCTTTCAACTGTAATCGACGGTATTGTGCGCTCATATCCACAGTTTCAACCGCCCCACGCTGAAATTCACATTGAATCGGGAATGCCGCGCGTGCTGGCCAACGAAGCGGGTTTGACCCAATGTTTTTCTAATCTCATCGGCAACGCAGTGAAATTCGTCGAATTCGGTAAAACGCCGCAGGTTAGCATCTCGGCTGAAAGACGAGGCGATTACGTGCGGGTATGGGTTAAAGATAACGGAATTGGTATCAGCCCGGAGTACCACGTGAAGGTGTGGGAAATGTTTCAGCGCCTGAATACACGATATCCAGGCACCGGTATCGGCCTGGCCCTGGTACGCAAAGTCGTTGAACGGCTGCGTGGTAACGTGGGTGTGGAATCGGACGTTGGCAAGGGCAGCGCGTTTTGGGTTGAACTGCTGTACGCGACGAAGTAAAGCGAAGGCAAGGTCACTGACGCAAGCAAGGTCAAATTTAAACGTCTTGGAAAGAGACCTTCTGGACCTCAATAGCACAAAATCCGAATGGAATCTTCAACCGAGCGGGAATCGAAGACGAGTGTTTTGCAAGTGCGTGAAGCAGGTCTCAATAGTGGAGGGCGATCAGCTTCGAGTTATGTATGGCACGCAACGTTGAAATCAAAGCCCGGATTGAAAGTGTTGAGTCGTTGATTCCCAGAGTCGCACCGCTTGCGGACTCCGGACCAACGACCTTCCAGCAGGATGATATGTTCTTCCCGTGTCCGAATGGCCGGTTAAAACTGCGCAAGCGCTCTGAGACGGACGGGGAGCTGATCTTTTACTTGCGCGAAAATTGTGCGGAACCCAAGGAATCTTTTTACGTTCTGGCCCCGACGACCGCCCCCGACGCATTGCGTGAGGCGCTGGTTCTGGGCTATGGCGTGATCGGGCAGGTTCGCAAAACACGAACTTTGTTCATGGTGGGTAGGACTCGTATTCACCTGGACAGTGTGGAGGGGTTGGGTGAATTCCTTGAACTGGAAGTGATGCTGGCTGAGAACGAGCCGGTCGACGCAGGCCAGAGAATAGCGAGAGAGCTACTGGACAAGCTTGGCGTCTCGACAGAGGAATTGGTGCCGGGTGCTTACATCGATTTACTGGACAGGCGGGAAAAAGCATACGCCCAGCGCGGCAGGTAATTGTAAGGAGATCAATGAGGTTAGTATGGATTGCCCACCGACCAGGAACCATCGGTTGAAAGCAAGATAATGCGCGAGCCTTTGGGGCCTTGTCGCCAAGCGTGCTCGAGGTCGCCGAAAGGGTTGTTCAGCGTGCCCACACCATCTCCTTGCTGATTGGACTCGACGTAAATTGTCTGATTCGTGCCGTATGCCAACCGCGCTTGTTGTGCATCGCCGGCACTGATTCCATTTTGGTCCCATTGGCCGATGATATGATCGTAGTTGGTGCCGACCGGATCGATTACGGCGCAGGGGCTGCTGCCATCGCCATCCTTGCACTGCGGCTCGCACGAAGACGCCCAACATACCCGATAGTGCATGATCGAGTAGTAATCGTAGGGCATGCTGCTGACGAGCCAGTTGGTCCTGGGAATCCAGTCGTAATCGTTCGCACGGCCGGGTTTGATATGCTCGTAATGGATAGTCACGTAAGCATCTCGATCCCAGCGGGCGTGTTCGTGATGAAAGCCCAGGACGTGACCAAGTTCATGCGCGGGCATCCAGTCGCCTTGTCGCCACCAAAACGCTGTGATGTTGACGTCGGCGCGTGAACCGGATTTGAACCCGGTTAAGCTAGTGTTGTTGCCTGCGTCGATTCGCCCGCTGAAATGGAGGTATGCCTTCTCCGTCGTGCGTGGGACAAAAGCAATCCGAGCGCCGGTGTCCATCCACCGTTGCATTGCGTGACGGACAGTCGTCTGTTGCTCCGGACTTAAGGCTGAAAGATCATACGGAATAATCCCTTGAGGCCACGGGAGCGGTGTTTCAACATCGTGAGCGCAATGAGCGGGATCGGAGTCGCCAGCGTTGGATACCGGCGCGACCAAACTCAGCCCGACGAGAACAGGAATAATAGGACGAATAAGGCTTATAGGATACATTATTCGCGACCTCGTTAGCGCGCATGCAGAGCAGACAAACCGGCGATATTCATGCTCGCCAGGTTTGAAAACACACCCGGGTCTGTAAAGAGCTGCTAGCTGCAGCCCAGGCTGTCGCCGCAGTTGAGGCACTTATAGCAGGCACCGTTGCGCACGGTCACATGGCCGCAATTCGGGCAGGTAGGGGCATCGAGTTGAAAATGCGCCACCGAATCGTTCAGCGACGTGACGATATGGCCAGCCTCGGCGTGCCGCCCGGAATGCCCGTTGCCGTTTACGCGCGCGACGGGCTCTCCGTTTTCCGCATCCTCGGCGATCGGCAGTTCAGGTACCGGCCGGTTTACCTTTTTTTTTTCCTCGTCGAGCAGGCCGGGGATCGCCAGTTCCGGCTGGTTGCGATTGGGGGAATGTTGCTCGCGATAACCAGGGACGAACTGGAAACCCATCCACCGGAAGACGTAATCAGTGATCGAAGCCGCGCTGCGGATTTCGGGGTTCCTGGTAAAGCCAGAGGGCTCGAAGCGTACGTGGGCGAACTTGCGGACGAGAGCTTCCAGCGGCACACCGTATTGTAGCGCCAGGCTGGTGAGCGTGCCTATGCCGTCCATCAGACCGCCGATGGTTGAACCTTCCTTGGCCATGGTAATGAAGAGTTCGCCCGGCTGATCGTCTTGGAAGAGGCCGACGGTGAGATAACCTTCGTGGCCAGCGATATCAAACTTGTGGGTAATGGATTTGCGGGTATCCAGTAGTCGGCGGCGGAGTGGCTTGACGCCCTGCTCGCGCAGCCTGGCAACCTGGAGTTCCAATTCCTTGATTTGCTGTTGAAGGCCGGCGCTGGCTTCTGATTCCGCAGCAGTCGCTTTGTCGCCGCCTTCATTGGTGCGCTTAGTGTTGAGGGGTTGGGAACGTTTCGAGCCGTCGCGATAAATCGCGACGCACTTCAATCCCATTTTCCAAGCCTGCACATAGGCATCGCGAATGTCGGCTACCGTGCTTTCTTTGGGCATGTTGACGGTTTTGGAAATGGCGCCGCTGATGAATGGCTGTGCCGCGGCCATCATTTTCAGATGGGCGAGGTACTGAATACTGCGCGTGCCACGGTACGGTTTAAAGGCACAGTCGAATACCGGCAGGTGTTCCGGCTTGAGGCCGCTTTGCGCCAACTGCCCGCCGGGTACTGAAGTATCGGCGCTTTCTCGGACATCTTCGATCGTGTCGTATTTCTCGACGTGTGCGACGATGCGTTCAACTTCCTGCATGCTGTAGCCGAGCCGCCGCAAGCCCTCCGGCACAGTCCGGTTGACGATTTTGAGCAAGCCGCCTCCGGCGAGCAGTTTGTATTTGACCAGGGCGATGTCGGGCTCGATTCCCGTGGTGTCGCAATCCATCAGGAAGGCGATGGTGCCGGTCGGTGCCAGGACTGTGACCTGAGCGTTGCGATAGCCGTGTTGCCGGCCGCGTTCCAGCGCGCCGTCCCACGTGCGCCGCGCTTCGTCTTTCAAATAATTGAATTCCTCACTGGGTTGGATCGCTTCGACGGCGTCGCGATGCTGCTGAA
The DNA here is from genome assembly GCA_035495315.1 of Candidatus Limnocylindrales bacterium. Taxonomy (GTDB): domain Bacteria; phylum Verrucomicrobiota; class Verrucomicrobiia; order Limisphaerales; family UBA8199; genus DATJGF01. The sequence continues at coordinate 22,514 of DATJGF010000058.1, forward strand.
TTACGCCGAGCATCGAATCGACGTTGTCCGGTCCGAGTGGTTTGGGTACGTGGGCGCAATGGGCGTCGCGGTAGCCCTTGAAAGGACCGATCACGCTGGCGATTTCGGCCGACTGCTCGTAGGCGTGGCCGGTCATGATCGCGGTGAGGGCGCCGGCGAGAGCCCGGCCCTGATCGGAGTCATAAGGCAAGCCGTAGCTCATAATGAGCGAGCCGAGATTGGCATAGCCCAAACCGAGCGTGCGGAAAATGTGCGAATTCTCGGCGATAGCGGCGGTTGGGTAGCTGGCGTTGTCGACCAGGATTTCCTGGGCAGTGATAAACAGACGCACGGCGGCTTTGAACCGTTCGACATCGAACACACCATCCTCGCGCTTGAACTTCATCAGGTTGAGCGAGGCGAGATTGCACGCGGTGTTGTTCAGGAAAACGTATTCCGAGCACGGATTGGTGGAGTGAATCGGTTCAGTGCCTTTGCAGGTGTGCCATTTTTGAATCGCTCCGTCATATTGCAGACCGGGATCGCCGCAAACCCAAGTGCCTTCCGCGATCTTGGTTAATAATGCGCTGGCATCTTTCTTGTGCAGCGGTTGGCCGGTCGTTATCGAGCGCGTCCACCATTCTTTGCCATCAACTGCAGCCTGCATGAACTCGTCACCGGCGCGGACGGAGAGGTTCTCGTTTTGATACATGACGCTGCCATAGGCATCGCCATTATAGGAGCCGTCGTAGCCTTGCTCGATCAATGCCCAGGCCTTCTTCTCTTCCTTTTGCTTCGCGTCAATGAACTCCTCGATATCTCCGTGCCAATCGCGCAAGGTATTCATTTTTGCGGCGCGCCGGGTTTTGCCGCCGGATTTGACGACGTTCGCCACCTGGTCATAAACCTTCAGGAAAGAGAGTGGCCCGCTGGGGCGACCGCCGCCGCTGAGTTTTTCCTTGCTGGAGCGGATTGGGGAAAGGTCGGTGCCGGTGCCGGAGCCGAACTTGAAGAGCATCGCTTCGCTGTGGGCGAGGTGCATGATCGATTCCATGTTGTCATCGACAGATTGGATGAAACAGGCGCTGCACTGCGGATATTCGTATTGCGTCTGCCCTCGCTCAGCTTGCCCGGTCTTGCGGTTGTAGTACCAGTTGCCGCGGCTCGATTGATTGCCGACGCCGTATTGGTGGAAAAGGCCGACGTTGAACCAGACGGGGGAGTTGAATGCGCCGTACTGGTTTACGCACAGCCAGGTCAGCTCATTGTAAAAAATCTCGCCATCGCTCTTGCTGAAGTATCCATCTTTGATCCCCCAATCGGCAATCGTGCGGCAAATGCGATGAATCAGCTGGCGTACAGAAGTCTCACGTTCAGAAGTCCCTTGCTCGCCGTAAAAGTACTTGGAAACGACAACCTTTGCCGCCAACTGCGACCAGGTCTTGGGTACTTCTACGTTCTCCTGCTTGAAAATGACTTTGCCGGCGTCATCGGTGATTTCAGCGGTGCGTTGTTCCCATTCAATTTGTGAGAATGGGTCACGATCGGGATCGCTAAAAATCCGATTCAGCGACAGACAGCTCTTTCCGGCGGCCCCGGTTCGGCGGGTGTTGCGGCCACTGGCACTAGGGGTATTACGACGCTTAGATTCGGGGGCAGCAGCAGACAGGACCTCATCACTCATGTTAATCATGACTTTCCTTTCGTGGATTGTTTTGCCGGTGGCGGTATCGTTGACCGACCTTCAACGAGAGAGACACCCGGCCAGAATTCGTTTCAAATTCGATTGCGTTCGAGAACTGCCTGGACCTCATCCGGAGGTCCAACTACCCCATTAGTAGGGAGTGTTGCGAGCATACACCCCACATATAGGGTAGCAAGAAAATTTTGAAAAAATTTACGCAAACGTTATAGGTGACTGAAGGTGACCGAATTCTCGAGCGGGCCGACGGTCAAAAGTCGCTCGCCTCTCGCCTGTTTTTTGGGGACTTTACCCATCAGGAGGGCCGCGAAGTTGACCAGCGCACCGGCCAGGGACGGGGGCAGGAGGATGCCACCATTTCCTGCCCGGCCCAAGGCGAGCGCAAACGGCGGGCAAGAAAAATAACCTTCATCAAACACCGTCGAGGCAGACCGGATGATCGGCGCATCCACTCCTTCCATGATTCGCTCGAACTCGCATCGGCCAGATTGCGAGTTATCTCGGAAGCACCCTGCGAATCTTGATATTCCGGAACCACACTTCCGGTGTCCAGTTCTGGAAGGCGATATAGCCTGTCCGAGCTTTTGCGAACTGAGCGTAAGGGCTGAAACTTGGACTTCCGGCAACGAGCAAACCGAAGGCGGAGCTGTTAAGTTCATAGCTGACCCTTAGCCTACCGTTAAGCCAATGCTCGACATGGTTGCTTTGCACGAGCAGTCGGCATTGGTTCCACTGTCCGGCCGCCAGCAATGGTCCGGTGGTTGGCGGAATCAGTCCCCAGACCGCCCCGGAACTCTGGTCAGTCGGCAGGGCGTAACCGGAGTCATCGATGAGTTGATATTCCGGTCCGGATTTCCAGGCAGCATCGTAGAATTCCGTGACTCGATATATGACTCCGCTATTTCCCCCAGCCCCAGTTTTCCATTCCCAAACCAACTCAAAATCAGTGAATTGGTTTGTGGTAATAATGTGACCCTGCGGGCTTCCGGAAACGGTCTTAAGCTCGCCATTGGCGGTGATGGTCCATTCGCTCCCCGGAAACGACGTGCTTCTATAACCCCGTAAAGCCGACGTTGAACTGCCGTTGAATAGCACTTCCCAGGCGCGCAACCGGTAGAACCGCGCAGAATCGGCAGGGGAATTCGTCACAAAATAAAGGCCATCGAGCTGAGAAGCTGCGTTGGTAACAATTGTCCACCCAGCCAGATCTGTGGGGTTTGTAGTAGTTTCGACGTAAAAATCGTCGCTCGTGTTGGTAGGCCACGACATGACGAGATTGGAGCCTTCGAGATGCGCGCGGAGCTCGGTGGCTAACACCGCATGGCTCGTGAAGGCCAGCACCTCAGCGCATAGCCAAACCGCTGAAATGAGATTCAGCGGATTCTTAAGCTCAGTTTTACGTTTCATGCATTCAATCGACCCAGATACTGCCATTCTCAGGGATCATGCCCCATTGCTGGAGTAAACCCTTCATCGGGCTCATGAGGCAACCGCATGGCGGTTTCGAATGCTTCTGACCAATCTGAAACCAAGGTTCGTTATGCCGATCACCCAGCCAACCGGGTAAAGCAAAACCAGCCAGGACGACCGCATGGACCGTGCAGAACCCCCTCCAACCAAACCAATGCCCCAGAACGCTCCGACTCCGATCGCGATCAAAATGAAAATCAATATCCACTGTATGAGCAACCCGCGTTCACCGTTGCCAAGGAACGTGCCGAGGGTCACTAAGCCGCTGCCCGGAAGGATGATGAGCGAGCCTTCCATCGGATCAGCAGCACCCACCAGCATGGCGATACCGCCGACAGTGATGAGGATGCGTGACGAAATCTTACGTGCGCTCATAAGTAGAATCCAAGTTGTTGAGGTTATTTTTCAGCGAATATTCATGCAACCAGAGCCGCGATAAATGCCAGCGTTATTCCTCCTGAATGGTGATTTTTCGCCGCAGCCAGTTACTGGCCAGGTAGAGGAGCCCCGGGACTGCCAGGATGACGGCCGTTACCGTCAATCCCCTTGGCGAAATGGCCAAACCAATGATAAAGACGCACCATCCTGCCAGCGAAGTGACACCGCCGACGAATTCCCATCGCCAGGCCGCAAGAATGCCTATCAAGATAAGTGCAAATGCAAGAAACATGATCTGCATAGCCAGGGCTACGGTAAGCGGGTTCGGCATCCCTTCACCAATGGCAATAAATACACAACCGAACACCAGGAACGTCCCGAGAATCCGCGCTGTCCACCGGCAAGCGGCCGCCAACCATTTGTCATTCATAATCGATTACTTTCCTTCATAAGCATGACAAAGAGGTTTTCATTTCAACCCGAGTTGGGCATCCAACTCGGCCAGGGACGGAGCTCTCAAGAAGCACATAGTGCCCCAACCTGGCGCTACAGCCAGGGTTTTGCCCTCCGGTGAGAACCGGACGAACCAAGCTTTGGTTACTGGTTTGAAGGAGGCCAATTCTCTTCCTGTGGGCAAATGCCAAAGCTTAACCCATCCGTCCGCCCCTGCGCTCGCCAGGGTTGTTCCGTCCGGCGAAAAAGCCACTCCCATAACCCCTTCTCGATGGCCACTCAAAGTCGCTAGCATGCGCCCATCCGGAACCGACCACAACTTCACGAGGTTGTCCACGCTGCAGGTTGCCAGGATGTCACCTTGTGGTGAGAAGGCCACCGACGGGCCATCCCCTTTATGGGCGTTCAAGGTGCGCAGCAACTTGCTTGTATGCACGTCCCAGAGTTCTACGATACGGTCTCCTCCGATCGCCAGCAGGCTGGCATCCGGAGTAAAGTCCAACGAGGAAGCCGAGCGAATATTGGCTCGCAACTCTCCTCGGCACAGCCCGGACCCTAAATCGTAGAGTTTTGGAACCCAACAGGGCCCCGTGGTGTCCAAGGTCAATCCAGCGGCGACGCGTCCATCTTTCGAGACAATTGTGCGACCACGGGGAGGGGCATTGTCCGAGAGGGCCACCCTCCGGCGGATTGTCCGAGTTGCCAGATCCCAGAAATGGAACTCGCTGTTCATGCCCAAGGTCACAAGAACTTTTGCGTCCGGTGAAAACCAGAGCGCCGCCTTTTCGTCGGGCAGTACTGCTTTAACCGTGGCGGTTTCGACATCCCACAAGCTCACTTGAAGCGGAACCTCGCCTGGACCGACTCCCGCCCCAACCACTAACCCGTCAGGACTGAAAAGCGGCGGGCTCGCGCCTGTGTTGGCTACGGTAACGGAGTGGATGCCCGTGTGAGGTGATGTGGGCCACACGGCGATAGTCTCATCCTTACTCCCCGTAAAGAGCTGCTTCCCATCAGAGGAAAACGCAAGCGACCAGACTTCGCTCTGGTGCCCGACCATGGATGCCAGGAGCGTTCGGTTTTCAACGTCCCAAAGGTTGATCTTTTGATCGGAACTGCCCGAGGCAAGCATCCGTCCGTCCGGCGAAAAGGCGACCTGCCATGCCATTACCGGATGCCCGCGCAGCCGGGGCAATTCCTTGCCTGAACCAAGATCCCATAGTCGGACATCGCCGGACCAAAATTCAGTCACGGCCAACAACCCTTGTGCGGAAACAGCCAGTGACGCGATTCCGTCGACTCCGCGCAACTGAGTAATCGCTTGGCCGCTCGCCACGTCCCAAACCGTCAAAAAACCACCGGCACTGCCCGTGACCAGGAGCTTGCCATCAGCGGTGAAAGCCATGCGGTCGCCACTATTGGTCAAACACCTGAGCTGCAGGCCGGTTTGGTAATTGTAAAGGAACACCGAGCCACGCCCGCCGAAGAAATTTCCTTCCGTGCAGACCGCCAGCAATGGTTCTGTCGGCGAAACCGCCATTTGCGCCCGGGGGCTCTCCCACGGGGCTGCACCGGTCGAAAACGAGTTCACCTGAACTTTTTGGTTCAGGTCCCAAATCTGGATCAGACCATTCCATCCGGCCGTGAACAGCAATCGGCCGTCTGGAGAAAATGCGGCACAATCGGAATGATCGAAGCCCAAGACCAGTCGATGCGTTCGGACATCCCACAGCTTGCCCTCATGATCACTGCTAGTTGAAGCCAGCAGGTTTCCGTCGGGCGATACCACCACTGTGCGAATCGCGTTCTCGTGGGCCTTCCAGGCCGCCAGCTTATCGCCCTGGCAGAGACGCCAGAGGTAAGACCACTCGAAACCGCGCAGGTCACGCGCCCCGGGAGCAGGGACGTGCGCGATTAACGACCGCTGGGCCAGACCATAATCCCCCGCGCGCATCGCACTCTGAGCCAAAAAGACATCTGCCGCGTAAAGGTTAGCAGCCAGTTCATCGGCCGCTCGCTTGGCCTGAGCCGCATGACGATTGGCGCGCACCGCTTCGATCGTGCTCACTCCTGTGCCGACCACCAACAACAAGACTAGGGCCGCGCAGGTGGCCAGTCCCGCTCGGTGCCGCCGAACCAAACTTGTCAGTTGGTACCCCAGCGAGGGCGCGGCCGCGCTGACCGGCTCACGCTTCAAATGCCGCTCCAAGTCTCGCCCCAGGTCATTGGCTGTTTCGTACCGCCGGGTCCGGTCTTTTTCCATGGCCTTCATCACGATCCAGTCCAGGTCGCCACGGACCAGGCGGCCTAGAGTCGACGGTTCGGTCTGGCGGCGTCTGGCCACTTCGGCCAAACCCTCGCCCAAAGTTTGCAGGCGCGTGGAGGGTTTGACCGGCTCGATTTCCCGTATCATTCGGCGAATCTCGTCCAAAGCCGCTTTGGCGAGAGTTTCTTTGTCGAACGGGGTCACTCCGGTCAACAGCTCATACAGCAGTACCCCCAGCGAGTAGATGTCGCTGCGCGTATCGATATCCAATCCGCTCAACTCCGCCTGCTCCGGACTCATATAGGCCGGCGTGCCGATCATATTCTGAAAGGCGGTGAACAGTGTCTTCTTGGTGAGTTTTTGCCCGAGCGCTTTAGCGACTCCGAAGTCAATCACCTTCGGTACCGGCTCGCCGTCGTGCAGTGTGACCAGCACGTTGCTCGGCTTTAGGTCGCGGTGAATGACTCCCTTTTGGTGCGCATGTTGCACCGCGTGGCAGACCTTCATGAACAACAGCAAACGCTGGGTCGTGGAGAGTTGTCCGCGGTCACAATAATCCGTGATGGGAATGCCGTTCACTAGTTCCATCACAAAGTACGGCCGGCCGGCTTCGGTGGCGCCGGCGTCGAACACACGAGCGATGTTCGGATGATCCATCAAAACCAGCGCCTGTCGCTCAGCCTCAAACCGGGCCACGACTTCCCGTGTATCCATGCCGGCTTTGATGACCTTGAGCGCTACCTTGCGCTGCACCGGCTCGATTTGTTCGGCCATATACACCACACCAAAGCCGCCTTCGCCGATTCGCTGCAGGAGTTTGTAGCGGCCAATCATCGTGCCCGAGCGCTCAATCAAAAAATCAGATGACGGCAATTGCATGGTTTTGTCGAGAAACTCTCCGGCTCCCTCGGACGCCAGCAGCAGCGATTCCACCTGATGTCGCAATTCAGAGTCGCCGCAGCAGACTTCAGCTAAAAAACCGTCGCGCCCAGGCCCGGCCTTCTTTTCCAATGCCTGGGAGAAGATTTCCTTGATGCGTTCTACTGAGTTCATTGGTGCCTGCCGCGGATAACGGACTTCAACTAGGGGTGCGCCGTTTTTCGGGATTTCCCTTCAATAAAAATCCCAAACTTAAATTGCTAAACTGGCGAATGGCGGCCTTTCTGGATTTCGCGGAACAACCACGCGCGCGCAAAGGCCCACGTGCGTTCAACGGTGCTGATGGAAATCTCCAGATGTTTCGCTGCTTGTTCCTGCGTAAGCCCGACGAAGAAGCACAGCTTTACGAGTTCGGCCGCCCGAGCGTCAACCGTTTCCAGCCGATCAAGCGCTTCGTCCAACGCCAACAGATCGTCGTCCGGCATGGGGCACGGAATGTCCACAGTCTCCAACTCGACACGCTGTAGGTGTCCGCCGCGTTTTAATCGATTTTTGCGGCGAGCGTTTTCGATGAGAATGCGCCGCATGGCCTCCGCGGCGGCGGCGAAGAAGTGCCGCTGTCCCTGCCACTGTGGGCCGACCAGCCGGAGATAAGCTTCATGCACCAGGGCGGTGGCCTGCAAAGTTTGCCCAGGCCGCTCATTCGCCAGGTGCCACGCCGCCAGTCGGCGCAGTTCGTCGTAAACCAAGGGCAGCAATGCCTCCGCTGCTCGATTTTCGCCTTGCTCCAGCGCTGTGAGAATCTGTGTGACTTCCGACATAGGACCTCCAGGAGCTTCCGTAAACTCTTAAAAGCTACGCCTGAGACAGCAGCTCAATTAGGGACCGTGCGGGGGAGAATGGCAAGCCTGAGCGGGCTACCATATTTTGCGGTGACTCCTGCAAAACACGGTCGGTTGCCGCTCCGCTCAGGCAATCCAAGGTGCCTGGAACCCGTCAAGCAGCACACAGGCTTCGGCCCGAGAGCCCGATCGCTTGGCGCAACAGTTGATTGCCACTAGCCCCTTGTGGTGGGACGCTGGTCACGGGAAGCGAGGAAGGAGTCGACTTGCTCCCGAATCTGAAACCGCCATGACCCCCGCGAAGTAGATCAGCGCTGATAGTAAAGCGGCACAAGCGCTCAGCGAAACGAGTAGCCTACGGTTCGTCCTCGACTGCTCCGCCAAAGCCCAGCAAACGATGCTGATGACTAGTGCGGTCAAACCTATCAGCCTCAGTGTGCCAGCAGTTTCAGTATCGATCATGCAGCCACTTCATACCCGCAAGTGCTCGCGAAACCAAGTCAACCCTTTAGCTTTAGTCCAGGGTGCTGCGCAATCAGGACGCTAAATGATGGGAAATGAGGAAAGGCAAAAGGATTGAAGCAAAATGCCGCAATAGGGCGCTACTGACGGTGTTTCCGCTGATATTTACGCACGGGCTCGATAGTTTTTGGGCGCGCTTTTGGCACCAATATGATTGGGCACCCTTCGTATCCAAAGGCGACGCGGATCTGGTCAGCGAGGTACTTTTTGTATTGTGGCGAGAAAAGTTCCTGGCGATTAACGAATAAGAGGAAGGTCGGGGGCGCCTGTTGGGCCTGGGTCGCGTAAAAGAATTTTAGGCGGTGGCCGTGAGAACTGACGGGCTGACGCCGCTCAACCGCATCTTGAAGCTTTCGATTCAAAATGGCTGTCGGGATTTTTTGTTGAAGCTGTGCGGCGACATAGCGAACGGCTTCGAGGAGGCGATCGAGGTGGAAACCGGATTTGGCCGACGTGAAAATGACGGGCGCATAATCCAGGAAGAAAAGCTGTTCCTGAACCCATTCTCCAAACTCCGCCAGCGTGGTCATCTGCTTGGGCCTCCCCGCGCTCTCCTTCCTCGACCGTCTCTGAATCTCCTCCTGACGCGCTGAGCGGACGGCGTCGTCCACGAGGTCCCACTTGTTGATCACGACGATACAGGCGCGTTTTTCAGCAACAATTTTATCGGCGATCTTCTTATCCTGCTCGGTTATTCCTGCTTCGGTATCGAGCACCAGCACAGCGATATCGCAGCGGGCGATCGATTCTTCGGCTCGTTTCACACTGAAAAACTCGATTGAATGATCGACGCGCCGTGTTTTGCGCATACCGGCAGTGTCGATCAGGATGTAGGCCTGGCGGGCGCCATCGGTTTCCACCTCAAAGGGAACGTCGACTGAATCGCGAGTTGTTCCGGGAATCGGGCTGACGATGACGCGCTCGGAACTCGTCAGAGCGTTGATGATGGAAGATTTGCCTACATTTGGCCGGCCAACGATGGCCAGTTTGAGTGGGCCCTGGACTGTTGGTGCACCGGGCGATTGGTCGTTTGACTCTGCGGAACCCAGAGTTGATTTTTCGACGGGCGGCAAAAGACCCATGGCCGTTTCCAGCAACGATTCGATGCCTTCGCCGTGGATGGCACTTACTGGGAGCAGTCGTTCGAAGCCGAGTTGAGAGAATTCCAAGGCCTGGTTCTCGACTCCGGAGGTATCAACCTTGTTGACGGCTACCAAAACTGGTTTTCCGCTTCGGCGCAAACGGTCTGCCACTTCCTGGTCGAGTGGCGTTATCCCTTCCTGCACATTGACGATGAGGAAGATGAGATCGGCGGCTGCAATCGCTAATTCGACTTGCTCCAAGGCGGCGTGACTGATGGCATCTCCGGCCTTCTCGCCTTTGAGCAACCCAATGCCGCCGGTGTCCACCAACGTGAACGCGTGGCCATTCCATTCGGCTTCAGCCGTGATCCGATCGCGTGTGACGCCCGGCTGATCGTGCACAATGGCGATGCGCCGCCCCACGATTCGATTGAAGAGCGCTGATTTGCCGACGTTTGGTCGGCCGACAATGGCAATTAAACCCGGCATGCTGCGGAATATTCGTCAGTTTCTGGTTTGGTCGGTCGGTTCCTGACCTTTGTACAGCCATTAGATAACGGGTGTTTCAACGATGAGCAACAGGACAAACGGCGATAAAAGGCTCGGGAGCAGGAAAGAGGGATGCGTGCGGACGCGCAAATCGGGCTGGTAACCGCTAACGTGCGCAGAACCGGTCGAATGCTCCGCCGAACAGGTCCTGCACGTCCCGCTCAATTTCGGCGCGATTGATCTGCCAACCGGTCTGCGTCAAGGCGGAGTATTTATCAATCAGCACTTGCGCGATTATTTTGCGCGAGTGCCGCCATTTATAGACGAGTTGCTCGAGGACGCGCGCATCGGAATGTTGGGCGGTAAAGCTTAGTCCGAGCAATTCCACGCGCATCCGTGTGATTTCCTCAATAAGCGATGGTACATTGGTGAACCACCAGCAGCCAAAGATATGTAGATTTCGGAATTTCCGCGCCAGGACGCATGCCTCGTGCTGATTTTCGCGGGGCAGAATTGTCGCCAGGAACTTATTGTCAGGATACAGCGCACAGAGATTCTGCAAAAAGGTCAGGTCAGTCCAACCCACGCCGTCACCGGCTAGTTTCAGGGCGGGGTTGACGGCTCGTTTGACGCCGGGCATTACCGCAAACGGCAGACCATGTTCTCGGCAGTGCGGGAGTACGGCCTGCTGAAGCAATTGTGTCGTCAAGGTTGTCTCGGCAGTGCTCCTGTTCGATGGAAACTGGAAATTCGACGGCAGCGACACCATCACATATTTCGCTTGGAGTCGTTGGGTCCAGTCGCTTAAGAATCGCCGCACCTCTTCAAACGTCTTCTGTTGCGGTCTTTCCGGCTGCACGCGATAGCCCCATTGTTGAAGTCTCGGGGCGGCTTCCGCCCAGGCGAGCAACAGCGGATCGATCCGCAAACCGGCTTCGAACCTGGAATCCCGGGCAAAGCCATTTTCCCAGATCGGCCGTTCCAGATCATCAAAGGGGGAATTCGTCATGTAGATCCGACGGATTCCCGCCAATTTCAGGCAGCGGTCTACTTGTTGTTCGAGCTTTTGTGCCGCGAACCATTTGCGCAAAACCGGCAAGTCGCGCTTCTTAACGTCCAGACCGAGCAGGTTCAGCGTGGTGAGGACCCCGCGGCATGCTTCCGAGATCGGCGAATGCTTGAGGAACAACTCTTCCCAAATGATGTCAGCCTGCGCGGTTTTTGACAGGCTCCAGAATTTGCCCGGGGACTTGGTCCAATAGCGAAAGACTTCAGCCACCAGGTAGTGGTAGACAAGCAGCTCATCGATGCCCCAGAGGAGCAAGTCCCGAAATGCCGGATCGTAGAGGTGGGTATGGACGTCTATCACCGGTGTAGACATGACGATCTCCTCGACTTGTCTGGCCAATGGGCGCTGGCCCTCCGCTGTGATCGTTTTCATAGCAGAAAATCAGGCGAGTGCGCCTTGTAGCGCCGGTCTGGTTTCTTTATGTCCGGGAGAGATTTGCGTGATGCTGTTCAGGAACTCGATTCGTATCTTATCCTCGTCGAAACGGCAAAGGACGGTGTCATGGTGCGGCGTTTCGTAGAACTGCCATCTCATCTCGAAAGCATTTTCGTCTTTCCAAGTGCCGGCAGCCGACACCTTTGATTTTATGCCGGGAGGGCTTCCTGTCAGGCTCGGTGGTGTTCCAGGTATTGCTGCTTCGCCCTCGGCCCACTTTTCAAGCCCACAGACGATAGGGTAATCGCCTTGGTCGCTCTTAACACGGAAAGTGCAGCGCGAGTTTTCGAATGACAATGAAGCTGTCTCCAACTTCATCGGATTGTCATTTAGCTTGTATGGTTTGCCAGAAATGCGGGAGGCGATAGGCGAAGTCGGCTGGTTTTTGGGGGCGGGCAACGCTAATGCACAAAGTTTTTGGGACAATTGCTCCTGCTCGGTTTTGTTCTTCGGCAGCGGAGTTTCTTTCATCCCTGGGAGAAGATGGTCCCAAACGAGGTCCAACTCACCTTGCATGCTGGGGCTTTCGCTGGTGATCGCCAGCACCGCATCCTGTTCCGGCATGACGACTGTGAACTGGCCGAACGCACCATCGCCGCGAAACGCGTTATGGCGGCAGCGCCAAAACTGGTAACAATAGCCCTGGTGCCAATCGCTCTTTTTTTTAGCCTGATCGAGGTCGGGGGCTGGCTGTTGAATCTTGAATGTGGTTGCCTCGTCGACCCATGACGCCGGCAGGATCTGCCGATCTTTCCAGCGGCCTTTTTGCAGGTAGAGTTGTCCAAATTTGGCGAGGGCCTCGGTTCGGACGCTTAATCCCCAACCACCTGTGTTGATCCCCCGCGGACAAACTTCCCACGTCATGCCCTCGATGCCCAAGGGCTGGAACAAACGTGGCGTCAGATAATCCAGGACGCGTTGGCCGGTCACCTTTTGAACGATTGCTGAAAGCATGTAGGTAGCGCCGCTGTTGTAAAGAAAGGCGGTGCCCGGGATGTTCTTAATTGGTAAGCCAAGGAAAGTCTTTACCCAGTGCTCCTGGCGGCGAAGCGCGCCGGTTGAGTCCTCGGCATGGCCGACAGACATCGTCAGAAGGTCTTTAACTTTGAGGGCGTCAAGGTTCTCGCTGACTTTGTCCGGCAGTTCGTCGGGGAAGAACGTTATGATCGGGTCCGTCACTTTGAATCTGCCCTCGGCGACAGCAAAGCCCACGGCTGTTGAAGTAAAACTCTTGCTGAGCGAGTAGAGCATGTGCCGCGCCTCGGCGCGGTAGGGGGACCACCAGCCTTCGGCGATCACCTGGCCGTGGCGCAGCAGCATGAAACTGTGGAACTCGTGTTTGCTCGCCGCTAGAGCATCCAAAAAGGCGACGATTGCTTCGGATGCAACCCCCTGGGCTTCAGGGGTGCTGCGTGGCAGTTTGTTGTTGGAAACGGCCGCTGCGAACAGGGATTGCTGAAGTGAACCGGTCCAGGCAACTCCAATTGAGCTTAGGCCCAATTGCGCGAGGAATGTTCTGCGGGGCGATTTCATGGGCGTTGTCACGCCTTTCTGAACATTTCTTTCCAGGTATCGAGGCAACGCTTGGCGGTTTCGAATTCGGAGTATCGGCTGCCTTCCTGTTCGATCAAAAAGAATTCGGCTCCACCGGCGGATTCGGCCGCAGCCAACAACTCTTTCCACGGGGTGATACCTTCCGCGAACAGGACATGATAGCCTTTTTCACCCGGCGCCCAATCCTTAAGGTGCATCATTTTGATCCGCCCGGGATTAGCTTTCACCCACGCAACTGGGTCGGCTCCGGCTTCCTCACACGTGCCGACGTCTAGTTGCAGCGCAAATTCCTTGGGGGTATTGGCCGCGATCACTTCGAGGATGCGCTGGCCGTTTTCCAGCTTCACCCATTCGGCCTGGTGGTTGTGATAACCTGCGCTCAGGCCGTGCGGTTTGAGTTGTTCAACGACGGACGTAAGTTGTTCGCACAGTTTTTTCCAGCCATCGAGGCCTTTGGTATTTCCGGGGGCGCTAGCCAGCACGATGTAATGCGTGCCCAGAATTTGGTTTAATTCGATCGCGTGGGCTAGGTTCTCTCCCGGGGTGAAAGACTCGAACCCGTTGTGGGTCGAGTAACAGCGCAAGCCTAGATCATCCATTTGGGAGCGAACATCTTTAGCATATACCGGCGTCCATTTGAAATAGGGCGAGTAGAATTCAACCACCTCATAACCCATTTTGGCGACCGCCTTCAGCGTGTTGGGGAGGTCGCGCCCTAACTCGCCACGGACGGAATACAATTCAAGGCCGATGGGGATTCTCTTGGTTTCGGAGTGTTCAGGTTCGGCAGCCGAAACCGTGAGAGCCGATTGCGCCGCGAGCGCGGCTGGGATAGCGCCAGAAACAGCAAGAAAACTTCTGCGAGAAAGTGAGGCCTCAACTGAGAATGAGTTTTTCATAGGACGTTGAGGTTAGCGGTTTTGACTGCCACTGCCAAGCCTGCGTCAAGAGCCGGCTCACCACGCGCGGCAACTGGATCAGGGGTGTTGCTGCGGCCCTTTTTCTGCCGTGTAGATGAGTTTGCCGCCCAAATATGTTTTTAGCACGCGCGTTCCCGCGATCTGGTCCTCAGGGCAAGTGAGGAGGTCTCGATCGACAATAATCAAATCGGCGAATTTTCCCGCCTCGAGTGAGCCGACAACATTATCGAGAAACAGGATTTTGGCGTTATTGATGGTGTAAAAGCGTATCGCCTGCTCGCGGGAGAGTGATTCTTCAGAGTGGAGTTGTGCGTCATACCAGCGCGCGCGGCGGGTGATGGTGGTCGCCATGCCGAGGAATGGATTGTACGGATTGTTGGAACGGAGCGATCCGATTTTTTGCATGTGGTCCGAACCTCCGCCCGCGACGGCTCCAGCTTCGAAAATGCTCCGCAGCGGTTGAAAATAGCGGAGCCGATCGTAACCAAATTGCTTCACCAGTGTGCGCGTATCCAGATACAGCCACGCCGGCTGAATATCCAGCATCACACCGAGTCGAGCGGCTTGTTCGATGGCTTCACGGCTCATAAAATTCGAATGAGAAATGCAGGGGCGGAGAGAACGCACCGGGAGTTGCTTGTTCACCTCTTCGTAAGCCGCGAGCAGGGCATGGACTGCGCCGTCGCCGACGCTGTGAGCGGTGAATTGAAGACCATTTTCCACTGTCGCACGCACCATTGCCTCCAGACGATCCGGCGGTATGAAGCGCACTCCGCGATAGCTGGGATCAGAGATGCCGTACATTATGCTGACGCCCCAGGGTTCGCGCATATAGGCGCTGCCGGTAAGCATGCCGCCATCGAGGTAAGTTTTGATGCCGATAATCCGGAGCATTGGATCTTTGTTGGTGAATAACTGGTGCCGGGCGACTGCTTGAATCGACGCACGAATTTTGGCGAAGTCGCCATCCGAATCGATGTGGTAAGAAAGGGCCATCCGCACGGTAGAGTTTCCGCTATCGCGCAGAGCCTGGTAGATGGGCACCTGGTCGGGATAAGCATCACGTTCGCAGACGCTGGTAATTCCTACGCTGTTATAGTCGTGGAACAAGTTAGCCAGGCAGCGTTGCTGGTCGGTTGGGCTCGGTTGTTTGCCGGTGGCGGGCACTTTGAGAAATCGGGCGAATGTGCGCACGAGGCCGGTCGGTTCCCCGGTTTGGGGATCTTTTTCCACGCGGCCGGGCCCACCGTCGGGGATCACATAATCCTTATCGACATGATTGGCCTTTAATCCGAGCGAGTTGAACATCGCATCAGGGCCGGTGGCAAACATGACAGGGTGGTCGGGAGCGACGCGGTCCAGTTCGGCCCTGGAGGGGTAGCGCTGTTCGCGCAGCCTGGTGATGAAGACTTGCCGGAGAATGATCCATTCGCCACGCGGTACGATTTTGGCCCGCGCGGCGAAATAATCGAGCACGTCCTGGATCGAGTCCATTTGTGGTATCACGTGATCGAATTCGACGATGCTGGCGCTGAGTGGATGAGCGTGAGAGTCGATCAGACCGGGCAATACGAATTTGCCTTGCAGATCGACCGTGCGCGTGTTGGCTCCTTTTAAAGGGCGGATCTCAGCGTTTGATCCTACTCGCAGGATGCGTTCGCCCTGTAAGGCGATGGCTTCAGCTATGCTGGAGCTGGCATCGACAGTGAAGACCTTTCCATCGTGCAGGATGATATCGGGAGCGCTTTCCTGAGGCAGCGCGGGGCTGTTGGTGAACCCAAGGACACAAATCGCCGCTAAAATATGGCGAAGCATGGAACTGGTATAGATTTGCTTGAGCAACGTCGCAAACGAAATGCGCGGGCTAGGGGACCCGAAACTCTGTCGAAACAGTCTTGAGACAGTCGCTCACGAGGCGAACCTCGCGATTCTTACCCTGTTGTGCGGTCTCTGCGTGGTGAACCCTAAGAGCTCGTGACGCGATCTACTTCACCAGCGCGAACTTGTGCAAATGACCGAACTGACTCCATTCGGTCACGATGAGATTACCATCCTTATCGATCGAGCCGCCGTGCGGCGAATTGGAGATGCCGTCCTTCCATTGGTCGGGCGCCAAGCCGAAATTCGCGCGCTGCTTCTCATTGGGGTTGTCCCCAAGTTGCGCAACGATGTTTCCATCCTTATCCAAGACCGTGACCCGGCCTTGCAACTCGGGGATGAGCGCATAATTGCCGCGAATATGAACAGCCGCGGGCATACGCAGGTCTTTCCGGATGACCTTGACGAAATGGCCGTCCAGGTCCCAGTACTCCACGCGGTTGTTGTTGCGATTGCAGACGAATAGCAGCGGCTGGCTTTGGCGTGTGTCCAGCGCGATCCCGTGGCAGGTCTTGAATTTTCCTTCCTCCTCGCCCGGACCGCCGAAGGCCTTCACGAACTTGCGGTCCTTATCGAACCTCAACAGGTAGTTTTCTCCGTAGCCGTCAGCGATGAAAATCGAACCGTCAGGTCCCACGGTCAGGGCGCACGGCTTAAATGTTTCGGCATCTTTGTAGATGCCTGCTTCTTTCGGAAACTGGATGGTCCATTCGCGTTCGCCGTCCAGCCTTAACTTGACGACTTCATGATCGCTGGGGCGCGCACCATAGATGTACTCGACTCCATTCTCTTCGCGCCATTCGAGCGCGTGAAGGCGAGTGGGGCCGACGGCGCGCAGGAATTTCCCGGTCGGTGAAAAGACGACCATGCCGCGCGGTGTATCGGTGCTGACATAAATATTGCCAGCCTTATCAATCACAGCACCACCATGGCACGGTCCGAGTGACTGGTGGTCCGGGTTTGATTCAAAAAAATTCGGGGTGAGGGAGTACTTCAATTCGTCGGCGCTCACCGAATACCCAAGGGCCAGGTTGAGGCCCACAAAAATAAGTGCAATACGATTCATCGGGATAATTAGGCTTTTGAGGACTTTAGACCGAACCTGCGAGGTCTGCAATCGCAGAAAAAGGCTTTGTTAAACAACCCGAAGCCAAAAGCGCGGAAGCCGAGTTCCTTGGGGCACCTATCTATGCTGTTTCACGGCGGCGAAGGCGCGCACCGGGAACGTTCCGAACGAGCGCACCTTCGGCGGGACCGCAAAGAACTCGAATCGATCCGGCGGCAATTGGGTCAGACCGGTCATGTGTTCAACGATGGGGATATTATTGCCGAGCAGGATCGTGTGTACGGGGCGGCGAAGATCTGCGGTGTCGTCGATGTTGTAGGAATCAATTCCGACGAGCTTTACACGAGCCTCAGAAAGAAACTGAGCTGCGTCTTCAGTGAGAAACGGATGACCCTCGAAGTAAGCGTCGGTTCGCCAGTGTCGGTCCCAATTGGTCTGCACTAGGACGGCTTTGCCTGCGACGTCCAATCCGGTAAACACTTCGCGGGAGATTGCGCGTCCGCTCACGGGCGCTTTGACGAGCACAGCATCAAGACCGGCAAGGGAATCGAGCGGAAGGTCGGCAAGGTCTTTGCCCGTTGCGAAGCGATGGAAAGGGCTGTCGAGGTAAGTGCCGGTGTTGGCTACCATGTCGATGCGCCCGATGTGAAACTCGGTGCCGGGCGCATAGAGCTTGCGCGAGGCTTCATGACTGAGGAAATCACAAATGAGCGGGGCAGGGAGACCTTTATAGGTGATCATGCCGTGTTCGATCGTGTGGCTGAGGTCAATGAGCATGCAGACAGTATGGGAAAAGGAGAAGCCCAGGGCGAGCACGGGGTGTTGCGCTGAAAGGCCCGCAGGTTTTGGGGTGTACCAGTCCTCTGCGCTTCCTGATATTTTCTGCGGCCAAGAGCGCCAGAGGGCCGGCGCACTCCAAGCCGCTGGCGCGCTAAATTGATGCTCGTTGCCGTACACGAAATTCTCAGCACTGGCACATTTGTTTTGACAAGCTGGCGCAAAGGTAGTGGCATGGACCACAGTCACCATCGCGTCAGAGTGCTGCTGCGTGCCGATGAAAAAGTATAACGTTGGGGTCGTTGGTTACGGATGGGTGGCGACTGCGCACATTCCCGCGATTAATGCCAGTTCGCTGGCACAAGTCACCGCGATATGTTCCAACCGAAAGCTAGACGCAGCGGAATTGAGTGCGAGGCATGGGGCGCCAATGCGGGTTTATCGGGATTTGGACAGCATGCTGGCGGATCCGGAAATCCACGCGGTATCCCTCTGCAGTTTCCCAAACCAACATGCTTCACAAGCGATCCGGGCGGCTGAGGCTCGCAAGCACCTGATCATCGAAAAGCCGCTTTGTCTTACGCCCAAAGACCTTGGTGCGATGCGAGCGGCAGTGAAGCGAGCCGGAGTAAACACTTGTGTTTGTTTCGAGTGCCGTTTTTCCAGCCAGTTCCTGGCGATTAAATCGTTATTGGATCGTGGTCTGTTGGGGGACTTGCATTACGGCGAAGTGGATTATTACCACGGGATTGGTCCGTGGTATGCCCAGTATCGATGGTGCACGCGCAAGGACCAGGGGGGGAGTTCACTATTGTCGGCGGGATGCCACGCGCTGGATGCTTTGCTGTTGTGCATGGGGCAGGAGGTGATCGAGGTCGCGAGTTACGATACAAAGTCGGGGAGCAAATTGTTTCAACCGTATGAGTATCCAAGCACCAGCGTCACTATTATGAAGTTCAAAAATGGCGCTGTGGGCAAATGCGCCTCCTCAATTGACTGCCAGCAACCTTATTATTTTCATACGCACCTCGTGGGGAGCAAAGGAAGCCTGCTGGATAATAAGTTCTACTCGGACGATCTCGGAACCAACAAGGCGGCCTGGAACACCCTCGCGCTGAAATTGCTCGATTCTGGCGATGTCGCGGACCACCCATACCAGACCCAATTCGAGGCATTCTTCCAGGCGGTGGACAAGGGCCGGGAGATGCCATTGACGAGCCTGGAAGAGGCAGTCCGTTCGCATGAGGTAATCTTTGCCGCCGACCGGGCCGCGGCCACGGGCAAGCCGGTAAAATTGAGGAGCTAAGTGTGAGCGCTAAAAGCGCCATTGCGATTGGGGCCCATCCGGATGACATCGAGTTCCTGATGGCCGGGACTTTGCTTTTACTAAAAAGGGCCGGCTACAAGACCCATTACCTGAACATTGCCAGCGGGAATTGTGGCAGTCTCCAATACAACGGGGCAACCACTCGCTCGATCCGCAATACCGAGGCCAGAGCCGCCTCGTCAATTCTCGGAGCAGAATTTCACGGCAGTTTAACAGACGACCTGGAAATCCTGTATAATTTGGAACTACTGCGAAGCCTGGCGGCGTTGCTGCGGGAAATTAAACCGACGATCGTCCTTACGCACTCCCCGCAGGATTACATGGAAGATCACACTAATACGTGCCGGCTCGCCGTCACAGCGGCGTTTGCGCGGGGGATGCCCAACTTTAAGACCTCGCCGGCACGGCCTGCGGTCAGTGGAGATGTCACGGTGTATCATGCAATGCCCAACGGGTTGCGCGATCCTTTGCGAGCCCGTGTTATTCCTGGGGCGTTCGTCAACACGAATGCTGTGCACAAGACCAAGCGAGCCGCTTTGGCGGCGCACAAAAGCCAGCAATCCTGGCTCGATGCCAGCCAGGGCCTGAATTGCTATTTGCTGACGATGGAGGATATGGCGTTGGAAGTCGGGCGCATGTCGAAGCGTTTCAAGCTCGCCGAGGGCTGGCGCCGCCATCTGCACCTGGGCTTCTGCCGCGCCGAGGCTGATCCTTTGCGCGAGGCCCTGGGACGAAACTATCTCGTGAATAAGGCGTACGAAGAGATGCTGGAAAGACCAACATGATCAATCCGAAATCCGAAACTCGAAACAAATCTGAACAAAGCTAAACATGGCACGCAAACTCAGCTCTATTGCTCCGGACTGGTGGGATTATACCACGCTTGAGGCGGAGATCATACGTGATGCCGCGAATTTGACTTCGGAAAAGATGCAGAAACTTTCACGACCAGGATTCACAGTGGTCATGTACGACACCCTGGAAGAATTCTATTTGGCGGAGGCTTTGGAATATATCGCCGCATGGCGGCAGTCCAGTCCTGATAACCCGGTCGGAATTTGCGGCCCAATCGGTCCCACCGAACAGTTACCCCTGGTGGCGCGGTTGGTGAATGATCTCAACCTGAATGTCAGATCGGCTCATTTTTGGGGCATGGACGAATGGTATCTCGACGGAGCTGAAGCGCCGCCGGCGCATCCGCTTTCCTTTGAGCGCGCCGATCGTGAACTTTGTTTCAGCCGAATCCGCAAGGAGCTGACAATGCCTGATGCGCATTTGCATTTTCCCAAGGCCGACACCTCCGCATATCGCAAGACGTGGGAAGCGGGAGTGCGTTGCGCCATTATGCAAGGCGGCCAGGGCGATGTGAAACATTGGGCGTTCAATGACCCGCCTCGGCGTGAGGGCAAATACAAGGATAAACCACCCGCACCGGAAGAGTATCGACGGCTAAGCACGCGGGTCGTGGATTTGCACCCGTTGACAATCGCTCAGAATGCGCGAACCTCGGGCGGCGGTAATATTTCCCTGGTGCCCACCAAAGCAATCTCGGTCGGACCGGTAGAGACGTGGAAAGCGGATAAGGTTTCGATCTGGCACGCCGGACGACATGACAATCCATTTGGCCAGCGGCTTACCACATTGATGATTTCGAAGAAGGTGGCCGACTCCGCGGTGCCCATGTCGCTATTGGCCGATCATCCCAACGTGCAGTTCAACTTCTTTCGCCCGGGTATCGGCACGTGCGATGTAGAGATGCATTGAATCGGCTGAGATTCTGCATGGACATTTTTCGTATTAAGCAGCCGGCATAAAGAATGTGGTTTATGCTTCGATTGCGCCAAGCGTGACGCCGAGATCGTTTGCTTTTGGATTGATTCTCCCTCACTCGCTTCTCATCGCCAGAACCGGATCCAGGCGCGATGCGCGAAAGGCTGGGATCATGCCGGCAATGATTCCTACGCCGGTGAGGATTGAGCTCGAAATCAACAAAGCCGAGAGCGACACCATCAAGTGAATGTCGCCCCGGCCGGAAGTATCTTCAAACAACGGGCCAAGGAAGGGCAGGGAACCAATTAACCTGACGAGGACTGCTGCCAGCAAGAAGCCGAGCAGTCCGCCGGAAAGGGTCAAGACCAGTCCTTCAAATAGAATCTGCAACAAGATGTGTCTGCGCCGGGCTCCGAGGGCTTTCAGCACGCCAATTTCTTTGGTCCGTTCCGTGACCGAAACCAGCATGATGTTGATGACGCCTACGGCCCCGATGCTCAGCGTGAACGTTCCAATAATCGTCAGGAGGATCTTTAAGCCCAGGCTTACGTTGGTGATGAGCGCCAGGAACTTGTTCCATTCAATAATCTCGACCGCGCGTGTGTCAGTTACATTGAAATTGTGGGCGCGAGCCAGACTGGAACGAATATCGGTAACAATGCGATCGCGAAATTGGTTGCTCGCGGGCAACAGAACGATGTCATCAAGGTAACGGGTATCGGTCAATCCGCCTAACGTCGTGAACGGTATGAAGGCGGTCATATCGTCTGGGGAAGAGTAGTTGCTGATTTGGGTCTTTTTCTCCAGGATCCCGATTATCGTAAAGCGTACACCTTGTATTTTGATCTCGTTGCCGAGGGCCGGCATACCGCTAAAAAGCTCGTGCCGGATGTTTTCTCCGATCACGACGACGCGTCGACGATGGAGGACGTCTTCCTCGGAGAGGTAGCGACCGCTGGCCAAGGCGGCGCTGCGTATCCGCTCGAAAGATGCGTACACGCCACTGATGCCGTAACTTCGAGTGCGGTCCTGATAGCTGACAGGCCAGAAGCGCCTAACCTCTGGCGATACGGCTTCGATGGTTGGAACTCCCTCCTGAATGGCTTGTACATCCGTCAATTCCAGGTGAATTCTTCTGCCGGAACGTTCTCCGCCAGCCTGCAGGCTCGTTTGTCCTGGGAACACGACGACGAGGTCCTTGCCGATTTGCATAAACGCCGTGGTCAGCGCGCGGTCAAACCCTTCTCCATAGGAGAGCAACAGCATCAGGGAGGCGACCCCCCAGATGATGCTGAGCATCGTGAGTGCCGAGCGCAGCCGGTAATGCGAAAGGGCGTTCAGCGCCTCTGAAAAAATGTAGCGAATCATTCGTACCTCAGGGCTTCCACCGGGGTGAGGTGAGCGGCGCGTCGCGCCGGATATATCGCGGATAAGATGCCGACCAACACCAATGTGCTGAACGCGATCGCCGCGGTGGTCGGTGTTACGGGCAGGCCCGCAAACAACGTCGGCAACGGCAATTTGCTGACACCGGAGCAAATCAGCCATGCGGTCAGTAGACCCGCGAGGCCGCTGATTATGGTCAATGTCACGGCCTCGACAAAAAATTCGAAGAGAATTCGTTGTGGTGGAGCGCCGACGGCTTGCTTCACGCCAATCTCACGGGTGCGTTCTGCCACCGAGACCAGCATGATATTCATCACGCCGATGCCGCCGAGCCCAAGCGTGACGAAGGCCATAAAGCTCAGAAACAGTTCCATCGAGTCATAGATATGCGCTACCATCTGCGCACTCTGGACGGTGTCCCAGCACCAAACTGCTCCGTCGTCCGAAGGATCAAATCCATGCCGTCGGCCCAGCACACGCCGCACCTGTTTAACCGCCGTCAAATGGTCGTCTGCCGATACCGGCATGAAGATGATGTTATCGACTCGGCCGTGGCCGATGAACGGACGCGGATCAGGAAAATGCATTGCCATTGCCGTGTAAGGGATAAGAACCTTGTTCCCGTCGAAGCCGTTATAGGAATTGTTTTGATCTTTTCGCGATAACTCGCCAATCACAGTAAAGGGCACGTCGCGAATGAATACTTGTGCTCCGACCGCTTCGCGTGTTGCAAACAGTTGTTTTCTTACCTCGTCACCAATAACGCAGACCGTGCGGCCCTGTTCCAAGTCCGCTTCCGAGATATGTCGTCCCGTTTCGAGGCTCATTGAGCGGATTTGCTGGTAAATGGGGGTGATCCCGTGCGTTGAGAAAATTCCTGAATTGAATGCACTCTTGGCCGGCAAGGAACTCTGCAGTTCCGCGGTAACGTGGCGGACGGAATAACATTCCTGTTGAATCGCGCGGACGTCGTCGTATTGAAAGCGAACGTCGCGTCCGGCGCGCTGACCGCCCGCCTGTTTAGAAGTTCGGCCGGACCAGAGGATAACAATATCGGTCCCCATGGCGTACATCATGTTCCGGTAACCCAGTTTGAACCCCTCTCCAATCGCGATCATGAACACAATAGAGGCGATGCCCCAGGAGATGCCGAACATCGTCAGCAGACTGCGCAGCTTGTGCGCCCAGATATTGCGCAGCGTCTGCAATAGGATTTCACCGGCGAAGGTCACAGAATTATTGCGCTGCCAAAACCTTTTGTTATTCGAAGGCTCTCAGTTTTTCCGATTTTCAAATCTGGGATTTCAAACTTGAAATCTAAGGCAGCACCAGCTTAGCGCCTTCCTTCACCCCCTCGAGCACTTCGGTCCGCTGCCCGTTGGAAATGCCGGTCTTTATGGCGATCTTCCGCCATCCGGTTTTCGACGTTGAGTCGAGGAGTTGCACCGAGGCCTTCTTATCTTTGTCGTAGACGAGCGCCGCTTCCGGTACTAGCAACACCTGCTTGTGTTCCTCGAGCACGATTTCGGCATTCGCCGTCATGTTCACCCGCAGTTTGCCATCGGGGTTGGAAATCGTCACCCGCACCTCAAAAGTCGTAACGTTGTTTTGCTCCTTACCCATCGGATCGATGCGCTTGACTAATCCTTCAAACGAGTCGCCCGGAAATGACTCTACCTTGGTGCGGACATGCTGGCCGCAGGCGGCTTTGCCGATATCGGCTTCGTCGACTTCGCCTTTAATGTAGACGCTGCTCATGTCTCCCAGGGTCATAATGAGCGTCGCCGCGCTGCCCAGGTTCAGAATCGAAGAGACCGCATCGCCCACTTCGGTCGGCCGGCTCAGGACGATCCCGGCGATCGGCGCGCGAATCGTCGCATAGCGCAAGGTCTCTTCCGCGCGATCCAGGGCCGCTTTGGCGGCGGCTACTCGTGCCCGCGCCTGGACCACTTGTGCTCCGGCGGTTTGCACGGTGGCATCGAGCAATTGTTGGCGGTTCTTGGCGACTTCGTATGCACGGCTCGCATCGTCCAGTTGTTGCTCCGAGGCAATTTTTTCTTTGAACAACCCTTGCGCCCGCTCATAATCGCGCCGGGCGAATTCCAGGTCGGGATTGGCCGCCTCGATCCGCGTCTTGGCTTCCGCCGCTATGGCGGCCAGCAGGTTGGCTTCTTCGCCGTCGCGCGTCGCCTTGGCCTCACGCACCTGTGCCTCTAAATCCTCCTTGTCCAGTTCGGCCAGAATTTGGCCTTCGGTTACCATATTGCCCACATCCACCATCAAGGCCTTGATGATGCCATTAGCCTTCGATTTAACCTCGACCTTTGAAAGCGGCTCGATTTTACCGCGGGCAACTACCGAGCGGGCAATATCACCTTTCTCCGAGGTGACGATTTTTTCCGGAGCAATCAGCTTGGGTTTGCGTAGTGCCCCAGTGGAAACGACCACTACCACAAGAAGCAAAACGCCGCCCACGCCCATGAAAAGCAGTTTCGGGCGAACCTTCATCTTCATGAGATGAAGACTCGCAACCTCAGTGAATAGTTTCAACTTTGTTCTCGGTAGTTGCGGACTGCAGCATTAGCCTGATTTTGCCTTGGAGGGGCCAAATTTTGTAGTGCGTACCCGCTACAGAAAGAACCCTTAAGCATGGAGAAGTGATCCGATTATCCTCTCTCCTCACTAGTGCTTTACTTGGTTTCCTCCTGCCCTAATCTCTTCGCAGAATGACAAATCGCCCGCGTCTTTTTGCATTTCAAATTTGGGTTCTCACCCTCTCCTGCCCGGTATGGGCCGGCACGCAAAACATTCCCTTACCGGAACACCCGCGACCGGATTTTGAGCGCGCGCAATGGATGAACCTGAATGGGCTATGGGAATTTCAGTTCGATGGCGAAAATCGTGGTTTGGATCAGAAATGGTTCAACAACACGGAAAAGTTCCCGGAGAAAATAATGGTCCCATTTCCCTGGGGCTCAGAATCATCCGGTGTGGAGGACAAGGCTACCATCGCCTGGTATGAACGAACGGTGCAAGTCCCTGAGTCGTGGCAAGGACAGCGTGTGTTCGTGGTGATTGGAGCATGCGATTGGGAAACTCAGGGCTGGCTGGATGGCGTTTCAATCGGGAGCCACCAGGGGGGATACATTCCGTTCGAGTTCGAGCTCACGCCGCATCTGAAGCCGGGCAAGGAGCAAAAGCTTGTGTTGCGTGTCGATGACAGCCCTCGCGCTTTTAAGCTTGAAGGCAAGCAGGGCTATGGCAACGCGCGCGGCATTTGGCAGACAGTTTACTTGGAGGCTCGCCCCCAAATATTCATACAGAGTGTTCACTTCATTCCGGATATCGACCAGGGCAAGGTGACCGCAAAGGTGTCTTTGAGTAATCCGTCGTCGCAAAATACGCCACTCAAGCTGCAATTCAAAACCGGCGAAGTGCCGGATGCTGTGCAGTCCATTCCGGCCAATGCGACCGAGACTCAGTTTGACCTCACTATCCCGCGGGCTCATTTGTGGTCACTTGAAGATCCGTTCCTGTACGAAGTCGACGTTTCGCTCCAAGCGGGCAATAGGGAAGATCGCGTCGCTTCCTACTTTGGGATGAGGAAGGTCAGCGTGAGGGATGTGCCGGGCCTTGGTTATCCCTATATTGCACTGAATAACAAGCCAATTTACCTCCAACTCACACTTGACCAGTCGTACCACCCGAAGGGATTCTATACCTTCCCGAGTGATGCCTTCATGCGTGACGAAATCCTGCGTTCGCGTCGGCTCGGCCTCAATGCGAACCGTTTGCACGTCAAGGTGGACGTGCCGCGCAAGCTTTATTGGGCAGACCGCCTCGGGCTGTTGCTGATGGCTGACGTGCCGAATAGTTGGGGCCAACCGGATGTAGATATGCGGCGGGAGATCGAGCAGACGTTGCGGGGAATGATCCGCCGCGATTTTAATCATCCGGCGATATTTGCTTGGGTGCCTTTCAACGAAACGTGGGGCTTGTTCAGCGGCAAAAATAAAGAGCGCAAGTACCTGCCGGACACACAGGACTGGGTTGGGTCAATCTATCGTTTAGGCAAGCAACTGGATCCGAGCCGACTCGTCGAAGACAACTCGGCCTGCAATTACGACCATGTCGAGACGGATATTAATTCCTGGCACGCGTACCTGCCGGGTTATGCCTGGCGCGAGCATCTCGACCAGGTCTCACAGGACTGCACGACCGGCTCCAAATGGAATTTCATCGGTGACCGGGCGGAACAGCACCAGCCATTGCTGAACAGCGAATGCGGCAACGTCTGGGGCTATGAAGGTAGCACGGGCGACTGCGATTGGAGCTGGGATTACCACATCATGATGAATGAGTTTCGGCGCCATCCAAAAATTTGTGGCTGGCTTTACACCGAACACCACGATGTCATCAATGAGTGGAACGGTTATTATCGTTTCGATCGCAGCGAAAAGTTCACCGGCCTGGAGGAATTGGTTTCGGGCATGAGTTTACGCGATCTCCACGCGCCCTTTTATATATCAACCGGCAGTGAGCTTTGCCGCGATGTCAAACCGGCCGAGGAAGTGAGTGTGCCGTTATGGGCTTCATTTGTGACCGACCGGGCTCCCGGGGCTCATCTGCGGCTGCGAGCGATGTTGACCGGGTGGGATACTCTTGGTCGTTGGCACTGGTTTTCGCAAACCAGCCAAGACGTTCCCTTCGAGCCGTGGCTGTCCCGCGAGCTTGAGCCGCTGAAAATCGCCATGCCAGCTCAGCCTGTCTTGGCTGTGTTGACCCTGGCGCTCGAAGACGAAGCCGGCGCCGTGCTGCACCGCAACTTCACCACCTTCCTGGCGAGCAATGGCCCCGGGGAGCGCGACGAAGTTGTCGATATGGAAGGTGCCCGAGCGCGCCTGATCCGCTTTTCGCCGGCCAGTTTCAAGTCCGCCCAATGGTCGCTAAAGCAATGGAATGTGATGGAGGGGCTCAAAGTGAA
This sequence comes from Candidatus Limnocylindrales bacterium, assembly GCA_035495315.1. Taxonomy (GTDB): domain Bacteria; phylum Verrucomicrobiota; class Verrucomicrobiia; order Limisphaerales; family UBA8199; genus DATJGF01. Next base: position 49,742 of record DATJGF010000058.1, read on the forward strand.
TGGAGCCGGATCGGGGTATTTTGAATACCACGTTCCTTGGCCCTCCGGCCTTGAGACCGGCCAGATTGCAAGCGCTTCGCTGGTATTCGAAGCCTCTGCAAAACAGCTGTTCGGCAAAGATCTCGAAGGAGCCAAAAGACAGGAAGGCGACTTTATGCTTGGAAAAGGCACGCATGACCCGAGTTTGAATCCAAACTCTTATCCGATGACTGACACGGTCAAATTCCCGAGTGCGGTGCGGGTCCGATTCGGGGACGAGTCCGCTGGGGAATTCGAGCTGCCGGATGATCCGGCTGACCATCGCGGGATTCTTTCATGGCACGCGCAGAAAAAAGACCGCAAGTTACGCGAAGCGGGCTCATACGGTTATTTGATTACGACAACAATACCGTCAACGGCGCTGCAGAGCGCGGCACAAGCCAAGGAGTTTGTCATTCGATTGGAAGTTGATTCCGCTTTCCCCGGAGGCTTGGCCGTCTACGGTGAGCGGTTTGGTCGTTATCCGGTGGATCCCACGCTAATCTTCACACTGAAATAGTTCGGCTCATCCAAAACACACGTAGTGCAGCCGAACATTTCTGACTTCGGCCTTCCTTCGGTTTTCGGTAACTCGGTTCGGATTTACCTCACATCCGCTCCACGCGAACTTCATTGGCCAACCGCCGCACGTCCTCCGCATTGACTTCCCCAGCCATAAGCGTCAGGGCATTGGCAGCTCCAGCCGCCGCTCCCCAACGACAAGCCTCGCCCAGGTGGTCTCCATGAACCAGCCGCCAAACGAGCCCGGCGGTAAAGGAATCGCCGGAGCCAATCGGGTTCATGGGCTTGATCTGCGGGGCGATAATGCGCCACGGATTGACACCGTCGAATGCCAGGATTGGGTCCTTTCCTGCGGTAATCACAATGTGCCTGGCTCCTCGCGCATGCAGTTCGCGGATTGCCGCCAGCACAGCCGCATCATCCCGAAGTTCTCGGTTCACGGTTGCGGCCAATTCAGTCCGATTGGGCTTGATCAAAGCGGGTTTGGCCTTGAGTGCTTCGAGGAGCGCCGCACCTTGTGCATCGACGACCGAAATCGCCCCAGCCGTATTCGCCCTTTCTGTGCACCAGGCGTACAAGTCCGTTGGTCCTCCCGGCGTGATCGTGCCGGACATCACGACTGCGGTACAATCCGTAATAGACCGCTCGATCGCGCGCTTAAGCTCTTCATACGCGCTCGCCGGAACCGGTTGGCTTTCCTCAACCAACTCGGTGATGGTGTCCGCTCCGCGGTCAATGATCGTCGTGCACTGGCGTGTCTCAGTTGGAACAGTTACGAAGTCAGCATTGGCTCCCTGTGATTTAAGGTTCGCCAGCAGTTGGTTGCCTCGTTTGCCGCCGGCAAATCCGGTAGCGATGACCTCTTCTCCTAGACTGCGCAATACTTTGGCGACATTGACGGACTTTCCGGCAATGCCTTCAATGGTTTGGATAGCTCGGTTCACAGCATCCACCCTCAGGTTCGGGAAGACCATCACTCGTTGGATGGCGGGCGTTGGTCCAACGCAAAGGATCATGTTTTGCGCTGTGTCTTAGAGGATCTGCGAGGGCGGTAAAAGCACAAAAGTTACCGCTAATGGTCGCTAATAAACGCTAAGCGTGACGGTTACAGATTAGCGGTTCATAGAAGGAGGGCAGGGCACAAATAAAACGCGGGACACCAATATCTTTCGATCGGTGCCCCGCGTCACCTTTTCCGCTAGAAAATATTATTCGGCTTTCTTCTCGGAGGGCTTGCTTTGTTGCTGGCGTGGACGGAACTGCTCGCGCATCTTCTGCCACTTTTCAGTCTGTTCCGGCGTCAGGATCGCTTTAAGCTTCTTCTCCTGCTCAGCCATCATGGCGCGGCCTTTTTCGCGCTTTTCTTCTCGCGACAAGGTTGTGTCGGCTCGGAGTTCCTGTCGCTTTTTGGATTCCTGTTCGAACAGGGCGGTAACTTTCGTCTTCTGTTCCGGCGTCAGGTTAAGCTCCGAGGCCATGCGGTCAACGCGTTGTTGAACCGAGCCGCCTCGCGTGCCTCGGGCAGCGGCATTTGTAGATTGAGCTGAAGTAGATTGAGCTGAACTGGTTGATGTGCTGGAAAGCAAGGCTCCCAGAGCCAGCGCCGCCAGTAAACTGAATTTGCGTATTCTCATAATTCCAAACTAGTTACTCATCTGGTCTTGCCGGTCGTTGACGGTCGTGACCAAATCGTTACACCAACATAGACGTATTTCCGGCGATTTGGTTACACCAGGAAACCGGTGTTATTGTTGGCTGCCGAGGCCACCTGGGCCGCGCACGGGATCAGCAATTCCGGGCGTGACATCATCGGTCTTCCATGGGAAATTCACGGGCTTATGAAATTACTTTTGCCTATTTGTGCTTTAAGTTTATGTGTGGGGCTCGGGAGTGCCTGGGCGGATGAACCGAAGTCTGATGCCAAAGCGGGGAAATCCAATGAAGTGGCGGTAATTAAGACCAGTGAAGGGGACATGGTGATCGAATTCTGGCCGGACGTGGCTCCGAAAACAGTCGAAAACTTCAAGACTTTGGCGAAGAAGGGCTTTTACGATGGCACTTGCTTTCACCGGGTGATCAAGGGATTCATGATCCAGGGCGGAGACCCGCTTACAAAGGATGCCAGCCAGGAAGAGCGTTGGGGCACAGGTGGCCCTGGCTATAACGTCAAAGCGGAATTTAATGACCGGCACCATGATCGGGGTGTCATCTCCATGGCCCGGAGCTCCGACCCCGATTCGGCCGGCAGCCAATTCTTTATTTGTCATGGAAGCCCGCGGCAACTGGATCATCAGTACACCGCGTTTGGGAAACTGATCAAAGGAGAGGATGTACTCGAAAAGATTGCGACGACGCCGACGCATCGTCCCGATCGGCCCGATAAACGTATGGCCATCGAGAGCATCAAGATCGTGCCGGCTGATTCTGCCAAATAATACTTTGGTCGACATTATTTATGAGCAATGAAGGGAAGGAAGTCGCTGTCCTTAAAACCAGCGCCGGCGAGATGATCATCGAATTCTGGCCGGAGGTTGCGCCCAAGACGGTTGAGAATTTTAAGGCGCTGGCCCAAAAGGGGTATTACGATGGGACCGCTTTTCACCGGATTGTTAAGGGATTCATGATTCAAGGAGGCGATCCTTTGACTAAAGATCCTAATCGGGAAGATGAATGGGGCACCGGCGGTCCCGGCCACACCATCAAAGCCGAGTTCAATGATCGACGGCACGAGCGGGGTGTCCTGTCGATGGCCCGCTCGTCAGACCCCGATTCTGCCGGCAGCCAGTTCTTCATCTGCCTGGCGAATGCCTCGTTCCTCGATCGGAAGTACACCGC
>DATJGF010000059.1:0-49204 GCA_035495315.1 Candidatus Limnocylindrales bacterium
GGCGCTTTGGATTGCCCCCCGATCACCTGAAAGCGCCGCGGCAGCAGCGCACTCCAAAACCTTTCAGGAGCTGAAGTGGTCTGGTGTTGGAGGAGTGCCGTCGTAATTAACATGTCCTTTGTCTTTCTTCTCCTATCAACAGTGACCCTGGTTGGGGCGGTGGCGGCAATCAGCTTGCGCAACCTGGTACATTGTGCCTTGGCCCTCACTGTAACTTTTGCCGGCCTGGCGGCTCTCTATCTTCAGCTGTCGGCTCAATTTGCAGGCTTTGCTCAAATCCTGGTTTATATCGGGGCCGTCGCGATTTTGATCGTGTTTGCGATTCTTTTGACACGCGGTGCCGAGCCCTCCGGTCAGATTTTTTCCACCAGCTGGCTTTGGGGCGCGATGGTTGCCTTGGCAGTTTTTTCCATTCTCAGCGGGATGATCCTTTCCAGCAAAGCCCTGGTTCGGCCTTTATCGCCAGCTCCAACTATGACGGTGAGGCAAATTGGCGATCAGTTAATGACGAAGTACATCCTGCCGCTCGAAGTGCTCGGCTTACTGCTGACGGCCGCCCTTATTGGTGCGGTCATTATTGCCATGCGTGAAAAGACCGGTGTCGAGATCGGTCATGTTCCGTCGAGCGCCAAAACCACACGGAATGGTGAGGTCGAGCAAGGCGGTTCCCATCGAGGCGAGCCGACGGAGTTGCATCCGATAGCTGAGCGCCAGGCGCGGGAGGTCCGTTCGTGACACCACTACAGGGATATCTTTTGGTTGCGGCGTTGTTGTTTGCGATCGGTCTGGCGGGCGCCTTAACGCGGCGAAACGCCATCGTAGTCCTTATTGGGATCGAGCTCATGCTTAACGCCGCCAATTTGAATTTCATCGCTTTTTGGCGATACGGTGGGCAGGCCGCCCCGACAGGGATTATTTTCGTGCTGTTTTCCATCGGGGTTGCTGCGGCAGAGGCTGCTGTGGGACTTGCCTTGATCATTTTCACCTACCGCCAGTTCAAAACCACTGAGGTGGATGAAGTGAGTAACATGAAAGGGTGATTCCAGTTTCTCAATGTCTTACTCGATCACAAACCGAACCAGGAAGAGAATCTTTGAAGCAGGCGGCGGCTTAACCATTACCTCAATTCTCTTTTCCATGAACCTTTGTAAGAGACGACGTAAGCAGACGCTGACTAGGCGCTGTAGGCGCAGAATCGGATCGAACGGAGTCTCCTTACGTCGTCTCCTACAGTTCACAGTCTGTAGTCTCCTACAGTTCACGATCTCAATGCGCGTTGAAAACTCGTCATGATTTGGATTGTTCGCAACCTCTGGCTTATTCCCACTCTGCCGCTGGTGGCAGCGGGCTTAAGCGCTTTGGCAAAGCGGTCGCAGCGACTTCTCGCCGCTTCCCTGGCACTGCTCTCGATGTTCGGTGCGCTTTTGCTGTCGTTGTGCGCCTTTTCTCATGCCTTGCTGCATTCCCGTTCCGGCGGAGGTGTCGAATACTTCAACTTTAACTGGTTTCAGTTTGGTGAGAGCTGGCAACAATTGGGGTGGGTATTGGATCCGCTCACCAGCGTGATGCTGGTCATGGTGACATTCGTCGGGTTGCTTATTTTCATCTACAGCATCGGCTATATGGCCCATGATGAGAACTTCACCCGGTTCTTCTGTTTTCTCTCGCTGTTTGCTGCAGCGATGCTGGGCTTGGTAATTGCGAATAATTTGCTGCTGTTCTTTATCTGCTGGGAACTGGTTGGTCTGACCTCTTACTTGCTGATTGGCTTCTGGTATCATAAGCCCGCGGCAGCTGCCGCGGCCAAAAAAGCCTTTATCACTACTCGTATTGGCGATCTCGCCTTCCTGCTTGGCATAGTATGGCTCTACTCGCAGGCAGGTTCGCTCTCTTTTTACGACGGAGGTAAAGGATGTCTCGAAACATCGACCCTCAGTCGCCTGGTCACCCAAACCACAACGCTGGGTCTGGCCGCCTCGACGGGTATTGGACTTTTGATCTTCTGCGGAGCGATCGGCAAATCGGGTCAGGTGCCGTTGCACGTTTGGTTGCCCGACGCCATGGAAGGACCAACGCCGGTCAGCGCGTTAATTCATGCCGCGACGATGGTCGCGGCCGGGGTGTTCCTCATCGCCCGCGTGTATCCATTAATGGCAGCGCATAGCACGGGCATCGCGATCGGAAGCACCGCCGCGTTGCAAGTCGTGACTTGGGTAGGCGCTGTCACGGCCGTGTTCGCCGCAACCGTTGCGGTGGCCCAAAGCGATATCAAACGCATCCTGGCCTATTCCACAGTCTCGCAATTGGGCTATATGATGATGGGACTAGGGATGGGTGGCGTCGCCGTTGGGATGTTTCATCTCATTACGCATGCTTTCTTTAAAGCGCTGCTCTTCATGGGAGCCGGTTCGGTGATCCATGGCTGTCAACACGAGCAAGATGTTCGCTGCATGGGCGGACTGCGCAAATTCATGCCGGTTACATTTGCGACCTACGCTATCGGCATGCTCGCTTTGTGCGGGTTTCCCCTGCTTTTTTCCGGATTTTGGAGCAAAGACGAGATCCTGCACGCCGCGCATGCCTGGTCGGTTTCCCACTGGCCATTTTACCTTGGCTTGATGGGCGCACTGCTGACCGCCTTTTACATGACGCGACAAGTCTTCTACGTGTTTTTTGGCAATTGCCGCGTCGCGTTGGGTAAAACGACCAGCTCTGAGAAAGCAACGGTTGAACACGCCGGTCTGTCTGCCACGGAACATCCGTATATCGAATTGCCTGGCGAGCCGCATGAAAGCCCGCCGGTCATGACCGTGCCGCTGGTAATGCTTGCGGCGTTTTCGATACTCCTCGGTTTTATCGGCACCCCGATCTGGCCGTGGTTCGAGGCCTTCCTGAGCGGCGAACCTCTCAGTTACGATTTTAGCCGACTTGGGAAGGCGGATTTTCTTGCGACGGTTCTTGCCTCGACAGCTGTGGTGTTTGTCGGACTTGTCTTGGGTTATTGGTTGTACGGACGAAAGCCGTTGAAAACGTCCGAGCACCCGGATGCGCTCGAGGTTGTCTGGCCGAACCTGTTCACTTTGCTTCGAAGAAAGTACTTTGTCGACGAGGCTTATGAGTGGGCAATTGTTGGTTTGAATGCATTCTGGGCTCGGGCCTGCGATTGGTTGGATCGCTGGGTCTGGGACGGCGTCGTGCAGTTATTCTCCTATTTAGCGCTGGGTTTGGCGTGGCTCGATCGGTCGATTGATGAATTTGTTATCAATCTTGGCTTTGATGAGATCTGCAAAGAATTATCCCGTGGCGGCGGTCTGATATCGCGGCTGCAGGATGGGCGGGTGCAGCATTATCTGCGTCTCATCGGCGTCGGGTTGGTCGTGCTGGCCCTCTGTCTGGTATGGGGGTGTGCGTCATGAACGATTTTGACCTCCTCACTATCCTGACGTTTCTGCCGTTGGTTGGTGGTTTGCTGCTCATTGGTCTAAGGGCGGATCAAGCCCAACTGGCCCGTCGCTTGGGATTAACTTTCAGTTTCACCGCACTCGCCTTGGCAGTATTTATTTGGCGCGGATTTGATGCTAGTTCCGGTGACCTCCAGTTCGAACAGGTACATGCATGGATTCCCGCGCTGTGGGTGTCTTACCACGTAGGGATCGACGGGCTCGGGCTTTTGATGGTGCTGCTTTCGGCGATTGTCGTGCCGATGGCGATGCTTGCCTCCTGGCGCATCAACGAGCGCGTGCCGCTCTATTTTTCACTCGTGCTGTTCCTGGAAGCCGGCCTTTTCGGCACATTCACAGCCCTAAACTTTTTCCACTGGTTCATCTTTTGGGAACTCAGCCTGGTTCCGGCGTTTTTCCTGATTAAGCTTTGGGGCGGACCGTTGCGGTCAGCCGCCGCCACCCAGTTCTTTGTGTATACGATGGTTGGGAGCATCGCCATGCTGCTTGGGTTCCTGGCGATTGCCGTCTCGACCAACAAATTCGATTTCACGGATTTGGCCGACTTGGGGCGAAACGGCACGCTCGCTTCTGCCTTCGACGCCAAACTGGGTTGGTATGATTTGACCAGGAACCGGCTGGCGCTTCTCATTTTCGCCGGTGTCTTTCTAGGTTTCGCAGTCAAGGTGCCGCTCATCCCATTCCACACGTGGCTTCCCTCGGCTTATGCCGAAGCACCAACCGGCACAACGATGCTGCTCACCGGCGTTATGTCGAAAATGGGTGTTTATGGTTTTCTTCGCATCCTGCTGCCGATTTTCCCGCAAGAGATGAAATGGGTGTTGACGGCTCTGCTTTGGCTGGCGGTCGCAACGATTATTTTCTCGGCGGGCGCGGCCTTCGCCCAACGCGACTTGAAGCGAATGCTCGCCTACTCCTCGATCAACCACCTGGGTTACTGCTTGCTTGGAATATTTGCGGTGCTCAGTTCCAGCACGATGTCGGCCGCGCCGCTCAATGAGAAAGCTGCTGCCCTCAATGGCGTCATGCTTCAAATGTTTAATCATGGCCTGACCGCAGCAACCTTGTTCTGGTTCGTCGGCTTTCTGGAGGAACGCGGCCTTGGTCGACGGGGTATTGAAGACTTCGGCGGTTTGCGCAAGGTTGCGCCGGTTTTTTGCGGGCTGATGGGGATCGCGCTTTTCTCGTCCTTAGGATTGCCGGGCTTGAACGGCTTTATCGGAGAATTCTTGATCTTCAAGGGGGCGTTCCCATTGGCTACCTGGGCAACTTCGCTGGCGGTTATTGGTCTGCTCATTACCGCAGCTTTTATTTTAACGGCATTGCAAAAGGTATTTAACGGGCCCCTTAACGAGAAATGGTCCAGGTTGCCCGACCTGACCACCTCCGAACGGTTAGCCGTACTACCCGCGTTGGTGCTGATGCTGGCACTAGGGGTCTATCCGCAAGCAGTGCTTGGAATAATTAACAGCACCGCCGTGCAGATGGCGCAGTACTTGAGATTTTGATCCATGTTGGCCTGGACTATTTATCTTTCGTTTCTCGGCGCGGCGGGGTTGCTGTTTATCCCGCGGCGAAACCCGCGAGCAGCGCGAATTCTCGCCCTCGCGACGGCCCTCGCCGGGCTTGGGTGCGGCCTGGCGGGAGCTGCCGAAGCAAAGATTGGTGAAATCAACACGATTATTCGCCTGCCGTGGATCCCCTCGCTCGGCATCGAATATTACCTGGCCGCGGATGGGATTAGCCTTACGCTCGTTCTGTTGACTGGCGTGGCGGCCGTCGCCGGGATTTTATTTTCCTGGAATATCGAACATCGCGCGAATGAATTCTTCGCGTTTTATCTCGCCCTGATCGGGGGTGTTTACGGCGTTTTTCTCAGCTTCGACCTGTTCCTGCTGTTCGTCTTTTACGAAATCGCGATCATACCCAAATACTTCATCATCGCGATCTGGGGCTCAACGCGGCGCGAATATGGAGCGATGAAGCTGGCCCTCTACTCATTTGTCGGCAGTGCCATGGTACTGGTGGGAATTATTGCCGCCTACGTCATTGCCGGAGCGCACACCACGAGCATCCAGCTCCTGGCCCAACACCAATTCTCTGCCGAGTTCCAAATGTGGGCCTTTCCGACGGTGTTTGTTGGGTTTGCGATTCTCGCGGGGCTTTGGCCGTTTCATACCTGGGCTCCAACGGGACATGTTGCGGCGCCAACTGCCGCTTCGATGTTATTGGCCGGTGTGGTGATGAAGTTGGGGGCTTATGGGTGTCTTCGAGTGGCGATGACGCTGTTCCCCGGCGGTTTGGAGCCCTGGGGATTTCATGTAATGGGTTTCACTTCCTGGCGCGATGTGCTGGGCCTGCTGGCGGTGATTGGAATCCTCTATGGGGCGTTGGTCGCCCTAGTCCAAAGGGATTTTAAATTCGTTATCGGCTATTCGAGTGTGAGCCATATGGGTTTTGTGTTGCTCGGGCTTATGACGCTTACCCAGATCGGCCTTGGCGGCGCTGTACTCCAAATGTTCTCGCACGGGATCATTGCAGGCTTATTGTTTGCGGTCGTCGGTCGCATGGTCTATGACCGGACGCATACCAGGGAATTAAGTGAGTTACAGCAAATGGACCTCGGCCGCGTTTTGCCTTTCGCTGCTGTCACATTCACTTTGGCGAGTGTTGCTTCGATGGGGTTGCCGGGATTCAGCGGTTTTGTCGCCGAATTACAGGTGCTGATTGGCGCCTGGCATGCCTTCCCAACTCTGACTGTGATTACCGGCATAGGTATTTTGGTGGGTGTCTCCTATACGCTTCGTGTCTTGCAGCAAGTGTTCTTTGCCGACCCGCAAGGACTAACGGGCGGGTCAGTTCCAGCTGCAGGCAATGGGCATGCGACGCTGAAGCCTATTACGGTTCCGGAAAGATTGGGTGCCCTCATCCTGATTGGAATCTCATTGGTGATCGGCCTCTACCCGAGGCTGCTGATGGATTGGATTCTCCCCAGCTTCAACTCGCCACTTTTTGAAGGGCTGTTCAGGGGAGGTCGGCTGTGAGCATCGTCCGAGGAGTCCGACCAGTCCAACAGGTCATTCCATGAGCTACCTCGATCTATTGGGCCTTGCTGCGCCTGAAATCATCCTGGTGGTTACGGTTCTGGCAGTGCTGGCTGCCGACCTGCTGGGCATGCGCGGCATCGAATTGCGTATCCGCCTGCTAATTTGCGGAATGATTTCCTGCGTTGGGTGTCTGGCGGCTATTGGCTGGATGTTGGCGTTGCCCCAAGAGGCCGACTTTTTAAAAGGCATGCTCGTCCTTGATCGGGTCCGGCAAGTTGTCCAAATCGGGCTGCTGCTACTGACAATTTTCACGGTCCTCATTTCGCTGGAGACGGATTTCACCGTCCATGTCGGTGAGTATTTCAGTCTTATCCTGCTCGCGACTATCGGAATGATGTTCCTGGTGAGCTCGGAAGACATCCTGATGATATTTCTGTCGCTGGAGCTGACGAGTTTATCGCTTTATATTCTGACGGCCTTCAATAAACGAAGCCGGCAATCCGCCGAAGCGGCGCTCAAATATTTTCTTTTCGGAGGGATGTCTGCGGCCTTTACGCTGTTTGGTCTGAGCTTGCTTTACGGCTTATCGGGATCGACCAACCTGGGCCAGATCTCGGCAGCAATTCGCGGTCCCGGCCTCGATCCTTTGCTGCTACTGGCGATCGTGACGACTGTGATCGGCTTTGGATTTAAGGTTGCCGCCGCTCCCTTTCATTTATGGGCGCCCGATGTGTATCAGGGTGCGCCTATACCAAGCGCCGCGCTGATTGCTTCGGGGTCGAAGGTAGCGAGCTTTTTCGTTTTTGCCAAAGTTATGGCGGTGGGCTTTAGAGGGGCAGAGGGCAGCGGGGGATGGCAGGCGTATCAGCCCGGATGGGTGCCGGTGCTGGCCATTGTTGCCGTTATATCAATGGTCCTGGGCAATTTGACTGCCCTTGTGCAAAGCAGCGTTCGCCGGCTATTGGCTTATTCAGCTATCGCTCATGGTGGGTATATGCTGCTTGGGGTGATGACCGCCGGAAGCATCAGCCTGCCGTCACTGATGTACTACGCGATCACGTATGGTCTAACGACCCTGGGAGCTTTTGGGGTGGTCTCCGTAGTACAGGAATGGTCGGGCGGCGACCGGTTAACCGATTTTGCGGGTTTGAGTCGTCGTGCGCCCGCGCTGGCCGCATGCATGATGGTATTTATGCTCTCGCTGGCAGGCATCCCACCACTCGCAGGATTTTTCGGCAAGTTTTACATCTTTTCAACTGCTCTCAGTGCTCCCCACGGTTCGGGTTTGCTGTGGCTCGTTATTCTGGCCATTGCGATGAGTGCCATCTCTCTTTACTACTACCTGCAGGTTTTGAAACAGATTTATGTTGCTGATTCCCCCGATGGACGGTCCGCGGGGCAGGTCCCTATGATCGGCCAGGCGGCCCTGGTTGTGCTGGCGATCGGCGTTGTGGGCCTGGGTTGTGCTCCGGAATGGCTGATCGGCAAACTCAACGGTGCCCTGCACGTCGCGGGCTTGTGAATTTCTTAAGTCCCCGAAGACCCGTTTACATTGAGGGAAGCGTGTCTCTCAGCGGGTAAGCCATTGCAAGGGCGCTTGTTACAGCGCTGTGCGTCCCCGAAAAAAGGTTGAAACATTTTCCCCAGGTGCGGGGTCAGAGTCTCATGGCGTGATTGGGATGACCACGCCCGGAATTTGATCGAAAACCGCAACGCACGTTAAAGTTATGAAATTATCCATGTTAGCTCTGTTGGCCAGTGGTCTAACTGTTGCCGCCGTAACGGACGAACAGATTACCAGGAATTTCAATGTTCAACCCGGAGGCAGGGTTGTCGTCGACGTCGATTTTGGATCGATTGAAATCAGCACCAACGCGACCAGTCAGGTTACGATTGATATCGTTCGCAAAGTGACCCGGCGCAACAAGGCTGACGAAGAGAACTTCCTGCGCGAGCACCCGGTCACTTTCAGCCAGGACGGCAACACGGTCACCGTCTCTTCGAAAGCGAAGACAAAGAGTAATCATTGGTGGCGAGGCAATCAGCGCACCGAGGCTAAATACACGCTCACGGTGCCTGCGCAATTCAACGCGCAAGTGAAGAGCGCAGGCGGTGGCATCGCGGTAAGTGACCTGACCGGTGAGGTGAAGGCCGACACCAGCGGCGGCGGCTTCAAATTCGCGCGGCTGCACGGGAATCTTAACGGTGAGACTTCCGGTGGTTCTATCCATGTAATGGAATGCGAAGGATCGCTCAAAGTGAATACCAGCGGAGGTGGCATCGACGTGTCCGGCGGCTCGGGGACGTTGGACGGTGGCACCTCGGGTGGTTCGGTGCACGTGCGAGATTTTCGGGGGCCGACGCATGTCGAAACCAGTGGAGGTGGCATTACGCTTGAAAATGTCAGCGGCCGGATTCAAGGGTCGACTTCGGGTGGTTCGATTTCTGCCCGCATCGCCTCTCCGGTTTCCGAAGAGGTGAAACTTGAGACCTCGGGGGGTGGGGTAACCGTGCAGGTTCCTGACGGCTCTGCGTTCAATTTGGATGCCGAAACATCCGGTGGTGGCGTTAGTAGCGAGTTGCCGGTTGCCGTGGTTGGTAAGGTGGAAGGCAACTCACTTAAAGGTGCGGTCAATGGCGGCGGGAAGCGGGTTTTTCTGCGCACCAGCGGCGGCAGCATTCATGTGAGGAAAATCTAGTCCCCGCGTCTTCGTAGCGCAGAGTTCACTCTGCTGTACCGCCGACTTTCAGTCGGCATAGAACAACTTTTCGATTGCTCGTATTTTGACGGTCGCAAGCGAAGCAGTAGAATTCTGCGGTACGGCAGAGTTAAACTCTGCGTTACGAACGTAATGCTGCGCCGCGGCCTCCCCACCTGGCTACTTGCTCGGCAGCTTAACCGTGAAGCGACTGCCTTGGCCGGCTTGACTTGAAACTTCGACTGTTCCGCTGTGGGCATCGACTATCGCTTTTGTTATCGCCAAACCTAAACCGGTCCGGCCGTGGATCCGGGAGCGCGACTTGTCGACCCGGTAAAAACGCTCGAAGATGTGAGGTAAGTCCTCATTGGGTATGCCCACTCCGGTGTCGGAGACACTCAGCAAGACCGTTCCATTATCGGCCTGGGTCGCAATGCGAATCTGACCGTGCTCGCGATTAAAATGAATGGCATTGCTTAGGAGGTTCGTGGCGACCTGAGCAATGCGCTCCGGGTCGCCGACGCATTCCACCTCCGGCAAGTCACACTCCAACTGCAGCCCTCGCTCCACGGCCAGTGGACGCACTAACTCGACGCATTCACGCGCGATGCGCGAGAGGTCGAAACGTTCGCGTTTCATGCGTTCCTCGCCGGCGTCAAGCCGCGCCAATTCGAGCAGCGATTCGGTAAGTCGTCGCATCCGGGTCGCGGCGCGCTGGCAAGCTTCCAGCGCCTCGCGATATTCGTTCTCACTGCGTTGGCGTGACAGTGCAGTTTGAGTCTGGGTCAATATCACTGAAACGGGAGTGCGAAGTTCGTGGGAGGCATCAGAAGTGAACCGGGATTGATGTGCAAATGCCGCTTCGAGGCGGGCAAAAGTCGCGTTCAATACCGCCGCGAGGCGGCCTAATTCACTGTCCGTATCCGCGGCGTTGATTCGCTGGGAAAGATCGCCACCGAAAATTTTTAGCGCGGTTGCGCTGATATCCTCGATTGGCCGAATCGCGCGGGAAGCTACCCACCAGCCGCCGGCCAGGCCCAGCACCAGTACCGTGCTTCCGGCTGCGGCCAACCATAAGGCCAGGCGCCGCATCGCCGCCAGGTCGGGTGCCATTGAGTGTCCGACCAGAAAGCAATCGCCAAACGGAGTAAACCCGAAAAGCTCGCGAAACTCGCCGCGAGTCCGAAAACTGCCAAATGGGTTAGCCGACTTGCGAGGCGCTGCCGGTGAATTGTCGCCTTCGGCTTGTGGAGAATAGGTTTCGGCCCGGCGCGGCATCGGCACGTCAGCAGGCGCATTCGTACTGCGTGCCAGAACTTTGCCTTCGCATTCCCACATGATTGAGTAGTGAGAGCTGATTTGCCCCGCTTCGCTCGAAGCCGCGCGCTGGAGCGCTTTGCTTAATTCCTCTCGAAAGTGTTCGGGATCCATCCGGAAACCGGGTTTTCCGGGCCGTTCCTCGCCTCCCGGTCGTCCTCCCTGAGGAGGACCGTGGGGCCCGCGATCGGGGGGAGGCATGTGGAAGCTCATCGCGAGCCGTTCCTGCAATTCCTCGTCGATCCGGCGCAATTGGTTGTCGCGAGCAACGTGGTAAGCTGTGAACCCGAAAGCTAAAAGTACAAAAAACAGGATTAGCCCATGCCAGGCTTGAACACGCCAGCGAATCGAATTGAAAATCATGGTAACCCCTCGATGCAGTAGCCGTGCCCACGCCTGGTCACAATGAAATCGTGCCCGAGTTTTTTCCGAATGTTCGAAACATGCACGTCCAGCAGGTTGGAGAGGGTGTTGTCGTCTTCGTCAAACAGATGCTCGTAAAGCATCGTGCGGGTCACCAGTTTCCCCCGGTGGAGCGCAAGGAATTCTACGAGCGCGTACTCGCGGGCGGTCAGAATTATCTCCTCACCCGCGCGTGATACGGTCCGCGCCGCAGTATCAATCACCACATCTCGAATTTCCAGCCGGGCACTGGGCTGATTCGCGCTCCGCCGGATCAGAGCACGTACACGGGCGAGCAACTCGTCGACATCGAAGGGCTTGACCAGGTAGTCGTCGGCCCCTGTATCCAGTCCGCGAACCCGATCACGAATCGCGTCGCGCGCAGTCAGCATCAGGACCGGGGTTTTCTTGGTTTTTCGCAGCCGGCGCAGCAATTCCCAACCATCGATGCCGGGCAGCATGATATCCAAAATCACTGCGTCGTACTCATTCACCTGGGCTTTATACAAGCCCTCCTCGCCATCGGGCGCGCCGTCAACGGCATAGTCATCCTCCCGCAGCGCCTTCAGCAAACTGCCGAGCAGGTCTGGTTCATCTTCGACAACTAGCACTCTCATAGGGCGCGTTCTGCTTCTGAACGCCTTCGGCTCAACCGAAGGTTAATAAAGGACCTTACTCAACTCTACCTTAATAGGACGTTAAGTTGCAATCGAGGTGAGGCCCTCTGTCACCAAACTCCGCCACTGTTGGAGTGCGCCAGTCCACTGGCGCTTTCGTCTTGAGTTGGTCCTTAAGTTTCGAAGCGCCAGAGGACTGGTGCAGTTCAAAACCAAAACGGCGTTTAACCCTTAATCCTCTCTTAACGTCGCCTGTGTTAGACTGCTTCAAAATGAAAATACACCTCAGTTCAAAACAAATTGGAGCGCTAGCAACGGCGGCGTTGCTGCTGTTCGGCGCTGCTAACCTCACAGCGCAAGACCGCCCGCCTCAGGGTAACTTTGACCCGGAACAAATGCGTCAACGAATGATCCAACGCCTGCGCGACCAACTCGAAGTGCAGGACGATGCCGAATGGAAAGCGATTTCCGAACGTATCACGAAAGTTATGGATGCCCGACGCGCGTCACGCCCTCGCGGCGGCCCCGGGTTTGGTCCCCTCGGCGGTCCCGGCGGCCCACCTCCTGGGCGCGCTCCCGGAGTTGAACAAGGCGCCGGCGGGCCACCCCCAGGAGATCAAGCGCCGCCGCCTGGCTTCGCGAGTGGGCCGCCTGTCGGTGGACAGGCCGGATTCAACCCGGAACCGAATCCTGCCGCTGACGCCTTACGCAAGGCGATTGAGAGCAAGGCGTCTACCGCGGAACTGAAGGCAAAAACGGCCGAGTACAAAGCCGACCTCCAACAGAAGCGAGCCGCTTTAGAGAGTGCGCAGGAATCTTTGCGACAGGTTTTGTCAGCTCGGCAGGAAGCCATCGCGGTGCTGGCAGGATTGCTGTAACCAGCCCGGAATTTGATCTCCGGATAACTTCGAGCCGTGTGGCGGAAGGCGTGGCCTTCCGCCACATCGGCTTTTAAGCCGAAGTTGGGCCAAGGGAGTTGCTGCCGGAGGGTTCATTTTTTGCGCATTGATCCCAAAAATTATCCCGGTATGGTAGGAAATGGTTGCGGGCCAGCACATAAGCTTTGCCCGAGGAAGGCGAAGGATGTCAACGGATGAGGGGTTTTCCCCAAAAAAAGTGTTGGCAAACAGTAGGCTTCTTCTGCGATAGTCTCGCGCCTAAATTTATGAGAAATAACAAAAAATGGTTTTGGGGCGCTTTTGTATTCGCGCTACTTGGGACCGGAGTCACCGCCTGGGGCAGCGAGGCCGAGCTCACATTACCGCCGTTAAACACGGTAAACTTCCCCTCGTTGGGAGGACTCAGCGGCTACACGTTGATGTTAATCGGCATAGGGGTTTGCGCATTGGCGGCCCTTTTTGGCATCTGGCAGTATAACCAGACCAAGAACCTTCCCGTGCATGACTCGATGCGGAACGTGTCAGCGATTATTTGGGAGACCTGCAAGAGCTACCTCTTTCAGCAGGGCAAGTTCCTGGCAATGCTATGGGTCCTGATCGGCATCTGCATTTGTTATTACTTTGCTGGGCTTCAACACATGAGTTTTGGCAAGGTCATCGTGGTTCTGCTGGCTTCCATTCTCGGTATTCTCGGTTCCTATGGTGTTGCGTGGTTCGGTATGCGCATCAACACGCAGGCCAACAGCCGCTCCGCTTTCGCGGCCCTGACAGGATTGCCTTGGGCTCCACTGGCCATCCCGATGCGTTCCGGGATGAGCGTCGGTATGTTGCTCATTACTGTCGAGCTGTTCTTCATGATTTGCATTCTGATTTTCCTTCCGCCCGACTTGACCGGCCCGTGTTTCATCGGATTTGCTATTGGTGAATCCCTGGGTGCTTCTGCGCTCCGTATCTGCGGCGGAATCTTCACCAAAATCGCGGATATCGGTTCGGACCTGATGAAAATCGTCTTCAAATTGCCAGAAGACGATCCGAAAAATCCGGGCGTTATTGCCGATTGCACCGGGGACAATGCGGGTGACTCGGTCGGGCCGACAGCAGACGGTTTCGAAACCTACGGTGTTACAGGCGTCGCTCTGATTTCATTTCTAGCGCTGACCCTGGGCACCTCGGTCATCTGTGCCCAGCTCATCACCTGGATTTTCGTCATGCGGATCATGATGATCATCACCTCACTGGTGGCCTACTTCATCACGGACCAGGTGTTTACCGCAAAATATAGTCACGCAGAGGATTTTCACCCGGAGCTGCCACTGACTGTGCTGGTCTGGATTACTTCTGCCATTTCCATTGCAATGACCTTCCTGGTTAGCTCGTTGATGCTGAGCGATTTCAAGGATGCCGCGGGCACCCCTCAGCCTGCCCTCTGGTGGGTTCTATCGATCATAATCTCGTGCGGCACCGCCGCTGGAGCGCTGATCCCTGAATTTACCAAGATCTTCACCAGTACCACGGCTCGCCACACCCGGGAGATCGTCACCGCGTCGCGTCAGGGTGGAGCCTCGCTCAATATTCTGTCGGGCTTTGTCGCTGGTAACTTCTCGGCCTTCTGGGAAGGCTTGCTCATGCTGGTGTTGATGTTGATTGCCGCGGTGGTAGCCCAAAACCACGCTTTGACAGCGTTGATGCCGGCCAACATCAATTTTGCCCCGCCGATTTTCGCCTTTGGGCTGGTGGCGTTCGGCTTTTTGGGTATGGGGCCGGTCACCATTGCTGTCGATAGCTTTGGCCCCGTGTCCGACAATGCGCAATCGGTCTACGAATTAAGCCAGATTGAATCGATACCGAACGTGGCGAAGGAAATTGAGAGCAAGTTCGGCTTTAAGCCACAGTTCGAAAAGGCCAAGCACAATCTCGAAAAGAATGACGGCGCGGGTAATACTTTCAAAGCAACAGCCAAACCCGTGTTGATCGGCACGGCGGTCGTTGGCGCGACCACGATGTTGTTCGCAATCATTCTTCTGCTCAACAACACGATTGCCGAAGGCAAAATCGTCGAGAAACTTTCTCTGGTCCAGCCGCCAATCGTTCTCGGGTTGCTGATGGGTGGCGCGGTCATTTACTGGTTCACTGGCGCCTCGTGTCAGGCGGTGGTTACCGGCGCCTATCGCGCGGTGGTCTACATCAAAGAGAACATGGACCTCAGCGCCAAAACGGCCTCCATCGAGGACAGTAAAGAAGTGGTTAAAATCTGCACGATCTACGCCCAAAAAGGCATGTTGAATATTTTCGTTGCTATCTTCTGCTTGTCTCTCGCGTTGGCCTTTTTCGATTCCTACTTCTTCATAGGCTATCTGATCTCCATCGCCTTCTTCGGCCTCTACCAGGCTATCTTCATGGCCAACGCTGGTGGCGCCTGGGATAACGCCAAGAAAATCGTCGAGGTGGACCTCCGCGCTAAAGGCACTGAGTTGCATGCAGCCAGTGTCGTCGGTGACACCGTCGGGGACCCTTTCAAGGACACCAGCTCGGTTGCGATGAACCCGATTATCAAGTTCACCACACTGTTCGGCTTGTTGGCGACCGAAATTGCAGTCGCCATGCAGCGAAATAATCAAACGGGACTCAAGACCGGGATCGCGATTGTCCTTTTCGTTATCGCCCTGGTTTTCGTCTACCGTTCCTTCTATGCAATGCGTATCCCGGAAGAGCAAGAAAACAAGCCTACGTCTCCTAAAGCGCCTGAACCGCAGTTTGCCAGCGCCAAGCACTAGAGCTCACTGCTAGAATTCTCCAGCCGCCCGTCTGGTGGAACGCCAGATGGGCGTTTTGTTTCCCCTGGTCCGCTGCATCAGCATGGCCGTTGAAGCCCTGCGGTCTGGGACCCGTTCTTGCGTCTAAATCAAGGCTTGGTTTACTCGCGTTCTTCTCCTTAACTGTTTTCATGAACAAGAAAGGATTCCTCATCGGCTTTCTGTTTTGTTTCGCTTCTGCCTTTGCTGCTACCGCGGCAGAACCTCCGCCACCCAGCCCAAGCAAGCTGATTATCCATGCAGACCAACCAGGCGCCACAATCAATCGCAATATTTATGGCCAGTTTTCAGAACACCTCGGGCACTGCATTTACGAGGGGCTCTGGGTTGGGCCGGAAAGTGCGATTCCGAATACGCGCGGCATCAGGAATGACGTCGTTTCGGCGCTCAAAGCCATTAAGGTGCCCGTCCTGCGTTGGCCGGGCGGCTGCTTCGCCGACGAATACCATTGGAAAGATGGGGTTGGCCCGTCGGAGCAACGACCCATCATGATTAACACGCACTGGGGTGGCGTCGTCGAAAACAACCATTTCGGCACGCATGAGTTTCTCGATTTGTGCGAGCAGCTGGGCTGCGAGCCCTACATTTGCGGCAACGTCGGCAGTGGCACGGTTCAGGAAATGCAGCAATGGATCGAGTACATCACTTTTTCCGGGGTGAGTCCGATGGCTGATTGGCGAAAGAAAAACGGGCACGAGAGCCCCTGGAAGCTACGCTACTTCGGCGTCGGCAATGAAAACTGGGGTTGCGGAGGGAATATGACTGCGGAGTTTTACGCCGATCAATTCAAGCGCTATGCGACGTATGTTCGGAACTTCGGCGACAACCGCATATTCAAGATCGCCTGCGGGCCCAATGGAGGCGACTACAAATGGACTGAGGTGCTGATGCGCGAGGTCGGCCGGCGCATGAATGCCCTGGCGCTGCATTACTACTGTGGTACCGGTAAAAAGAGCCGCTCGGCTACCCAGTTCGACCAGGAGGATTGGTTCTTTCTGCTCAAGAATGCACTCCGGATCGAGGAACTCGTGACCAGGCATTCCGAGATTATGGATAAGTATGACCCTGAGAAACGGGTCGCCTTGGCGGTGGACGAATGGGGCGCCTGGCACGCAGTCGAACCCGGAACCAATCCCGGTTTTCTGTACCAACAAAATACGTTGCGTGATGCTTTAGTCGCGGCCAGCTCACTCAATGTTTTCAACAACCATTGCGACCGTGTCCGGATGGCCAACATCGCCCAAATGATTAACGTCCTTCAAGCCATGATCCTCACGGACAAGGAAAAAATGGTTCTCACCCCGACTTACCACGTTTTTGAAATGTACACCGTCCATCATGACGCCAAACTGCTGCCCTGCGAACTGCAAAGCGCCGATTGCGCTTCGGCGACCGACAAAATTCCCCAGGTGAATGTCTCTGCTTCCCAAAATGCAGCCGGAAAAATCCACGTCAGCCTATGCAATCTGGATCCGGCTCAACCCGCCGTAGTTCATTGTGAGTGGCGAGGGGCTGCACCTCGAGGCTTTTCCGGTCGAGTCCTGACCGCCGGGGAAATCACCGCGCACAACACCTTCGATAAGCCAGAAATGGTGGTGACGGCTAAGTTCGACGCGGTAAAAAGCACCGATTACGGTTTCGTCGCGACGTTGCCACCCAAATCAGTTGTATTGCTGGAGGCGGAATGAAGCACATCCTGTTTCCATTGGCTTTTGCCTGCAGCCTTTCGGCGCAGCCGCATCCCGACCTCAACTATTCCCAATGGCCTAACGGCCCGGCCTCGGAAACATCGTTCTTCCCAATTGCGGTCTGGCTGCAGAGCCCGGCCAATGCGGCGCGCTATCGTGTCGCAGGTTTCAACACCTACATCGCCCTCTGGCATGGGCCGACTGAAGCCCAGTTATCCGAACTGCGCAAAGCCGGAATGCGGCTGATTTGCGAACAGAATCGTGTCGCCCTCGACCATTTGGCGGATCCTACGATTATTGGCTGGATGCATGGCGATGAACCTGACAATGCGCAGTCACTCGGCGACGGCAAAGGGTATGGCCCCCCGGTTGCTCCTGAGAAGATCGTCAAAGACTATGAGCGGCTTCGCACGGCCGATCCCTCTCGCCCAGTCATGCTCAACCTTGGTCAGGGTGTTGCCTGGGATGGATGGTACGGCCGCGGGAGCCGCAGTCGACATCCTGAGGATTATCCGCTCTACCTCAAGGGCTGTGATATCGTGTCGTTCGATATCTATCCAGCGGTGCACGATAGCCCAGAAGTAGCCGGAAAACTCTGGTTTGTCGCTCAAGGGGTAGAACGGCTGGTTCGCTGGAGTGAAGGGAAGAAGATCGTCTGGAATTGCGTCGAATGCACGCGCATTTCCAATCCTGATCGGAAGCCGACCCTGCACGAAGTAAGGTCCGAGGTCTGGATGTCGTTGATTCACGGCTCACGCGGGCTGATCTACTTTGTGCATCAGTTCAAGCCCAGTTTTCGCGAAGCCGCACTGCTGGACGATTCCGAGATGCTCGAGGGAATTACCGCGTTGAATCGGCAGATCACCAGGTTGGCACCCGTGTTGAACGGCCCTTCCGTAAACGACGCCATCACCCTGCGACCGGAAAATTCCACAGTCCCGGTAGCGTTCACGGTTCGGCACCACGAGGGGGCTACCTGGATTTTTGCAGTTTCTATGCGCGAGGGCGAGACTACGGCCGAGTTCTCTTTGAAAGACGAGATCGACTCCAAAAGCGTCGAGGTGCTGGATGAAAATCGCTCGATACCAATTCAAGCGCGTGGGTTCAAAGACCGTTTCGGCTCGTGGGACGTACACCTATATCGACTGAAGTAGCAATGGGCGTCTCGCCCGCTATGGAGCCGGGCATCTTGCCCGGTGACCCCGCCTGACTTTATGGACTGACGACACGATAGAATCTTGAGGATTCCGTCAGCCCGGGAATGGTCCGGACGCTTGTGGTGATTCGCCCCTCGTCCCTCCAGACCGTGCGATTACCTTCCAGAGTCCCGGTGGACTGCAGCCGCCCTGGTGCGGTGGAATTGATAAGCCAGCCACCGCCTGGTGTTCCGATTATCGATAGTCTTGCTGCTGTTACTGGTGGGGTTGAAACATCTGACCCACTGACGGCAAAGATCACGGCATGGGAGTTGAGCCCACCGCCGATGAAATTCAGGACCAGATTAGTCACTTGGCTGATCTGGTTCGCGAGGGAAATGTCTGCCGCAAATAGCCTGGGGCTATTGAGGTTGTCGACCAGGCGCCGATTAAGTTTCACTCGCCCATTTGCGGCAAATACGCACGGGCCGACATCGAGCCAGTCCGGAGATACAAACGAGTTCGTTTCTGATGTGCCATCGTGATGCTGAACAATGCAGCGGTTGGTGACGGGTCCATGTCCCGCCGCCGTCAGGAAAGACAGCATCGCGTAATGAGCCGGCGAGCTCGGCAGGATCGTTGCGTTCGGGTTTTCGGCATCGATCATGATCCCATTATTGTTCGTGTAACTCGCTGCAAACCGGTAGTGGTGATCGAGGGCACTAACCGAGCTGATGTTGGCACCAGCTGCAGGAAGTCCCGTTTCAGGCGCGGGCGGATAGTAACCTTGTTCATACCAGGTATGGCCGGAATTGGCGGTGCCGTCCTCGACCGCAGCGGTTGTGAAGCCAATTAGATTTGCCGGATAGGTCGAGTCGGCCTCAACGATAAGATCCTGGTTAAAACCTGTGACGAGGATCGGGTGGAAAAGGTCGCCGGCAAATGTGGAGCCGCTGACCGCAAAGATCACCTGATGACCGGCGCCTCCCAGATGACGAAAATCGATGGTTGTTATTGGGCTGCTTGTGTTATTAAGCGCGACATCGTTCGCATACAGGCGTGGGTTGCTTGGATCCAAATTGAAAATAAACGTGCTGATGTTGACCCGCCCACCGCCGGTATACGCCGCATTCGGTCCATTCATCCAATCGAAGCACATGAACGAACCGGTCTGCTCCGCGCCACTCGCGTGATGAATTGTGTACTCCACCTTGCCGCCGCCATTGCCACCGCTCACCAGAAATGACAACGTCACGTACGCCGTCGGACTCACCACCTTCAAGGTGGCATTGGTTATTTGAACATTAACCAATACGGCATTGTTTTCCTTGTAGCTTGGCGCGAATTGATATTCATGGTCGCCGACTGCTTCACTGTCCACACGCGACCCGGCTTTCGGCAATCCGGTGCTCGGCCAATCCGGCCGGTACCCTCGCTCGTACCAGGTGAAATTATCATTGGCCAGGCCGCTATCCATTGAGGCCGTGGTCACGGGGACTAACGGCGGCGAGGCAGTTTTTTCGACGACGAGATCGTGATTGTAACTGTCCGGTGTTAGCGTGATGGGAAGGAACTCGGCGCGTGCGAGGGTGAAGCCACACAGTACGAGTAATGCGATCTTAATGTTGATTGACTTTTGTGACACGATTCGCTGCATAGTTATCCTTTCTGTCCAAAGATGTTAACCGCCTACCCCAGCATCATTGAAAAATGTCAAACTTCTTTCAAGTTAAAAAAGATGGAATAATTTCTGACTCCACGCCAGTCGTCTGGCTGCCCTGGTGGGGCCGTTCAAGCAAACTATATTCGCTCGGCAGGACCGGCTCTGAGGCAAGCGAGACGCTGCGAGACGCCTGCCGCTACTCCTTCTGACAAAAGCCCTGCACTCCTAACCATGCTACCAGATCTCTGGTCCATGGGTGCCTTTTGCTCGGATCCCACTGCGGGCTGCCAAGGCCTAAACCGTGGCCGCCCTTTTGGTAGATGTGCAGCGCAAAAGGTACGCCTTCCTTTCGCAAAGCTTCTGCGAAGTGAAGGCTGTTTTCAGCCGGCACTGCGCCATCTTCCCAGGTATGCCAGATGAAGCACGGGGGTGTGTCTTTGGTGACTTGCAGCTCGTTCGAGAGCGAGCGCACCAAATCCGGCGAGGGGTTATTGCCTAAAAGATTATGTTTCGAACCCTCATGTGTAAACTGACCCATCGTAATTACCGCATAACAAAGAATGCCCAGGTCGGGGCGCGAACTTTGCTTTTCAATCGAATCTGCCGCCTCTGGTTTCCCCGAATCAAAATGAGTTAGCAGGGTCGAAGCCAAATGGCCGCCAGCCGAAGAGCCCATGATTCCGATTCGCTTAGGGTCCAACTTCCATTGTGGGGCCTGGGCTCTCACAGTGCGCACGGCGCGGGCGGCGTCTTGCAGCATCGACGGATGATGATAGCCGCTTGACCCTAACCGGTACTTCAACACAAAAGCCGCGATGCCCTGCTCATTCAAAAAGCGCGCGTAATCCTCGCCTTCGTGACGAGCCAGCATGCCATAGCCTCCACCGGGGCAGATAACGATTGCAGCACCCGTCGCTTTTGCTGGTTCTGGAAAGTACGGCGTGAGCGTGGGCACATCCTTGTCGGCTGTTCCCTGAGCGCCCGGCGCGCCGTCCGGCCAAAGCGGAAAAGATTTCACTGGTTGCGCCTGACAGATCGCGCAACAGCAACAAATTCCGAACAGGATCGGCAGAGTCTTCATTTGCAGGAGCATACTGGTGAGGCGGAGTCCGAGGCAATCACACTCGAATTCTTGCGGCGCTCTAGCTCGTCCGCCTTGTCAACCGGGCCATCGGCTCAGCTCGAGTTTCAGCGCCAAGGTTTATGCTTGTTTTTTTGGCTCGGCCGGGTTCGGGTTTCGAGTTTCTGATTTCGGGTTCTTCTCACCTTGTCATCGGCGGCCGCGGACGCGGCTTGTGAACGTATTTGGCATCGGTTTGGAAACGTCGTCCGAGGCGGTTACCCGACCAGCGGGTATGATTGTAGACGGGGCTGTCGAGGCGGCTCGATGGTTTGCCGGACTGCAATTCCTCGGTGAGATCGGCGACGCTATTTAGGATGCGCGTCGGTTGGTAGACATAATCGGCGACGTGCTCGATGCTGGTTGAGCCGCTCAAAACCAGGTAGGCGTGCAGGCCGGCCTCGATCGCGCCACGAATATCCGTCTCCATCGTATCGCCGATGACAACGATTTGTTCGGGCATACTGCCGCCATTCAGCTCGGCGAGTCGCCGCCGGGCGCGGTGGAACATATATCCGTTGGGTTTGCCCAAATAATAAGCGCGGCGTCCGGTGCTGGCCTCCAGAAATGCCGCCGTCGCTCCGGCTCCCGGACGCGTCGCATCGCCGGAGACCGGACACCAATTATCGGGATTGGTCGCCAATAAACGCGCGCCCGCCTCGATGCACGAATGCGCCTTGGCCAGCTTCTCCATGGAAACCGAAACCTCGCCGACCACTACATAACTGGGATGGATGGCATCGTTGGCAATCTTGCGTTCGTGCAATGCGGTCAACAAACCGCCTTCGCCGATGACAAAGACAGTGCAGGCGGGGTGTGTTTCACTCAGGAAATCCGCGGCATTCAACGCCGAAGTGTAAAAGTGCCTTGCCGAAAACCCCGGCAATCCTAAATGTCCCAGGCGTACAGACAAATCCTCCGGCGTGGGGGACGAATTGTTGGTAAGGAAAACGAAGGGCGCGCCGCTTTGAATTAAAGCCTCGCAAAAGGCCTTCACGCCGGGAATCAGATGGTGCTCCCGGTAAATCACGCCGTCCATGTCGATTAAATAACCCGTCTTCATAAGTGAGCCCTGCTTGCAGACTGGTCAGGAGTCCAGAACTCAGGCCTCCTTTAGCCGTCCGCCGCGCATGGGCGTCGCGCGCTTTATAGCAGGACGCTTGCCGAACGGTGATGCGGCCGAACCTCACCCCTGCAGCACGATGTTCGCTCTCTCACAATTCCAGTTGTGTCAGGATGTGCATCCTGGGCAAAACGCGCCACTTCACACGTAGCAGTCCAAGCGCCGGGGAGTTCCGGCAGCGTCTCGCTGACAGCAGTGCGCGGAGGGCAAGACGCCCCTTGAACTCGCCCGGGTTGGACGCCCGCGCTATAGTCGATGCCTGCCCCTGTGAGCTTCGGTTGCACCTCTCTGACAATTTTAGCAACATGAGAAGTTGATGCACCGCAACAAAGACATTCGTCGGCTTTTAATAGTCGCTCTTTTCTTGAGCGGGATTACGCTTGCGGTTTTCTGGCCGGTAGGTGGCTTCGAGTTTCAGTCGTACGATGACCAACGCTACGTCGCCATCAATCCCATGGTTCAAAAAGGCCTGACTTACGACGGGATTTTATGGGCATTCGGCACGTTTCACGTTTCCAACTGGCACCCGCTGACCTGGATCTCGCACATGCTCGATGTGCAACTGTTCGGGCGCGATGCCGGTGGACATCACCTCATCAACCTGGTTTGGCACACGTGTAATACGGTTTTACTGTTGCTGGTCCTGAATCGGATGACGGGTGCCCTTTGGCGCAGCGCCATGGTTGCCGCACTGTTTGCCTTGCATCCCATGCATGTCGAATCCGTCGCCTGGGTCGCCGAACGGAAAGATGTCCTCAGCACATTCTTTTTCATATTGACGCTATGGGCCTACACGCGATATGCGCAGAAGTCCAAAACCAAACGTTTAGACGCAGGAGTCCAAAGTCCAGGGCTCCGGCATCGGATATCCTGGGATTATGTTTTTGCCCTGATTCTATTTGCTCTCGGTTTACTCAGTAAACCGATGTTGGTGACTGTCCCTTTCCTGCTTCTGTTGTTGGACCTTTGGCCTTTGGGGCGAATCGAATTCAAAAAGGGAAAACCAACAATCACAGAAAATCTTCCTCTAATGTTGGAGAAGGTTCCGTTCCTTCTACTGTCGGTTGTTTCGAGTGTGATTACGTTTGTTGCTCAACGCTCCGGGGGTTCTGTCGCTTCCTTGGAGCTTTTCTCTTTCGACTCACGGCTGGAAAACGCGCTGGCGGCTTATCTGGGCTACCTGGAAAAACTCTTTTGGCCTTCGAAGCTGGCGGTGCTTTACTTACCGGCCGTGGAATGGCCCGTTTGGCAGTTGGGATTCGGGCTGGTGCTCTCAGTCGGCATAACGGCGGCCGTTTTAACGCAAATCCGTGCCCGCCCATATTTTGCGGTCGGCTGGTTTTGGTTTGTCGGCACGCTCGTGCCGGTGATTGGTTTGGTCCAGGTGGGGAGCCAGTACATGGCCGATCGTTACAGTTACGTGCCTTATATAGGTTGTTTTATTTGTTTGGTTTGGGGGGCGTGGGATCTGGTGAGCCGGTTTTCAACCAAAGATCATCCCAAGTTGGTATCATCGCCTCCGCAAGCAGACCGGAATGAGAGCAAGGGTGCTTCCGCTCCTGCTTTGAGTAAGGCCGCGCATATCAGTTCCTGGGGGCGACTGCTGGCCGGACTGGCCTGCGTGCTGGTCCTTGGAGCGCTCGCCATCGTCACCCGCAATCAACTGGAATATTGGCGAACATCCGAAACGCTCTTTCGACACTGTATCGAAGTTACAAAAGATAATTACATAGCCTATAACAATCTCGGGGCGTTCCTGGTGAATCAGCACCGGTACACTGAGGCCAAACCTCTCTACACCGAAGCTCTGCACATCAATCCCAAATTCCCGGATGCCCTGATCAACATGGGCACGTTGCTGGCACTTCAGGGGGATATCACCAATGCACTGAGCTATCTGCAGCAAGGTGTTCAACTCGCTCCAGCCTCAGCTGAATCCATCGGAAAACTAGGGGTCGCTCTTGCGGAGCAGGGCCGAATGTCCGACGCGGTCGCTTGCTACCGTGAATCGCTACGGCTGAACCCTAATCAGATCCCCGCCTGTAACAATCTCGCCTGGATACTGGCAACAAATCCTGACACTCAACTGCGGAACGGCGCCGAAGCGGTTGCTTGGGCAGAGCATGCCTGCAAACTCACTGATTACGTGCAACCTATGTTGATTGGCACTCTCGCGGCCGCGTACGCAGAGGCGGGTCGCTTTCCCGAAGCTGTTTCCGCCGCTCAACGGGCGATACACGTGGCGAGCGCTGCCGGACAAACGGACCTTGCGCAAAAGAACCGACAATTGATTGAATTGTATCGGGCCGGCGAACCCTATCGCGAAGAGGTGAAGCAATAAGCCACTGCCAAAACGCTCCACTTGTTATCTTCGGAGCCCCTGCTAATAATCGCGCAATTCAATGATCAGAAACCGCTCCCACTCTTGGTTTGCAGCCTTTCTTTTCTGTCTTTGTTTTTCACTTCTATGGGTATTGTTCCCGAGTGGACGCGCGGCCGAACTCCGCCCGCCCGGGTTTCGACCGCTGCCCTTGGGTGTTCATGCACTTATTGGCGGCAAAGTCATTCCCAAGCCCGGTGAAGTGGTGGATGGAGGAACCATCGTAATTCGAGACGGGCTGATTGAGGCAGTTAGCACTAACCTAACGCCTCCTGCCGACGCTCGCATTTGGGACATGAACGGCAAAACGATTTATGCCGGATTCATCGATCCTTACCTGGTGCTTGACGGCGGTAATCCGCGCATATCGACCTCTGACGCCGAACCTGACCGGTCGAACCTTACCGCTGCCGGAACGAAGTTCTACGGTGTAGCGGGCTCACAGAGCGATATGGGGAAGGCTGGACCCGGATATGAAATTGCACGAATCACGCCCGAATACCGGGCGGGTCGCAATTATTCCCCCAAGGAAAAGGCATTGAAGCCGTTGCGGGAAATCGGTTTTACGGCGGGTGTCGTCGTCCCCGAAAAAGGCATCATCCGTGGCACGAGCGCGTTGGTCGCTCTGAGCGAGGAGAATCCGAACGAGGTGATCATTCGCTCGGATGTGTTTCAGCATATTGGTTTCGAAACACGCCAGGCCGATGACCGGGGTTATCCTAGCTCGCTTATGGGCGTGATTGCCTCGGTGCGCCAGAGCTTTTTTGATGCTCAGCATTATGCGCTGGATCAGACAGATTATCAAAAACATCCCCAGGGCCGCAAACGTTCTGAGTTCGATCCGGCTTTGGAAGCCTTGCAATCGGTTGTCGAAAAAAGGATGCGAGTCGTTTTCGAGCCAGGCAGCGCCTTGATGGTGGACCGCGCCGCGCGCGTTGCTGCCGAATTGGGCATTGATTTCCTGGAGGTATCCAGCGGGCAGGAATGGCGCAGGCCCGATCTGGCCAAAGCGGCGCGAACCAGCTTTATTGTGCCGTTGGATTTTCCGACGTTGCCGAAACTCCCAAATGAGGATGACTGGGAACAGGTGCAACTGGACACATTGCGAGCTTGGGATTGGGCGGCCGAAAATCCGGCGCTGCTGCGGCAGCAGGACCTTGAGATTGCGCTCACCACTTATGGGCTAAGCGATAAGAAAAAATTCCGCGAGAACCTGCAGTTGGCAGTCGATCGCGGTCTCTCAGAAAAGGATGCCCTTGCCGGATTGACAACCGTGCCCGCCAAATTGTGCGGCGCAGAAAACCTTCTTGGAACCATCGAGACCGGGAAGCTGGCCAACTTGACGATTGTCGACGGTACCAACTACTTCAACCCGGAAAACAAAGTCGCGGCAGTTTGGATCGATGGCCGCGTGTATGAGGCGCCAAGCGAAGAGCCCAAGGCAGAAAAAAGCAAACCCGATAAAGTAGCCGCGGCGGAGCAAACGCCATCCAAACCGAAGGAAGAACCTGAAAAGCATGCCAAACCGCCTGAGGTTGCAGCCAACGAGCAGAAACCCGATGACAAGGTCTCCGAGGATAAAACAGAGAAGAAGGAGAAAGATAAGGACAAATCCAAGGACCGGGCGCGCGAACTGAAGAAAAAGCGAGTCGCCCGAGCACCGCTTACCGATCGTGGGCCGCTCGCCGAACCGCCCGCTGTCCTGATTCAAGGCGCCACCCTATGGACGTGCGGGCCTCAGGGGCGTCTGGAGCAAAGCGACCTACTGGTTGTCGGTGGAAAAATCAAAGCCGTAGGCAAAGATCTTTCCGGTCGCTCAGATTTTGCCGGCCCCCCGCTGATCATTGACGGGCGCGGTCTGCATGTCACCCCAGGCTTAATCGATTGTCATAGCCACACTGCCATTCTCGACGGAGTAAATGAAGCGACATTGCCTTCAACAGCGATGGTGCGCATCCGGGATGTTGTCAATTCCGAGACGGACAATCTCTATGAGCAATTGGCGGGCGGTGTTACCACCGTCAACCTGCTCCATGGTTCGGCCAACCCGATTGGCGGCCAGAATTGTGTGATCAAGCTTCGCGATGGCGCCAGCCCCGAGGGCCTGATTTTCGCCGATGCTCCAGCAGGCATTAAGTTTGCCCTGGGTGAGAATGTCAAGCAGTCGAACTGGGGTGGAAGAAATACAACCCGTTTCCCTCAAACGCGGATGGGGGTACAAACCTTCATCGCCAACCGCTTCACCGCTGCCCAGGAGTACCTCAAGAGTTTGCAGCAGGCGGGGCAATCAGAAGGTTCCTC
Source organism: Candidatus Limnocylindrales bacterium (assembly GCA_035495315.1). Lineage (GTDB taxonomy): Bacteria > Verrucomicrobiota > Verrucomicrobiia > Limisphaerales > UBA8199 > DATJGF01. Next base: position 26,667 of record DATJGF010000059.1, read on the forward strand.
TCCGCGGGGCCCAATCACAAACGTTCCGCCACGTCGCAACCTGGAACTGGAAGCGATTGGCGAGATCATCCAGGGCAAACGCTGGATTCATTGCCACTCCTATCGGCAGGACGAAATTTTGATGTTGATTCGATTGATGGAAGGTTTCGGCGTAAAGATCGCGACGTTTCAGCACGTCCTTGAGGGCTACAAGGTTGCCGATGAAATCGCCCGCCACGGCGCCGGTGGCTCAACCTTTTCCGATTGGTGGGCGTACAAATTCGAAGTCTACGACGCGATTCCCTACAATGGCAGCCTGATGCGCGACCGCGGCGTTGTCGTCTCGTTCAACTCCGATGACTCGGAGTTGGCACGTCGGCTCTATATGGAAGCCGCCAAAGCCGTCAAATACGGCGGCACGCTGGAGGTGGAAGCCCTTAAGTTCGTCACTTTCAACCCGGCCGTGCAGTTGCATATCGATTCTCACGTCGGCTCGCTTGAACCGGGCAAAGATGGCGATTTTGCGATTTGGTCGAAGTCACCACTCGATTCAGGCACCGTTTGTCAGCAAACCTGGATAGAAGGTAGAAAATATTTTGATCGAGCCCTTAATGCGGAGCGCGCCGGGCGTCTGCAAAAGGAACGAGACGACCTTATTGCCAAAGCCAAACAGATCGCGAAGCCCGAAGTCGGCGGAGATTCCGCAGCTGACAAGGACTCTAAAGGAGCTCAGCAATTTTTCCGGCTTTCCCTCGAGCATGAGTTCGATGGAAAGAGCCGCGGTTGTCTTGATGAAGAATGATCAGACGGTTTGTTCGCGGAAATCACCCGCTGCTTTCCTGAAGATCGCGAAGGCGAGAACAGCCAACAAGACATGAGCCGCCATCACAAACCAAACCCGTTCGGGTGAACCGGCGCTGTTAAAGTGACCGTAGAGGCTCGTATAAATGAAACCGCTGGTGAATCCCCCAATCATCACGGCCAGGAAGTTGGACCCCATATAAAGCCCCGCTTTTTCCTTCGGTGCTATCCAGGTGATGTATTCCTGAATGCGGGGTGAAGTAATCATTTCTCCGACACCGAAAAGAAAAATACCCAAAAAGACCAGCGTTGGGGTGGTGATTTTCGCAAGCCCGAGCACGGCTAACCCAGCCGCCATGATCACGAGCCCGATCATGAACGAAGGCAAGGCGCTCCTCCGCTCGAATACTCGCGAAACAGCTAACTGGAAAATCATGATGATATAGCCCGTGTGCGAGATAGTTTCCCCCAAAATTCGTCGCGTGCCGTCTTTGCCGGGTTCCGACAGAAAATCGGCGAAAGCTGCTCCAAACACGGATCGTAAGCTTTGATACAGCGCGGCGGTGTCGAGGTTGGAATCGACATAAAGCGCACAGAGATTGAAGAAGGCCCAGAACGGCAACCAAAAGAAGATTCCGAGAAGCACGAGAAAAACCAGGAACTTCACATCGGCTAACGCGGTGCCGATATCGCGAAACTTTTTTGCCAAGGTTTGTCCTTCGATCTCTCGCGGTGGTTCCTTGTAGAACAGCACCGTAATCACCAGCATCAGGCCGATGGCAATCGCGGCCGCTAAAAACGCGTAATTCCAGGAAATCGCCCGCAGTTTGCCGGCGACGATCGGTCCAAAAGAACCGCCGATATTCACCATGGCGTAAAAAATGCCGAATCCCAGAGTCTTGTTGGTGCCGTCGGTAGTGACTCGAACGGTCGCGGCAATCAGCGGCTTAAAAATGCCTGCTGCCAACCCAATGCTCAGCATTGTCAGCGCAATGCCGGAAAAAGATTTGGTCAACATCAGCAGCAGGATCGAGGGCAAATACGCGAGGTAGGAGATGATCAGCACCTTCTTGAAACCAAACCGATCCGCAAAAGTCCCCGACACTAGCGGAATCGCATAGGATAGCAGCAGAAACAAGCTTTGCACTATCCCCAACTGCTCCTTGGAATAACCCAGGTGCGTCATGTAAATGCCGAACCCGAAGTAAATACCGTAGTAGGCGAAGCGCTCGAGTATCTCAATGAAGTTGGCGACCCAAAAGACAGGCGGAAATGGCGTTCGCCTCGACCCTTCTCCGATTTGATTAGTCATAGCGTTATCCCGACTGGCCCTTTGAAGATGGGTTACCAAGGAAGCAGCGACAAGGTTTAATCGGGGACTTGCACAGGTTTGTGCGAAAATGGTAGCCAGAGCGGATGAATTTCGAGCTTCACCAGGCTAGTGCATTCGAATGGCAGCGCTCGGGTCGCTTGAAGTTAGCCGCCTCCCAGCTCTTGCCTCTTGCCTTGGGACTGTTGTGCAGCCTTTCGTCGGCTGTTGGCCAGAGCCTGCTCCTCTCGGGCGCTACGGTTCATACCGTCACCGGTGAAACTCTTTCCCCAGGCCAGGTTCTCATCCAGAACGGAAAAATTGCGGCGGTCGGAACGACGGTGCCGAATAACGGCGTCACCCCGCTGGATCTCACGGGTCAGCATCTTTACCCGGGAATCATTTCACTCGATTGTGCCCTTGGGTTGATCGAAATCGAAGCCGTTCGCGCTACCGCCGATGCCAAGGAGGTCGGTGACTATACGCCCGATGTGGAATCCTGGATCGCTATTAACCCCGATTCCGAACTGCTGCCGGTGGCCCGAGCCAACGGTATCGCATATTTCGAACCGGTGCCGACGGGTGGGATTGTCTCCGGTCAATCGGGTCTGCTGACGATCGCGGGTTGGACCGCGGAAGCAATGGCAATTAGGAAACCTGTAGCGCTCCACCTGTTTTGGCCGACCATGGAGTTGAATACAACTCCACCGGAAAAGGTTCCTGGCAAAAACAAACCGAAAGCGTTGGAAGAGCAATCCAAAGAACGCCGCGAAGCGCTGCGTTCGATGATGGATTTCTTTGCTGAAGCGGCCGCGTACGCCAAGGCCCGCTCAGCCGCCGAAAAGCAGAATGCGCCCGCGCCGGAGACGGTTCCAGCCTGGGAAGCAATGCTCCCTTATATCCGCGGAGACTTGCCGATCACCATCCATGCCGACGAAATCCGCCAAATCAAGAGCGCTGTCACGTGGGCCAGCACGAACCACTACAAAATCATTTTGGCTGGCGCGCGCGACGCCTGGAAAGTCCCGGAACTGCTGGCGAGTAATCACGTTTCCGTCATTTACGAGCACACTTTCACGCAGCCGGTGCGGGAAAGCGATTCGTATGATGTCCAATTCACTGCCCCAGCATTACTGCATAAGGCCGGAATGGATGTTTCGTTTGCCATTGGTTTAAGGCCGTTCGATGCCCCTACAGTCCGCAACTTGCCTTACGCGGCCGCGCAAGCGGTCGCTTTTGGATTGCCGGAAGATGAAGCCGTCAAAGGCCTAACGCTTTATCCAGCACGGCTGGCAGGGGTAGCGGACCGCCTCGGTTCAATTGACGTTGGCAAAGAGGCGACGCTTTTCTCATCGGACGGCAGCATTCTCGATATCCGCGCCAACGTGAAACACATGTGGATCGCCGGCAAGGAAGTCAGCCTGGACAATCGGCACACGCGGTTATACGAGAAGTATAAGAACAGACCCAAGAGCTGATGCTGAAGCGTTAAAGCGTGAAACGTTAGCACGGCTACGATCTCGAGTCGGAGTCCGTTCAAAAAGGTTCCGCCACAAGGGCCTGTGGACCTATAAACGCAGCTAACATGAACCGAGATTGTAGAGCTAAAGTCCCGCCCACCAACCCTGACCGCGACGCTTCCTATCCTACCCGGTTACGCGCGCGTTTGCGCGTTTGATCATGAACAGAACACTGATTAGAACACCGGCAGCAATAGTGGACGGTTCGGGTATGGTTGTAATCTGAAAGCTTTTGAGACCTAGCAAATAAGTGCCCCCCCCAGGAGGCAAGTCGGGCGTCACCAAGAACATGTTGGAAAATCCAAATTGTCCGCCGCTGTCTCTTGCTTGAGTATAGGTTGCGCCAAGATCTGTATCCCATACTCGAACTTGTCCCAAAATCGGAACGTTTCCCGGCGTCGGTAAGGTTTTCAAACCTCCGTTAAAGTAACCTCCGCCATTGCCGTTTACCGGCAAAAATACTTGGTTGAATCCGGCTGCAATCAGTTGGTCCATGCTTGCGCTTGTATCACTGCTCCAAAAGAAATCGGCCACGAACGAACTCGGTCCCGAGATTCTAGTACCTGCCGCATCGAAGATCGGGGCATCCAAATTTAACCCAGCATTGGCAAACACAATTGTCCCCTGTCCATAGCAGGGCGCAATTGCTGTGGAAAACAGAAGCATAATCAGACTTTTCATAAAACACTTTAGATGTTCAAGGATTGCGTTGCAGTTCTACGATCCAAGTTGACCAATTAGCACCCCATTGCGGTTGGGTCGCAGCGTATTGTTGCACAGTCCAAAAGCTCCAGTCATCGTTCGGATCAAGTGAGGTGAACGAATGATCGCCCCAACGGTCAGACTTTGCATAGTTCGCACTCCCTGAATGAATTGTAATCGGTTTGGGAGATGTACTGCTACCGCCCAAAATCCAACTGTAGTAAGCGCTAGCAAATATTATTAGAATCTTCACAGGCTCCATGATAATCCGAACATATATTCTAATATAGACAGTCCGAGCTTGCCCCGGTCACATTCATTGTCAACCAAATAAATTAAGGGGGTTAACTCACGCTTTAAGATTGAAACCTGGCGCGAACAAGTCATTATTAACGTTGAACTCGTATGCGTACGCGATTTCACAAGGTGTTTAGTTTAGCCCTGTTGAACCTGCTGGCGCTCGCGCTTTACGCTCAGCCAAAGCCGCTCACCAATGTCCATGCCCACAACGACTACGAACATGCGCGTCCGCTGTTTGACGCGCTCGACCATGGGTTCTGCAGTGTCGAGGCGGATATTTACCTCGTTGAGGGACAGTTGCTGGTTGCCCATAACCGATCGGAGGTTAAGCCGAACCGCACTTTACAGGTGCTTTATCTGGATCCGCTTCGCGAGCGCGTTCGGAAGAATAACGGGCGTGTTTACCCCAATGGGCCTGAGGTTACACTCCTGATTGACCTCAAATCGAGCTGGCAAACTATCTACCCCGTGTTGCGTGAGGTCCTGAAACAATACTCAGATCTCTTGTCGACTTTCGAGTCAGACCAGAAAAAGACCAACGCGGTAGTAGCAGTGATCACAGGAGACCGGTCCAGGGATATGTTCGCGGGCGAGTCAATCCGCTACGCGGCGTTTGACGGCGACCTCACGGATCTCGATTCCAATGTGCCCGCTAATCTCATTCCGTGGATTAGCAGCAACTGGTCTGCGAGTTTCAAATGGCGGGCAAAAGGAGACCTTCCTGAAGAGGAGCGTACTAAACTAAAGGAGATCGTTTCCAAAGCACACCAGCATGGCCGCCGCGTTCGGTTTTGGGGCGCCCCGGATAACGCGGTTTTCTGGCGCGAAATTCTTGCCAATGGAGTTGATTTGATAAATACAGACGATTTAGAGGGTGCACAAAAGTTTATAACCAATTCAGGCTTATGAAATGTCCAGCGTGTTTCAACGCGTTAAAGGAAATTCAGGTTGGGAATTTGAAAGTTGATGCCTGCCAGGGTGGGTGCGGCGGCATTTGGTTTGATGCGTTCGAATTGGACCGAGTCGATGAGGAAAATGAGGCGGCCGGCGAACCGTTACTTCATCTTCGGCGAGACGATCAAATCGTCGTCGATACGAGTCGCAAACGTGAGTGCCCGCGCTGCGGCGGGATCAAGCTACATCGGCATTTCTTTAGCGCTAAACGCCGGATCGAGGTCGATCAATGCCCCAACTGCGGGGGATACTGGCTCGACGCAGCTGAACTCGAACAAATCCGCGCCGAGCGGGCCGAAACGATGCGCACGGAGGAAATCCGGGGTGGCGCCTCGCTGTCGGCGGCCGATCTGCGGTATCTCTACAGTTTGCGCTCTGCGAAAGGGGGGCAAGCCTAAGAGTTGCCGACTGGGCCCTGTTCCGGTGCCAAGATGTGAGATTAGATTAACAGCCCGAGGAGCACCGGCACTCGTTTTAACGCTTTAACCTTTTAACGTTCTAGGACGTGGGCGTTAAAGATTGCCCCGCTTTACTGGCTCGCGTAAGAACATACGGTGCAGAACAAACAGACGCCGGCTCCCGAGCCTAAATTATCGAATTCGTTAAGGCGGTACCTCTATTTTACTGCTGCGATTACTGGCGGCGCGATCATGGTGGTTGAGATCCTTGGCGCCAAGATGCTCTCACCGTTTGTTGGGATGTCGCACTTTGTTTGGACAGCACAAATTGCGGTGACACTCGTCGCGTTGGCGGCAGGGTACTATGCGGGCGGCAAATTGGCGGACCGTTCTCAGAATCTCTCGCGGCTTTATGGAGCAATCTTAATCGCAGCCGTCTACCTGGCCTTGACCGTTCTCATTTGTGAGCCGGTAGCTTATTGGTGCCTGGACTTTAATCTGGCGGTCGGTTCCCTGCTGGCATCGATGATCCTTTTTTTTCTGCCCCTGGCGCTCCTGGCGATGACTGGCCCGTATTTGGTGCGTGTGATTACTTCCTCGATTTCCGGGGTCGGCGGTAATGTCGGCCGGTTGACCGCGATCAGCACATTGGGCAGTTTTGCAGGCACGCTGGTGATTGGTTATCTGGCGATCCCGCTCCTGCCCAACTCGTTCACTATGTTTGTAACCGCCGGCGCGTTGCTGCTCATTGGTGTTGGTTATTTTCTTGTCTTCTCACGCAACGTCAAGGTGGTGCTGCCGGCCATTTTCTTCATCGCGCTGTGCCTCGTCCTGACGGCTCGCCGCGAGTGGTCGCGACATTATGCCTGGGCGATTGAATTATTCCGTGGCAACTCCCATTTCGGCGAACTTCAGATCGTTGATTCTCGTGAAGGTTCTACCCGTTTCTATCTAAACGATAATCTGGTGCAGAACATTTACGATCCGGACCGGAAGCAGAGCAAAGCCACCTTCACCTACATGCTCGCGGCGTTGGCGCGAGCTTATGTTACCAATATTAACGACGTGCTTTGCATTGGGTTGGGCATGGGCATGGTGCCGATGGATTTTGCTCGCGCCGGCGCGCAGGTCGATGTCATCGAAATCAATCCGGCGGTGTTGCCCGTGGCTAAGCGGTATTTCGATTTTCATGCGGAAAAGTGCCGAATCACTTTCGACGACGGCCGCCATTATCTGAATCGGTGCCGCAAAAAATACGATGTTGTCGTCCTGGATGCTTTTCTCGGGGATTCCTCGCCTTCACATTTATTGACCCGGGAGGCCTTTACCTCGATTCGCGGCGTGTTGCGCCCGGGAGGAGTTTTGGTCATTAACTGCTTCGGCGACGTTGAGGAAGGGCGCGATTTCTTTGCGACTTCCATTAATCGAACTCTAAAAGCGGTCTTTGCCGGGGTCCACCTGCACACAGTTGCCCGCGGTGCGCTCTTTTTTGCCGCCAGCGACCATTCGATTCCGTCGTTCGCGCGCGAACCTGACCTGTCCGTCGTGCATCCTGAGATACAACCGGAAGTCGAGGCGCTGCTCCACAGTCATCTGGACGCCTCTCCCGATCACGGCATGGTCCTTACCGACAATTACAACCCGATAGAATTCTACGACGCGCGCAATCGCGAGCAAGTTCGGCGCCGGTTGGCATTGGCTGCGAAAGACATGTGACTGTGGGAAATCCGAAACCCGAAGCTCGAAATCCGGAAACAAATCTGAATTCAGAAATCTCAAATCGGCATCTGCCGATATCTGGAGTTTCGAGCCGACTGAACATTGCTCGTCATTGCATTTTGAAATTGTTTCGGATTTCGAGCTTCGGATTTCATTTCTGCCCCTTGCCACCCCCCGACTAGCGGCTGTAACTTACTCCTGGCATGTCCGTGGCCGACCACATTCGCAAAAAGCTCACGACGCTGCCGCATAAACCGGGCATTTACCTGATGCGAGACCGATTCGGGACGGTGATATATGTCGGCAAGGCCCGAGACCTGAGAAAGCGGGTGAGCCATTATTTCCAGCCCTCGCGGCGGATGGGCTGGGATCTGAAGTTCCAGGCTTTAATCGAAGTCATTCATGATTTCGATTTTCACGTCGTGCGCAGCGAGCCGGAGGCGATGCTGTTGGAGGGCAAGCTGATCAAGGAGTTTCACCCTCGCTACAATGTAAGCTTCCGCGATGATAAGCGGTTTCTGCTGTTGAAGGTCAACCTCAACGATCCCATCCCCCGGTTCACGCTAACCCGCCTGAAGCAGGATGACGGGGCGCGTTACTTCGGGCCTTTTCCCAGCGCCGGCGCGCTGCGCAGCACACTTTCACTGGTCCGGCGACAGTTTCATTTGCGTGGCTGTCGTCCGCTGACCCCAACAGAGCGCGATTACAAACATTGCCTCTACGCGCATTTGCGCTACTGCACTGCCCCCTGCATCGCGAACGTGACGCGCGACCAGTATCTCGATCAGATCAAAGCGGCGTGCGATTTCCTGGAGGGCCAATGCGATGAGATGCAGGAACAACTGGAATTAGAAATGCAGAAGGCGGCCGTCGCTCAGGATTACGAAAAGGCAGCACAACTGCGCGATATGCTGGCCGACTTGCGCCGAACCACGAAGAAAGTGAACCGGTTCGAACGCGTGCCATACAGTTTGCCGCAAGCAATCGATCCCGAACGCGACCTCGCTGAATTGGGGCAGGTGCTTGGCCTTGCCGCCCCACCTGAACGGATCGAGGGATTTGATATTTCCAACATTAGCGGCACGTTCAAAGTCGCCTCACTGGTTAGCTTCCGTCACGGTCGTCCGGACCGGGCTAATTACCGCAAATTCAGAATCAAAACGGTCGAAGGACAGGATGATTTTGCATCGGTCGCGGAAGTGGTCCGGCGTAGGTACACACGGATCTTGAACGAGTCCAAAGTCCAAGATGTGGAGTCCAAAGTCCAAAGTCCAAAGTCCAAAGTCGAAGTCGAGCAAGCGTTGGATGAGTCTGAGGTCCAAAGTACGAAGTCCAAAGCTGAAGAGACGGAGTCCGAAGTCCCCAGTTCACAGTCCACATTCGAAGGCGCCGCCGATGCCGGGCTCCCCATTCCGAATTCCGCACTCGAAGGTCCCGTTCCGGCGGATTTGCAGCGCATGGTGGACGACGTAAGCGCCGCAGTCAGAGGGGCGCCTCGTCCATCTATTATGGGAGACGCCGCCGCGGCGGATGTTCGCGCCCGCCGTGCGCCCGCGCCTCTTCCCAAGCGCGGTGTGCCACAATTGCCCGATTTGATCCTGATTGATGGCGGCAAAGGTCAGCTCAGCGCTGCTTGCGCCGAACTGGAAAAGCTCGGATTGAGCCATATCCCGATTCTGGGATTGGCAAAAGAATTCGAAGAGATATATCGGCCCGGGGAAAAGGAGCCTTTGCGTCTTTCACACGACAGCGGCGCGCTGAAGCTCTTGCAGCGCGTGCGTGATGAATCTCACCGGCTGGCAAATACCTACAATGCAGCTTTGCGCCTGCGAAAGATTTCCGAGAGCATTCTTGATGAATTCCCCAATATCGGTGAACGCCGAAAAGCAGCATTATTGAAAAAATTCGGATCCGTGCAGCGCATGCGTATGGCGAGCGTGGAGCAGATCGCGCAGGTGCCCGGATTCGGGGGCAAAGCCGCCGCCGAATTAAAAGTCTTTCTCGAGGCGCGGCAGTAGCGGCACCGACAAACAACAGGCATTTGGGGCAAATGATTCGTCGTGACTATATTTTGCGGATGATCGAAGAATTCATCGCGGTGCTTTCGCGGTTGAGTTCGCTCAAGCAAGACCAACACTGGCGCGAGGCCTCCGGCGTAGTAAACGAAGAGGTTCAAAAGCTGCTTGGAATAGACTCCAACTCCGCTGTGCAATTAACGGAGACCGAGTTGCTCGCACGTCTCATCAAGGGCGAGCCGACCCAGGTCGTGCGCGAAAAGACCTTAATTGTAGCGACTCTCTTCAAGGAGGCAGGTGACCTGGCGCTTGCTGAGAATCGTCTCGACCAAGGCCGTGCGCTACATCTCAAAGGCCTGCACCTGCTGCTGGATGTCCTGGCGCAAGACGAACCATTCGAATGCCCGGGATTCGTGCCGCGCGTTGAGGGCTTCATCGCGGCGCTGCAAGACTCGGTTTTGCCGCTCCCAACGCTGGCCCGGCTCATGCAACATTACGAACGCCTCGGCGAATTTGCCAAAGCGGAAGACTGCCTGTTTGGGATGTTAGAGTCACAACCCGACAACCCGCGTTTGGTGGAATTTGGTGTCGCTTTCTATCAACGGCTCGCGAGCCATAGCGATTCCGCTCTGCTAGCCGGCAATCTCCCCCGCCCCGAACTCGAAGCCGGTCTGGGCGAGTTGAGGAAGAAAGTCGCTTAGAAAAAGCTAACCCGCACATCGTTTTTCGCCCCAGACCATTCGCGCGCGGCAAACCTCGGTCCCATCCGATTTAACAATCGCGTGTTGCCATGTTCCCGGCGCTTGTTCCGCCGCCCCAATGGAGAGCGTTTCTCCGCCTCTGGTCTCGCCCAGGTAATTAATCTCGACCGACTGCGCTTGGTGAGTTTTGTGGAAGTCAAAAGAGTATGAATCCAAAAGCCACCCGATATAACGCCCGCTGTTGACATGACCGTTCAGGTCGACATCGCTGTAATGCGCGCGCGTTGTCAGGACCGTTGAGCCTCCGAACGATTCGATTTTCGAGGGCTCAGCTCCCACCGCCAGCTGTTCAGGGCCCGTGCGAATCCCGCTGAGCAACTTCTGAATCCGTTGCGGCTTTTTCGTGTTCGCATCCAGCACGACCCAGGCGCTCGAGCCGCCTCCCAGTTGCTTCCCGCTAGAGTCGGTGAGCTCGAATTCGCGTAAAGCAAAGACGCTCCTGGCGGCGCGCGGCCAGGTAATCAACCGCACGGTCTCTCCCCACCTTGGATAACCCTCCATTTTGATCAGCAACCGTACCAGCACCCATAAACGCTGGCGCTCGGCCAAGTGGGCAAAACCGACGCCAAGCGCTTCGGCGTGATTCCACGCGGCTTCAAGAAACAGGCGGCAAATCGTTTCGATCGAGACCATTTGCGTGAAATCCACATCGTAGGAATGAAGCCGAAGCTCTTCCCGCCAGACGCCATCATGGCCAGCACTTCCCATTACCACTCCGTTCTCGCGCCAGGGAATTTGGGAGCTACTGGGCAAACGCTTGCAGCTCAGCGCACGAGGTGAAGCGCTGCTGCGGATTATCGCCGGAAGCGGGCTTCCCGACGACGCGAAGGGCATAAACCCTTTTCGCAGTCTCGAGCGTGCACACAAAGCGCTCCGTACCGTGGAGCCCGGCTGGGTCGGTGGAAGTGGTAGCAGGATAATCGTCGAATTGGCCGATCCGCTCCCAGGCTCCGCCCTGTGTGAGCTGGGCTTCGAGGCGCGGTTTGCCGGCGGTGGCATCAAACCAGCCGCCATCGTGGAACGTCTTGCCATGGGCGAAAATTATTCTCTTTACCGTCGCCGGTTCATCCAATTTGACCTGAAACCAGTCCTCGTCGGCTGTCTGGCCGTCGAAGGTGACGACCAACGATTGCAGATCGTCGTCGATAATCGAGCCAGTGACATTGCCAGGGCGTGAACGGCTCTCATCCGCGTCCAGCAAGAGGTTCCCGCTGCCGGACTCCCGCGGCAACGGAAGCCAGATTTTATACTGCGAGCCGGTTTCGCCGGCATCAGCAAAAGGAATCAGGCGGACCTCAAGCGGCGTGCCGCGCTTGCAAGCCTTAGTGGTCCGGCGGGCAACCGCATTGACCCTATAGACTTGGGCTGCGGGCCAGGTTTTCAATGTGGCAGGCGCAGGTTCCGGTCGAACCTTCAGTTGAGCGAGTTCCACGCCTGCTGCTGCGACTGCACCAACACTCAAAGCATCTTGATGGCCCTTTTCATCGTTTAATCCCAGGAGGGCATCGTCCGCCGCGAGCACAAGCGGCCCGTAAAGGATGGCCACTTTGCCTTCGTTGAGGTGATTTCCGACTATCACCCGGGGTTCCAGCTTTAATGCGAGATCAACACGATCGCCCTGTTTCCAGGTCCTCCGAATTGTAGCGTAACCATCCGGCCCCGGAGCAGCATGTGTCTTCTTGCCGTTAACCTGAACGGAATCACTTCGGCACCAGCCCGGTATGCGCAGTTTTACCGAAAACATCTCCGGACGTTCGGGCTCTAGAGTCAAGTGTATCTCGCCGCTGCTCGGATAAAGCGTTTCAGTCCGGATGGTAACTCCGTTGTTGTCTCGCAGTTTCACCCTGGCGGTGCTGGTATCGTAGAGATTTACGACAAGGCCATCGGCGTCGGTGCTGAGGGCGAAGGTCGGGATCAAAGCGACACCGCGCGGGCCGCTCGAGAGACAGCAGTGGCCGTCGAGTGTGCTGCTGTAGGGTTTTTTACCTTCCATCTGAACGTAATAACCCCAAGCCGAACCGTCACAACGTTGTGCGCCGAATAATTGGTTGAGCACGACTCTCTCGAGCTGATCGGCGAAGCGCGCTTCGCCGGTCAGGCGCAGCAGTTGGGCATTGAACTGCAGCCAGGTGACGGTGACGCAGGTCTCGCCGACGTTGTTCACGTTGGGCAGATCGTAGTTATCGTGAAAAAGTTCCCCGTAACTGGCGGTGCCGGTGAGATAAAGTCGATTGGCGACGATGTCCTGCCAGGCGTTGAGGCATGCCTCCAGAATGATCGGATCGTTAACCGTGCGGTAGTATTCCAAAGCGCCGTTCAGGCACGATAGCATTTCGTAAGCCTTGCCGTTACCGACCTTATCGACCCGCTTGAGCGTGCGCAGCGTGGAAATGATTTTTGGGCCATTCGGTTGTTCCCAGGCCCTGAGGATGTATTTGCAGAAATCGAGATAACGCGGCTCACCGGTTAAACGATAGAGTAATACCATGGGCTCGAGCACGCTGGTTGGGGCCATACCGACATGCCAGCCGGCTTTCAAAATGTCCCGTTTGCCTGGTTCGTCCCCGAATGTGTTGCAAAGCAGATCGGCCATGCGTCTGCAGGTCGTCAAGGGAGCGTCGTTCCCCGTGTAGCGCATGTAGGTGATCAGCCCGATCAGATTGTATTTGTGCGCCCACACATCCCATTCTGTCCAACGGTCCTTATCCAGGTATGTGCCGAGATAGCCGTCTTCAAGCTGACACTTCATCAGCTCCGATACTACGTAATCCAATTGTTTGCGCAGAGCCGCGTCCCCGGTATTTACCCACGCCAGGGTTGCCGCATGCAACCATTTGCCGACATGTTCACCGTCCCACGCCTGGCGCCCCGGACGTTTGCGGTAGCCTTCCAGCAGGCGGGCTGGGTCCAGCTTCACCAAACGATTCGCCTCATTGGCTTCGATGCGGCTGCCTACCCAACCACTGAGATGCACCCGATCGGGTATTTGAGATGTCTGCCGATCGGCAACCGCGGGGGTAATCTTATCGGGCATGACAGTCACCTCCGCTAAGACGGATATCCCAGGGATGATAAATATCAGTGGAAGCAAGGCCGGCATTTGGAGCAAGATCTGAAGAGAAGTTCGTTTCATAGCGAGATCCTACATGTCGACAGTAACCGAAGCGTGCCAACGAAGAAAGCCAAAAGGCAGAATGCGACCGGCCCACTCTGCCGGTAGATGCTGATGCTCGTTGCTAAGTTGTCTAACAGAGAAACACCTAGCCTACGAATTAGGACAGTGAGACAGCTTGGCTTAGCCGAAGGGGTGGTTACTCAGCTTACCAAGCAGCGGATCCCCTCTCTTCACCTTTGCTCCGGCTGTCCGATCGAGAAGGTTTCGTGCCAGAGATCGAGCGTCGCGCGCAAACTGTCGAGCCATGGTAAAACGCGCTTTTCGAGGGCGTTGGATAACGGCAGCGCATCGGCTGACCAGCAAGTCTGGTCTACTTCCTTAAGAATGGCGGCCAATTGCTCCAGTTGCCATTTACGTAATTGCATCAAGGAAGCGCTGCCTTTGGCTGGAGCACAAAAATTCGCCGGGATTAAGCTAAGAGTCACCAGTGGCTGTTTCAGGTCGCGCGCCAGGTCCCACCAATGCTCACGGGCTTGCCGACTGCTGTTGATGAGCACAAAAGTAACCGCCGTCGCAACCTGTTCCCGGGCTTGTAATAATTGTTGTCTCGCGGTGGCTAAAAGTTGGAGCGGCACATGGGCCAAATCGATGCTCTTAGCCTCCACGCGCGCGAAGGACTTGACCTGGTGCAGCGATTCACCCGTCCAGAGCGAGCGGCCATCGACGTAAAAAGCACAAAGGATCCGTTGCTTTTCCAGGGCTTTCCGTTCGAGGTAAGAGCGGATGGCGGTTATACTGGATCGAAGTGCGGGCAAGACGATGGGTTCACCGTCTAAAATTACCTCCACGCGGGCGTTGGGTTTGGATGAGCGACGTAAGTCTGAGTGCATCTGCAATTCTCGCGTCCTTGGTGTGCAAGAAACGTGCCTATCGCGCCCCCCCCAGTTTGCAACGTATAAGGCCTTGTACGTCACTGAACGCCTGCATTCGTTCTAACGCAGGCGTTCAGTCGACACAGCTTTTGGCGCACTCAGCGCTTAGCTGCCTTTTTCCATCTTCTCGCCAGCTGCTTCCCACCCTGAGATACCTGCCGTGAGGTGTTTCACGTTTTTGTAGCCCAAGTCCTTTGCGGCTTTGGCGGCTGTCTGGTAGGCAGTGCACTTTGGTCCGCCACAATATGCGACGATTAGTGCGTTTTTATCTTTCGGCAGCAAACTCGCCAGTTTTGCTTTGTTGGCGGTAAAATCAATCGCCCCGGGTATATGCCCTTGTTTGTACGAGTCGGTGCCATTGACGTCGAGAAGCGTGACGTTTTTGGAAGTCATCGCGGATTTCAGGTCCTTGATTTCAATGTCCGGATAATGGACGGCATACACGGCCATTGTCACCAGGGTCGATGCGCAAAGAGCGGCTAGCAATTTCTTCATAGTATTAGTTCTTATGTTCTTTTGTATAACTGACAGCCCAAAATGGCACAAGTCAGAAAAATTTCCAGCGGTTGGGTCCGCTCCCAAGCGCGTCGCCTCGCCTGTGGCAGGGCGCGGCGTCCTGCCGTGTTGTTTCAATAAAGCGGGTGTACAAAAAGAGCCCGCCGGAATGGCAGGCTCGAGGTTTCCGCCGGGCAGGATACCCGGCAAGACGGCAGACGGGGAATCCGCCGCTACAATAATTCCCCGTTTTACTTCTTGGCTATTTCGATTTTGGTCAACGTCAATTTCTGCTTGCCATCTACTTCTGCGACCGTGCCTTTGGCGACGACTTTTTTGGCCCCGTGGCAAACATCATCATGGAAGGCCTTGCTGACATCGTTATCCACCAGGTAGTAAGTGGTTGTTTTTCCGGCCTTGGTGGTTTGAATTACGGTCTTACAGGCATCCCCCTCGTGAAGCATGCACATGGCACATTTCGCGTCGCCTTGGATTGTAACTTCTTTGTCCTTGGCCATCGCTGTGGTTGTGCTCAAGGCCCAGGCCAGAACCGTCGTGGTCGCGATCGCTGCAATTACTCTTTTCATAGTAGAATAGAATGCTCTGGTTGTTGATGTTGCTATGACTTTCGCTGTAATGTTCGATGCAAAGGTCAGAATGTCAATTGCCCGAATGTATTTCTCAAACGTGCCTCTCACATTGACGCTTTTGTTTGGCGCTTGGATTGGCCTCTTTCAGTCCGCCCTTTCGGAGGATGCACCCCGGGTGCTTGAGCTTTGGCCCGGGAAAGTTCCGGATGAGAGCCGCGACATCGGACCGGAACAGATGCGCATGTCACCAAAGCTCGACCTGAAGCAGGTTGAGGTCACGGAACCGACCCGGATGATTACACGGGTGAGCAAGCCGACTATCACCATCTGCTCACCCGCGAACGTCACAAACAAAGGAACTGCAATCGTGGTTTGCCCTGGGGGTGGATATTGGGACCTGTATTGGCAACTGGAAGGAGAGGAAGTGGCGTCCTGGCTTAATTCACTTGGGGTGACCGCAGTTATTCTCAAGTATCGCGTCCCGCGCCGGCCTGACGAGCCGGAACGAGAACCGGCCCGTCGCCCGTTGCAGGACGCCCAGCGCGCGGTCAGCTTGCTTCGCAGCAAAGCGGCGCAATGGCACGTTAACCCGCAGCGGATCGGTATTATTGGATTTTCGGCTGGCGGGCACCTGGCGATTGCGACCGCAACAAACTTCGAGCGTCGAAATTACGAGCCCGTCGATGAGATTGATGCGGCAAGTTGTCGACCCGACTTTGCTATCCTGGTTTATCCCGGCTATCTCAAAACCAAGGATAAGGATGAGCTCGCACCCGGTTTGCGCATTCCGACCAATACACCTCCGGTTTTTCTCGTGCACGGAAGCGACGACATCATTAGTCCGCCGGAGCAGAGCGTCGTGATGTATCTTGCTTTGAAGCGCGCCGGGATTCCCACTGAGCTGCACATCTATTCCTCCACAACTCATGATTTCGGTGTTCGCACCAATGCCCGGCCGTACTCCGCGTGGACTGGGGCTTGTGCATCCTGGCTGCGCGACCAGGGATTTCTCAACGTGAGCTCGAAAAGCGGCCTTTAAGACAGTTATGGCATACGACCGCGCAGATTACGATTATAGCACCGACACCGAACCGCTCCCGAAAGGACATGCCGGCACACATATCGGAATGTTTCTCGCCTGGGCAGCGTTTAATGGGTTGTTAAACGATCTTCACGAACAGAATTCGGCGGAGCTTTTGGGGCGGCTGCGGAAGCGGCAAATCACCGGCCGCCAATTCTTCGAGGGCGCATGCAAAGAGCAGTTTGCGGAGAAAGACTTGAATGTGGAAGGCAACGCTTTTGCCGAATACTACTACCGCGATTCGGCCGGCGAGCGCGGCGTTTATTTCGCGGATTACAAGAAACTTCTCACTGCGACGTTACCGAGCTTTTGGCATGTCGCCGATACCTGGGAAAATTACGAAAAAATTGCACCCGTCATTACTCGGCGCTACGAGGAATGGAAAAACCCACCCCGGAAGCGCTGGTGGCAATTCTGGAAGTAATTGGCGACCTCAACACGAGGAAGCGGGGAGAACCTCTTTGTTCATCCATCAATCTGGCGTCGGGGCAATCTTTTTTACTTGGCTGGACGCACGCGAGAAAGGGCTCCGACCAGGACCAGCGCGGCGCCCAATGCGCAAACGATCGATGCGCCGGTTGGCAGGTCGTGTTGGTAGGAGAAATAGAGGCCGACGACGCTCGCGAGGGTGGCTGTAAGCCAGCCGATCAGGAGTCGGGCCGACAACGACTCGGCCAGCAGATTCGCGCAGATGGCCGGAACGATCAGGTAGGAAAAGATCATCAGGACTCCGCCAATGTGCACGAAGCTGGTCACGACGAATCCAAACAGGACGTAAAAGAGAAAATCCCAGCCACGGACGGAAAGTCCCTCGGCGATTGCGCGCTCAGGTTCGAAGGAGAGCATCAAGAAGCGCTTGCGAAAGACGAAGTGGATGATGCCGATGACGACGTAAAGCCCAAATGCACGGAATACTTCGCCTGGCCTGACGAGGAGGATGTCCCCGACCAAGGTGCGCTTAAGCTCCTCATCGCCTTCGGCGCTTTGGCTGAGGAGCAAAATCGCGGCAGCCGCGGCGACGACGTAGACAATGCCGATCAACGCTTCCTGGGGCACGCGATGATCCTGCGAGCGTGTCAGGGTAAAAATCGCGGCACCTATGAAGGTGAAACCCAGCGACCAGCCATACGCTTGCCAGTCGTGCGGTTCGTGTTTGAGGAGGATGGCGAGGCAGAGGCCGAGGGCGGCGACCTGGGCGAGGGCAAGGTCGACGAAAATGATTTCGCGGCGGACGATGTGGAGGCCGTAATAAACAAGGATGCCCGGTAAGAGGAGGCACGCAATCAGCGGCCAGAACATGATGGAAAGGGCCTCGCTCATGGGAAGTGACGGCGAACTTCGAACATCGAACGCTGAACATTGAACATCGAACCAGGAACACGATCACCTAGTTCAACGTTCGGTGTTCGATGTTCAATGTTCAATGGTGTCTTTTCTGCGGCAATTATGATGCCTGGTTCCATACTCATTTGGCTGAAGCGGCATCTTTATTGCCGGCGAGGGCTTTGGCCAAGGCATTGACATCGTAGTCCATCAACTCGAGGTAGCCGCTTTCGGTTCCCTTCACGCCCCCGGGAAATTGGGAGGCATCAACAACCGTGGCCCCGGTTTCGGCGGCGACGGTCTGCGCGGTTTTTCGGTTTTGATAGGGTTCGACGAGAATTGGGCGGATGTGCTCGGTGCGCATCTGGAGGATGACCTCGGCGAGGTGGACCGGGGTGGGCGGGATGCCGGGTTTGGGTTCAAGGAACAGGTCGATCTTAAGATTGAAGCGGTGGGCTAAATAGGGCCAGCTGTCATGATAGGCGACGACTCGCTGTCCTTTGTAGGGCGCGAGCAGCTTGTCCCACTCGGCGAGTTTTGAATCCAGCTGGGTAGTGAACTTTTTCAAGTTCGCCTGAAAAACGGTGGCCGATTTCGGATCGAGCGCTGAAAACGCTTCGGCAATGTGCTGCGCGACAATTCGCGCGTTGGCGGGGTCAGTTAAAAAATGGGGATTACCGGCGGCATGGATGTCGCCCTTGGAGCGGTCGAGTGTGGCGGGGACTTCGAGCAACTCAATGCCCTGGTTGCACGCGATGTGGCCGGGCGCACCGACGACCAGACGTTGGTTGCGGGCCTGGTCCAACAGCGCGGGGAGCCAGCCGATCTCGAGGTCGGCCCCGCCTTCGATCAAGGCATCGGCGCGATTTAGTCTGGCGATGAAGCTTGGTTTGGCATCGACGAAGTGAGGGTCCTCGGTGGGTTTGGCCAGCGTTGTGATCGAGACTTCGGGGCTGCCGATCGCCTCGGCAATGGACGCAAAGTCGGGCGTGGTGACAACTACGTTTAGCTTTGCCGACCCGCAGGAGCAGGCGCAGGCGAAAACGACCATCGCCAGCAGGGGTGTGATTTTTGGTTTGATGTTATTCATAGTAGAAGAGCGATTGGCAGCGAGACGACGTCTGAACTCGCGGGCGTAGATGCCTGCGTGACGTTCTGGGGGTCTGGACTCCAACGCCAGGTATTTAAAATTTGTGTGCACCGTGCGCTCCTAAGAGGAACTCAACCTGGAACCAGACCGAATGCTCGGTTCCAAACAATTCCCCATGATCATAGTTGTATTGCACCCGCAGCTTGGAAAATTCGCTGGGGTAGAAAGAAATATCAGGTGAGATCCGTGTCCGCTCGCCGCGGAAAACATCCTGCGGATCGTATGCGCCGGTGTTGCCATTGACATATTCCCCACGAAGGCCGGCGACCCAGCGGAGTTTGAACCCCCACAAAACCTGCGAGTAAAACCCCCAGTCGCGGAGGTTTTCCGAGGGAAGTCCGACGGATGGATCTGCCCCGGCGCCGAATCGCCGATACAACGCCTCGGTTTGCCACGACACGAACGGAAATCCGCCTTGTGAATTTCGTGCCTTCCATTTCCAGTAGATATCGCCGCCGTAAATTTCGGTGCGGGCCTCGGCGGCGGTATTGTTTGGGCCAAACGCGCCGGAGGCACCGACGACGAGTGTTTGTAGATCGGTGAGGTCAAATGAAGAAGAAATCCGGGCGACATAAAGCAGGTCCTGGAGACCGCGTAAGTTACGGTCCAGGGTCGTCCGACCGTGGAATCGGTCGACGCCCATTATTTCGTCGCCTGGGTTTCGGAAACTGAAAGCGGTCGACCCTTGTCCATCGAGGACGCCCAGGGTTACCTCGCTATAAAATGGAGTAGGGGCGAGCCAGGAGAGTTGCGCGCCGAGGTTGCGCAAGCCATCTGGCCCGAAGGTGCGCGTGAGGATGAGGGGCGAGTCGACGAAGGCCCATTGATGGGGGTGCTGTGAATTTTGACGGCCAAACGCGGTAAAAAATTGACCGGCCTTTACCTGTAAATTGGCCGGCAGCGCGGTGGTCTGCAGGTAAGTCTCTTCGAGTTCAATGCTCGTCTCGTTGTTTTTATCAAGCTTTAGAACAATGTTGCCGAAGCCTTTGAAATAAGGATCGACGGCACCGTCGACGGCAATTTCGGCGTTGCGCATTGAGAAGCCGCGCTTAATCGGATCGTGATCGCCCAGCTCCAGGAATTGACTCGGATCTGAATCGGTGGACCACCCGGCATCGAGCAATGCGTCGAAGCTGATGTTCATATAGGCTGAGCCGGCTCGAGCAATGGTCAGTGGCGCGGTGGGGGAGAAGCCGGTGGGCGGGGCGGCGGGGGCAGGCGCCTGGGCGGTGGACGGGGGCTGATTGCTGGCTAATTGGGCGGCAAGTTCCTGTTCGAGTTTCTTCTTCTCGACTTCGGCGGCTTGCTGTTTCATCAGCTCGTCGAGCTTTTGAGTGAGGGCGTCGATTTGCTGGCGTTGTTCCTTTTGTGTCTTTTCAAATTGCTGCTGTAAGTCGCGCAATTGCTTTTTTAATTGTTCGACCTCGTTGGTTGGCTGTGCATCAACTGGTGTCAGCGACGTACAGCAGGCACCCAGCGTCAGAATGAACCCAGTGTAAAAGGTTCCGGTTCTCAGGACCGGCTGGGACTTCAAAGTGATTTTCCCAAAGCTCATACCAGTTTGTAATAACGTGCGACCACACCATAACAACGCGCAAGGTTTACTACAGCAGACACACTGCACCGACGCCAATTGGATCAGCGAGCGGGCGGTGCGCGGCTAGGGGAAAGACGGTGATCGCCGGCAGCGACGAAGAAAAAGTTGGCTTGCCGGATACCAAAGAGAACGAAGAGCACAAGGACGGCACAGGCCAATGCGATGTCGGTGGCATTGACCTGGCCTTTGGCAAAAGAGCAAAGGAGGCAGAGATGGTGATTGGCGGAGCCGTTCTGGTGGAGTGTTTGATGCAGGAGATGGGTCGCCGACAAGGTGGTTGCGACCAGGAGCAGCAAAGCCAGCAGACCGGCCAATGCCTGGCGCGGCATCATGCCAGTGGCCTCAAGTGTTCTTGCCTGTTCCACTCGTATGCGTGCAATCAAGCACAGCAGACCCGCACAGGCAAGGCCGAAGTGCTTATTTGTGGGCAAATCTGACCAGCGATCCTCCGCATTAGAGCTTCGAATTCGTGCTGGCGATAAGCACTTGCCGCCTGGGGCAACAAAGCTACGAACGAAGCGGTTGAGGACTCCTTGCTTAAGGAATCAATCGCCTTCCGAAGTTCCGCGCGTGAGTAACGATGTTACTGATTCAGGGCACCCCGATGACGCGATAGAAACGCCGGGGATCAGTTCCTGGATCGACCGAAATCTGTGCCGTGTCCTTTGAGGCAAGCACCGGATCGCCTATGGGGACCCAGTCTGCCTGGTTCAGCTCCGTCATGTACTGGACCTGGTAATATTGATTGGGCGTGGCATTCCAGGGAATCACCACTCGGCCATTGGCCAGACCAAGGGAGCCGATCACAAACGCTTGAGGTAGATAGATGATGGCCATCTTCCTGTCCAACATTCGCTGAACATTCGGCAGTGAACTTGTCAAATCGAGCCGGTTATTTGAAAAATCGAGATAGGGAAAGCTCGCGCACCCGGACAGATCCGGCAGAGTCCCACTCAGCAGATTGTCTGCGAGTGAACACCAGGTCAGATTCGAGCAACTCATCAGAGAAACAGGCACAGTGCCGGTGAGCCGGTTGCTAGCCAGGTAAATAGTTTCAAGATTGGTTAGTGTGCTCAGACTCGCGGGAACAGGCCCGCTGATAGCATTCGTCTCGAGACGCAGTGATCTAAGAGAAACCATTTGGCCCACCGTATCCGGGAGGGGACCGCTCAGTTGATTGGAAGCCAGGTGGAGGAACTCGAGATTAGTCAGTCTTCCGATCGTCCCGGGGAGCGGTCCCGTGAGCTGATTTTCAAACGCCATCAAGGCTATCAGTTGATGAAGATTTCCAACGGCAGCGGGGAGTTCCCCACTGAGTTGGTTTCTCTCCAGGAACAGGTAGGTCAGGTTAGTCATATTGCCAAAGGTTGGGGGAACACTTCCGGTGAGTTGGTTGCTGCCGAGGTCGAGTGAATCGAGTTGCGTTAGATTGCCTAGAGAACCGGGGAGCATTCCACTGAGCTGATTGCGAGACAGGTATAAGCAGGTCAGACCGCGCAGATTCCCAAGCTCCGCCGGAATCGCGCCGCCGAGCTGGTTTCCTTCGAGGAACAACGAAGTCAGTTTTACCAGGTTTCCCAGAACAGGGGGGATTTCTCCGCCTAGTGCATCTGAGCCGAGGTCCAAAGACTCGAGGTTTGTCAGTTGACCTAAGAACATTGGAATGCCGCCCCCCAACGGATTGCCATTTAATTTCAATGCAGTAAGTCGGCTCAGGTTCCCAACCTCGGAAGGAATACCGCCAACCAGAGAATTATAATCCAGACGCAGTTCTTCGAGGTTCGTCAGATTGCCAAT
>DATJGF010000060.1:0-4448 GCA_035495315.1 Candidatus Limnocylindrales bacterium
CACAATCAGCCAGAGGCCCGCAACGTATATCTCGATGACTCCCATCTCGTCCATGTCGAGCGCGGCGTTCACTGCGCACAGCAAACCGAAAACCATCGCGGCTCCCAGAACCAATGCCCCAAAAAACCCGATGGGCACCGCTTGGAAAAGGACGGCAGTTACGACAACGGCCATCGAAACCCATAGCTCGTGACGGTTGGCAGCTACGAGTTTCATGGGTGCATGCGTGTCGGTCTAACGTTCCGGCTCACGATGCCGCGCCGGTGATGTGCGCCTTGGAACAGCGATGTCGTCGCGGCATTCGGTACGGCCGGTGGGTTGGGTTCCATCATCGTGTCACTTTGCAGAGGGTTGTGAAGACCGGTTGCCCCCAGTCAAACTTCCATCTGTCGTACCGGTAGCTACAAAGCTGTGTTACAAGTTCGACCGGAATATCAAAGACATAATCAACATCGGCCTTCTCCCCGCCAGCGTCGTCCTGCTTTTTCACCAAAGCAGCGCGCACCGCTCCAAACGACTCAGGAGGAGAGCCCTGAACTTGAAGATCGTACCTGCCTTTATCCGACTGGTGAGTCGTACTCCATAGGCGCTGGCCGCTTTCGTAACCAGCCGCCGAACTCACCATTACATGCTCCTCGACTTGACAGGCCAACAACCGGCATACCCTGGAAAATGCCAGGAGCGCGCGGGGCGCAATGAGCGGATGGTCGTAATCATTCAAAAACAGCACGTACCAGCCATTCGGCAGGGAAGCTCCGGCCACCGGTGACTCATTCGCCTCATCCACCTCGCCGGTATCCGCCAACCCAGTCAAAGCCAATACCTCCTCACGTGACTTGTTTTGGAAGGCCACATACGCAATTGAGTATCCCATAGGCGTTCTCGCTAGGTTACGCCCGGGGACGAGGGCAGCCACGCCGAGCCAGTGACGCCCGGATGCAAGCGTGAGGCTCAACCGGCGTTGGCTGCGGCCTGTGGCGGTTCTATTGTTCAAAGAATGGTTTTCCTCTTTCCACTGGTGGCGTCTTCAATACTGCCGCCGCATGAGCCTGGATGCGGCGAACACCCTCCGCAAATGTCTTTGTATCCAACTGGTCCAGGAGATCCCATGAATCCAGGTAATCTTCCGGGTCCTCTAAGATCACATCCAGGAACTTGACCACTCCGTCGAGGAATTCGTCTTCTGTCCTGAAATTTGAAGCCGAGGCTCCGATTTCGGCCCGCAGGACCTCACAGACATCGAAGCTCTGCGTAATCGTTTCGTGGGCCATCGGTGTTAAATCGCTCGTGTCCATTTGCTACTGCCAACGAAAAGTATCACCGACTCGGCGCCGATGGCAATCGATCTGAAACAGAGACGTCATCGCCGGGTTCGGTGCATACGCTTGTTGGGCCATCTCATTGCTTTGGAATAGCAGAAATAGCAGTCTGTAAAGAATCGAACATCCACCCCACTGGATCCTCAGACATCTCTGCTACAAGCAAACTCCTCACCGCCTTGCGACATCTATCTGAAACAACCAAAAGGGTCGGAATATCGCTGGGCTTAAGATCTGAAATATCTGAAGTCTTTCCGAGGAACAGCCTCTCCAAAGCCCTTACTTTCCCTTTTCCGACAGACAGAACCGTCGAGAGCATATCGCCCCAGACATAATCAAGTTCGGAAAAATCAAATACCAGTACACCAGTGTGCCAAGCTTCCAGTCCTGCTGATGCAACCGCGCGCATATAACAAGCATCGCCATTTCCTTTGCAGCCAACTCCGTAGGAGCCAACGAACTTAATGATGAGTGCATCAACACCGTGGCCCCCCGAGGTTGTAATGATATGAAAGGAATGCGTTATCTTGCTCAACTCAGAGAGTCGCACCTCAGAATAGGGGTAATTGTCCATTGCGTGCTTGTTCGACCCAACGACCCAAGCTCAGCGACCCGGCCCACGAGGGCGTTCGCTTGCAACCTGGACGCGATGGCCGGGTTCGCTGCAGCGCATAGTTCGGCATCTTTAATCGCAAGTGAAACACATCAGATCCCAAAACGAGAGCTCCTCCTCCTGATGCGACGCTAATCGGCCAAGAGCGTCCCGGGAAAGAGATGACAGCTTCTGCCCGACCGCACTCTGAAATGATGATCCATCAACAAGGTCAGGAACCTGCTTTTCCAACAACTTGTCTGCAACCTCAGCGATCTCTGCAAAAATGCGCCTCTCTTCGTCCCCAACGTCAGCGAATCTCACCGCACACTCGTAGCTGCTCATGTTCCGCCAAAGCGACTCGATCGCCTCAACGGAGGGGTTCCACACATGTGGTCCGCCACCTTGCTCTCGGCACCGCTTCTGATAATCATCCAGGACGCGGAGTTTTTCCGGTGCGCCCAGAGCTCCGAATCGGAGCAGCGCAATCGTGATAGCAAGATCGGATGGCTCTTTCATGCCGAACTGTGATTCAGCGGCTGCCAGTCGTTGATCCCGACCACGCAAGCTTCCCGTGTCTTTGCACGTAAGCTTTTCATTGCCAACCACCCGTGACGTGAGCCCACCAAAGGCAGCTCGTTGATCCATTGCCGGAAATTCCCCCGTCCTCGCTTACGTAAGCTGTTCATCAGCAGCCTTAGTTGCACCGAAAATAGACCACTTGGTTTTTTGATCCAAGCCTAAACGTAACTCTTCCTGGCTTTCGCATGCTCTGGGATTCCATACCCGGCGTTGTCCGTTACAGTCATCGTGATCGCGCGAATTATCTCCGATCCTGCCGGCCGTGATAGCAAGGCTCGCGCTTTCCCCCACATTGTCCCCAAGCTTCAGCTTGCTGTAATCAGGAGACGGCGTAGTATTCCAGTCAATCGCGGGATTAGTTCGACCAACTGTTTCTAACAATGAATAGATCCGGTTATGAACCAAAACCGTTTCCTGCATCATCGGTCCGCGGATTCATGTTCCCTCGGTAATCAATCGAAGTTAAGGCAGGGCTTGGTGGTGGCGATCGTTTGGGGTTTCTTTTGGGGGGCAGTTGGCGGTCGCGCACAAACACCCGGCACCAACGGTTGCGCTGCCACGGTGGTTTTCTCGAGCGGCATGCAAAGCGGGCAGCCGCTGCCGCCGGGAACACGCGACGCGAACTTTGCCGGAGCCTCGCCCAACTTTCCATCGGGTGGGCCTGTGGTCATCGGTTCCGTACCGGCGACGTGGCTTGCTGGTGACCCGGCCGCGGGTCCGCAGTGGCTCGGCCCCTCCATTAATTCACTGGTCCAACCGCAGCAAAACTTCATCTACCGGCTGACCTTTGTGGTGCCCTGCGCTCAAACGGTGGCCTTATGCCGGTTCGCCGCCGCCGATAACGGAGCTGTTTTGCTGAACGGCGCGGCCGTAGGAGTCGCCACCCCGGCGATTGGCTACCAGGAGTGGACCGCTTTTCGCCTCACCGATTTGCCGGTCGGAACGAATGTGTTGGATTTCGTCGTGCAAGGAGGGGCGCCGGTCGGCGTGCCGCCGAGCGAAACCGGCGTGCTGGCTGAAGTGGCGATCTCCTCGGCGTGTTGCGGTTGCATTGTTTTGGATTGTCCTTCGAACCTGGTAGTCGAGACCTGCGATCAAGGCGCGGCGGTGTCGTTCCCGGTGCGGGTTTTGACTCTTTGCGGCACGGCGGCCCAAGCCACGGTGAACCCGCCTGTGGGGACCATCTTTCCCCTGGGAACGACGGTGGTAACGGTCACCGGGTTTGACGCCCAGCAGCACACCAATACGTGCACTTTCCCGGTGACGGTAGTGCGGGATCGGACGCCGCCGGCCGTGGTAGTTCCCGCGCCGATGGTCGTTCCCTGCACCAGCGCCGCGGGCGCGCTGGTGAACTACTCCGTTTCCGTCATCGAGAATTGCCAGAGCAATTTTAGCCTGCAGTGCAATCCTCCCTCGGGGAGCCTGTTCCCGATCGGCACGACCCAGGTTCATTGCGTCGCCGCTGACGCAGCGGGCAACCAGACCAACGCGAGTTTTTCGGTGACTGTGCTGGCGAACTGCGGGGCTGACTGCATCCAGTTGGGCTGCCCGCCGAGATTGAGCGTGGATGCGGTTGGAACGCCGGGTTCCCCGGAAACCGCCTCCGGCGCGATCGTAAATTTTCAGATGAACGCCTCAAACCTGTGCGGCGGTCCGCTCTATTTGAGCTGTTCGCCGGCGTCGGGATCGTTTTTTCCGATTGGGTCAAACGATGTCACGTGCGTGGCGTCGGACAATGCCGGGCAGAGCAAGACCTGTTCGCTTCAAATTATTGTCCGGGATGTGACGCCTCCGCAGTTCCTGGTGCCGGATCCATACACGGTCCAATGCACGTTTGCGGATGGGAGCGCGGCAGTGGTGTTTCCGTTCGCCGCGGCGGACAACTCGGGCCAGGCGCCGAACATCACTTACGATCCCCCTTCGGGAAGCCGTTTTCCAGCCGGGCTGACAGCGGT
>DATJGF010000061.1:0-136806 GCA_035495315.1 Candidatus Limnocylindrales bacterium
GTGGACTGAAGTCCACGGACACCATCGGGATGTCGCTACGCGACGCATATTTTTCGGGGCGCTCGTTGTCCGTGGACTGAAGTCCACGGCTACCATCGGGATGTCGCTACGCGACGCTATTTTTAGGGGCGCTCTTGTCCGCGGACTGAAGTCCACGGCTAGCGTCGGGATGTCGCTACGCGATGGTGCCACGGCGGGAGGGTTTGAGGGGCGGTGGCGGTTGGCTTCGGAGAGCGCGGACGGGCCCTTCCATGCATCCGGCTGGCCTTGCGGGACGAATGAAAAGGTGAATGCGTAGAATGGTGATTCAATTTGGCGCTGGCGAGGGGCGGGATGATTCGGCAAGCTGGGTCGTGCCGATTCGCTTTCGGCCCATTGTAGCCGGGCAGGTGCGGAAATTATGCTGGAACGAGAAACGGCTGAAGCAACCAAAGCCGCCCAGGCACGACTGCTGCAACGGGTTGCGGGCGGAGACCTGGGAGCGGTTTCGGAACTCTACGACCAAATCGCGGCGCCGCTCTTCTCGGTGGCGGTGCGCATCCTGGGAGACACGGCGGACGCGGAAGAAGTCGTTCAGGATGTATTCGTCCAGATCTGGGAAAAGGCGGGGACGTTCGACGTCGGCCTGGGCTCGGCATTCCATTGGGCCTTGAGCATCACGCGGCACCGTTGCATCGATCGCCTGCGCTCGCGCGCCCGACGAACCAGGCTGGTGGAGGAATTCCAGACCAATATGGTGACCAGCGTGTCTACCACTTTAGAAAGCACGAGTTCGTTGGACAGCGATGACACACGCGCGTTGCGAAACGCGATGAACAATTTGCCTGAAGACCAGCAGCAGGCGATTGAGTTGGCCTTTTTCGGCGGCAAAACGCACTTGGAAATTGCGGAGTTTTTGAACCAGCCGTTGGGCACGGTTAAGGCCCGCATCCGGCGCGGAATGCTGAAGTTGCGCGAGAGCCTGCAGGAATACGCATGATCACCGAGCACCAACAGGAACAAGCGGCACTTTACGCCCTGGGCGCATTGGCGGTCGAGGAGCAAGAACAATTCCTTGCAGAGGTGAGTGCCAACGTGGAGTTGCGGGAATTGGTTCGGTCATTGCAGGACACCAGCGACAGAATTTCCCTCACCGCGCCGCGGGTTAGTCCACCGAGGGACCTGAAGGGAAAAATGTTGGCTCGAGTAAGGGCCAAGGCATCAGTGGGTCCACCTGAGACTGCACGATTGCCTTCACCTCAGGAATTGGGCCTTCGTTTTCTGATGGATGCACCGAGGTCGGAATGGAAACAGTTACCGATTGCCGGCGCGTGGATTAAGCTGCTGTCGGCGCAGCCGGACCGTGGTTACGCGGTGCTGCTAGGCAAATTGGATCCCGGCGTGCGCTACCCGGCGCACATCAATGCAGGCCCGGAGGATATCTATATTCTTACAGGCGACTTGCACGTGAGTGACAAGACTCTCGGCCCTGGCGATTTTCACCATGCGGATGCGGGATCGGCGCATCAGGAGAATTATTCGGTCGAAGGCTGCACGTTACTGGCGGTGTTGACGATGGATGATCCGTTAGTCAGTTTTGCGATGGCTTAGGGATTCCCGCGGCGGGCTCTTCATCGTAAATCGAAGCTTCGGGTGAATCCGGAATCTTCGGCGCTATTCAGAAAGCCGAGCTCCGCGGAGCTTGGCCTTCCGAATCTCGCGGATTTAGCTCCTGATCCCGTTTTGCTGGCGGTCAAAATCGGCGCGCTGGGTTGCGGCTAAGGCTTCAGGGCGATAAAAGCGGTCGTAAAACTCGGCATCGAGGTGACATGCCTGGAACCCAAGCACGGTTCGGTATGGCGTGAGATAGACGGGGAACCTGCCGTACCGATTCCACAGATACTCACAATAGGCGGTGGTTCCGGCAATAGCAGCTTCGCTGGTCGCCGGGATTTTTGCAGTGACCTCCTGAGGTTTGGCCCACGCATTGCCGGCCGGGTGCCCGCGAAAAATGCCTTTGGCGCCAAATTTGATGTCAGCTACCGCGCGCACGGCCTCCGCCATTGAGTTGTAATACGGCGGACAAAAGGGTTTGAGCAGTGTCTCGCCATTTGTCTCGAGCCCGACGGGATACGGGACCAACGGATCACGCTTCAGCAGTTTCATTCCCAGTGCAACGGTTTTGCCCACGCCGAGATAGCGGCTCGCAGGCATTTGTTGCATGCGAAAGCCGAGCGCCTGGAACCAGCCGAACTCATGGTTGGCGAAGTTGGGGAATCCGCCCAAACCCAGGGCCTGCGCCATCAACCCGAGGTTTTGGAGCATCATCCCTTGCTCGACTGTGACGAATTCCGTCACGAATTGCTCAACCTGCCGGATGGTGGCCACACGACCATGATGCGGATCGTCATCAAGATGTCCGCCTCGGCTGCGGGCAAATCGCGCCAGGCCCGCCGGCCGGAAATTATTTCGTTCGTCGAGGATGAAGGCATTGGTGGTTTCATTGAGGATTTCCAACAGCCCATTGACATACATGAAGGTCAGATCGTTTATCGGCAAAAAGTAGCTGGTGCCGGCCGCGTGCGCCGACCAACGGTTGGCATTGATATTAAAGAGGGGCTCAGTGGGGGTGGTAGCGCGCCCTGTCTTTATTTGTACTCGGCATCGTTTGTAGAGCTCGGTAAAAGCTCCGGCCGCGCCCAACTTGATGAGCTCGTCGATGCTGTTGTCGGGGATTTCCTGTGGGCGCCGAATGAGATAGGTCGCCTGATCGTTCGTCACGATTAAGCCTACGGTTTGCAGGCCATCACCGCTGGCGACCGTGCGGGCGATCAGTCCGGCCATGATGCTCCCGCCGCCTCCCGGTGCGTAACAAAGGTCTGCCAGGGCGTGTCCAGTGATGCCACAAGCCGCAAAGACGAGCGCTGCCTCCTCGTGTTCAGTGAGCGGGGCCGGCGAATAGCGGCTTTCAAAGGCGAGTGGGCCACCAGGCATTTTCATGCCGAGCCCGAAGCGGCGAGAGCGACGGTCGCGGAGGGCAGTTAAGAGAGGGTAATCGGGCAAAGAGTTCGGCGAAGGGGTTGTGAGCGGGGCTTGCATCAGATGCTTATAGCGGTTCAGGGCGGTCGGTGCAATGCGGGGGGGGAGGAGGAAGTGGAGACGGCGCGACGGGTGTGGGGGGAGGTTCATGGATACAGACTGAAAGTCATCGGATTGCAGACTGGAAGCCTGCCGATTGTCATCCGATTGCAGACTGGAAGTCTGCGGTACAGCAGAGTGAAACTCTGCGCTACGAGGAGCATCAATACGTTTGGCGGGGGAAGGCGGATGCATGGAGGGGCGTTTTTTAGTTTGAATCTGCGCGCATCCGTTCTTCAAGGAGACGCGTAATCACAAACGAATCTCGGAATCGCATTAAAACAAGCGCGCGCATGCTGCAGGAGTTCAATATGAAAAAGGTGTTATTGATCGTTTGTTGTTTTGTGGTGGCTTCCTGCCACAAACGTGAAGAACAGAAATCCGATGCCATCCTGGCTAGCCCCGGTTTCAAAGAACCTGATCCGCTCGCGTTAATGCTGGCACCGCACGCTGGCGAAGGGCGATTGGATGCGCAGATCCGCCAGTTGCAGGATCAGATTCGATCACGGCACGACATCGGAACGAAGGTTGAGGAACTTGGCTGGTTGTATGTCGCCAAAGCGCGGGAGAGCTTCGATGCCGGCTACTACAAGCTCGCGGAGCAGTGTGCGGTCTGGTTGGAACGGAAAGATCCACATGCACCTGAGGCTTTGTTCTTACGCGGGCATGTGCTGCACAACCTGCATCGCTTCAAAGAGGCGGAAGAACTGGCCAATGACGTGATTGCCCGGCGGGGCATGCCTGCTGATTTCGGTTTGCTGGGAGACGCCCTTATGGAACAGGGCAAACTTGAAGAAGCGGCCGGCGCGTACCAGGACATGGCGGACCTTAAACCCGACCTGCACGCGATGGTGCGCGCGGCCCATCTGCGTTGGCTTAAGGGCGACCTTGCAGGGGCGATTGAGCTCGCGCAGGACGCGGCGAAATCGGTTAGCCCCCGCGATGCGGACACCGCGGCGTGGGTGCTGACACGCCTCGCGACCTATGAGTTCCAATCCGGGGCAGTGGCAGCCGCCCGGGTGGCCTGTACTGAGTCGGAGTCGTTGCGAGCTGAATACCCGCCAACGTTGTTACTGCGGGGGCGAATGCTACTGGCAGAAGGAAACTCTGCAGAAGCCCTGGCCGTCTTAAAGAAAGCGGCTGCGTTGGTCCCTTTACCGGAATATCTATGGAACCTAATCGAAGCCCTGCAGGCGAATGGTGA
Organism: Candidatus Limnocylindrales bacterium; assembly: GCA_035495315.1. Taxonomy (GTDB): domain Bacteria; phylum Verrucomicrobiota; class Verrucomicrobiia; order Limisphaerales; family UBA8199; genus DATJGF01. The sequence continues at coordinate 4,322 of DATJGF010000061.1, forward strand.
ACTCGTTGAAGCACGCCGAGTGGAGAGCGAGTTGCGTCGCACCGGCGTGTTGAGCGATCCGCGCACGCTGGCGTTGTTCCTGGCAACGCGCGGAGAAGATTCTCGACTGTCGCTGCGCCTGGCAGAGGAGGAATTGGAAAATCGGCAAGACATCTTCTCTTACGACGCACTGGCATGGGCGTTGGCCGCAGTTGGTCGAATCGAGGACGCTCGCAACCGCATGACCAAAGCCTTAAGGGAAGGTACGCAAGACGCGCGGCTCTTTTTTCACGCCGCAGTGCTGGCCGATCGGGCCACCGATCCGGTTGAGAGTGCAAAGTGGGCGGGCAAAGCTGCTGCGCTAAAGCATTTACTGCTTCCGTCCGAGCGCGAGCAACTCTCACGATTGGCGGCTTCACAATTTCCCAACCAGTCGATTGGTTTGGCTGGGGCGGAAAAATAACAAACCAAATCCAGAAAGGTAGATACAATGAAGAGAACTGCATTCAAGGCCTGCCGATGGGCGGGGATCGTGCTGGGAATCCCGCTGGCGCTGCCGGCGTTGGCTTCCAGTCATATGGACGCGCCACTGATCACACGGGATCCGTCGGCGAACACGACCGACGTTTACGCGTTCGTTCAAAACGAAAACGGGGTCAAGACGCTGGTGACCGCGCTGGGAGTTTACCCGTTTGAAGAACCAGGCATCGGACCAAACAAGTACAACTTCGATGACAATGTGCTGTACCAGATCCATGTAGCGACGGGTGCGGACCTGGCGGAGGGCCGTCCGACGGTCAGCTATCAATTCCGGTTCAATACCAGCTTTAAGAACGAAAACACCATTTTGCAATCGTACCTCGGTGTGATTCAGGATGTCGGAGACGCGTCGCAAAACCTGACACAGACGTACACGGTTACGAAAGTGGATCATCATGGCGGACGCCGCACGGTGCTGGGCAGTGGGACTGTCCCGCCGAACAACCAGGGCATTGCGACGCCCTTTTACAACCAGGGCGATGACGGCGAGAACCCGGCAAAGCCGGGCGTGGCCAATGCAACGGACCTCGATCGCTATACCCAGGAATCGATAACGACACTTAAAAACGGGTATGTCGCCTTCGCGGGACAGCGCGACGATGGCTTTTATGGAGATATCCAGGCTATCTTCGACTTGCTGCAGCTTCGTTCACCGGGCAAAGACGCCCAGGGCGGGTTCAACATTCACTTGATGGAATTGGCCATCCCGGTCAGTGAATTAGGTGGCGACCAACAAGTTGTTGGTGTCTATGCAACCACCAGCCGCCGGACGTTCCATGTGCTGCGCCAAGAGGGGCACGAGGAGATGGGCGAATGGGTGCAGGTCGCTCGGCAAGGCAATCCCCTGTTTAACGAGGCGTTGGTGGCAATCGCAGACAAGGATCTCTACAGCCGAACTTCGCCGGCCCGCGACCACGTGCTGTTTCAGAAGTACGCTGAAACTCCCGAATTGGCGCACCTGATTAATGCGATTGTATTCGGGGGCAACGGCCCAGCTCCGGAAACCAATCGGACCGATATTGTGGGGATCTACATTCCGGATGTGATCAAAGTGGACCTGTCAACTGGGCCCTGTCGCCTCGGAGGCAACGGCACCAACACCGGGAGCAATCCGGATGACTCGGGATTCTCCCGGCTTGGGATATTTGGCGGCGACACCCTGACCAGCACCGTGCAAGCCGGCTTTGGCGGCGGAGTGGTTCCGGGCGGATGGCCCAACGGCCGACGCTTCGGCGATGACGTAATCGACATCGCCGTGACAGCGCTCATTAGCGACCTGCGCGTTAATCCGCCGGTGATCAACGGTCCGGCCGGGGACAATGTGAACTGGAACGATATTGCGTACAACAAGGTGTTCCCGTACGAGGCTACACCTCAAAACGGGCGCAATCACACCCATCACTAACTCCAAACCCAAAGGAGGATCGGGCAAGTCTTCAGCGGCGGCCCGATCCTCCCAAATGTGTTATGATGGTCCGGCTCACCTCGAAAGCTCAGCGGAATTACATGAAAAAGATCAGTGCTGCCAAACGTGGTTTCACCCTGGTGGAACTTCTCACTGTGCTGGCGATTATCACGTTGCTGGCGGCGTTGCTACTGCCGGCGCTGATTCATGGCAAGACCCAGGCCCGCCGCATTAGTTGTCTGTCGAATCTGCGCGAAATCGGCGCGGCGGCTTTCCTGTATATGGCGGATTATAACGGCGGCCTGTTTCATCACCATGAGGGCTGGGTGTTGGATGACGGAACGCAGGTAGACCAGTTACCCACCAGTCTTGGCGCAATCGTGGGCGGCGGCAAAGGGACCAGTGAGTCGGAGAAACCGTGGGTAATCTATTTTCAACCATACCTGCGGAGTCGTCAGGTAGCCTTCTGTCCGTCGGACTTAACGCCACGTTCGAAAATTCTTGCCAGCGCGTTAAGCGGTTACAACGGCAACGCGTCGACTTCGACGCAGGTGCCGCCGACGTCGGAATTGGGAGTCGCACTCCGGGATCATCTCACGCTCGAAAGCTATGCCCTGGATTCCATTTTTACCCACAAATCGGCTCGTTACGCTTTGGAAGGCGCGCTGGATGGATTTGCGACCGAACGGGCTTTGGGCGGTTTGCCCAATCCGAATTTGATTATGTTTTCCGAACGGAATTCGGAGGCGCTGAATGCAGCGGACAATCACGTTTATGGCAATACCAGCCAGGACGATTACGACACGTGGGTAGGCGAGGCGGCGTTAGTGAGGTGGGGCAGCGGCAAATATGGCGACCAAGCCTGGCTTCGCTACAATCGCCATGGAAAGGCTGCGAACTACACCTACACTGACGGCCACGCAGCGCTGCTTCGCTGGACCAAGGCGCGAGTCGATCAGTTTCCCGATCATGTCGTGCGCCAACCGCTGCAATTTCCGCCACCTTAAGAATCAGGACGAAAACTCGCGCGGCGTATGAGTGCGAATCGAACAGAGTGGACTTCGAACAAGGGACTGTGGGGCCGACTTTGCGGAATCCTCTTGGTGTTTGGATTTCCGCTGATGGTCTGGGGACATGATCCGGGTTTGAGCAGCGCGTTGATTAGAACGGGTCCCTGCAAACTGGAAGTTACATTGACGTTCGCGAGACGAGACGCAGAACAAATCATCGAACCTGGGACCGGAAGCCGTTTCGAACCCCGTTTGTTGGGCAAAGCAACAAGCGACGAGTTTTGTGTGAGTGGTGCTGATTCAACAGCTAAGGCAGAGGGGCTCAGGGCCCGATTGGACGATCAGAACAACGCGACGATTTCGTGGAGTCTGCCTTGGCACCAAGACTCGGTTATCAAGGTAGATTCGAAGCTCCTGCGGCGGCTGCCCCCAGGCCACCGACAATACCTGGCAGTGCAACTTGCCGACGGGAAGATGGTTGCGGAACGGTTGCTCAGCACGCAGGACCATTTAGTGGAAATCGCGATTCCCGCCGCCCTCGCATGTGAGCCGCCTGCAAATTCGGCGATTAGCTTCCTGCCGTTGGGCATCCAGCACATTCTGACTGGGTACGACCACCTATTGTTCCTGTTTGGATTACTTCTCGTGACTCGTCGGTTCAGGTCGGCATTGCAGATAATTACCTGCTTCACCATAGCTCATTCCATAACCCTGGCCCTGGCGACGCTCGGCGCGGTGCCGGCGCCGGCGCGTCTTGTTGAACCACTCATCGCCGCATCGATTGTGTATGTGGGCGTGGAAAATCTGACGCGCGGTGGTGAACCCAAAGGACGCTGGTTACTGACGTTTGTTTTTGGCCTGATTCATGGATGTGGCTTTGCTTCTGTGTTGCGGGAGCTTGGAATTGGGGCGGGTGGGCGGAGCATAGGGCTGCCGTTGATCTGCTTTAATGGCGGAGTGGAGCTAGGTCAGTTGTTGATCGCGGCGATTTTGCTGCCGCTCATCTGGAAAGCGCAAACACGTCCGGCTTTCGTTCGACGGATCGTCCCGGTCTCTTCGACTGCCATAGCCTTGCTGGGGAGCTACTGGTTCGTTCAGCGATTGTGAATGGGTTGAAGCGAATTCGCCCGCCCGTAGCGCAAGTTTTACTCTGCCGTATCGCAGATTTCCAATCTGCAAAAGCACCGGAAGTGGCTTACAATGGGGTAGCCGAGTGCAACTCGGCGGTGCAGCAGAGTGAAACTCTGCGTTACGTTACATACACCCGCTGGCACCCATTTTGGTTTGAACAGCGCGATTTCACGGCTAGTCTATCCTCGTCGCCTGAATTGGACATGAAATCGTTGTTGCAGTTCTTAGCCGTCTCCTCACTGTTGGCCTTTCAAACCGCGCTGGGCATCCAAGCCCCAAGCGGGCTGGTCATTCAAGCGGGGGATGGCAGCGTCGTCTTGCATTGGGAACGAAACCCTGAGCCGAACGTCGGAACTTATCGCGTGTACCGGTCCCTCACCAACAGCGGCCCATTCTCGCTTTTGAGTGCGACTGCCGCGATCGCTCCTGGGTATTGCGATTTGAATGTGACCAACGGACAGACCAATTTTTATTACGTCACTGCCGTGACCGGCGGCTCAGTGGAAAGCCAACCCTCGGTGACGAACGCCGCGACCCCGCACTCGTTCGCCAATGACGATGAATTCCTGGATTACGTGCAACAAACGTGTTTCGATTATTTTTGGTACGCGGCAAATCCGACAAACGGGATGGTGCCGGATCGGAGTGCAAAAGGATCGCCATGCAGCATTGCCGCGGTCGGCTTTGGTTTGACGACGATTGGAATAGGCATCGATCATGGTTGGATTGCGCGCACCCAAGGAGTGACGCGGGTGCTGGCGACGCTAAACAGCTTTCTCAACCTGCCTCAAGGCATCAGCACTTTCAACGTCATTGGGTATAAGGGTTGGTTCTACCATTTCCTGGATATGAACACCGGCTTGCGCTATACGCCATTCAACACCGAATTGTCGTCAATTGACACGGCGCTGTTGTTGGGCGGGGTCCTCTACGCGAAGCAATACTTCAACGGCACGAATAGCGACGAAATAGCTATCCGCTCAATGGCCGATGCGATCTTCAATCGCGTCGATTGGCGTTGGATGACACGGGGAACGGACCTGGTATCGATGGGCTGGAATCCGAGCACGGGTAATTTCCTTAGTGGCAATTGGACTGGGTACAACGAAGCGATGATTATTTATTGTCTCGGGCTGGGAGCCGCGAGCAATTCTCTGCCCGCGACTGCCTGGAGCGGCTGGAACCGCGGCTATACCTGGACCACCAATTATGGGCAAGCTCACGTCCCCTTTCCCTCCTTATTCGTCCACCAATATTCCCATTGCTGGATCGATTTTCAACATGTCGCCGACGGTTACATGAATGCGCACAACAGCACCTATTTCGAAAACTCGCGCCGCGCTTCGCTGGCGAACTTCGGATACTGCACCAACAATCCGCAAGGGCACGTCGGCTACTCGAGTTTGGTTTGGGGTTTGACCGCGTGTGATGGTCCGAATGGAATCTTTGGCGGCGTCACCTATCAGGGTTATGCCGCCCGCGGAGCACCGAATGGTTTTGATGATGGTACGCTGGCACCGACGGCCGCCGGAGGTTCAATCGCGTTTACACCGGAATATTCAGTTCCGACCTTGCGGTATCTTTACACGAATTATGTGCGCAACATCTGGACGGCTTACGGATTCCGCGATTCGTTTAACCTCGACATATCCTGGTGGGACACCGATGAACTTGGCATTGATCAGGGGCCAATCGTCATCATGATTGAAAACTATCGGACGCAGAAGGTTTGGAAATTGTTCATGAAAAACCCCGAAGTCCAAAAAGGTTTGCAGCGCGCTGGCTTTACTTCTGTGTTATCGGTGCCCCTCGGCTTGCAGGCGCTGATCGCACAAAACAGTTGTACGCTCAGTTGGAATGCGATGACTGGGCGGACCTACCAGGTGGAATACTCGCCGGACCTCGAAACCTGGTCGGCCTCCCCGACGGGAGAGATAACGGCAACAAATGACTCCATTGCGTGGGCCGATGCAGGACCACCCGACACGGGCAGCGCACCGTTGAATAGCCCTCAGCGATTTTACCGTGTGCTGCAGTACGGGACACCCTGAGCGGAACCGTCTAATTGCGGGCAGAGCTGATTAGTGCCAAACTGGGCTTGTTGATGAGTAACACTCTCGCGTTAAGGATCGCCGCGATGCTCGGATTTCTCGCAGTCGCGCTGGGCGCCTTCGGTGCTCATGGTCTGAAGGAGCTTCTTACCCGCAACGGCGCCGCTGCGATTTGGGAAAAGGCGGTGTTTTACCACGTCGTCCACATGGTAATGATGTTTGTGCTTGCGATGCGTCCGCGTTTGCAAACCGGGCCATGGTTCTGTTTCCTCATCGGGATTCTGCTGTTTTCCGGCTCGCTCTATGTCCTGGCGGTGACCAACCTGCGCTGGCTCGGTGCGATAACGCCTTTCGGCGGTATAAGCTTTCTCGCCGGCTGGCTGTGGCTGGCAATCTGCGGGGTACCCAAATCGGCGACGTGAAGCGATAGATCGCGGTCCGAGGCATGTGGCCAATTGCAGCGGCCCTGGACCCACCGCCCGACCGAATGGATTGCCACTTGCACTCACCTTCCTGGTAGCTCTAAATAAGGCTGTCAATGACGCGATTTGAATTATGTTAACTCGCCGTTTATTTCTCAAACGCACCGCACTGGCCACCAGCACTCTTACCGCAGCACGGCTGCTACCCGCGCCGGGCTTCTTGGCGGCCGAAAGCCCAAATAACAAATTGAATTGTGCCGTCATCGGATGTGGCGGACGGGGTTTGTCTGCCCATATCGATTGGATTGTCAATGAGAGCAAAGACAACCTGGTGGCGATTGTCGATCCCGACGAAAAGCGCCAGGCTGAGGTGAAAAAGTGGCTGGCGAAAAAGGAAGTCGATGCGGGGAAATTGCAGGTCTTCGCCGACTACCGCGTGATGTTTGACAAGATCGCGTCGCAAATCGACGCGGTGTTCGTAGCAGCTCCCAATCACCATCACGCACCGGCTTCGATCCGGGCGATGCAAGCCGGTAAAGGGATTTATTGCGAGAAACCGTTGTGTCATGACATCGCCGAGGCGCGGACCTTGCTCAAAATGGCGAGCGAGTCGAAAGCACCAACACAAATGGGCAATCAAGGGCACTGCGAAGATGGGTACCGACGACTCTGCGAATTTGTCTGGGGTGGAGTGGTGGGGCACATCACGGAGACGCACAGTTGGACGGATCGAGCCAATGGGGGTGCAGGGCCGCGCCCGCCACATGAGCCGGTGCCGGCTGGACTGCACTGGGACGAATGGATCGGGCCGGCACCTTATCGTGATTATCACACCGATTTACATCCACATGAATGGCATGGCTGGTACGATTTCGGGAACGGGTCACTCGGGAATATGGGGTGCCACGTGCTCGACGGAGTATTCTGGGCGCTGAAACTGGAACATCCCACCAGCGTCGAAATGGAAGAGGTTCGTGATGGCAGCGATGAGCGCTATCCGACCGGCGCTCGTATTCGTTTTGATTTTCCTGCGCGTGGAGAGATGCCGCCGGTGAAGGTGTATTGGTACGAAGGGCTGCGCAAAGATGCCCCGGAAAGCGCGGTCAGCGGGAGTTTGCACGCGGCCAAAGGAGAAGCGCGCAACCTGCCGCCCCTATTGCTAGAACTGCGCAAGCAATATCCCGATGACGAACTCGATTCCACTGACAGCGGCAGCCTGTATATCGGTGAAAAAGGGGTACTTCATAGCCAAACTTACGGCCAAAAAATGCACCTGGTACCCCGCGAGAAAATGTCTTCCATCACCCAGCCGGCGCGTTCCCTGCCCCGGCCAAAGAATATCATGCAAGACTTTCTGGACGCTTGCCGCTCCGGCAAAAAAGAGACGGCTGCCGGCTTCGAATATGGCGCCCGGCTTACCGAATTCACACTCCTGGGCAACCTGGCGCAACACGCAGGCATCGGCAAAAAGGTCGAATGGGATGGGCCTAACATGCGCGTGACAAACCTCACGGCGCTAAATGAATGGGTGAAACGGCCCTACCGGCAGGGATGGCCGGGATGAAGAAATGCGGAGTTCGGAAGGAGCACCGAGCGGTGTGGGTGTTTAAACCGGGGTTGAGGAAAGGCACCTGGTCAGAATCCCTTGGCTTGGTTCCTGCTTCCTCAGCATCGATTTTTTGTGGTACAGCGTATGGAAAGGTTAGAACTCCCCCTTTTTCTGTGTCTTGTTTCATTTTCGTCTCTTGCCGAGCGCATTAACCAGGAGGGACGGATCCTTGGCCCGGCCCCAGTCGTGACCAACTCGATACTGTTCAATACGGCTCAAGTCGATGCGACTCTTGCCGCGATGCAAATCTTGCCGGTCACCAATGCCTGGAATGAGGACGTCTCGCGGCGGCCGCGTCTGGTCAATTCTGATGCGATGATTTCTCAAATCATGGCCGACCTGGCTTCCAGCCGCCGCACGTTGCGTTTGTTCCAGGAAATGAACTTTGCTCTTGTGCCGGACTCGCAGCCGCCAGTGCCGATCACGTTTATCGACTACCCCGATGAGTCGGATCCCAGTCCTTATCCAATCCCGAGTAATATGCCGATTGAGACCTGGCCGACAGGGACCGGCAACCTGACGCTGCAGCAATGGCAACAGGACGTCAATAGCATGGGCGGTGATCGTCATTCTATCGTTGTTCAACCCGGCAACGGGTTTATCTGGGAGACATGGCAAGCCTTGTTGGTCGGGACGAACTGGCAAGCCTCCAACGGGGCCAAGTTTGATCTGAAGAGCAACGCGTTACGCCCTGCCGGCTGGACCTCAGGTGACGCGGCAGGTTTGCCGATGTTCCCGGCGCTCGTGCGCTATGACGAGTGCGAGCGCGGCATGGTCGAACACGCCTGCCGCCTGGTGGTTTATCGGACCCGGCGTCAGTACCTGTATCCCGCCAACCATTACGCCTCGAGCACCCCGGCGACATCAACCAATGTGCCTGCTATGGGCCAGCGCCTCCGACTCAAAGCCGGCTTTGTTATCCCGTCGACATGGACGAAGGAAGAAAAGGCTGTCTTGCTTGGGCTCAAAAAATACGGCGCCCTGGTCGCCGACAATGGCAATTTCTTTTCGATTTCAATCACGCCGGATGACCGCTGGCCGGTTGGCGCATTCGATCATATGTCGAGCATCAGCATTACAAATTTCGAAGTGATCCAATCGACTGGACCGAATGAAGGGCCTCGTTCCCCAGGCGCCCCCACCGCTAATGCGGGACCGGATCGTTCTGTTGCCCCCGGCAGTCCCCTCCAGCTCGGCGGGTACGTCGGTTATACGGGAGCGCAGCCGGTGATCCAGTGGAAACTCTATTCGGGGCCTGGAACCGTGAACCTGGCCAACCCGGCGGTGACGAATACGACCGCGACATTCAGCACGCCCGGGACTTACACATTAATGTTAAGCGCCGACGATAGCGTTCACGCGGTTGTCTATGATGCCACCGTGATCACAGTCGGCCAGGCGCTCAACCTGAAGTCCAGTTGCGCGGGAACAAACCTGCTGTTGAGTTGGTCCGGAGGAACGGCGCCTTACACGCTGGAGCGTTCGGATGTCTTACCCGCGGCGACCTGGACTCCGGTGCTAACGACGAATGCTCAGGCGGCAGTTTTGCCCATGGCAACGGGCAGTGCATTCTTCAGGCTCAAAAGTCAATAGGGCCTCCGAACCGTAGCCGAAAGCCTATTGATTAGCCTCGAGAATTTTGCCTTCGCCCGTGAAGGTTTGGGCACGATCTATTAAAGCCCCATTTTGGCCAGCTCGGCTTCCAGGGCCGTCTGGAACTGCTGCACATCGCCTGGAGGGGGCCGATAGCCGGTTTGTTGAGGCACGAGCCCAAGCCGTCCAGTCTGGTCGAGGTACCAATCGGCGCGGTTACCATCACTGAAAGTCACTTTCCCGCTGACCAGGGCACCGGGCCGGGCGAGTTGGTCGACAGAAACAGATACTCCTCCTGGTCCGGCGCCGCCGCCGGGGACCTGGGATGAGGCGGGACTGGCCTTTGGATCGGAAGCCGTAGCTCGAGAACCAGGGTTTGCAGGACCGCCGCCGGAGAGCACGCTCGGAGTCGGCTTGGGCGTTTCGGCGTCTTTGGGAACCAATTTGAGGTCGTCGACCAACAATCTGACTTCCATGTAGGTCATTTTGACCCCGAGTTCAGCGACGAGCCGGTTTTGAATCTCGGCAAGCTTCAGCCCTTGCTTGATCCACTCAGCTACCTGTTTCCGTTGTGAGTCATCCAGATTCATAGTTCGGTTGCGATCAATCTCAATCTGTCGCTGGAATTCGCCCCAATTCAACCTTTTTTTCGGGGTTTACCCCATTGAGAGGACTCTTCTCCTGAAGTCCCTTAAACGGAGAGTGTTAGTCCTCGGGGTCGAACGCGGGAGACGATGCTCGAACAGCACATGAAGATGGGAACAAACAACTCTTGCCTGTATGTCCTACGCGCCAATTATTACTGAAGCTGCTCTCGCTCCCCGAAAATACAACGATGAAAAATCTGCTGTTCAACCTGAAAAAAATTTCAAAGTGCGATCTCAGTCACAGCGGATGAAGAATCTGCGTATCCGCTCGTCCGGTGACAAAGCAAATGAGAATTACCCCATCGTCGTTCACTCACATCTGCGCTGGGATTGGGTATGGCAGCGGCCGCAGCAATTTGTTTCCCGATTAAGCCGGCGCCATCGTGTGCTGTTTATTGAGACACTGGCGCCGGATCCTCAATTGGCATCACCGCTGGCCCGTTTCCGGACGCTCGAGGATTTTCCGAATCTGACGGTTTTGAGTCTGCAATTTCCGGCGTGGCGATGGCAAGACGCTGCCTATGTGGATGCGGAACGTCGGCGCCTTGTGCTCGAATTCATCAAGGGACCTGTCGCGGGCCAATTCGAACGCCCCGTGCAGTGGTTTTACGATCCGATGACTGCTCCAATTTTTATCGGACGCCTGGGAGAACGGCTGACGGTTTACGATTGTATGGACGAGCTATCGAAATTCCAGGGGGCTCCCCCAGAAATCCGCCAGCGCGAACAGCAGCTACTGGCGCAGGCCGATGTCGTCTTCACGGGCGGCCGCAAATTGTTCCAAGCCAAAAGCCGGTTGCACCCCAATTGTCATTTCTATGGGTGCGGCGTCGATGCGACACACTTTGGAAGGGCCCACCAGGAAGCGACTCAATTGCCGCAGGAGTTGGCTCAGTTGCCGAAGCCTGTGCTTGGCTATTTTGGGGTGATCGACGAGCGCCTGGATTACCAATTAATTGACGCACTGGCGGAAGCCAATCCTGAACAGTCGGTGGTGATGATCGGGCCGGTGCTCAAAGTGGACGAGCGAGTGTTGCCACGCCGTGCCAACGTGCACTGGCTGGGACAGCGGCCCTACGCGGATTTGCCGGCATTCTGCAAAGGATTTGATGTTTGTCTGATGCCCTTTGCACTGAATGAAGCGACGGAGTACATCAATCCGACCAAGGCGCTGGAGTATATGGCGACCGGCCGACCGATTGTCAGCACGGCAGTGGCCGATGTTGTTCACAATTTTGGACAAGTTGTGCAGATCGCCCGAGATCGCGGCGAGTTCCTTTCGATGTGCCAACGCGCTGTGTTGGACCCGGATTGTAGCGCGATTAATCTTGGCCTTAAAATGGCTCGGGAAAATTCCTGGGATTCGATTGTGGAGCGTTTAGAGGGGCATGTGACCGAGGCACTCCAGCCAGCGGTCGCAAGAACCTAACGCAAAGGACAGTCTTGTGGACGAGGAGGCAGAATAGTGGACACGTTTGATTATTTAATTGTGGGAGCGGGATTCGCCGGCAGCGTGTTGGCGGAGCGATTAGCGCGCGGATCGGGCAAACATGTGCTGCTGGTCGACCGACGAGCGCATATCGGCGGCAACGCCTACGACCATTACGATGATGCCGGTATTCTCGTGCACAAATATGGACCGCATATCTTCCATACCAATTCGAAAGAGGTTTTCCAGTATCTCTCGCGTTTTACCGAATGGCGGCACTATCAGCACAAAGTACTGGCCAGTGTGGACGGTCAGCTGGTGCCAATCCCAATTAATCTCGACACGATCAACCGGTTGTATGGTCTCAACCTCAGCGCATTTGAGATGGAGCAGTTTTTGTTGAGCCGCGCGGAACCCAAGCAACAGATCGCTACTTCTGAAGACGTGGTAGTGAGCAAGGTGGGACGCGAGCTGTATGAGAAATTTTTCCGAGGCTACACACGGAAACAATGGGGATTGGATCCGTCGGACCTGGATGCTCAGGTGACCGCGCGGGTGCCGACCCGAACGAACCGTGACGACCGATACTTTACCGACTCCTATCAGTCAATGCCCAAGCACGGCTTCACGCGGATGTTCGCCAACATGTTGGACCATCCTAATATTCGGATTCTGCTGAATACAGATTATCGTGAAATCAAAGAGATCATTCCGTATCGCGAGATGATATATACTGGCCCGATCGATGAATTTTTTGATTACCAGTTTGGCAAGCTGCCTTATCGCTGCCTGGAATTCCGGCACGAGACATTGAACCAGCCGCAATACCAACCGGTGGCCGTGGTGAATTACCCAAATGACTATGAATTTACACGGGTCACTGAATTCAAGCACCTGACTGGCCAGGAGCATCCCAAAACCAGCATTGTTTATGAATTTCCCAAAGCCGAAGGGGACCCGTATTACCCGATTCCACGGCAAGAAAATGGCGAGATTTACAAACAATATCTCACCCTGGCGGCGGAGGCCGGCGTGCATTTCGTCGGTCGGTTGGCAACCTATAAATATTATAACATGGACCAGGTCGTGGCGCAGGCGTTGACGGTCTACTCTCGAATTCTCAATCTCAGCCGAACCGAAGCAGCCAACCTTAGTTGCGATCCGCCGCTTACAACCGTCACCTTTCCTATCCCGGTAAAACCGAAACGCTCCAGAAGTCTCTCTTCCCGCCGACGCACGATCCTCACCGAGTCTTAAGCACTCAGCGGCAAATGGACCATGAAATCTGCACTCACACGGCAGTCATCGGAAACCATCCCGCGCGACCCGCTTTTTCAGAGCTTCTTCGGGGGCGGTTTTGAGTGCTCGACCTTCCGGCGCCGGTCAGGCGAACGCATTGACTTAATTGACGCCACAGCTCATGACCGCTTCGCTCAGCAGGATTATCTCAGGTTGAATCGCCAGGGTCTTGGTATCGCGCGCGAGGGTGTGCGCTGGCATCTGGTCGAGTCCAGACCTGGGCATTACGACTTCTCGAGCGTTCAGCCGATTGTGCGGGCGGCCCGCGAGACAGGCACCGAGGTGGTGTGGGACTTGTGTCATTTCGGATGGCCCGACCATCTGGATCTTTTCAAGCCCGAGTTCATCCAGAGCCTTGCCCAGTATGGTGCCGCCTTTGCCCATTGGCTGGCCCGCCAGATGCCCGGTCCCTACTTTTTTGTTCCGATTAACGAAATCTCCTTCTTTTCGTGGGCGTCGGGAGATGAGGGGTCAATGTATCCTTTTGTCACGGGACGTGGTTTTGAACTGAAAGTTCAACTGGTCCGTGCTGCGCTTGCGGCGATGGATGCCATCTGGACGGTCCTGCCACGCGCGCGGTTCATGCATGTGGATCCCATCATCCATGTGATCGCCAGCCAACAACACCCGGAGGAAGCGCCCGCCGCTGAGGCTTACCGGCTTTCACAATTTCAAGCCTGGGATATGCTGAGCGGACGATTGTGGCCGGAGTTAGGAGGACAGGAACGCTATCTTGACATTGTGGGGGTCAATTTTTACCCGCATAACCAGTGGTTCTATAACCTGAAGAATTTTCGACGAATTCGAAAGTTCAGGCCGTTGCACCGGCGGCATCCGCGCTATCGTCCGTTTCGCCAAATGTTGGCCGAGGTCCATGAACGGTATCACCGGCCGATGTTCATCGCCGAGACAGGCGCGGAAAATCGGGCGCGGCCAGATTGGCTGCGCTATATATGCGGGGAAACCGAAGCGGCGATCCTGAATGGCGTGCCGGTGCATGGGATCTGCCTCTACCCGATACTCAACCACCCTGGTTGGGTAGATGATCGTCATTGTCATAATGGTTTGTGGGATTACCCAGACGAACGAGGCAACCGAAAACTCTACGCACCATTGGCAAAGGAAATTCAGCGGTGGCGTCCGGTCTTTTCGGAGGACTTGAACGACCAGGGTAAACACAGAGGCGAGCTAGAATTGGTTGAGAGCAACGGATCCACTTAGTTAGAGGAGCCATGCCCAGCCGCTTTTTCTATCCGCGACCCGAGTACCCGCGACCCGACCGCCAGCGCGGCACCGTTGAAGGCCTTGACTGGATCAACCTGAATGGTCCTTGGCAATTTCGGTTTGACGGCGAACGGCGAGGCATCGAAGAACAATGGTTTTTAGCTGACTCGCTGGAGTGGCGAGAGCAAATCATTGTTCCCTTTTGTTGGGAATCATTGGCCGCGTGGGGGGAGGGAGACGCGGCGGGGAACGACAATTATTACTCGACTCGGGTGTTTCGGCAGCCGTTAGAAGTCACCAAATCCAACCACCGTTCGGCGCCCCGGCATGAAGTGGGTTGGTATCGGCGTGGTGCTGAAATCCCTGACAACGAGCATTGGCGCGGGAAGCGAACCATTCTGCACATTGGGGCGGCAGACTTCTTTACCGATTGTTGGTGCAATGGCATTCATCTCGGACACCATGAAGGCGGCTATACCCCCTTTGAGTTTGACCTGACCGATACTCTGGGAAAGTCATCCGATGGGCGTAGCATCTGGATAGTCCTTCGGGTGGAAGATCCGATGGACAACGCTCAACAACCGGTGGGCAAACAATGGCGTTGGTATACGACTACGAGCGGCATCTGGCAAACAGTCTACCTCGAGCCAAGGAATCAGATCCATATCAAATGCTTCCGCATTATCGGCGACATCGATGCCGGAACAGCACAATTTAAAATCGACTGCGCTAATGCCACTGCGGATTGCAGTGTGGAGGTTGAGGTTTTGCCACCCCAAACTTCGTCACAAACCGGCAGCGTTGGCGTGCAGAACGGAGCCGCAGAGTTGGCTTTCAAACTCCCCTCACCTGCTCTGTGGGACCCGAACTCACCGAACCTCTATGATGTCGTCTTGCGTCTGCGCTCAGGCAAACGGGTGCTCGACACAGTTCGCAGTTATTTCGGCATGCGGAAAATCGATTTTGAATTGGCTCGGGATTCGGGGGTGCCGGCCGGATTGCGAGTCAATGGCGTGGCTCGTTACCTGCGTGGGGCTTTGTACCAGTCCTATTTTCCGGAAGGAGTGTACACGGCCTCCTCGGTCGAGACGCTGAAGGACGATATAGTCTGCGCCAAGCGATTCGGCTTCAACTTCCTGCGGGTGCACATCAAAGTCGACGATCCGTTATTGCTCTATTGGGCCGACAAATTGGGCATGTTGCTGATGGCAGATTTTCCCAACTTCGGCGAAGGAGGTGATACGCCACTAGGACGCCAGCGATTCGAAACGATGATGCGGGAGACGATTGAACGTGATTATAATCACCCATCGATTTTCGCCTGGTGCTTGTTCAATGAGACTTGGGGATTCGGCGGACAGAGCAGCTTTGCCGACCAATTGCATGCGCCGGAACCCGGAGCAACTGCGGCGGGTATTTCCTCGGCGGGCTCCGGTCCACCGGCTCCCATCTCGAAACGGCCTGCCAAAGGAGCCCGTCCCGGAATGAGCCCGCCCCAAAAATGGGTGCAGGAGATGTGGGAACTGGCAAAACAATTGGATCCGACGAGGCTGGTCGAGGATATGAGTGTCTGTCACTGGGAACACCTCGAATACTACCTTCATTGTGATACCGATATTAATTCCTGGCATTTCTACATCAATGACTACGAAAAGGCCAAGGCTCACATCGCGAAAGTCGTCCGTTCGACTTTTATCGGATCCAGTTACAACTACGTTGCCGGTTTTCTGCACAAGGGCCAGCCGCTAATTAATAGTGAGTATGGCGGGATTGGGGCTTTGGACGGCGATCGCGACATCAGTTGGAGCTTCAAATTCCTGACGAACGAATTGAGACGATACCAGCAGATCTCGGCCTATATTTATACCGAACTGCACGACGTCGAGTGGGAATACAATGGGTTTCTCAATTACGACCGCACGCCCAAGGAGTTCGGTTACGATCCGCGCATCCTCAATGAAAGCAATGCGCTGCCTATCGATTCGCCTCCGGGACGGCGTCTCCCTCCCCGAGAACAGGTGCGATTGGAAGTGGCTTCTTCCCATTTTTCCACCCGCAAATACGAGAATGTGTCGTTGGATTGGCGCATGGGAGGTATCGACACCCGCTGCCGGCTTTATCAAGACTTGGCCCGCGGCCGCGTGGCGATCGCCTTTCCCCATCGCCGCGTCGCACATGCCCACACCATCGAACTGAAAATGCCGGACACGATTATGCTCTGCACATTGCGATTGTGCGCCGTCACGTCCGCCGGCGCCATCATCGCGGAAAATTTTGTGCACTATTTCAGTTCGCCAGGTTATCCAGCTGACCGCGAAGAAACTCCACGCGCGCTGATCTTGCGGGGCAAGCCGGGCGACTGGGCGGCCGCGGAGTGGAGTGGCGGTGCCGGGGACCGGGAGAAAGAACGGATGGAGGACGCCTGCTATGGGTTCGGGCACGGCTTTTTCGAATGGGTTTTGCCGTTGAAGGGTGTTGCGATTGGAAAAGCGCGCCGTGTACGAGTGATCTGCGAGGCTTCTTCACATCGCATAGATGCACCGCAAACCGATTCGGATGTTTTCCCGACGACGTTACGAATGCTGCTCAATGGCGTGCGTCTGTATGAAAGTGTGGTGCACAATCATCCGCACGATTCGCGCGGTGTCCTGAGCTATCTACGGGGTGGCGTAGGTGGCTATGGGTATCCCGCATACGCGATTGCCGAGGGTGCGTTGCTTAAAGAGATCGCGAAAAAGGCCGTCGATGACTCGCTCCACTTGCGGTGTGAGGTTCCGACCGACGCATTGGTCCAGGGTGGTCTCACCATCTACGGCGCTGAATGCGGCCGGTTTCCCGTCTGCCCGACAGTCATTATCGAGTGGTAAGTTTGAGCCGTCTACGTATCAACGGACTCACTTCCCAAACTCCGGTTAAAAGGCAGCCGTGATGGTCATCCACAAAACATATTTGTCAGGCCTCAATTCCTGCCCTAACTTGGCAGAAGTCGGATCACCTTCACAAGGGACCGGAAGCTGGTGCTGAACCATGCACGAGTTATCGATTATGGAAAGCGCACTCACAATGGCGTTGGATCGCGCCCGACAGTCCGGGGCCAGCCGAGTCCATTCGCTGCGCCTGCGCATTGGGGCGCTCAGTGGGGTGGTGCCAGACGCGCTTCGCTTTGCTTTCGACGCACTTACCCCCGGCACCCTCGCTGAAGGCGCACACCTGATCATCGATCCCGTGCCGGCTCGTTTCTGGTGTGCTCAGTGCGCGATGGAGTTTCGGTCCGACGATATGTTTGCTGAATGTCCGGAATGCCACGTGCCCAGCGGCGAGCTACGCGCCGGGCGCGAGATGGAACTCGCTTCAATGGAGGTCGAATAATGTGTAAAGATTGCGGCTGCGGATTACCCGGCGAGAGTGGGGTCGGAATAAGTGCTCACCACCACGATCATGAAGACCATCACGATCATGATCATGATCATCCTCACACACACCAACATGAACATGAGCACGAACACGGTCATGAGCATCACGACCATACTCATGGGCACACGCATAAGCATAGTCATGTTCATTCTCATGCAGACTCTCATGAGGGTGACTTTGAGGCCCGTCGCACTTTGGAGCTGCAACAGGCCATTCTGGGCAAGAATGACCGGCTCGCCGAGCGCAACCGGGGCTTCTTTCGCGCTCGCGGGCTGATGACGCTCAATGTCCTATCGAGCCCGGGTTCCGGAAAGACGACGTTTTTGCGCGAAACCGTCGGCTTGCTCCCCAAGGAGTTGAAGGCTGGGATTATTGTCGGGGATCTGGCGACGGACAACGACGCTGTGAGCTTGCGGCAAAGCGGAGCGCCGGTCGTGCAGATCACAACCGGAACCATGTGTCACCTCGAGGCAGAGATGGTCAGCCGGGCGGTGCAACGACTCGAATTGACCGGATTGAACCTGTTGATTATCGAAAACGTCGGCAACCTGGTCTGTCCTGCTTCCTATGATTTGGGCGAAGACCTGCGTGTGGTGCTCTTGTCGGTGACTGAAGGAGAGGACAAGCCGTTGAAATACCCGCCGATGTTTCAAGCCGCCAACGTGGTGATTATCAGCAAAATCGATCTCGCTCAAGCTTGCGCCTTCAACCGGGAAGCGGTCCTGGCGAATATCCGCAGGGTCAATCCAAAGGCACAGGTCTTTGAGGTTTCTGCTAAAACTGGCCAGGGGATGGACGCATGGCGTAACTTCCTAGCCCGCGAACAGTCCAATCGGCAAACGCAGAACCCGCTGGCTCTGTAGGGCCTTGCTATGATTTCGAGCCGGCGAGCTCGAACCAGCGGCGGAAGCCGAGTTTGACAGAAAGTGCAGCCTCCTCTCCCTATGAATCCGTCTGCGTTGTCTTCGTCCTACTATGAGGACGAATCAATGTCGGCAGGTTCATGGTCCTAATGCGCGCTGAAAAACATCGAGCCTCCATCCTTTTTGCCTTGCCCGGTATTGCTTTTAGACCGCTGTCGATCACAATACGTGGGCATGCAGTATTGCCCACTCGGCTGCATATCTATTCCCACTTGTTTAGGTATTACGCTGATTAGTCTGAGTCTTTGCACTGCCGCTGAAACACAGACGAACTCGTTCTATTTGCCTGCCGACCCGCATTACACCTTGATCGATTCGGTTCAGTATTCGGTCGGGTTCACATTAAACAGAACACTCAAACCTGACGACCAACAACACCTGGTCTCCATCTCGAGTTTCGTGGATCCCGACGGAAACATCATGGGATGGCATGATTTCGGGAACTTGGAAGGACCCGGTTGGGCCGCCAATGCGGTCGGCGGGGCCTGGGAAATTTACCGGTTAGGAGGATTCCTGCACAAACCGGAATGGCAGTCGAATGCGGTCGCGATTCTGGAGCATGTGCTGCAAGGAGGTTTCATCGACGAACAGACGGGGTTTATTAAGGGATATCGCGAAACCACTACTGATCGATTCTGCCTGAATTATAAACATAACTCCGATTGGTTCTGCCCGGGTTCGATGGCCAAGGTAGCGTTTCAATTATTACTTTTTGCCGATGCGTTGCAAGGAGATCAACGTGCGCAGCGCATGTCAGCAATTTCTGTCCGCTGTGCTGATTGGATCCAGAAGAACATCGAGCAGGTCCCCAACGGCTGGTTTCCCCGGCGCACGGATGCCGCCGGAAAAATCCATCGCCAATCGCCCGATGGCGGACAGGATTCGTTCTGGCAAACTTCCGCCGACAGCTTGTTTATCCTGCAACTCCAGGCAGCTCTAACCCAGCGACATCTCGCCGATTACCGGCAGGCTCTGAAGGAGAAAATCGACGTTTTCGTGCGGGCCGGCGGAATTTTCGGCAGCATTAACCATGATACCTACGATCCGCTCGAAAACGTCGCTTGTTCCGTCGCCTTTCGCACTCTGCTGCTGAGCTCTCGAGTGTTGCACGATAAAAACCTGAAGGGATTTGCATTCGAACATTGTCTCACGAAATTGGACCAGTTTAAGATATGTGAGGATCGCAACGGAGTTGCAACCCGGGGCTTGCTTTACATGGAGAAATCGTGGGACACAGCTTACCTCTGGGAAAATGCCGAGGCAGCATTGGCGTATTTCGAGGCGGCACTGGAAACCAGGAAGACTGACCCAACCAAAAGCCACGAATACGAACTCGCAGGCTTGGTCATTCTACGAGCAACAGCCAAGCACCATTATGGAACCAACGGCTTTTTGACTGAGGGTGTGGATTGGAACAATCACGTTGGCCAACAACATCATATCGATCAGGCGAAGTTTGGCGCGATTCGCTACACCGAACCCTTCTTGAACAACCAGCACATTGCCGAGCCGACGCTTTTTTATTTAGAGAACCTCGCCCGGTCGAAGAAAAGAGGCGATTCGACTGAGTGGTTGGATCTGGAAGGCAATCGGCTTTGGCACCAAACTCGGCGATAGTCGCGGCTATCGATTGGCCGCAACCGCGCGGAGCCACGAATGTGCCATTAACGAAGCGCCCGCTGAGGTCGGATGCACGCCGTCGGCGGCCCAATGTTGTGGTGGCGCATACTTAACGGCCTCATCGAACATCGCCTGGAAGGGAACGAATACCGCATGATTAGCTTGAGCCACCCGGCGAGCAGCAGCGCGATAAGAATCAAATTCTGGAAACCATCGATCGTTTACTGCGCCGCAGCGCAACACGAACGGTTCACAAATAACCAGTTTCACCTTGGGCAAGGCTTGCTTAGTGCGGTCCACGAGCGCACGGTAATCATGCTCGTAAATCTCGACGGTGCCTTTGTAATTGCCGTTTAGCGTGTGCCAAATGTCGTTGACGCCGATTAAAATACTCAGCAGGTTCGGTTTGAGGTCGAGGCAATCGGTTTGCCAGCGATCTGCCAGCTGAAATACTTTGTTGCCACTGATCCCGCGATTATAGATTTTCAGCTCCGCCTGCGGGCGATCAACCAACAATTCCGCACCGGCCAGCCAGGCGTAACCAGCCCCCAACGCGACCTGGTCATTGGCGACATTGGCGCGCTCACGGCTTCGGCCGGCATCAGTAATGGAGTCGCCCTGGAAAAGAATCGTAGCGCCCTTACTGACCAGGTCGTGCGAAGGGATCGGCCAACTTTCATCCGCCAGGCTGATTGAGACTGACTCCACCCCCGCTGCGCCCAGAAGGCCTATTGTCAGGCTGGAGGTTCTGAAGAATTTGCGCCGAGTAAGAGTCTGCGCGTCCTGTGAAGATCCGTTAGACATGGACCAGATGATGGCGAGCTACAGCCGGTTTGAAAAATCAAAAAACGGGCGGTCGAAGTGACGGCCCGTTATGATTCAGGTAAGCGGAGTGGAGTTTAGTCGGCAGCACGGTAGAACACGTATTCGGCAGTATAAGGTACCTGCGCTGCCTGCCCCACAGTCGTCCCGGCCGTAGCCGGGGCTTTGCCACCGACCGTATTAATCCGTTGCACAAAGGTCACCCCATTGAGCACGCCGGGACCAGAAGATGCGCCCGAGAGCTTGAGCCAGGGAATTGAGTCGGGATCGGGCGTGCAGCCGGCCAAACGCGTTCCGACAACTTTGCTGCCGCTATTGCTTTCCCATGTCGGTCCGGCGGAGTGGATGCCGACCCGACCGTGATAACCCGCATCGGCAAATAGCACCGCCGCCGGTGCGACAAACACCCAGGAGGTGCCATCCCAGCGATAAATCTGAACACCGATGGCATAGGCATGGAAGGCAACTTCATTGCCGTCGGGCACTTGCAAGCTGTCGCACAGCGGTGATGGCAAGCTTGGCACTCGCGCTTTGTCCTCTGCGCGCAGTCCAGGCGCGGCTGCGAAGAGCAACAGGGCCGCTGCGCCGTATATGGCGCGAAAGAGCATCAAGGACGCACTGTAATATCCATGTTTCATAATCGACCTTTCTTTTTCAGGCGTTTTGCCTGACTGATTTGTTGTATTTTTTCGGAAATCTCGTTCACGTGAACGTTTTCCACTTCCTTCAAACCGTTTGCGGGGCAAGAGTAACAAGAAATGTTGGATTAATCCTTGAAGTTGCACCGGCGCACGCGCAGCTATGGTGGAAATAGAGCCGGTCAGCTGCCGTTCATTGCAGGGAATGCAGAGGGCTAGAGTCGTGCATCATGGCCGAAGCAGCTTATGCTTCTCGAAGTTGACGTGCTGCCCGTGCGAAAAGAAACAACATGACAAGTGTGGCTGTTAAGAGACTGGCTTTCATACCCCATGGGGCCGTTTTGTTCACGGATGCCTTCAGTTCAATCCGCAAATCGGCCCAGGGATCGACTGCTACCCCGCGCTTAAAGGTGAGCAAGCGGCCTTGCTGCGGAATATTGGCGCGAAGCGCGGCTGGGGCGGTTGCAACAGCCTCCTGCTGCTGGACCAAGCGTTCGGCGAGGCGCATGAACGCAGCGTTATCTTCAGCCGAATTCCGGTCAATGAGGTCTTTAGCATCTTGTTGGGTATAAGTGAGCTCCTTGCGACTGTGCCAGTCACGAAATTTGCCTTCGAGACGCCCGGGTTCTGTAGCGGAACCCGCCTGGCGTACGTTCAATCCGACCAGAGCCTGTTGGAGCTTAATGTTATGGAGCTGAACGCGGGCGTCTTCATTGAACGCAGCGTCATGCGCAGAAAGCCCGAACGCCGCCTGAAAGGCACGGCGCGCCTTTTGTGGTTCCCCTTGCGCCAACGCCGAATTGCCAAGTGCCAGAAACTCCTCCGCCTTTTTCGTCCTATCTTGTTGCTGCGCCGCTTCATTTTGGAGGTAGTTTTGCAGATCGATGGCCTGGACAGGGGGAATCACGGTTTGCTGCTGCAACTGCAATGAGCCAGACCATCGCTTGATTTGCCATTTATCATTCAGAGCAATCTGCCAGGTGACATTCTCGAGTGGCAGATCGAGCTGAGGAGCCAACAACTCCAAGTCGAGGGCGTGTCGGCGTGGGCTGACCTCACAACTGTAAAAGAACTCGACCATGATCGTTTTGTTGCCGCGCGTCTGCTGTTCCAATGGGATCAGAATGTGGTCCTGGTCGCGCCACGGCCAGACCCCGTTTTGATCGACAAACGCAAACCAAAACTGTGCTGAATGCGGCAGCAGCAGGCTGAGCAACCGTTTATCTCCCGGCGACAGCTCGACGCGCACCTGCGTCAGCATAATTCCGTCCTCGGCGATCACGGACTTCAACTCGAGGTTATTCACCCGCGCTTCGAGGAGCTTCGTGGCCTCGTGGCGCTCGATTTTCAGCGGTAAGTCAAAACTGGCTTCCACGACGCGATAAGAAAAATTGGCGGTACCTTCAGGAAGTCCTTGTTGCAGGCCGTGGGGAATACTCTGCCATTCGGCAGGCTGCAGAGACGCTGGAGAGGGCTCAGCGCGGACTTGCAAGCGACCTACCGAATGTATGGTTACGAAACCTCGTTGCAGGTTGACATCGAGCGCCTGCAGCCCGCGCACCACAAATCCGGTAGCACCGGACGGAAGCGCGATTTGATAATGTGCCTGCAGCAGATAAGTACCAATCACGCGGCGATGCAACTTAATTTCCCACACTTGCAGACCATTGGTTTCTGAACCGGACATTGGTCGAAAATCGGCAACTTGTTCGCCCTGGAACCGCACGCTTTCAGCATTGGTGGGAATGAACACTCTGAAGTTTTTTAGACCCGTATTCTCTATTTGGTATTGCAAGTTGGCATCAATATTCACCTGAGCTTCAGCAAACGTGGCCTGCTGAAGGCTCGTTATCTGCGTCCAGGGATCCACTTGCTCGACGTCCAGGTTCAAACTCGAAGGAGTCTGCAAAACCCTGAATCCCAACACGCCTTTCTGTTTGATGCCCGATTTCTGCGGATCCAATTGCGTAAGCCCCGCAGAAGCGGCAACCTGCAAGCGCAACCCCTGTTCCGGCACGATCAGCAGCGTGCCGTGTTGTTTGCTGGCGCCGCGAAACGCCAGCTGCGGCGCCGGCCAACCTTTCGTCGCCCTGATTCCAGAGCCGGTCAAAGTAATTACAAATTGTTGCTGACCTTCGGTTTTGCCGCTGAAGTGCAGCGTGATTATACGCCCCTGCTCATTCTTGAGCTCGGTCCAATGGCTCAAAGCAGCGCCGCTGATCGTTTCGACTTCAAACCCGGCCGGCAGCATGAAGGTCAGATGAAAAATCCCTGCGCGGGTGATATCGACGACAGCCGTAGTCGCCAGGACATTTCGGTCTTCGCCGAGAGAAAGTGTGGTTTGGGTATCCACTCGCACATCGGGTTCCACCGCCGACGCTTTAATAGAGAGTCGTCCTTTCAGATCGGAGTACCGGAAGGCGCGCCGAACCGTCAGCGGAGAATTCTGTTGGCGAAGACTCGCAACCAGGTCAGTGGGAAAGTCTTCGAGGTTAAGTGGTGACAATGCGTCGACCCGGACATCATCGAGCTGCACCTCGTTGTCCGTTGCAATTCCCACCAGGCCAATTTGCGCCGTCGCATTCTCCAGAGTCAGCAGGCCGACGCTCTGATCGAGCGGCAACGGCCCAGTCGCCAACTGTGAACGAACGAGCAATGCAAAAGGCCGGGATTGCGGTCGAGCTAGGGAGACCCGCAGCTTCTGATTATCGGGATCAAAGCGCCAGGTTGATACCGATGGTGGCTTTCCTGCAGGATTTGTCGGCCCATCGGTCACATCGGAGATGCTGACGCCAAGCGGCACGGAAAAGATTAATTCACTCAGTTCGCCCTGAGCGGGCCTGATCGTTACCGAGTGGGCTCCCTCAAGGACTCCGGCAGTCGGGACGTACAAATGCGCGATTTCGGCGTAAAACACGACGGCTTCGCGTTTGATATCACGCGTACGGGGTCGCCACCCGATCCAGTTGTCGCCTCCGGGCGAGAGCACCAGGCGCGCGAATGTATTCGTTCCCGCGGTGCTGCGTTCGAGGGCGACGGCCCGCGCGGCGACCACATCCACATCGAGACCTGCCAGCGTCAGGTTGAGCCTGTTCACCAACCCCGACTGGGTCGGTAAAATAAAACCGGTTTCATTCTCTCGCCTCGCAACGGGCAGACCATATTGAATTTCTATTTCAAAAACGCCGCTTTTTTTGGCGACAAGCTCCTGCGCCTGGACCGAGTTGGCGGCGGCAGACCTCCCTTGCAGCAGTTTGAGAGCATCAACTGGATAACGAATGCGAGTCAGCGCAGCCGGCTCAAATAACAATGGCATGATCTGACCACGTTCGGCGGTCCATCGGATTTTCGCAGTTCCGGCGACAAAACTATCTTCAATGCGAACATCTTGCAGGACCGAATCTGCGGTTCCGATATGTTGCGCTGGCAGCCTTTCGGTCGCAGCCCCGCTCGCACTTGCGCCGCTCAGCCATACTAATCCCAGCACCAAGGAGGCCGTGGCGGCTGAAGCCGCGCCACCTGGGGGGCTTGCCGGTTCCACCGCCTGCGGCGAAGCGGCCACCCGAAGCATTCGTCTGAAAACAGGAATCACCGCTTGGGAGACAATCGACGCCCCAACAAGCAACAGAAAGATGTTAGCGCCGTTAGGAAACCGTAGCGCGGCCCAACCAGCCAAAGTCCAACCGATGGCTGCGAAAAAGTTCCTGAACAAATGGCGGCTGCTGACCAGGCCATAGATCCAAACCGGTAATGCGACAAAGCCGGGCCAGGCCAGCGTCGCAAATTGCAAAACCGACATCTTGTTGGGAATATTACCAACTTCGAGGTTTAAGCCGCTGCCAGCTTGCTGCACAGGGGCCAGAAAAGTCATCTCGGCAGGCAAAGCGATTCGTTCGGTGTCCATTAACCGGATCAGGTTCCCCAGTGCAAGCGCGGCCAATAGGAGTGCCACCGCGCCGAGCAACGCCCCTCCAATGTGACGGGGGCTAAACCGACGCACACCGGTCGTGCTGCCCCAGATGCAGGCCACCAAAGCTGCAACGACCAGCCCCGCTATCAACGCCAGATCGGTCCACGCAGCCTTGCCGTCGCTCCCTGAAAAAACCCGCGCCAATTGGGCGAAACCTGATTCATCCGTGCCGCCACTCGCCGGTGTCATTGACCCCGCTCGTTGCACCAGGCGTTGGCCCGTTTCGGGAGCTAATTTCCATTCGGCGAGCATCACCGGGGCGTCAACTATCGGGGTAGCCAGCCGAATTCGATCGGGGCTGCTGGACCGCGAAGCCAATTTCAAATCTACCGTCAGTACAGCGTTGGGGTCATTGCCCGGCGGCAGAGGTATCAGATTGGCGCCGGCATCAGTGACCGGCACAACCGCCGCGCCATTGATCGTCGCAGACCAAAGTTGGGTGCCAGTCGGCAAACTCACCTTGATATACGGATGCCCGCGATTCTTAACGTAGTACCGTGCTGCAGTTACGACCTGACCTTCTTTTGAGATCCGGGTGGTAAGTGAAGCGCGATCGACTACCTGGCTCAACGAATCGCCTTGCACCAAAGGAGTGAGTGCCAGCTTTAAGTTGAACGGGCGCGACGCGTAGCGATAGGCAGCAAGAACTGGAGCATCGAAAAAGAGGCGATATTCCGGTGGCACTTCACCCGTCTCGAGAGGGATCAAACTGGCAGATACATCGGACGCTTTGACCTGAAATTGATAAGCACTGGTGATCAGCGTATGCCCTCGTTCGGATAGGGCATCCAGTGGGTGCGCGCCTGTGAACGCAAGAGTTTCGCCCTGAGACTTGAAAGGACGTTCGTAGGTTGCCAGTAATGTATAAGCCCCGGAAACGGGTGTGTGCAGCTGAACGAGATATCCGGCCGGTGTTTTCTGCCAATTGCGAATGTCCTTGCCGGCGAATTCGACGTTGAAGTACTCATCCGAGAGTTCGATTCTGAAGGCGCCCACCGGGGCGCCCGAAATAGTATAATTGATGAGGCTGCTGCCATAGGCGATACCTTCGCCAATTGAGAACAAATGCAGCGCATCGGCTTGGACGGTCTGTGGCAAGCGTTCGACACGCATTGTGGCCTGCCACCCGGAGTCGCTCAGTCTGAAGGCGGATTGAATGCCCGCTACTTTCCTCGGAAAAAAGGCCGTCGCGATTTCTGTCAGAGCCTGAGTTCGCTCCGGCGTGAGGCGAAAGCCACTGTCGGCGGCAATGGCTATATGTCCGCGGACTGACTTTGCTTTGACGACTTCCAGATCCGGTATCGCCCAACTGCTCTCGCCGAGCGATTTGTTGCGCTCGAGGCGCAACTCGACCAACTGCCGACCCGACACCGGCTTGCTAAACACCAGGCGAAGTTTAGTTTTTTGCTCGATATCCTGAATAAAATAGTCAGCCAATCCCGAAGCATTCAATTTGGCGATGGCAAAGTCTTTGGGAATGCGCACCAGCAATTCGCGCAGTGGCGCCTCCCGGATGTCCAATTCCAGTTCCGCCTCGATCGTTAGTTCGTTCTCCGCAAAACGATAGACCACCAATTGCGAGGCACCGATCTCGGGCAGCACCTGTTCGGCTTGCACTCGCAGGCTGAACTCGCGCGCCGAGAAGCGATAAACGAAGCGTTGACTGCCGGTCGCCAGCAGAGCGGCTCGACTGCTATCTGTTTCAGGAAATTGATCCGGTGAGACCTGGGACAGGCCGTCTGATTGCGTAACCTCGAGTCTGACCGCGCCCTCGTTGACGATGCGCCAGTAACCCGCAAAGCGACTTGCTCCTTCAGGGTGTAGTTGGAGAGCCTCAATGTTCTGCGGGAACGCACCCAATGCGGTCTGCAGTTGTATTTGAAGTCCAAAACGATCTTTCTGAGCTTCGTTCAATCGCACAATGAGCCTGCGATCCGCTGACCCCGGCACTGGTTCAAGATTCCAGGCCAGCACGTGTTCCCCCTGGACCCGGGTGATTTCGCCGGGGCCACGGACCAGCAGCACCACTTGATTCAACTCGCCTTGCATGATTTTGAAATCCAACTGTGCAGTTTGACGAGCCAGCCCAGGGCTAATTGTGAGTTGCGACAACATTTCCGCCGCGTAAAACAGTTTGCCCTCGCCTTCCAGGGGCGTGTCTTTCCACGAGAGCTTCACGGTTGCGTCGGGGGGCAAATAACTCAGGAACCGATCACCTTTGCGCTCCGGACGTGAGGCTCCCACCAACGAGAGTTCTGTCTGCTCACCTATTCCCGCAATTTCAATCGGTTGAATCGGACTTCGTGCGACGTGAAAATCCACCCCATGCCAATTCTCCGTATGGCGCACGGCAGCCACAAATCGCAGCCGAATCGGGAAGGTTCCCCGGCGTTCAAAATGAATCAAAAACCGGTCACCCTCCGCCCGAATGCTCCACTTGGGATCGGTATTGAAATCCGTCAGCGCGATGGGCCCCGAAAGGATCTCGAGAGTGCCGCCGCGCGGATTCTCCACACGCGCCGTGGCTGTCAGTGTAAACCTTGCTTCGCCATTGGTGATATTGCCGCTGAGGTTGAAGTGGTCGAGCGTTATGGGGCTCAGGGCTTCATTTTTGCCGTAGGCGGTCAACAACAGGCCGCAAAAGCAGCAGCTGGTAATTAGGTGTTTCATAAAACGTTCAGCTGGGAGGAGTAGCGCAGAGTTTCACTCTGCTGTACCGCCGACTTTTAGTCGGCAGCCTTCCGAAAGCCCTCCGGCGCCTGCAGAGTGGAACTCTGCGGTACAGCAGAGTGAAACTCTGCGCTACGTGGACGGGAGGCTTCTGCATGGTTGGGGCGACTGGGGTCAAAACTTTCACAGCTCTTATTTACCCGCGAGGTTTTTGGCCTGGCGGATCATCCATTCGAGGGTCTTCGGTCGCGCATCGGCCCCATAGATTTCTGGAATGCCATTAAGGTATGCCAGCAAGGCATCCGGTGACACCTCGGCGGCATATGGACTGGTGGCGAGCAACTCGGCAAAGGCGCTCGCCGCGCCCGCCAGACGAAGCGCGGGACTGGACTGCTGCAGTGGGGCAGCGTTGCCGGTGTATGGAACCGGCCATTCGTGTTCGTGAAATTCGCTTGTGCCGGGGACTTTGTAGCGCACGCGGACAGTGGCAAGCGGGCCTTCCCCATTCGGGTTGACCTCTAGAATGTAGAGTGCATTGCCTGCTTCAGCGGCGCCAATCTCCGCTGCATCAACCGTGTTATCGCGGAATTGTTCTTTCGTGAGTTGATGCCTGGCATAGCCGAGCTGACGGTAAGCCGCGACGCGATTGGGATTGAATTCGACCTGAACCTTGACGTCAGCTGCGGCGACGTGCAGTGCGCCGGCGAGTTGGTTTGCAAATCCAGTCGCTGCTTCCTCCGGCGTGTTAATAAAACCGTACCGGCCATCGCCACTCCGTGTCAGCGCTTCGAGTAGATCGTCGTTATAGCCTTCCCAACCAATGCCAAAGCAATCCAGAGCAATGCCTTGCTTGCGATTTGCCTCCACCTTTTGTTTCAGGATCTCGGGCTCAACATTGCCCAGGTTTGCGGCGCCATCAGTGAGCAGCACCACGCGATTCACGCCGCCGGGAAGGTAATGCCGCAGCGCAGTCTGGTAAGCGAGGTTCATTGCCTCTTCAAGGTTCGTGCCGCCTTGCGGCGTCAAACCGCCGATTTCTTCAGCGACTTTCCCAGCCTGGTTGCCAGGAATCCCGTCCACCCATAGCCGTGCGGCGCGAGCAAAGGTAACGACGCTAAACGTATCCTTAGGTTGAAGCTGCGTCGCCAACACCCGGAGCGCTTCCTGAATAATGCGCACACGGTCAGCTCGCTCCATCGAACCGGAGTTGTCGAGCAGCAGCACGAGATTCAATCGCTGGCCGGCCTGACGCCCTTGCGCCGCCGTCTTGAGCGAAAGTCGCAGTAGATCTCGATTGTGAGCGAATGGGTACTGCGAGCGTTCCGAGGTGAAGCCGATCGGAATGCCAGGGCCTGGTTCGGGATCGCGATAGTCGAACGCGTTAATGAACTCCTCAACACGAATTCCGGCGGGATCCGGCATGGCGCCTTTTTCCAGGCTCGCCGCCGCTAGCTTGAACGAAACGTCGCTGACGTTGAGTGAAAATGTCGAAAACGCGTTTTCCCGTGCTTGGATTTCAGGCTGGGGAATAGGGGGTGGAACAACGGTTTTTGGCGCGCTGTCGTCGGAGGCGGCGGCTTCCCTTTTGATCTCTAAGGCCTTTAGCTGGCCTTCGATACGAGCGTGCTGCTCTACTAGCTGCTCCATTATTGGCTCACGGATTGCGTCGATTCCGCCACTGCTCAGAGCTCCGGTCTTTAGCGACGATGTTACGGAGGTGCTCAGATACAAATTCTGTCTTTGCTTGATGCGCTCATCGAGTTCGCGTTTAGCCTTATAAAGACGTATTGATTCATTTCCGTTAGTGGCCTTCCTATCCAGTTTGGCTATAACCTGGTTTGGCGAATCGATCTGCGGTTGCAGAGCTGGCGCGACTCCGAAGCTTCGTTCTCCTGGCTTGCGGCCCAAATCGCGTCCAAGAAGCTCCTTTTCCAGATCAATCTCCGCGAGCATAGTGGGCGGAACTTCACCCAGGCCTTGAACAGTGATGTTCGTGCGAAGACGATAAGATAGGTCCACCTGTTCCATTTGTGATTCCGGCTTAGCATAGGTAAAAGCCTGATCGAAATGATCGCGAAGTTCCGACGCGGCCGGGTCATTTATTGCTTTTCCATCAGCATCGTAAAAAGCGCGTGATCCTGTAGCCACCTGCCCATTGCCTTTAGAATCCTTCAACCGCTCAGCATCAGTCTCGACTCGCTTGGTAGCGGTGTCGTTTATCTCGGGCAGTTTCAGGGCAAGCAAATCGCGCCCCACGGAGGAGTCGGATGATCCAGTCGGAGCTGCATCCGGCCAATTGGCGCTTTGGCCTGGCAGTCCGGTGAAAGGGTCGCCTGCCAACGCACTTTCATTCTTGGCAAGGTCATCCCCTCTCGGTGTTTTGAGCTCCTTACCTGCTTCCAAACCGTAACTGCGTCGGAACGCCTCAGTCGCACCGGCGGCGTCCCCGCTTATGGCGGTTGAAGCCACGGGTGCTCCACCGCCAAAGCCGGCATAACCACCGATGCCGCCACCGGAAACGGCAGTCCAAGATAAGCCGGTGCTCGGATCGTTGCTCGGCACTTGCCCGGAATATTGATAGCGTGTGTATTTATCATAGTTGAGTGCAGGTGCATTCGGTTCGGCTGCTGGCGAAGGTCGCTGTGCTTGCGCGACCTCGGTCGCTGGGGGAAGAAAGATTTTGCTTTCTGAGCGGGGAGCGGCTTCGGTCGGCAGAGTTAAACTGACGGGAGCACTTTTCTTCATCGTGTCACGAATTCCCTTAATTGATTCCTCCAATTGCTCGTCGACTTTTTTTTCAGAGTCGTTCGGCAGGGCTCCGGCGAACCGTGCGGCGGATTTTTCACGGAGTTGATCCCTATTTTCCACTCGCGCCGAAAGGGTGCCTTTCAATTTCGGTTTAGACAACGCAGGCAACAACAGGTAACCGCAGACAGCAACCAGCGATGCGGCGATACTGACCGGGATTAGCCACGAAGCTTTGGGCCGCAGCTTCTCCCCAAATTCTTTAGGAGCAATGGTCTTGAAATGTTGAAGCAGTTGTTCGCGCCGTTGTTGGCTAAGCTTCAGCGCTGGGTTTGGCGATAGTTCCGCCGGAGTGCGTGCCGTCGCGCGAACCAGATCGATCGTCTGGTTTAGCCGTTCGAACCTCCGCGCCAGCTCGGGGTCGCGGGCAATTGCATCGCGTAGAAACGCCGCCTGGTCCGGGGGCAATTCGCCCAGCACCAAAGCGGTAAGGCTCGTTTCGAGCGCTTCGCGCGGATCGGTTGGAAAATCGGTGTTCATTTGGGATTGAGAATTGATGAAAAGCTCACGGCACAACTCCGTTTCTGGCCAGTTCCTCGGCAATCGCTTTAACGGCGTGATGCAGGATGTAACCGACGTTGCCCACGCTCAGCCCGGTGCGTTCTGCAATCTGCTTGTAAGAGAGACCATCATTGAACTTCAGTCGAACCAACTCGCGGCTCCGGGTATCCAGCGTTTCGAGACTTAACCGCACCAGACCAATTCCTTCCCAACGCGCTATCTGTTCGTCGGGCAGTGGCTGGGGATCTGCAGTTTCTGCGCACGGCGCGCCTTCCAACGGCGACAGATCCAGTTGAACGATTTTTGCGGTCTGCCGCCGCTGGTTGAGCGCAAGATTGTGCGCCGTTCGATACAACCACCTCCTGGGCTGGTACACTTTTTCAAATTGAGCATGCAGTCGCATGAAAGCTTCCTGCACGATGTCCTCAGCGACCGTTAACTCGCCCACCAACCGAAGCGTGTAACTCAACAGGGGCGACTCCAGCGCCGCGAAGAGCTCCTCGATGGTCTCGGCGCCCGACGGTTGGGTGCTGGTCTGTTCTGGTGGCGTTACAGCCATGCTCGACGATTTCCGCGCTAACATTCAGGCATCCAGCCGTCCTAGTGTTTGTACTCAGGCATCGTGTCTGTGATATAAGACACCCGACGGCACATTTTCTTAGACGGAAAATGAGGTGGCTTGCTCCAATGCAGAGTGGGTGTCCTTGGCGCTAACGCAGCTATAAGGTGAAATTGACGCCCGAAATTCGAACACCGAAACCCGAAAGACCGAGTTCCTTAACCTGGAATTGCCAAGACCCAACAAAGCAGACGCAAAACCGAGGAATATGCGAAACCTCTCGCAGCCTTCGGAATCGGCAGACCGCTAATTCTGCATGGTCTCTACCTACGCTTGCGGCGACGCAGCCTGTGGCGAGACCGATTGTTGCGGGGCCGACTGTGGCGGGGCGGGTTTTTCCTCGACCTTAAAGGCATCGATTGCGTCGATGCGGTGGTGATGGCGCAAGCCATGGACCTCGAATTCGACCTGATCACCGACTTTGTGATTGAGGAGAGCCTGGGCAACCGGTGACAAGTAGCTAATGACACCCTTCTCCGGTTCGGAATCCCACGCGCCGAGGATAGTAAACTGTTCCGCCTCGTTGGCTTCCATATCGGTCGCTCGGACCACGGTGCCAATGCCAACCACATCTGTCCGTGCATTGGCAAAATCGGTACCTCGCGCGCGGACAAGCTGCGTTTCCAGTTCAGATTTCTGCTTCATCAGGAGCTTTTGCATTTCCTTCGCCGCTTTGTATTCGTGATTCTCGCGCAAATCACCGTAGCTGCGGGCTATGGCGATTTCCTTCGAATTAGAGGGGATCTTTTTCTCGACTAACTCGTGGTAGTCGCGTTTGCGGCGGTCCAGACTTTCCCAGGAAACGACCAGGTGCGTGTCTTGTTTGGTTTGTTCACCGGAGATGAGCGATTGGATAGCCGGATAGCTTTTCACGATACGCGCCAGCAACGACCTCTTGTCCATGTCATCAAAGGACGGGGAGAGTTGGAGTGCGCGCGTCAGGTCTTTGATGACCTCAAGATCGGCCGAACCAATCAGTTCAACCAGCAATTCCTGATCATCCAGAATAAAATCACGAAGCCGATTCGACCGTTTTTCATTGAATTGATCGCGCTCCATCGAGGTAAGCATGGCGCGAAAAACTTCGGGGCCTAGAATGTCGGCGAAAGAGTCGTTCCGGTCTTTGGCAAGCCAAAGGAGCAGTTCACTGCTGGCGGTGTGCTGACTAATAAGCCGGGCCAAGGTCTCCTTAAGCTGATCAAATTTGCCTTCATGGATCAGGAGACCGGCAAATTCCCGACACAGTTTGGCCGGGACAGAGTTCAGCGTGTTACGCAGGACCTCATGCCATTGATCGGGATTTGCTGCCTTGAACGACTCCAGTGCGCGACGATGCTTGCCCGCAGGCAACTGCTCCATCAACGGCCCGAGTTTGAGTTCCTGCGACCAAATGGCTGCGGTCTGCAAGTCGTCAGGCACAGGCTGCAAACCAGCCATCGCGCGAACATCATCGCGGGCAAAGATCGCCTCGAGAGCTACCGCCGGTTGCGTGCGCTGGTAACTGGCAATCTCACCGTTCAACGCGGCAATAACCTCGGTCGCAGCTGCTTGGGGGTTGGAAAGGTCATGCGCGTTTTTGAGCAATTCACCTGTCACCGTAATTCGAGCCTTCAGGCCTTTGGCTTGGCGGAATTCCGCCATCAATCGGTCCTGGAGCGAGACCTCTTTTACCTGATAAACGATCGGTTCCGTTTTCTTGACTGGAACCTGGAAATGGCCGTCTTTCTTCAGCTCGTGCTTCGCCCCTTCCCACCACTTTTTCCAATCATCCCGGATGACATCAGGAACGAGGACTTGTTGGATTTGATCAACGGTCGCTTTGCCGCCATAGCTATTAAGAACGAGCTTAACAAGCTCGAGGTGGCTGGTAGCAGCTAGTTGGCGCAAACCCTCGAGATCAGCAGCTTTCCGGGCGAGAATATGGTCTTTGGCGATGGGTTTAAGGGACTCTGCCGCAAACGACAGGTCCATGGTATGCCCGGCTTTGTTCAGGAAATCGATAGTAAACCGAGCAAAAACAGTGTCGACGGTCCTAATCTTCCCAAATCCCCAGCTTCGGTGCATGCAAAAGCCGCTGTCGGTGAGTTGCACCAAAGCTTCGATATGGTGGCGGTCCAACTTGCCGGCTAACGCCATTTTCTCGAATTCTTCTCTCATAAAGTATCTTACCGCTGGCATCCCCACACGGGAATGTCTTTATTAAAGAATGTGAGCGACCAAAAACCAAGAGAAATTACAATGGATATCCTGGGTCGGCGCACTGGCGGCGAATTCATCGAAACCCTGCTGGAACAGCGCCTCAGCCAGACCCGCATTTCAGCTCCGGACCGGCGCCTATGCCATGAACTCGCCTATGGCATTATTCGCTGGCAAATGACCCTGGACTGGCTAATTGCACGAAAAACCGGCAATCGGACCCAAAAACCCGCTTTGCAGAACCTATTGCGGCTCGGACTTTACCAGATCTTTTGGCTGGAACGCATACCTAATCATGCCGCAGTCAATGAAACTGTAGAGTTAGCTAAAACACGTGGATTTGGAGCGCAATCAGGGTTTGTAAATGCAATTTTGCGGGGTTACCTGCGCGAATTCGATGCCACGAAGCAAGCTTTGCTCGAGTTGAAAAACAACCAACCCGCACTAGGCTATTCCCACCCAGAATGGCTCGTCCAGCGTTGGGAACCCAGATGGGGACGGGAACAGACGAAACAGTTGCTGGAATGGAACAATATTCCACCAAAAACTTTTGCCCGCATCAATAGCTTAAAGGCCGATGCCGGAAAACTGTTGACTCAATGGCGAAATGAAGACGTCGAATATGACTTCGTCCGCCGCGACTGGCTCGAGGAAAACCTTATTTTCGAACTGAAGTCGCACCCGCCACTTGCAAGCTTGCCGAGTTTCGCCCAAGGCCTTTTCTATATCCAGGACCCCAGCACCCTTCTGGCGGTGAGCGATCTCGATCCTCACCCCGGGGAAGCGGTGCTCGACTTGTGCGCTGCTCCAGGAGGCAAACTCACCTACATAGCTCAACTGATGCAGAATCAAGGGCGGTTAGTCGCCCATGACACGAAGCCCGATCGTTTGCGGCTGGTTCAACAGAATTGTGATCGGCTTGGTGTAACTTGCGCTCAGACTGAGTCAGCGGCTGAATTTAGGCAGTTTGGGTCCGCGAAAACGTCCCCAGGTTTTGACCGTATCCTCGTAGATGCACCTTGCTCCAACACGGGAGTCATGCGGCGACGCGTTGATCTACGGTGGCGGATTCGGCCGGAGGAAGTCCAGAGGTTAAGCGCCGGGCAACTGAGTTTGCTGAAAGCTGCCAGCGCCGTATTGAAACCCGGCGGGACCTTGATCTACAGCACCTGCAGCCTGGAGCCAGAGGAAAATGCGGAAGTGGTAGGCGCTTTTCTGAAGACCTCTCCCCAGATACAACTACAAAAGGAGCGGGAACTACAACCGTTCAAAGACGGAGTAGATGGCGCTTACGTGGCCCGACTCGTGCGGACAAGTTAGTCCGGCGAACGTCGTCCCCAAGCGCTCGGCGCCTAAGAGCGCGTTTGGAAATTCCTTTTTATTGTAGGAGCCGACGTCAGTCAGGAGGCTCAAATATCAGTGCATTCCAGCATAAATCAACGCCTCCTCACGTCGGCTCCTACAATTTTACCTGATGTAAGCGTGTCTGCTCGACACCTTCAATGAAATAGTAAGGCGCCAAATGAGAACGGCTGCGACTCGGTCGCGTACCCTGACGCGGCCAGGTAAAGTGGCAATCCTCACAGTAGTACTCCTTTTCAACCAACCCAACTTCGGACGCCACACCCAAAGCGAGATTGGTCAGAATGGAGTGCCGTGCGAACTGTGGATACTCGACTCGTAGCGAGCCGCATTCAGGACAACGAATAGCTTCGCGCAATGCGCCTTCGCTCGCATCTAGATCCAGCAGGAATTGCTCTGCGCGTTCGAATTGTTCGGCGGGAACCTCAAGGTGCACGCCTGACTCTTGTTTAGGGACAAACCAAAAGGCACGCGCCCAGCGCTGGATTCGAACTTCGGCAGCGACTCCGGAAGCCGTAAGTCGTTGCTGGATGGGTTCGGCCTTGGCGCGATTTGGAAACAGCGCAACAGGTAACCTGTTCATAAAGTAATTTCGGCCTCGACACCCGAAAAAGCAAATCCTTGCGAATAACTTGTCCTTGACATTAAGACCTACCAGAGGAGGATGCCCTTATGAGCAGGAGAATCATCATGCAGGAAGTCAATACCTGCTTGTACCTCGCGCCGAATGGTTCTTGGACGGCAAATTGTCAGGCAGCCAAAACCTACGAGCACACCTATCAAGCTCTGCTGGAGGGCATGCGCTACGGCGACAAAGTATTGCAAGTGGTTTGGTGTTTTCGCAACCCATCGATGAATCTATATATGAATGTGAGACCAGGATTAGAAGGTTTGACTCATGCCTGTCTCGAATGTCCACTCGCTCAAGCGGCCTGATTTCGACTCCAAGTTGAATTACCATCCTTTGGCGCATTTGATTTAAAACATGCCGCGAGCGATGGGCAGGAGTTCCTTCTGCTCCACCGTGGTGGTTTGACTGGGCGGGTTAGGACAGAACTTACCGGTCAGGTCCCGGATGCTTTGGTTTTGAACGTGTAATTTACCGGGTCAACGGGGACACCTCCGGAACTCTGAAAGTTCTTGTGTGAAGGGCTGTTGATGCCCAGATGATATTCCGATCCAGGTTTCAGCTCCACCGGAAGCACACACGTCTTGTGATCGTCGGTCCAGAACGGTTTCTTGCCATCCGGTATAGTGGGGAATTGCTCGCCACCACCAGTCCAGGAAAAACCTTCGGCCATGGGCACATTGAAGGTGACGCGGAGTTCTTTGAGATTGGGGTCAACATCCTGCGCTCCGTTCCTGGGCAGCAGGCCCACAATCATTGGTCGGCTCGCCTTGCGCTTCAGTTGTTCGCTAGCACCGACGGTGGTGAAATAAATTGCCGAAGTTTGCGCCGCCACACCATCGACACTCCGGAAGCTTTGGTAGCTTGAGGAATTGATGCCAACCCGGTAATAACGGGCAGCTTCGAGTTTCACTGGCAACACGCAAGTGCGTTTATCGAGCCAATGTGGTTTCTGCCCCTCGGGACCGGTGGGGAAATCTGGCGGACCCCCGGTCCAGGAGAAGCCAGGTTGCATATCGCGATCAAACGTCACTGTGATCTCTTTGAGATCAGGCTTAACATCGGTTTGGCCAACCTTCGGCGACGTGCTCACAATACGGGGCGGTCCATTGGGCCCGGCGCTTGCATCACGGGTTTGAGCCTCGGCGAGGGTAATCGCAGCCAGTACGGCACAGACTGAGCCCGCCAAGACGGACCATTGGTTGATTTTCTTTTTCGCGGTCATACTGATTTCTCCTTTCATTGTGGTCACAAGGATTCCTGAGGTGACTGTTCATAAGTGATGAACTGCTTTGGGGTGATGAGTTCGACGGAAGTGACCTTCAGACCCGGCACTTTAGTGAGGCTGGTCTTGAGCTGATCAGGATAATTGCTCAGGAATGAGCCCATCAGCTTGTCCCCTTGCCTGCTTGTTCTGAAAAAACTGGCGGCCCCGATTTTCGTCTGACCTGAACGACAAGAAGAGTACTGGTTTATCCTTCCCAGAAACTCAGCTGGATTTGTCGGTGCAAACTCATCAAGCGGTTCAAATTTTACCACCCACAAGTCCCGCACCACTTCTCCCAACCATTTCTCGGCCTCTGCCGGGTCGGGTCGAATTCCGTGATTGCCCCGATAATAGGCATCCCACAGTTCGTAGGCGGCCCATTGATTGCCCTCCTTGGCGAGTTTGATTTTTTGCTGCAGATTCCACAGAGACTCCTGCGGCGATCGTTCATACTGAACGAATTCCTTGGCGGTAATGCGGTCGACGGAGGCAACTTTGAGGCCCGGCACCTTGTTCAAGCTGGCCTTGAGCTCTTCAGGATAATTGCTCAGGAAAGCACCGGCCAACTTATCACCTTGTTTGGTGGTTCTGAAAAAGCTCGCTGCGCCAATGTTGGTCTGACCTGAACGACACGAAGAATACTGATGTATTCGTCCCAAGAACTCGCCCGGATTCGTCGGAACAAAATCATCAACCGGCTCAAACCTAACCACCCACAGGTTGTGGACTAATTGTTCCAGCCATTTACCTGCTTCAGTGGGATCAGGTTGGACTCCGTGCTTGCCGCGATAATACGCATCCCAAAGATCATAGGCCGCCCATTGGTTGCCCGTTTGGGCGAGATCCAGCTTCTCCTGCAAACTCCAACCCGGAGTCCCTGAACCACCGGATTTCTGGATTGTGCTCGACTCGGCGGCGATTCCGCCGTCCCGCGGCCCGGTGAGAGCGATTACCGTCAGGGCAATCAAAAGAGCCAGCGGCAATGCCCAACCGTGGTGCGTCTTTTGGAATTTCGCGATCATAATTATCCTCTCCTTCATCAGTTGTTTATTCTCCAGGATTCCCGCCAGGCTCGGCGCCCAGACGGGTTGGCCAAAGCGCTCCAAGAGTTTTACTACCGTTAACCCGTAAGCTCGGTTTTCGCCCGGGGAAGCGTAGGAAAGTGCCAGCGCGTCACACGCCAGTTCGCGATCTGCCCGGGACCGATGAAACGCCACCCAGACCAATGGGTTGAACCAGTGAATTGTCTGAAGTGCGAGCATCACCCAGCCGCTCAGGACATCGTGGCGCTTGATATGCGCCAATTCGTGCAAGAAAACATGGCGCAACTCTTCTTGTGCAAGAGCGGGCCTGAGTCCCACCGGCAGTAACAAGCGCGGGCGCACAAACCCAAAGAGAGTCGGGCTGGCGATTGCCTCCGTCTCAATGAGCGTCAGCGGCATGCAAACCGCCATCAGCGCCTTGCAATCTTCGAGCAAATTGAGTGTCGCTTCGTCGGTTACCGGACGTTGCCGGACCACTCGCTGATAAATTCTGTAGTGAGTAACGCCGGCATATCCCGCCAGAAAGACCACGCCTGTTACCCACAGCCAGCCAAGCAAGTGAGTCTTTGATGAAGAAATATGGCTGACCTCTTCAGGAATTGAGGCGGGCTCCTCCGTTAATAAAGGGGGCGCCTCAGTCGGGTAGGCGGCCGGCAAGGG
This sequence comes from Candidatus Limnocylindrales bacterium, assembly GCA_035495315.1. Lineage (GTDB taxonomy): Bacteria > Verrucomicrobiota > Verrucomicrobiia > Limisphaerales > UBA8199 > DATJGF01. The sequence goes on from DATJGF010000061.1 coordinate 43,799, forward strand.
CTCAGGCAATTTAAGAACACTAAAGGGGCTAATAGGAGTTGGAATTGTCCATGGTAAGGCCAAACGGAGCATTACCAGCAACCAAAACGCATAGCGCCAGCGTGGCTGCAGGCGTTTGCCGCAAAACCACTGAACCGCCAGCACGAGCACAATAAGGATTGCACCCTGCGCCGACATTTTCAGCAGGGGAGGCAGATGTGCCAAAAGGGCGTTCATAACGCAGTCTACTCCGCGTCTCGCAAGAGACGCCGCAACTCGCGAATCTCGTCGGCAGACAACTTGTCGCGTTCAACAAAGTGAGCAAGCATGGGCTTCAACGAGCCACCGAAAACTCGTTCGAGAAACGAGTCGCTGGCAGCATCGACGCATTCCTCTTGCCGAACCAGGGGCCGGTACACGTAGGCGCGCCCCTCTTTACTAAAACCCAGGACTTTCTTTTTGACCAAACGATTGAGAAAAGCCTTTACAGTACGCGGGTGCCAGGTAGGGTCGGTCTGGTGCAAATGGGCGATGAGTTCGCCGGCGGAGCACGGAGCCTTGGCCCAAACCACCTTCATGATTTCCCACTCGGTTTCTGAGATGCGCGGTGTTTTTTTCATCGGGCCCTGCGAAGATTACTGTTGTAATCGATGTTAGATTATCCCCTTTCATCCTTAATGCCAATAGAATTCTTTTGCCTTCTCTTGGCATTCGGCTCGCCAAAAAACGGCTACCTGGCCACAACGGCAAGTTCCCTGGATTGCCAACCGGGACGCGGGAATTCGGGAAATAGCATGGTGGCGGACGCGAACACCCAACCACCTCCCAAGCCGATGCATCGACCGCCACTTAACCATCATACGGATTGGCGCAGTTCTGCTAATATTAGTGCCTTGACTTGGCGTGCGTTGAGGATTCAGAGTTGAGTCTATGAAACGACGGCAATTCCTCAAATCGGTAGCCTTCACAGGAGCAGCGGGACTCATTCTTCCGCGCACAAAACTTTTCGGCGTTGAAGCACCCAGCAAAAAATTGAACGTTGCGCTGATCGGCACCTGGGGGCGAGGCGAGGCCCACTTCGGCGGCCTGATGAGCGAGAACGTGGTCGCGCTGTGCGACGTCGATGAAAAGCACCTCGCGTTCGGGGCTCAGAAGTTCCCAGGCGCCAAGCAGTATGTCGATTGGCGAAAGTGCCTGGATCAAAAAGACATTGAGGCAGTGGTCTGCTGCACGACAGATCACACCCACGCCTTCGTCGCCAACTGGGCGATGAACCGTGGGAAACATATCTATTGCGAGAAGCCGCTCGGCAACAGCGTTGAGGAGGTGCGCGTGGTCCGCGCCAATTATTTGAAGAATAAAAACAAACTGGCAACTCAAGTAGGGACTCAGCGCCACGAAATCGAGAACTTCAACCGCGTGCGGGAACTGGTGCGCGACGGTGCGATTGGCGAGTTGCAAGAGGTCAGCGCCTGGGGCAATCGCCAGATACCCAAACCGGGATATCTGCCAGCGGCCGGAGATCCGCCGTCGCATTTGCATTACGATTTCTGGATCGGCCCGGCCCCGTTCCATCCATACAACCCGGCTTATTTTTCTGGTGGTCCCGGGATGAACTGTTTGTCCTGGAACATGTATTGGGATTTCGGGAGTGGGCAAGTTGGTGACATGGGCAGTCATACGATGGACCTGGCCTGGAACGCGATCGATGCCGAATTGCCTGCGGGAGCGGAAGGCAAAGGCGATCCGTTCAATGCCGAGGTCACGCCGGTTAAATTGGAAACGCACTTTGAAATTCCGGCTAACAACTGGCGTCAGGCAATCAAGCTTTCATGGTACCAAGGGGGTGCGATGCCAGAAGGACCCATTCCCTACATTGATCTTCATAAGATCGATCACGGAGCGATGTTTGAGGGCAGCAAAGGCGTGCTGGTGGCGAATTTCGATACTCGGGTGTTGTTCCCACAGGGCAGTCAGGCCGACCTGACTTACTATAAGCCACGCACCAAACAAACGTTGATCCCGCCGATGGGAAATTTCCAGCGACAATGGATCAACGCCTGCAAGACGGACCTGAAGACGTCCTGCGACTTTGATTACAGCGGGAAATTGATTGAGACGATGCTCCTCGGGCTGGCGGCGTATCGTGTCGGCAAGAAAATCACCTACGACGGCGCCATGGGGCGTTGCACAGATTGTTCAGAAGCGAACGAATTGCTTGTGAGAAAATATCGCGATGGCTGGACCTTAAACGGCTAATAGAAAGCATCGCACGACAGAAATAAGCTTCAGTAGCATCGAGGGCTGGCTTGCTATTTTCAGAGGCTTAATGCAGTAGGGGCCGGGGGTTTCCCCCCGGCCCAGTCCGCTCACACGAGGTTGCTCTCGAAGCGGCACCTTCCAGCTTGGGCGCTTCACCTCTGCAAGCAATTGAACGAAGTTCGAAGCAGGAACTTCAAAAGAGTCCCATTGGGCCAAGCATAGGTTCTCTCATGGCAACCCAGTGATATGGCGAAGATAATGAATCATGTAAGAAGAAATGTCAGCCCCACTTTGCGCAAATAAATCACCATTTTGCGCACCAAACTGATTGTACGAAATCGCCTTCTTGGATCGTGGCGAGGATTGACTCACAGGGCGATGACACCGACCGAAAACATCTGCGCGTGAACAGTGGGCAGGACGGTCAAACACGCCCTTAAGGCGGGCAGCGTTCTTGGGCGCCCCTAGCCCTGCGGCTGCACTTAACATTCGAATCGCTTTGACAGTCCAGCGCGGCGGCGACAACTTTTGCCCAACCCACATGAGCCGCCGCGGCAAACGTACGGGTGAGCCCGCCACCAAGTCAGCAGCAGCAGCCGAGCGCGCCGCTAATGTTGAAAGCGAGGGTCAACGTTCGCGCTGGAAGCTGTGGTGCCTGCGATTTCTAGCGATGATCGGGGTACCGGTCCTGCTCCTGGCGGTAATCGAGACGAGTCTGCGGGTCTTCGGTTATGGCTATCCGACCGCGTTTCTTTTAACGGCTTTTCATAATGGAGAACCCACGCTAGTCCAAAATAATCAATTCGGTTGGCGTTTCTTCGGCCAGCGCATGTCGCGCCTGCCACATCCGATTTCGATTTCGCCAAAAAAGCCCCTCAATACAGTACGCATTTTTGTCTTCGGAGAATCGGCCGCCTACGGGGATCCGCAGCCACGTTTTGGCCTGCCGCGCATGATGGAAGCTTTGCTGAGCCTGCGACATCCCGACGTGCGGTTCGAAGTAGTTAATGCGGCGATGACGGGGATCAATTCGCATGTGATCGTTCAGATCGCGCATGATTGCGCTCAGGCAGACGGCGATATTTGGGTTATCTACATGGGCAATAACGAAGTCGTAGGCCCCTTCGGCGCCGGGACGATTTTTGGCAGGCAGGTCCCACCGCTTCAGGTGGTCCACGCGAATGTAGCGCTGAAGCAGCTGCGGATAGGGCAACTTCTAGATTCCGCGCGGCAGTGGGCGCAGAAGGCGCCGCCAGAAAAAAGCGAATGGGGAGGGATGATGATGTTCCTGCAGCAGCAGGTCCGCGCCGATGATCCCCGGATGAGCAGGGTGTATGAGCATTTTGAACGCAATCTGGCTGAGATTCTCCGTGCCGGTAAGGAGTGCGGCGTGGGAGTCGTCGTCAGTACAGTGGCGGTTAATCTAAAAGCGTGCGCCCCGTTTGCGTCAGCACACAGGGTCGATCTGACTGACCGCCAAAAGCGAGAATGGGAAGAGCGTTTCAATCGCGGTGTTGACGCCCAAGCGAAGGGCCAGGCCGAGGAAGCCGCCGCCCAATTTCGCGAAACCGCGCGGTTGGATGACCGTTTCGCCGCCCTGCGTTTCCGACAGGGAGAATGCGCATTAGCCTTGGGCGAGATCCCGGGAGCCCAAAGACAGTTCATCGCGGCGCGCGATCTGGACACATTGCGGTTCCGCTGCGACAGCAGGCTTAATGAGTCGATTCGTCGTGTCGCTTCCAGGCGCGGTCCGGAACGGATTCTGCTGGCCGACGCGAACCAGGCATTTGCGGAGCCGAGCCCCAATGGACTGCCGGGCGAGGACTTGTTCTATGAGCACGTTCACCTGACCTTTGAGGGCAATTATTTGCTCGCGCGCACGATTGCCGCGCAGGTGGAGAAGTTGCTGCCGGAGCGGGTAGCACGCACAACCACGATGTCGAAGTCGTGGCCCTCGTCGACCGACTGCGCGCGACGGTTGGGGTGGAACCGGATAAAGCTCCGCTTGGCATTGAACGAAGAGCTTGCCCGCCAGGCTGACCCGCCTTTTACAGGACAACTCAACCATGCCGGTCAAGTTCAGCACCTCATGGGGCTGCTGCAGAAGCTATCATCGGCCAATAGCACACAGGAAAGGGCGGAGGCCCTGCAAACGTGTGAACAAGCGGCAGCCCTGACGCCGGATGATCCATTCTTGCAACAGGAATTAGCGTCGTTAAAACAATCCGCAGGTGATTTGAATGGCGCAGCAGCGGCGATTCGCCGATCGGTGGACTTGTTGCCAACCAGCACCGAAAGCTGGGCACTGTACGGCCTGATCCTGGCGCAGGAGCAGAAATTCGAAGAGGCGGCAGCGGCATTCAAGCGCGAGTTTGAACTCGATGGCCAGGACGTCGGCGCATTGCAGGATTTGGCCATGTGCCTCGTGAAAGAAAACCGCCGCGACGAGGCCGTTCAAGAATACAGGCGGGCCTTGAACATCAAACCGCGCTACGGTCCTGCATGGCTGGGACTGGGACAGACCCTCGAGGCGTTAGGACGCAAGGAGGAAGCAATGGATTGCTTTGCGAAAGCACTTACCAACCGTATTCACCGGGCCGAAGACTTAACGACGCTGGCTCGATTTTGCGGGTCTCGAGGCTGGCACGAAGCCGCAGTGACCAACTACATTGACGCCTTGAAACTGAGTCCGTGGGATGCTGCTTTGAACTACGAGACAGGCGAGAACCTTGCAGCCTTGGGACGCCATGGCGAGGCCGCGCAACAGTTTGCAAGGGCGGCAGAGTTATCTCCCGGCTGGGGACAGGCGCAATACCAGTGCGGCGTTGAACTGGGGCAGGCTGGTCAACCGGCGGAAGCATCGACGCGGTTTAAAGACGCGGTGCGACTGATGCCCGAGTTGTTAGAGGCGCGTCTCAACCTGGGCATTGCGCTAAGCAAAGCGAACAGAAATGGGGAGGCGCTGGAAGAATTCGAGCAAGTGCTCCAGCGTAACCCGGCGAACGCGCTTGCGCTGGAATATATACAAACGCTACGACACAAGGTTTCCGGTCAGACCAATAGTCTGAAGGCCAAATAACTCAAGGCCGAAAACGACCAAGCCTTCATCACTTATCGCGCAGTTGCAGGCGGCTTTAGTGCGAGGCGTCGCGAGATTTCGGAAAGGGGCCGGGGGTGCCCCAACACCCCCGGCCCTCTATTGACTCACAAGGATCCGACTCAAACCCACTTAGCCCGAAATGCAGATTTCATCGCTGCAGACGATAGAATGACGATGAATTCGTCGGGGTAACCGTTGCGCTATAGACGCCATTGGTTTGGATTACCGTCGCATTGGCGTTCCCCCAACTCGCGCTTGCACCGAGGGTTTTGCTGACCATCAACGTTGAGTTGCTGGCGCTGAGCGACCAGGTAAAGACGAGCTGGCCGTTGCTCAAATGCACGCTAAGCGGTGGGAGCGCTGCATTCATGTTCGGCCCAGCGATGTAGTCGTTGGCCACTTCGACTCCACTAAGGGCGCCGTCGTAAATGCGGAATTCATCGATTGACCCGTTGTATGCAGGGTCGGCGTTGTAACCGGAACGCCCAAGGTAATTCAACACATCCTGGAGGGCGCTGAGGGGGTCGGGCGCTCCGCCGCTGACGTGGAACTGGCCATTGATATAGATACGGGTACCGCCGTCCACCGGAGCGTAGACGACAACCAAGTGGGCAGGCGTGTTGGTGGGGAAGAAATTATTCGAATCGCTCACATCGAATTCATTGTTATAGCCCGGGTCGGCATTACCGAAGCCGAGGCGGAATTTGCCGTTGGATCCGCCGTAATTTGGGGTCCCGAACAGGCCGAACATACCAGCGCCACCGGCGTCCGTGTTGCCGAAGACAAAGAGATTTTGCCAGGCACCGCCGCCGTTCCAGGTGACCCAGGCCTCCACAGTAAGATTGCTGAGGCCAGAAACCAGGCCGGGCGGCAGACTGATATAACCGCCGGTGCCGTCCATAACGGCCTGCCCATTGGTGAACACAACCGGGTTGGGATTAGGTTTAAGCGTGTTAACCTGAGCCTCGCCATTTGCGCCACCAACTGAGTCCACTACGTTGGAATCACTAAAGCTATAGCGATGGATCAGAACGGCTGGCCCTGAGCCAGCAGCGTATCCCAAGACCACTTGAGCGCTACCGGCTACACCTCGGTGAGTGCCGCTAACGGTCAAAGTGCCCGAGCTGAGCGGCGTAATGGTCCCGTTGGCGGAAATAACCGCGAGCGATGGGTCGGATACCGTCCACGTAGTGCCAGCGAAAGCGCTGACATCGATGTTGGTCGCGCCCGGGAACGTCGCGAGCAGAGAGGCCCGAAAGTTCGGCCCATCAAACACCGCGGTGGCGGGAAGGTTGGTAACGGTCACCGATACGGGAGCGACGACACTGACGGTGGTAGTTGCAGAGAGCCCCTGATAAAATGCGATTAGGGTGCTGGTTCCGAGGTTGGTCACCGCCCGCATGCCCCCGGTGGCGTTGATAATGAATACATTCGTGTCCCCGACCGCATACGTGACTCCAGATACGCCGCTGATATTTACATTGTTTGCGTGTTGGAAGTTCCCCAGAAGGTAGGGTTGCACGGTGTAAGGATTGCCCGGGATCAGAGGTGGAGCGCTCAGCGTAAGGCTTTGGATAGTCCCCGGGTCTTGTGGGAGCATATCCGGCCCCGTGGTTTGGCTCACCGCGACAGTGACGTCGCTTAAGACGCCCTCATATATGCGAATTTCACTGATCGACCCGTGGAAGGGCGGATCATTCCATTGGGAAGCGCCGACCCAGTTATTACCATCGGGGCTGAGGGCACTCAGAGGGTTGGCAGCATCGCCAGTGGCAACGACAACGCCGTTGACATAATAGCTCGCAGAGCGCCGGTTAGGAGCATAGATACACGTCAAATGCACTTGCTGCCCGATCGGGAGTTGCCCCGGACCGATCAAAGCCGTTTCACCTCCGCCACCCGCGGGAATGAAGGCGTCCCAGTGCGAATTGCCACCGCCATCACGAACGGTGAGGTATAAGGAATCCTGGCCGTTGCCCGCGTTCTGGGCCGTTCCTCCTTTCGTACTGTCACCGAAATCGAAGATCCGTTGCCAGGTAGTAGCCCCGGCGGCGTTGGCTCCTTGCCAGGTGGCCCAGACTTCGATCGTCAGGTTGGTCATGGTAGTAAACAAACCGCCAGGCAGGGCAATATATGGGGCGGTCGTATAGCTGGCCGTCAGAGGACCTGAGAACACGGCTTCCCCGTTGGCAAGAACGACGTTGGTGGTGCCGGTGGAGTCAGGAACCAGGGTCCCGGCTGCGCTCCCTACCGAGTCTGCGATTGTAGTGGAAGAGGCAGGATCACTAAAGCTGTAACGGTGTACTAAAACCGGCACGGCAGCGCCGACGGTAATGGTGACAGGCGGAGTGGTGATCCCGCCCATGGAACCGGTGACCGTGGCAGTGCCAGGAGCTTTCGCGAACAAACCGCCTGATCTAAAGACAATGACATTCGTGTTGTCGGAAGTAACCGTAACGCCGTCGGGCACGCCGATCACCACGGCGCCAGCGCGTGCGTAGGTGGCCAGGAATTGAGGATATTGGAAATCGCCTTCACTCACGGCGACTTGAAGATTGGTGAAGGCTATAGCGGTAACGGCGCCCGGGTCGTAGTTTATGGTATCGGGTCCGGAAGCGAAGCTGGCGGCGACTTGTGGTGAGCTCAAAATGCTATCGTGAATTCGGAACTCATTGAACGACCCATTGTATGCCGGGTCGGCGTTGTACACTGAGCGTCCGATATAATCGTAAACGTCCTGAAGCACGCTCAGGGGAAAATAGCTCGAAGCTGAGCCTGCGCTATCCAGCACCCCATTGACGTAAAGCATGACGTTGCTGGGCCCGTAGGTTAAAACGACATACGCCTCGGTTCCGATCGGGAACATATTGGAGCTGCTCACGTCGCGTTCGCTACTGTACCCGGGATCGGCATTTGCAATGCCAAACCTTAATTTGCCTCCAGAACCGCCGTACTGGGGAGTCAGAAACATGTCAAACTCGCCGGTACCGCCAGCGTCAGTGTTACCAAAATCGAAAAAGCGCTGCCAATCATTGCCGACACCGCTGTAGGTGGCCCAAATTTCAATGCTGACGTTTGTCAGGCCGGAAACCAGCCCACCGGGCAACCGGATATAACCACCAGTACCATCCATCACCGCCTGGCCGCCACTGTAGGCAACCGGGGTGTTAGTTGCATTGATAACCAGGTTGGTACCGTGGGCGGTACCGACTGAGTCGCTGGCGTCGCTGGTGAAACTATAACGATGGATTAGAGTCGCACGCGCAGGCTGGAGTGCGAGCGCGGAGACGAGCAAACACAACTGCAACCAGAATCGAGGGATGGTTTTCATACGGATTTACTCATGGGTTTGGGTTTGTTTGAGCTAAAACAAAATCTCACAGCCAGTTCACGACGCCGCCGCCTTCGCGGGGCCTATGCCGCCTAGACAAAGTCACTTCGTAGCACGCCGGGCAACCACGGCGGCATGACTCAGGCGCTCACCACCAAAATACAGGACTCCCGGATCCGGTAGCGGTCCGCGGATACATCAGTTGAAATTTTCGCCACTCGCAATGGCCGTCGAGCATGCCGACGTTACCACCCGCCGGCAGGCGCCCTTCCATGTGGGAGGTGCGGTGTTGTTTGGCGTAGCCGCCCTGAATTCCAGTGTAGCTATTGGCCGCCCGATTGATGAGGCTGGTTTGTCCCGGCTTGGAAATCGTCGCGTCCGCCATGAGTACCCGATCGGTCACAGGTGCGGGAGGATAGGTAATTTGGGTGGTCGGATCGGTCACGCCGGTCGGAATGATGCTGTTGTTTACATTTGTTGGGGCCAGACTGGCCGTTCCAGGGAAAGTCTGGGCATAGCCGATGACATGAAACGCGCCTCGCATATTGCCACCTACAGGCGGCACGAAATACCACAGGTTCGAATTGTCCAAGTCGGTGAATCCAGAATCAGGGCAATAAAAAATCCGCCAATTGTTGGCCATGTTCGGGAGCATGGATTCGCCAATGTCCCAGGGAAAATCCCAAACCCAGTTGCCGTCGTCCATCAGCGGTAACTTGTCTTTATAGCTGTCCGCATAGAGACGTGTCGCCAAAGTGATCTGCTTGAGATTATTCATGCACTGGATGCGTCGAGCCTTCTCCTTGGACCGAGAGAGGGCGGGCAAAAGCATCGCAGCGAGAATGGCAATAATAGCGATGACCACGAGCAGTTCGATCAATGTGAACGCAGACTTGCGGTGTTGAGGTATCGGAAACGAAACCGGGATTTGTAAGGCCGGCCCAGGGTCAGGACGAAAGGCCAAGGGCTCTTTCATAGGCGATTGAATGCTTTAATAGGACACAGTAAATTATGGGGAAACAAAATGTCAGCACCACTTTGCGCAAAAAAATCACCGTTTTGCGCACGAGCCAATCCCAAGCCGAGTCAGGTCCGGGTTCAAAGGTGCATCGCGCCTGCGCCATAGCTGGCATGAGCGCGGCGATAACGCAACGGGCTGGTTTGTTTGCCCGCGCGAAAATAACGCGCGAAATGATGCGCGTCGGAGAACCCTAGTGTTTCGGCAATACTGGATACAGGCAAGTCAGTTTCGAGCAGTAAGCGGGCAATATGGTCGGTGCGAACGCGGCGGATCTCGCTCAAAATCGAATGCCCCACCAGGACGCGGAAACGCTTTTCGAGCGCCCTGCGTGAGAGGCCTGCCGCACGCGCGACGTCATCAACAGAAAGATCGGCGCGAGGATGGTCGCGAATGAAACGCAGGGCATGGGCAAGATGCGTGTCCTCAACCGCAACGAAATCGGTCGAACGGCGGGTGACAATATGCGGCGCCGCCGCGGTGATGCGAGAAGGAACACGTTTGAGGTGGCGCATCAGCCCGTCCAATGCGCGGGCAGCATCATAGCCGGCGCGCTCGAAATTGATGACGACACTAGAGAGTGGGGGATCGGTCAGGCCACAAACGACCTCATCATTATCGACCCCGATAACCCCGACCTGGTCGGGCACCTTAAGTTCAGCGAGTTTGCACGCCTCCATTACCTGTTGGGCACAATCGTCGTTGCAGGCCATTAGCCCGAGAGGCTTGGGCAAGGACTCGAGCCATCGGGCAAGCGACCTTCTTTCTTTAGGCCAATTCTCCTCGCTGTTCGAAAGTGCAAAATGTGGAGGGGAAATGAATCCAGCCTCGAGGATGCGAGCCGCGTAGCATTCACAGCGGACTTCCGACCAAACCGTTCGTTCAAATTCATTCTCGGCATATCCGCAAAAAGCGAAGTGCTCGAACCCACATTGAAGCAGGTGTTCGGCGCCCATCCGCCCGATGGCCTCTGAATCCGTTACAACGTTTACAAGACCTGGAATTTCTGATTGGCGATGCCCAATGACGACTGCCGGCAAGCCACTCGCCAACGCTTCGTCGACTTTCTTGACGTCACGCAGGATGACGCCGTCAGCTTCCATTTCTCGCAACGCAGGCCAGGCCTTTTCCAGACCGCCGGGCTCCCAATAGAACGACCAAGGCCCATGATGATGCGCGTAGTTTGCAATCCCCCTCAGCAGAGCACGGCCCGACCCGCGCGAAGACTCCACCAATAAGATGATCTTTGGGATCCAGGGCTTTTTCAATTTGCTGCTCACCGCGCGGTGATAGAGTTTGTCAAAATAACGAACAGATGCAATCCAGTGGATAGGGCTCAAAAAGCCGGGTGCATCAAACCAAACCTGAAAGCACCCGAGGTCTTTTCACCAACCGGTCCAGAATTAAAGGCCCGGCGGAATGTGTCTATGCGAAGCGGCGGAAGTGCCGTTTTTGTAAGATTGACCCCGAATTTCCATGCATTATTCTTCGTCAGTTACTGTAGTAAGACATTAAACTGAAATAACCTTCTTATGGAACAGAACGCAACCTCTTCGCCGGGCGGGCTCCCGCGCCGGGACTTTATCAAGAAAACGGCCACTGCTGCTGCTGCGGTTGCGGCCACGTCGTTTATCAAAACACCGGTTTACGGACAGGACCAGGCGCCTTCGGCCAACGTGGCAGGCGCCAATAATCGAATCGCGGTTGCCGTGGTGGGCGTGGGATTCGGCATCGGGCAGAATCATCTCATCGGCATCCACGAGAAAAGCAACGAGAACAACACCGTGGTGGCAGCGGCATGTGATGTGTTCAACAAGCGCCGCAATTTTGCCAAAGAGAAAGCGAATCTAAAGGATGCCGACCTCTACGTTGATCATCGAAAACTGCTTGAGCGGAAGGACATTGATGCGGTTGTGATCGCCACCCATGATCCGTGGCACGCGCAGATCTCGATGGATGCGATGGAAGCCGGCAAACACGTCTATTGCGAAAAACCGATGACGCGGTACCTGGACGAGGCGTTTAAGGTTTACGACACAGTAAAAAAGACTGGCAAAATCTACCAGGTTGGGTCTCAAGGATGCTCTGCGGCGGGTTGGCACAAATGCGCTGATTTGATCAAGAGCGGTAAGCTGGGCGCGCTGGTATGGAGCCAGGGCTATTATTGTCGGAACAGTGTCGCGGGTGAATGGAACTACATGATTGAAAATGAAACCGCGCCAGAAAACATCGATTGGGAGCGATGGCTTGGACCTAATGTGAAAACCCGGGCCCCTTTCAGCCCCGAACAATTTCACCGCTGGCGGAAGTACTATCCGTATTGCGCCGGCCCGCTGGGCGACCTGGTGCCGCACCGGCTACATCCGCTCATGCTAGCCTCCGGCAATCCGGAATTCCCGGTACGCGTCAATTGCATCGGCACGCACAATGTTCACTCCGACTTGTCTGTCCCGAACACTCCGGAACGCGAGGTGCCGGAACACGTTCAATTTCTGGCCGAGTTCCCGAACGGTTATTTGATCACGATCACCGTAAGCACAGTGAACGCGAAGAGCCCTGGGTTCGTGCTTTACACCCACAAAGCCACCTTGGAAGTGGGCACGTCCGGGGAGGTGGTCAAACTGCTGCCTGAACGTGAGTTCGCCGAAGAAATCGATCCCGAGCCGTTTAGTGGGTTGCAGCCGGAAGACATCCGGGTGCACGAGAAGAACTGGTTTGAGTCGATTAGGGCCGGAAAACAACCCAATGCCAATGTCGAACTGGCTATTCGTGTACAGACTGTCATTTCCCTGGCGGAAATGTCTGACCGGCTCAAGACCACGTGCCTGTTTGACGAGAAAACTCGCAAAATCAGCGACGCGAGTGGCAAGGAAGTTGCCCCGATTACTTACGGCACGTTGCCGCAATCCTGACCACCCAGGTGCGGGACTTTGTCGGTTATTGAGTTAGTATTCTAATGAGTTTACAGGGAAGGTTTCGCCGGGCAAACCGGCGAAACCTTTTTTATTGGATCAACTGGCGTTAGCCTTTTTCTGCCATGCCTTTGGTAACCTTAGCGCGACATGCGATGGCAACGCGCTTCGAGATGGTCTTGCATGGTGAGAACTCTGTCGCACTACGCGCCGCCGGAGAGGAAGCCTTGGAAGAAATTGACCGGCTGGAAGCACAACTAAGCGTTTTTCGACCAAGCAGCGAGATTGCGCACCTGAACGCGCGCGCCAGTCGAGAGTCAGTCCGCGTTACACCGCGCCTTTTTGGCCTGCTGCAACGAGCAAGAGCACTATACGAAGAGAGCGGCGGTGCATTCGACATTACCATCGCACCGTTGGTGCGCTGTTGGGGTTTCATGGGAGGAAGCGGGCGGCTACCGACCGAGGAGGAAGTCGCCAGGACTCGCGCGGTGATCGGGATGGACCTGGTGGAGCTGCGTCCTGAGGATTTCACAGTGCGTTTTCTGCGGGAAGGAGTGATGCTCGATCTCGGCGCGATTGGCAAGGGCTATGCCATTGAGCAGGCGGCGGAACTGCTGCGAGACGCTGGCATAACGAATGCGCTATTGCATGGCGGGACCAGCACGATTCAGGCAATTGGCCATCCGGCCGACTCAGAATCCTGGCAGATCGCGCTGACCAGTCCGGATATCGGGTTCGCGGGTCTGAGCGGGATCGCACCCGTAAAGGATCCGGATTCAACCCCTCAAATCGGGCATGCCGCTATGGTTCCCCTCAACGACGAAGCGCTTTCTGTCTCCGCGGTTTGGGGCAAGTATTTCCGAGACGACGAAAAGGCTTACGGGCATATCATTGATCCGAGAACGGGGCGACCGGCGTCGCAAGCGGTTATGGCGGTCGTTGCGTTGGCCTCAGCGACTGACACCGATGCGCTATCGACCGCACTGCTAACCGTGGGCCCCGATGGGCATGACGCCCTGGTAAAGTCGCGTCAGAGCATCCGAACGTTAGTGATAGCCCAAACCGACGGACAATTCCGTCACCGGAGCAAAGGAATTGAGTGGTTAAACTCCCCAACCTGCCAATCCTGATTGGAGACGCGCGATTTTCAAATTAAAGTCAAAACCCTGTTTGAAAAAAATGGGTTCCGCGACTACGTTGGCGCTGGAATATGTTAGAAGACCGCTATTACATGCGTGGGTCGCGATTCGATTCGCGATTTACGGCGACCATAACGTTGTTGCTGGTCAATATCGCGGTTTTCGTAATCCAGTTAGTCCTAATTAGGTTTTCGCAGTTTCCCGTCACTCATTACTTCGCGCTGAGCGTTGAAGGTCTAAAACACGGCTACGTTTGGCAATTGGTAACCTACGGTTTCATGCATGCCGGGTTGCTGCATCTGATCTTTAATGGCTGGGCGATTTACGTTTTCGGCCAGGACGTCGAGGAGGCATTGGGACGCAAGCCGTTTTTGGCGCTTTATTTTTCTGGTGTCGTTATTGGAGGACTCTTACAGGCGTTAGCTGGTGTCTTGTTGGGAATCCGGTTTGCGGGGCCGGTTGTGGGGGCGTCCGCCGCGGCATTTGGACTGGCGGCTGCCTTTGCGATGCTTTTTCCGGAAAGGGTACTGTTGCTCTTCTTTGTAATCCCGATGCGGGCCAAGTACCTGCTGTTGCTCTGCGCCGGGTTGACAGTCTATGGCATTCTCAATCCCGATAACGTCGCGCATTTCGCGCACCTGGGTGGAATCCTCACGGGTGTCGTGTTTGTACGCTACGCGATGCATTGGGATTGGCACTGGCCAAAACTTCGCCGCACACGCGGTGAACCGCCCCGTCACCTGGTTAAGGTCGGCTCTTCGAGTTCCGTCCGCTGGGGCCGCGGAAAGCCGGAGGAAGATTTGCCCGCCGACGAATTCCTCTCCAAACAAGTCGACCCGATCCTCGACAAAATTTCCGCGCATGGGATTCAGAGTCTGACCGAGCGAGAGCGGCGGATTCTTGAGGCAGCACGCCAAAAGATCGTGAAACGTTAGAACGTTAAAAGCGTTTAAACGTGAAACGTAAAACCTTAGGGGGTGATAGGGTTTCACATTTGGCTATTTCAATTACGTTTCACGCTCATGTTTTCCACTCCACATGCTAACCGGACTTGGCGGATTCGGACCGGGCGCAAGAAATCTTTCTGGCGCAAGTGATTGATTTCGAACTCGCTTTAGGGATCGAACGCTCAAAAGGCGCTGTAGTGAAGACCTACCCTCTTTTCAGGAAGAGCTTCGTGCGCATAATCGGATGCCGTTATGTTTTTACGCTACACCACGCGAAAGAAAAACGGCAAAGAACATCGTTACTACAGTTTGGTAGAAAACCGGCGGGTGGCCAGCGGGCGAGTAGTGCAACGCCACGCCCTATATCTGGGGGAGATTAACGACACTCAGCAAGAGGCCTGGCGCAAAACGATCGAGATTTTTGAAGAAGGCAAAACGCGTCCACGCACTGTAGCGCTGTTCCCCGAAGATCGGATTGGGCCAATCCAAGATGAGCAGATCGTCCGCATTCGTCTCAAGGAACTTTCCTTGCACCGGCCTCGGCAGTGGGGCGGTTGTTGGCTGGCGGTGGCCCTGTGGGAGCAATTGGGATTGGACCAGTTTTGGGCGCAACGCTTGCCGCCCAGTCGCAAAGGCACGCGATGGGATTGGGTGTTGCAAATTCTGGTGATTTATCGGCTGCTGGATCCGGGCAGCGAGTGGCGGTTGTATCGCCATTGGTTCGAGCACAGTGCCCTGAGGGACCTGCTGGGAGTGGAGGAAGAACTCGCGGAGATTCACAAGCTCTACGAATGTCACGAGCGATTGTTGGCGCACAAAAAGGAGCTTTTCACACACCTCAGCCAACGTTGGAAAGATTTATTCAATGCCCAGTTCGAGGTGCTGCTCTACGATTTAACCAGCACCTATTTTGAGAGTGATCCCCCCTTTGCCGAAGGAGACAAGCGTCGGTATGGCTACAGTCGGGATAAACGCTCGGATTGTGTGCAGGTAGTGGTGGCGTTGATTGTCACGCCCGAGGGATTTCCTGTGGCCTATGAAGTGTTGGCCGGCAATACCAGTGACAAGACGACTCTGGAGGATTTCCTCAAAAAGATCCAAGAGCAATACGGCCAAGCCCAGCGCATTTGGGTCATGGACCGTGGCATCCCCACCGAAAAGACTTTGGAGCAAATGCGCCAAACCGATCCTCCCGTGTACTATTTGGTGGGCACACCGCGCGGGCGCCTGACGCAGTACGAGCAGAAGCTTGCCCGGTTGCCGTGGCAAGTGGCTCGCGAAGGTGTGTCAGTCAAACTGCTGTCAGAGGGAGAGGAACTTTACGTGCTGGCCCAAAGCCAAGACCGTGTGAATAAAGAGCGGGCGATGCGTCGCAGTCAATTGAAGCGAGTTTGGCGGCGGCTTAAGCAGTTGCAGACGATGAAACTCAAGCGTGACGAGTTGCTCAAGAAACTGGGAGCCGCCTTGCATGAATATCCAGCAGCCGCACGCTTTATCCAGAGTTCCGTGGAGAAGGACAGCGCCCAGCTCAACTTTGGGTTGCTCAAAGACAAACTGCGCCGGGCACGCAAGCGAGAGGGTCGTTACCTGCTGCGCAGCAACATGACCACGGGCCGTTCAGCTGAAGAGTTGTGGCAGTTCTACATTCAGTTAACGGAGGTGGAAGCCGCCTTCAAAAACCTGAAGGATGATTTGGCGCTGCGTCCCATTTATCATCAGTTGGAGCAGCGTATCGAGGCGCACATCTTTATTTCGTTTTTGGCTTATTGTCTGCACGTGACGCTGCGCCGTCGCTTATGCGATCTGGCACCCGGCCTGACCCCACGCTCGGTGCTGGAGAAGTTCGCGACTATTCAAATGCTGGATGTGCACTTACCAACGGACGATGACCGAACGGTGATCTTGAGTCGCTACACCCATCCGGAGAGCGATGTGCAACTCCTCCTATATCGCTTGAAACTTGAGTTGCCGCCACAGCCACCGCCCAAAATCACGAAGCCAAAACCCAACGGTGGAAATCAGTCTGTAGTGAAGACCTAGAAAATCTGAGCATTGAACTCCAAGCACTTACCCACTCGGACCCCCTCCAATCCGCGAAGTCAGGCTAACTAACATTCTAACGTTTCACCCGTTTTAGCTTCTAACGTTTTAACCTTTTAACGTTCTTACGCCCACTTTAGATTCAAAAGCATGATTCAACGCTATTCACGCCCAGCGATGCGTGAGATTTGGAGCGAACAACGGAAGCTCGAGATCTGGCTGCGGATTGAACTGCTTGCCAGCGAAGCCCTTTGCGAGGCAGGACTGGTGCCAAAAACCGATCTCGAGCAGATGAACGCCCGCGCCGGGTTCACCATTGAACGATGCAGGGAGCTCGAAAAGACTCTTAACCATGACGTCATCGCGTTCACGACAGATGTGGCTGAACACATTGGCGCGCCCGCCAGCCGCTGGCTTCATTTCGGCCTGACGAGCAGCGACGTAATCGACACCGGGTTCGCCGTTCAGATGACGCAATCGGCGGACATTCTCATTGAGGATGTGAAGGCATTGCGCGAGTCGGTAGCGGCCAAAGCGCGCGAATACAAATTCACGCCGATGATTGGCCGGAGCCACGGCATTCACGCGGAGCCGACCACGTTTGGTCTGAAATTGGCCCTCATGTATGATGAGTTTGGCCGCGGGCTCAAACGGCTTGAGACTGCCCGGGAAGCCGTCGCTGTTGGCAAGCTTTCTGGTGCAGTCGGAACGAACGCCCACCTTTCGACTGCAATCGAGGCAGCCGTCTGTGAGAAGCTCGGGCTAAAACCAGCGCCCATTGCAACCCAGGTAATCCAGCGCGACTTGCATGCAGAATTCATCAGCACGCTGGCCCTGGTCGGCGCCAGCATTGAGCGCTGGGCGACTGAGTTTCGGCATTTGCAGCGAACGGAGGTGCTTGAAGCCGAAGAGTTCTTTGCCAAAGGCCAAAAGGGTTCTAGCGCGATGCCACACAAGCGCAACCCGATTACCGGCGAACGGCTCACCGGCCTGGCCCGCGTTTTGCGTGGCAACGCCGTCGCCGCGCTTGAAAACGTCGCTCTTTGGCACGAACGCGACATCAGTCATAGCTCGGTCGAGAGAATTATTTTTCCCGATTCCTGCACACTGCTGGATTACATGTTGGCGACATTGACCGGGTTGGTTCAGGGACTGGTGGTTTATTCCGAGAACATGAAGCGGAATCTCCAGCTCTCGCTTGGGATGTGGAATTCACAGACGGTTCTATTGGCGCTAATTCGGAAAGGGCTTACGCGTGAGGAGGCCTACGAGCTGGTGCAACGAAACGCGATGCGCACGTGGGAAGCCAAGCATGCCGGGCGGAACGATGCCGACTTTCTCGAGCAGCTCAAGGGCGACCCGGATGTGGCAAAGTATTTCAAACCAGGCGAGCTCGAGAAGCTCTGCTCGCTTGACTTTCACTTTCAGGAAGTCAGCAGCCGTTTCAAACGCCTCGGGCTATAACCTCTTTCGGAAGGACGAGTTCCACGAGTCCTTCGCGAAAGTAAAAAGCCCGGCGCACTGGCGCCGGGCCCACCGTCACTTGGCTTACCAAAAATCACCGGCGAGACATGAACAGGCGGAGCACGTACCAAAGCAGCAGCGCCACGGAGGCAAAAAGTTCGAGAGCGGCTGCGACATAACGATCCTCCGGATAGTGGTGAAGGATGTTCGATGTGTCGTACAGGATGGCGGCACCTGCGAAAGCGACCATCGCGACGCTGAAATAGGTCCCAAGGTGGAATCCGAACGCGGCGCCGGCAATAATCAAAGCCAAAGCAATAATCCCGCCCCAGACGAGCAGGCCACGCAAAAAGGAAAAATCTTTTCCGGTCAGAAATACCATCGCGGTGAGTGCCGCAAAGGCGAGGAAGGTGACCGCAGCAGCGCTGGTGATGGCTCCGGGCGCGACCTTGTCGGCTATGTATAAAAGTGGGACAAAGATGATCGACTCCGCGATAACATAACAAGCCAGGGCGATGTACTGGGAGACCTTGGAGACCGCCAAATGCGCCGTGCGGCTGGCCAGCCATGAAATCACAACGAAGCCCCCTAAGACCAACAACCAGGAGACACCCAGCAAAGCCTTTGCAATCATTGGGGCCAAGCCGGTCTTGAAGAGAAAGATTTCGATGAGAATAAAGGCACTAACAGCCCCGAAAAGATGAGCGTAGGTGCGCGAGACAAAAGTTCCGCGTGCTTGGACGTCCAAATCGGTTACCGCTACCGGACGGGAGTAAGATTCGCTGTTGCTCATATGTTTTTTGATAGGCAGTGGCTGTATTTGAGAGGGCCGACGACCCAATGGTGCAGGATGGCCACGGTGGACAATCCGTACGACGCCAGCGGAGCTATTCTTATGCCAATTGGACACTTATCGCGGAGTTGCGAGTGATGTGCACCACAGACCGTCTACCTATCGGTGGCCGAGAGCCATTCCCGATTACGAACGATGCGCCCAAATTCCATGGCACTACTGCTAACCCGAGTACGTTGACGTCTGGTATGCGGACCGATAAGTTGCACCCATTCGATGATTGCAAAGCCAGCAGCTACCGCGAGTAATCCTCCGGCCTTTCGCGTCGGAGACGAGCGTCTCATCAAATTGACGCCCAGTGCCGGCACGAAGGTCGGGTCGTTATTGTCTAAACAAGGGCGAGCGGGCGGGGTGCTGCGCGTCGCGGTCGTCGGAGGAGGTTGTTCAGGACTGCAGTACAAGATGGATCTTCAGGACGCGCCGGCAAACCGGGATATCCTGGTTGAAACCGCAGGCGTCAGGGTCGTTGTGGACCCTAAAAGCGCCCTTTATGTGACCGGCAGTGAGTTGGATTTTATCGACGCGTTGGATGGCGGTTTTAAGGTAAAAAACCCTAACGCTGCGACTAGTTGTTCGTGCGGGGAGAGCTTTAGCGCGTGATGACGATCATCACGTCAGGCCCCTTTTCCTGACGCAGACGCCGTCCAAGATCACCGCACGGGCCATGACTGATTATTTCGCCCTTCTAAATGAACCTCGGCGACCATGGCTCGATGCGGAAGCTCTGAAGAAAGAATTCCTGACGCTTTCGGCCCAAATGCACCCGGACAGGGTTCATAACGCCGAGATCGCCGAAAGAAATCAGGCTCAAGAACGGTATGCTGAACTGAACGCTGCCTACCAGTGCCTGCGGGAACCAAAGGAACGACTGCGGCACCTGTTGGAACTTGAACGGGGCGGGAAACTTGAACCAATTCAGAATATTCCACCGGCTCTGATGGACATTTCCCTGGAAATAGGTCAAGCGTGCCGTCAAACGGATGAATTCCTTAACCGAAAACGCCAGGCAGCTTCGCCATTGCTTCAGGTGAGTTTTTTTGAGGCCGGACAGGAGCAAACCGAAAGGCTGAGGGCATTGCTGCAACGGCTCGACTCACAGCGCGAGCCGCTGATCCAGGAAATCAAAGAATTGGACGCGCATTGGCAACACTCCGAAGGAACATCCGATCGATCTGCAAAGCTCACGCGGATGGAAACGCTTTACCATTTGATCAGTTATTACGAACGTTGGAGCACACAGATGCGGGAACGCATCGTTCAACTTTCGATCTAAGCGCGAGGGCGTGGGCGAGGTTGAGCGGTCCAGCGTTCCTGATTAAGCCAGTTCGTGGCAAATCCGCTGTGTTTGTTTTAGATCGGCGCACGCGCTGATCTAAAGTTCGAGATCCAAAGGCGGAAACTCGACCGCCTCAAAGGAAGAACTACCGAATTATTGTTTTGAGACTCTGGACTTATTTTTCCGGTTGGAAAACCGTAATACTGAGAGGAGGGAGAGTAAACTCGGCCGAATACGGCTGATGATGGGACTTGTGCTGGGTGGCTACCACGCCGCCTAGATTGCCGACATTGCTTCCGCCATACGTCGCAGCATCACTGTTTAGGGCCTCCAGCCATTTGCCGGGGCGCGGCAAGCCGATACGGTAGCGGTATCGCGGAACCGGAGTTAAGTTGAGGATAACCGCGAGCGGATTTGAGCTGCCGGCCTCCTGGCGAACAAAGGAGAGGACACTGTTTTCAGTGTCGGAACAATCGAGCCAATAAAACCCACTGACGTCGTAATCGGATTTCCATAACGAAGGCGCACCCGCGTAGAACTTGTTAAGATCAGCCACGAAATGTTGCAGGCCGAGGTGGTAAGGGCCCGCGTTGAGCAACCACCAATCGAGTTCAGCGTTGGCATTCCATTCATCGCTTTGCCCAAACTCTCCGCCCATGAACAGAAGCATTTTGCCCGGAAAACACCATTGGTAACCCAGCAGGAGGCGGAGGTTGGCGAAGCGGCGCCAATCATCACCCGGCATGCGGCCGAGTAAAGAGCCTTTTCCATGAACGACCTCATCATGGGAGAGCGGCAAGATGAAATTCTCGTGGTGATGATACAGCATCGCGAAGGTCAGATCATTCTGATGGTACTTGCGGTAGACCGGATCGAGGCTGAAATACTTTAAGGTGTCGTGCATCCAGCCCATGTTCCACTTAAAGGAAAAGCCCAGGCCTCCCAGATAAGGGGGCCGGGTTACCAGCGGCCAAGCGGTGGATTCCTCAGCAATCGTCATGACCCCGGGAAACTCGGTGTGGGTAATGTGATTAAAGGCACGCAAGAATTCGATAGCTTCGAGATTCTCCCGGCCGCCGTATTGGTTGGGGATCCATTCTCCCTCTTTGCGCGAATAATCCAAATAGAGCATGGAGGCAACGGCATCGACGCGCAGGCCGTCGACGTGAAAACGATCACACCAGAAGAGGGCATTGGCCATCAGAAAATTGCTAACTTCATGACGGCCGTAGTTGAAAATCAAAGTGCCCCAGTCCTGATGGGCTCCTTTGCGAGGATCAGCATGTTCATAGAGCGCTGTGCCATCAAACTGGGCCAGCGCCCAATCATCGCGCGGGAAATGAGCCGGCACCCAATCGACGATGATCCCAATACCGGCCTCGTGGAGGGCGTTGACCAGGAACTGAAAATCTTCCGGGGTCCCATAACGGCTTGTCGGAGCGTAAAAGCCAGTCACCTGGTATCCCCAGGAAGGATAAAAGGCATGTTCAGCAATGGGGAGAAACTCAACATGGGTGAAGCCCATTTGGTTCACATAGGCAACCAGCGGCTCGGCCAGTTCGCGATAGCTGAAAGATTCGCCAAGCGATTTCTTCTTCCAGGACCCCGGATGCACTTCGTAGATGCTGAGTGGAGAACGCAGGGGGTCGTAGGTGCGGCGCCGGCCCAGCCAGTTTTCGTCTGTCCACTTGAATTTGCGATTATCCCAGACAATCGAGGCGTTCTTGGGCGGGGTTTCGAAGAAAAAGCCGAAAGGATCGGTCTTCAATCGAATTCTTCCATTCCGATCGCGAACCTCATACTTGTAGAGTGTGCCCTCACCAACCTCTGGGATGAAGACTTCCCAAACACCGGAGGGCCCCAGAGAACGCATTAAATGACAACGCCCATCCCAGTTGTTGAAATTCCCGACGACACTGATGCGCTGGGCATTAGGTGCCCAAACGGCGAAGCTGGTTCCGGCGATTCCATCAATGGTCCTCAATTGGGCGCCGAGTTTGTCGTAGATCCGGCGTTCGTCACCTTTGCCGAAGAGATACAAATCGGACTCGCCTAAAGTAGGGAGGAAGGAATACGGGTCGCGTGTACGGCGGATCGCGCCGGTGTCGTCAGTGATGACGAGATTATAGGCATAGACTCGCTCGGATTCAGAAGTCGTGCCTTCAAAGACATCGCTCTTGGGGATGCGCTTGAGGGTAATGACTGGCTTGTCCTTCTCGTGAACGGGTTCAATCTCGACCTTCGTTGCGTGAGGGACCATCGCGCGCGCGACCAGTCCCGCCCCGTTACCGAGCGGATGTAAACCCAGAAGGGTGTGCGGGGAGCGAGTTTTTGCGTCGACCAGACTCCGCAATTCTTGTTGGGTCAGGACCATGGTGGGCACAAGTTAGCAGAGGACGATGGAAATGCACTTGGAAAGTGAGAAGTGAGGCGTGATGCGTGATGCGCGGACAAGCGATTGTTCTATTGGAAGAGGGCAGAAGAGGGAGGAGGGAGAGGGTATATTTAGGGGCGGGAACCGCTACACAGTAACGCTCTGCATTTTACCGAGAGATTGTCGAGGTCGACCCGGTACAACGGCGCTACAGAGGGGTAACAGGGTGTTTCAAAAGGGCTCCTCTGACTCTCTCATCGAGGGTATGGAGAATGCGGTCGAGCTGAGCGGCATGCAATTCGAGGCTGCCCTCGCTCCAGATTAAAAAATCGGCGGCAGCGATCTTATTTTGGACCTGCCATTGAGCATCGATGCGCCGCTGGATCTGCTGTCGATCCCAGCCACGGTCTAGCAGGCGTTGCTGTTGCGTTGATGCGGTGCAAGCGACGCAAATGGTGGCGTCGAGCTCCGACTGTGCGCCGGTTTCGAAGAGGAGCGGGATGACAACCAGCGCCAGGGAATGACTTTCAGTCCTCCAGGTTTCCACCTGCGCACGCCAAAGCTGGCGAATTCTCGGATGCAGGATGTGCTCCAATTGCTTGCGAGCGGCGGGGTCGGCAAAAACGCGCCGAGCCAGCTCGTCCCGGCGGAGGTGTCCATCCTCGGTAAGAACAGAGGGCCCAAAGAGTTCTCGAATTTCGGTAAGGGCCGGCTGTTGCGGCTCAACGACGACGCGGGCTAAATCATCCGTATCTATGACGGGAAGACCGCGGGCGCGGAGGAGATCAGCACAGGTGGATTTGCCCATGCCGACCCCACCGGTCAAACCGATGACTTTCAAGGCAGCTGCCGCACGGTTCGATAGTAGCGGGTCTGGAGACCAGGAGAGCTGCTATCGGTGACCGTGAAGACGCCGTTGAAAGGCGCGGTATGCAGACCGAGCGAAACCCAGGAGGTCAAGTTGGTGGACGCCTGAATATCGTAGGTCAGACCCGGTTGCCCCGAGACCGTGAGCTGGAACTGGCCACCGACAAAAGCGCCGTGGAGGATCGTCGGTACGGGGCTCGAGACTGAAGTGGAAGTCGTGGCGGAGTCGTTCGCTGGATTGAGGTCGGTATAGGAACCCGAGACGGAGATGGTGTTAGTAAATAATCCTGAAATGGTGGGGACGGCAGTTACAGAAAGATTTGCAGTCGAGCCGATATCTAACGGCCCCAAATCAAACATGACAGTGCTGCCGGCAACCGATGCACTACCCTGGCTGGTGAAGTTCGAAACGACATTGAAGCTCGCCGGGAGTGCATCCATGACGACGACATCAGGAGCCAGGGAAGGACCGGAATTGGTCACTGCAATCGTGTAAGTGACTGAGCCCCCGAGTAATACTGAGCTGGGTGCGCCAGAAAGGCTCAACCCGAGGTCTGCCGGCGGGCTGACCGGTGACACCGTCGTCAGATTCAAACTCCAACCTCCCGCAATAACACCCGCGTCGCCTGCCGAATCATCATAGACATAGAGAGCCCAGGAGCCATTCGGGTCGACACCGTTCAAGGCGCTGAGGGTGGTGGCATAGGGTACGGAGAACGCCGGCCTCGGGATCGAAGAGATAGAGCCATATTGAGTCGGTGTATTGGTCCCGCTAACAATCTGGGCGTCATAAGGCAACGGTCCCGTCGCGGCATCGTCGAACGTGAGCGTCACATTATTGAGACCATGAGCACCGCCCGCGTGGGACAGCACCAAAGTGCTGGCTCCAGCCGGATTAAGCAATAGCACATTGATATCGCGCGGGAAACTATGCGACAGGCCCTTGAGGGTAATCGTCGCGGAGTGCACGAACCCAGTCAGGCCTGAGATATTAATGATAGAAGGATAGGGAGTAGCAGCGCCCTGCTCGGGAATAACTATGGAATTGGTATTCGCGAAAGAAGCGGCACCGGGCAAGTTGAAGACGAAGGCGACGGTGCCAAGGTCTTTGGGACCATCATTCAATTGCAGGGTTGCGATAATAGCACCGGTCGCGGAGGGGCTTGCTGTAAACGTGAAGGCGCGAGCGACGGACAGCCCCCCATGAGTCAGCGGACCATAAGATGCTGAACCACTGGGAGCGGTAACTCCGCCCGAAGCCAAAAGCGACGCAACGACATTGGCGGTATCAACGACGCCTGCATTCGTTAAGACCAAAGAAAGCGTGACGGTTTCGCCCGGATTGATCGCGCCGTTGGGTGGTGAAAAGCTCTCCGAGATGAGCGCAGCGCCGGCAGTTTGAATAACGGGTGCGGGGGCAATCGCGGTCGCGAGCGCCGAGGCAGAATTGTTTTGTGTAATCGGGTCGGTTGAGCCCGTCGCGACTGTGGCGATGTTGGTCACCGGACCGGACACAAGCGGTGAAATGGAATATGTCACTTTGGCAGCGGTTTGAGCTGCGAGAACACCGAGGTTGGCTACGACTGAGGAGCCGTTGATTTGGACTGATCCCTGGGTTGCCGACCCGGATCGGTAAGCCGACCCAGCCGGCAATGGGGCAGTGACGACTACATTGATGGCGCTGTTCGGCCCGTTGTTGGTGACAAGGACCGTGTAGGTCAGGTTACTGCCGACGAAGACGGTGCCGGGATCAGCGGCCATGCTGATAGCGAGATCGGCGGTCGGAACACTGACGGTGGAGACGATCGTTGCCTGGTTATTGACCGGGCGAATATCGGTCTGGAAAGCCCCGACGGAGGCTGAGTTGGTCAGTTGCCCGGCAACGCCTGTTCGAACGACAACGGTTACCGTCGCCGAGGCCTTCGGATTGAGGCTGGCAAGGTTGCCGATAATAACATTTCCACTAGTGACAAGATTGCCTTGAGAAGTGACCGCTGAGACCAAGGTGGCACCCGCCGGCAATGGGTTAGTGAAAGTGACTCCAGTTGCGGTATTGGGCCCGGCGTTTGTGATCAGGAATGTGTAAGTGAGCCTATCACCGGACAGCACGGGCGATGGGGTGGCATTGACCGAAAGTCCGAGTTCCGCCAGTTCGTTCACAGGGGTTATAACCGTGAAGTCGAGGTCCCAACCGCCGGCGACAAAACCTGCATCACCAGCAGAATCGTCCAGGATATAGAGCGACCAATTGCCAGTTGGGTCCTGAGCATTAAAGGACGAAAGCGCGGCAGAATACGGACCTGCGGGCGCGGGATTTGAGAAGATGGGCGACGGCGGATAAGCCGAAGGCTGCCACGTGCCCGAAACAATCGATCCCGAAGCCGCCAAAGGTGTTGGGGCAGTATCATCGAAGGTCACAGTGACATTATTCGCCGTGGATCCGCCCGCGGCGTGGGACAAGAGAAGCGTCCTGGCGCCGGTCGGACCGACCAGAAGGGCGTTGACGTCATGGGGGAAACTGTGCGTCAAACCAAACAACGTAGCAGTCACTTTCCCGACGGTTCCCGTGATACCCGTGACATTAATCACAGAGGGATAGTTGGTCGCCGATCCGACACTCGGGATGGTGATGTAGTTCGTATTAGCAAAGGAAGAAACATTTTGAAGCGGGAACGTATAAGTGATAGGTGGAAGAGTATTAGGTCCATCCTGAAGCTGGAGCGTTGCCAAGACGGTGCCACCATTAGTGCCACTGGCCGTAAAGGTGAACGGTTTGGAGATGGGGACTCCCCCCGGTATCCCGATGGGTTGAATGAGGCCATAGGTCTGAGGACCGCTGGGGGAGGTTACGCCTCCAGTCGGCAGCAGCGTTACTACCAGGTTCGTATTCGCGATGTTTCCAGTATTTTGGAGCCGGAATTGAACGATGACGGCCTCCCCGGCCTCGAGCGCGCCGTCAGCGGGTGAGAGACTCTCGGAGGTTAAAGTGGCGCCTGCCGAGACAATATTGACAAACGGAGTCGAGACCTGGCCAATGACGGTGGCCGAGTTGTTGGCTTGGTCAGGATCGGATTGCGGTGACGAGACTGACGCAGTCGAGGGCAAGTTACCCAATTTGGTAGAGGTAACGGTGACGGTTATGGTCGCGCCGCCGCCTTGGGGCAGTGTGCCAAGATTGCAAACGAGGTTTCCATTGTTGAAGGAGAAAGTCCCCTGGGAAACGCTCGTCGCGACGACATTGACGCCAATCGGCAGCGTTTGAGTCATGACCGTGTTAGTGGCGATGCTTGGTCCATGGTTGGTCACGGTGGTGACGAAGGTCATATTACTGGACAGCACGACCGGATTCGGGAACGCAACCAGCGTTAATGCGAGGTCGGCTGAGGGACCAACCGTAACGGGGGTAGCGACGAAATTATTTATTGCGACCGGATCAATTTGGTTGGCGGAAGCAGAAGCGGTGGCGATAAGTGTACCAGGCTTGATAACAGTGGCATTGATTGTAGCTGTCGCCTGAGCCCCCTTGGCCAGACCGCCGAAATTGCACACCACCGTATTGCCGTAAGCGATCAGATTGCCCTGGGAGAGCGACTCGCCGAGAAGGACGATGCCATCCGGAAATACGTTCGTTACCGTAGCGCCTGAGGCAGGGCTGGGGCCATTGTTGGTCAAAGCGAGGGAGTAAGTCACGTTGCCACCCACCGAGAGGAGGCTAGGAGAAGCCAGTAATCCGACGGCGAGGTCAGCGGTTGGGGGGTTTACGTGGGAGGTGGTTGTGGTGCTGTTATTGGACAGATCGAAATCGGTCTGCTCGGAGGAGACGCTCGCGGACGAAGCGATTAGACCAGCGATGGTAGGCAGGCCAATGACTGTAACCGTTGCGACGCCCCGGGCGTTCATTTTACCCAAACTGGCCGTTACCACTCCGCCGGCATACGCCCAGGACCCTTGAGACGTCGAAGCGGAAAGGAAGACGACGCTATCGGGCAAGACCTGGCTGATGGCGACATTCTTGGCTGAGCTGGGACCATTGTTAGTGACAGAAATAATGTATGTGAGCGGACTGCCAATGATTGCAGGTTCTGGCTGGCCAATCATGCCGATGGCCAAATCGGAGCCCGGGCACTCACCACCGCCATTAGTCGAGCATATCGTCGGTGTTATCAGCAACGCCCAACACTGAAGCACGCCCGTGTCAAAACGAGCTGTGTCGCTGAGTTCAAGTTTCCAGGCGCCATTAACATTCGTGCCGGTCTTACCGCCGAATCTGGCCAGGGACGTTTCCGGCTGGTAGGAACCAAGGAACGGCGGGGTGCCCGAACTGATTGGCGTGAGGGCGGCATCATCAAATGTAGTGCGCGCCGAATCGGGGCTGCAACCCAGGCCATAATTCTGGCCGTTGAAACCTTCGTTTTGAGACAAGACGCTGGTAGTTCCATCCGGGCCAATCAACCTCAATACCAGATCGGAATCAAACGGGTGGGTCAAGTAGAGAGAAACGGTGATCTTGCTTAAAGCAAAGTCGATATTTGAAACAAGGATCGTTGACGTTACGGTACCCAGATCAGGGATGGCGACCTGATTGGGATTGTCAAAGCGCAGTGGCGTCCCCGGCACACCCGTTTGGAGAGTGATTCGATTGGTAGTGGCGACCTGATCACTTTTGACAATCAGGGTAAGGCGGATCGGCAAACCGCAAACAAAGTCCGGCGCGGTGCTGACCTTAAAGGAGAACAAGTTTGTCCCGGAGGTATTGGTCAGGATGTTGGGATAGGCAGAGGTGGGCTGGGCAACAGCGACTCCTGGCGTAGTGGTCGAGACGGTGACGCGTACGCCGGTCGCGTCAGCGCGACCGATATTGGTCAGGACGACGTCGAGGTTATTGCATTCGTTGTAATCGATGATCCCATCCCCATTACCGGCAGAGATATAATTGGTGAAGATAACAAGGGTAGGCAGCGGGGGTGGAGGTGGCGCAGCCGCCAAGGCGCGATCGGCCATCACGATGCCGAAACCGGAATTGAAATCGTATCCCGGTCCCTCATTATCGAGAGCGGTGCTGGTCAAAATGGAACGGATGGCCGCGGGATCGAGCTGCGGATTGTAGGATTTGAGCAGGGCAGCAACGGCGCCGGCGTGCGGCGCTGCAGCGGAGGTGCCGTAGAACGGATTTAAGCCGGAGAAAGGCGGTAGGGTGGTGACGACGCCATCGGCGGCGGCAATATCCGGTTTTTGACGAATGAACCCGCCGGTCGAAAGGAAGTTAGTTGGGGTAATTGCGCTGCCATCGGCGTTGTAAAAAACATGGCGAGGACCGTCGCTACTGAAAGTTTCGACGGGATTGGGGCCGCCGGTAAAGGGATTTGGAAACGCGGTATGAATGTCGACTGCGGCGACAGCAAAGGCGTTGGTGGCAGCACAATGTCCGTAGGCTTCGCCATCCGTACTGGTTCCTAACACGCCGACAAAGTTGGCTAGATGCAAGAAGCGAGGATCGCCAGTGGCTTTGACGATGACGATGCGCTCATTGAAGTTTGCGGGAGGGCAGAGTTCGAAGGGATCCTGACTCCCGTTTTGAATCGTGGTGGAACTGCTTACGACCGCGGTTCCGTTGGTATCAAGAACATACAAGTCGTAATCGTTGGTAGAGGCACCGAGAGGATCCGACCAAAAAAGAAGGACGGGGCCACCAGGTTGGGTCACCACGTTGTAATTGGCAGCACCAAAGCTGTGGACATTTCCGGTCTTTCCGTCAACCGGGGGTCCGGCAGTGCCGCCGTCCATAAAGTCTCCTTCCCAGGTTCCCGAGGTCCCGTCTTTTAGATTGCCAACATTGCCGACCGAAGAAAAATAGAGGCCGCCGCTGGCGGTGATGGTATTGACCGCCCGCGCAACTATCCCATCCTGAAACGGCGATTCGTTGAGGTATCGCAAATCATCAATGATGATGTTACAGCCTGCCGAACGTAGATTGAGGATATTCTGCGCGAAATTTGCCGGCCCTCCGTCGCCGGTAGCGAAGAAGAGGCTCGCTCCGGGTGCCAGGTCATAAACGATTTCCATCATGGCTGTGCCTTCACCGCTTCCAGGAACACCGCTTTGGCCAGGTAACACGACGACATCTGGCGGCAGGTCCCCGGTCGACTGGGCTTGAGCCATGTAATCGACGCTGTCGGACATGACCCCGACCCTGACGCCGGAGCCAAGAACGTTGAAGCCATTGCGGGCAGTGGCGGCGCTGTGCGTTGTATCACCTTCTGAATCTACGCTGCCGGTGTGCCGTGTCGCAGGAACAGCGGCCTGAAGGAACTGGACGTCGGGACGAGCCGCGAGGGTCTCGGTGAAGGCCAGCGGGATAAGGATGCGCGCGGCTTTGAACTGAGGAAAGCTGTTTAGGACAGTACCACCGGAACTGGTGATGAAGCTGAGCAACTCGGGCGTGATGTCGGCGTTCAAATCGACCCAGACCCGGCCATCGGTTTCTTTTGGCAGGAACACGCGCAGGTTGGGAACGCCTTGTGCGACGGGTTGATTGAGGCTTTGTTTGAGACCGTAGATTAACTGCGAATCGATTTTTCGCTGAGCCGGAGTGCGGGATTCCTTTTCCGCACGCAGGGCCGCGATTTGTAGCAGGGCGGTTTCACTGATCGGCTCAGCGGCGGCGGAAAGAGCCGAAAAAAATGCGCCAATAACGCACAACGATAGAGTGAAGACCGCACGGTGCCCTTGGCCATGCTGCGATCGCGAACGGTGAATGAACGACTTCATAGTCAGTTAGGGAATGGGGTAAAAAAAGAGCACAGCGACACGTCCAGCGGTCCAGGAAACCCCTGGTGAGGCATTCGTCGCAGCATAGTTCAAGTACTTAATAACAGATCTTCTGGCGCCGCTCGTCAAGCACCGTGTTTATTGGCCCTGCCCGTGCAACCGGAAGAAACCGGTCCCTGGTCCGACCGGCAGCGTTACAGTCATAACGGATCCACTTTGCACCGGGGGCGGGCTCGTCACGCGGGCCCAGGTGATCGGGGCTGTCAAATCGGCTGCTGATTCCAGGTAATAGCCGGCCGCGTCGACCGGCCAACTGAACACCAGGGTTCCGTTGCTGTGAACGACATTGAGCAGAACAGCCTGCACATCCGTTTTTACCGAGGCAGTATTGTTTAGCTTCAATGGATCAGTGAGAGTCGATGAGCAGGTGACGGTGTTAGTCAGCGTGCCGCCAACCAGCGGAGTGACCACAATAGTAGCCGTAAGGAAATCGCCGCTGGCTAAGTCACCAAGATTCGGGAAGGAAACAGTGCTGCCGTCGAAGGTAAAGGCTGCAGGGGACACCGAAACGATGCCGACGCCCGGCGGCAAGGTATCGGTAACTGAGACCGCGTTGGCAACGGCCGGCCCGAGATTCAAGACCGTGATGTTGTAAGTGAGATTGTGACCACTGAGAACCGGATCAGGTGTATCGGTAAGCGCGATGGCCAGATCGGATGTTGGAGCGACGGCCGTGACTACAGAGACTGCAGTATCGTCCTCGGGATTGAGGTCGCTCGAATCGGCACTAACGACGGCGGAGTTAGTGATGAAACCAGCTGCTGGAGGCCGCAAGATCATTGACAATGAAGCGGTCGCACCTTGGGCGAGCGAATTGAAGCTCCAGGTAATCTGGCCGGCGGAATTAGTCGCCGTGCCGACTCCCGGAGTAGCGCTGACGAAGGCGACATTGGGAGGATAGGAGGCCGAGACAAGAACATTGGTTGCGTTTCCTGGTCCGTAATTTGTAACGGTTAGTGAGTAGGTTACCGGCGTGCCAGCGATAACAGGGTCCGGCGCGGCACTCATGTAAACACCCAAATCGGCGTCGCCGAGGATTGGGTGAGAATTAAGCAGGTTCAACACCCAGCCATTGGAAATCACTCCCGAGTTAAAGAGAGTGTCATCGAAGACATACAGCGACCAGGGACCGTTAGGGTTGGAGCCGTTAAACACGGCGAGGTTCGTGCTTGCGGGCCCGACGGGTGCCGGCACGGGGAAGGGTGGCGGCACGACGGCATAGCAACTGGGTCGGTTAGTGCTGGAAACAAGCAGTGTTGATTGCGGCAAGAGCGTCGGAGCAGCGTCATCAAACGTGAGCGTGAGATTGTTGACTGCAAAGCTACCGCCAGCTTTGGCCATCAGATAGGTCTTTTGGCCTGAGGGCGAAACCAGCATAACATCAATATCGCGGGGCCAGGTGTGATTGATGTTGGTCAGCATAACGATGGTCCCATTGACGGCCCCGGGCAAACCACTGACATTAATGATCGAGGGGTAAGGTGATGCGGCAGTGGCATCGTTAATCACAATTGGCGCGGTGTTGGAGTAGGTGTTGGCGGTTCGGCCGACGACGAAGCTGACGACGCCGATGTTGGTTGGAGCATTGCCATCGCGCAGTTGGAAGGTCGCGGTGATAACCTGGCCGTTGGTGCCGTCGGCAGTAAACGTGAATGGCCGGGAAACGGCAGGGCCGTGGACAGTGAGGACACCGTACGATTGAGGTGCGCTGGGGTTGGAGATGCCGTTGGTGGCCAGGAGCGTTGCAATCAGATTGGCGGTGTTGGTACCGGTGGCGTTGCGGAAGGCAAATAGCACCCCGACTCTTTCGCCGCTGTCAATCATACCGTTAACCGGTCCACTCTCGGAAGTCAGAGCTGTCCCGGCAGGGACAATAAGGCTGCCGTCGGTTTCAACGATGGTCAGGGTGGCCGCGCTGGGGGCGACGACAACTCCTTTGCCAACAGGATTGCGCAGGCTGACCAGCACCGTGCGATCACCATCCGGCACGCCGTTGTCGATGACCGGCACAGAAAAGGTCTTAACTGTTTCGCCGTTAGTGAAGGTGAAAGTGCCGCTGACTGAGCGATAATTCACACCGGCTTTGCCTGTGCCATCGGAAGTAAGGTAATCAACCGAGACGGTATTGGTGGTGAAGCCGGACCGCACGACGGTAATCAAGGCTGAGACGCCGTTTTCATTGACGCTATAGGCCGGGCTGGAGAAGCTCAAACCGGCCAGATCATTAGTAATCGTCACCGTCGCACTGCTCGGCGGGACCAACTGGGAACCCGGGCTAGGATTGACCAAATTCAGGTTGAACGTAGTGTCGCCCTCAACCAACTGATTATTGATGATCGGCACGGTGAAAGACTGAAGCGCGATGCCGTTGCTGAACGTCAACACACCACTGCTGGCG
This sequence comes from Candidatus Limnocylindrales bacterium, assembly GCA_035495315.1. Classification (GTDB taxonomy): domain Bacteria; phylum Verrucomicrobiota; class Verrucomicrobiia; order Limisphaerales; family UBA8199; genus DATJGF01. The sequence goes on from DATJGF010000061.1 coordinate 76,587, forward strand.
ACGTAATCGACTCCGGCCTTGGCGGTCCCATCCTCGGTTGTATAATGAACCGAAACGATGCCGGTATTGGCATTGGAACGGAGGACGGAGATGAGGATATTGGTTCCACTCTTAACCGTGTAGAAGGTGGAATTAGTGAAGGCGAACCCGGCATCCGCATCATTGATGGTAACTGTGGCAGGATTGTTAGCGTAGATTCTGGCTGGCCCGGAGGGATTATACAGGCCCAAAGTGAATGAAAGCGGGCCGGTCACGCGCGGATCGTGCAAGAGCGGGACGGCAAGTGTTTTGAACGACTCACCACTGGCGAATGAAAGAGAGCCGGACACGGCGATATAGTTGGTGCCGGCGACGGCCGTGCCATTGGTAGAAGCGTAACTCACCGTTGTCACGCCATTGGTGCCGACACGATTAATGCCAATGGTAATACTGCTATCGCTCTCCGGCGCGACATAAACCGGGCTCGAGAACGACACTCCGATATCGTTGTCCAGTATTGTAACCGGCACATTGTCGGACCCAAAGATTGAAGCGCCCCCGGTCGGGTTGGAAAGCACGACCGAGAATGTCTGGTCACCCTCGACCTGGTTGTTATCGATGATGCCTACGGCAATGGATTTGTTGGTTTCCCCATCGGCGAAAGTCAGCACTCCGTTCGTGCTGACATATTTAATGCCAGGTAGAGCGCTGCCTGGAGCGTCACCATAATTGACGGTAACGACGCCAGTGTGCCCGTTGGTGCGGATCACGTTGACGACGACTTTGCCGGCACCCTCGCTGACGACGTAGTTGGTTTGAGCAAAAATGAACTGACCGGGCACACGGTCAATGTCAACAATGGTGAGGGTCGCCGTTGAAGGGTTGAACAGCAATGCGTTGAGCGCATTGGTTAGCTGCATAACGACAGTGCGATTGCCTTGGGCCCGCGGATCGTGGATGAGCGGGACGGTGACAAAGTTGGAGTATTGTCCCGAGGCGAAACTGATCGTGTTGGTTGTGGGTATATAGTTCGTGTTGGGCAAAGCGGTGCCGTTGGTCGTCGTGAAAAAGTCGACGGAGGCGGGTCCGGTCGTACTGCCGCTGCGCAGGACCGAGATAAGCGCGAAACCGCTGAGAGCATTCTCGGGCGCGGAGTAAATTGGCGAACTGAAGGTAACCGCGCTATCGACATTGTCGACAAACAATTGAGCCGTGGTTGCGTTGCCCAGCGTAGGTCCATCGGGCGGTTGCGGATTCGACAGCTTCAGATTGACGGTGAGGTTCGTGGTAATTGCAAAGTCTCGAATCACCGGGATGGTTACTCTTTCAACCACTTCGCCTGCAGGGAATACGAAATTCGTGCTCACCGGCCGGTAATTAATACCCGCCTTGGCGCTGCCGTCACTGGTATTGAAATTGACGGAGATCGTACCGTTGGGTGCGCTAGCGGGGCCGCTGGTGCCGCCGCGCCGGCGGATTGTCACGACTGTGTTTGTTGCATCCTCGTCGACCTCATAGATGGGCGAATCGAATTCGAGTGAGCCAGACCCGGAAATAGTGCCACCGTAAATGCGTGCGAACCGATTCCGTGCCTGTCCGTCATATTCGGTGAAGCCACCGGCCAAAACGATCGCGCCATTGGTCTGCACTTGAGTGGCCGAAACGAACGAGTTTGCACCCGTGCCAAAGTTGATCATCGTGTCCTGCGTGCCGTCATTATTCAGGCGCGTAATGCGGCCGCGAGTAACACCATTGCAGAGGGTGAATTGGCCGCCAAGAATAATGCGCGTATCTGGCTGCATCGTGATCGAAGTAACCAAATCGTTGGCACCCAAACCGGGATTGAAGGTGTTGTCAACCGTGCCATCGGCGTTGAGGCGGGCTATATGGTGAAGCGTTACACCATTAATATTGTCGAAAGATCCACCGATCACTATTCGCCCATCGGCCTGAATGGCGATCGCGCGGACCGAGTCGCTGGCACCCGCGCCAGGGTCAAAACTCAGGTCGAGCGATCCCTTCGGATTTAACCGAGCAATATGATAACGCGCGGTCCCATTGACGGAAGTAAAGTCGCCACCGATGACAATTTTGCCGTCAGGTTGCAGAGCAATGGCAACCACGGCGCCATCCAGGCCGAACCCGGTATTGAAGCTCGAGTCGAGCGTGCCATCATTGTTCAACCGCGTCAGGTAGCTGGTCGGTATCGTGTTGTAGTTTGGAAAAGCGCCGCCAACCAGCAATTTGCGACTGCCGTTGTCGAACGTCTCAGCCAGCGCAAATACAGTGTTGTCAGGCCCGGATCCGGGATTGAAGGTGGTGTCGATTGTGCCGTCGGCATTAAGCCGGGCAAGGAAATTCCGGGTGGCTCCACTGATGGCGCTGAAGCGGCCGCCGACCAGGATTCGGCGATCGCTTTGGGTTAAAAGGGCGAGCACGGTGTCATTCGCTCCTGCATTGGTAGCGGTCGAAGAGAAGCCGTTGTCGAGCGAACCGTCAGGATTCAAGCGGGCGATGCGGTTCCGGGCGAAACCGTCGGCGGTGGTGAAATCGCCGCCGGCCAGGAGCTTTCCATCCGGCTGTATGATCAAGGCCTGAACACTGCCATTAAACCCAACCGACGGATCCAGCGTAGTATCGGCAGAGCCTGGGGGTTGATTCAGACTTTCATCGTCGACGATATTCAAGATGGCGGTGCTTGGGCTGCCGAAAGTGTTAGTCGGAGATGCTCCCGTCAGTGACAACGTAATGAAGCGCGCGGGATCCTGGACCGTGTTATTAATGATTGGAACGGTGAAGCTCTTGCTCACTTCGCCGACACCAAAGGAGAGTGTGCCATTGGTCGAGAGGAAATCGACGCCCGGAGTGGCTGAACCGGGGAGGGTGCTGAAATTGATAGAAGCAATTCCAGCGGTGCCGCCCCTGCGGACAACGGTTATAATGGCCGGACCACCGTTTTCGTTGACTGAGTAGACGGGTGTGCTGAACGAGAGCAGGCCGGAGAAGTCGCTGTTGGTCAAGAAGAGGACAGCGGAATTTGGCGAACCGATGGACAAGGTATTGGTGATGCCGTTGACCGTGGCCGAGGAGAGTCGGAGGTTGATAGTCAGCGGCGAGGTTTGCGGGACGCCATCGGCAAAAATAGGAATAGGAACGGTTTTGGGCTGTACATCGCCGTTGACCCAAATCAATTGATTGGTCACGCCGATGAAATTGAAGCCACTAAGCGCCGAACCATTTCGAGCGGTAAACCATGCGGCCAACTCGCCTGCCCCGCCGCCATTACGATTGACTGTCACCTGGGCGTAGACGGCATTTTCATTGGTGCCGTAGGTCGCCGAACTAAACTGGACATACCCACCGACGATGTCGTTATCGATGATAGTCAGAACGGCATTAGCAAGCCCTATGGTTGCGCTCCCGCTGGGGCTTGAGAGACTGAGCAGGACGGTATGATCGCCTTCTTTAATCGCTTCATCGATGATCGGGACTGTAAACGTTTTGTTGGTCTCGCCCGGCAGGAACGTTAGCTGGCCGGATACGGCGCGGTAATGAACGCCATTTGTCGCAGTGCCGTTGGCCGTTGCGTATTTGACAGTAGCCAACCCGGCAGAACCGTTGGTGCGAGTAATGGTGATTACGGCGTTACCAGCTTCAGAGACAATATAATTGGTAGCACTGAAACCAAGCACACCAGCCGACGTGTGAGGGTCGACCAAAGTCAGAGGCGCTAGCGATCGGCCCAAGGCCAGACCTAATGGTATGTTCTCACCACCAAGATAGAAAATATCCGCTGAGCTCGGATTACTGAGCTTCAATTGCAATTGGCGATTCCCGGACGTGTTGGTATTGTTGAGGATCGTGATATAGACGTCATTCAAGGTGTAATCTTCGAACATCTGAGGATCAACGGTCTCAGTGAACCCTTGATTTTGCCCAAAGGTTCCGTCCTGAAGTTGCCACGTGCCTAGTCCGAGAAAATTGTTGGTGCCGCCGCCCAGTATCGCCCAGTTCCCGGTAGTGTTGAACCAGTAAGAACTCTCGTAGGTTGGCCGTCCGTAGCTGGCCGAATCGAAGACAAAATCCTGGTTATCAACAGCAGAACCAGGCCCCGGAGCGGTTGAGCTCGGCACAACGGAAACTGAAGCCGGACCCAAATTCCCATTGGTACGCATCAGGGGCACGAAGAGCTGCGAGCCAATCTGGTCGGCGCTGTAACTGCTTTGGGCCAGCTCAATGTTACCGGGCCCAGGCGTCGAGCCGCCAATAATCCGGGCGACGTTATTTCGCTGGCGGATGTCATCTCTGGCAAAACCGCCTCCCACCTCTGTGAAGCCACCGCCAATAATGATATTGCCGTCCGGTTGCACCGCGGAAGAAAAGATAAACCCGCGCGGTTCAGCATCGGCACTCCAGTAGTGGGTAGGCAGTCCGGCAAACTGGTTATAAGCCGTATCCATGAAGCTTGTATCCACGGGTCCCCAAGGGAAGAGCCGAACCAAGCCAACGCGCCGCGTTTGGTTAAATTGTCGGAAGATGCCGCCGACAAGTATCTTGCCGTCGATGAGGACATTTAAGCTGTAAACGGTGTCATCAGCCCCTTGACCAGGATCGAAGGTTTGGTCGGGCGTTCCATTTGGATTCAGCCGGGCAATTGAGTTGCGAATCTGGGCCGCGACCGTATGGAAAGCACCGCCGATTAGGATTCGTCCGTCGAGCTGCAAGGCCAGCGCGTAAATGACATCATCGGCGCCAAATCCAGGGTCAAAGGTAGAATCCAGCGAGCCGTCGGCATTCAAACGGGCGATATGAGGCCGACTGACGCCCCCGACCGTGTTAAAAGCACCGCCGATAAGGATTTTGCGGTCAGGCTGAACCGCGATGGCGTAAATGGGGCCGTCCGGTCCTGGCCCCGGATCAAAACTTGGGTCAAGCGAACCGTCGGAACCGACGCGGGCGATGAACTGACGTGGGAGACCATTGAAGGTAGTAAATTCCCCGGCAATAATTATCGAGGCATTGGTGTGGAAAGCGGTGGCCCAAACGGTTCCATTCGCGCCCTGGCCCGGGAAGAAGCTGGTATCCAGTGAACCATCCGGTTTAAGCCTTGCGATGCCGTTTCGTGCGGTGCGATTGAACGAGCTAAAAGCGCCACCGACATAAATATTCCCGTTACCATCGAGCAGCAACGATGTGACGAAGCGGTCAGCACCGTCTTTGGGGTCGAAAGTAAGGTCGATCTGGCCATCGGGCATTGAACGAGCCACGCGATAGCGCGGCACAGTGTTGTAGGCGGTAAAATCTCCGGCAAATACAGCCTTGCCGTCGGGCTGAACGGCGACGGCAAAGACGGTGCTGTTAGCGCCCGGGTGGAGGTTGTACGGCGGCGTGGTTGCCGAGTAATTGTCCATGTTGTGGAAACGATCCACTGCCCCAGCGGGTTGAACGTTCGGCAGATTCGCGTAGATGTTGGTATCGATATCGTTGAAGAGGATCGTCACGACCGCAGTATGCACGTAACCCAGCGCTTTGGTTGTCACCTCCGGATCCGGTTTTTCGGGAAAATACAACTCAACCAGGAAATCTTCGTTGAATTCGACCTTGTTATAATTGGTAATGGGAATATCGATAGGCTTATCCAATCCGTCATTGGCCCCCCAATTCAAGGTGCCCGTAACAGATTCAAAGTCAGGGTCAATTCCGTAACGGAAAGGGTTGGAAGGCAGCGCGTACTCCGAGCCTGCCTGCAAAGGAATTTCATCGCCAAAAAACGAAAAAATATCGTTAGCCTCGTCCGCGATGTTATTCACCTTGAGGTGGTCAATGCGGTAGTTCACCGAGGTTCCTGAACTGTAATCCAAGCTGGTGCGGATAACATAAATGCGTGCCACATCGGCGCCCGCGACATTGCGGGAACAGCGCAGGGTTGCGCGCTCGAAATTGAACACGTTTGTGCCCAATCGTCCCTCCATAAAAAGGTGGGGCGCCACGTCTCCGTCCCCGACGCGCCGCACGAAAACGGGTGATAGATTCCGCATAACTCCGACGAGTGAACTCGACGAGCCGGAGGTGGTTGGGGGTGCTATCGAGGGAGATTCCAATGGGTCGAGGGACACATTATCGATCGTCGCTATCAGCATCTTGTTGACCAGGAGCGTGTTTAGAAAAGGCGTCAGGAAAAATGAAAAATCTGGAAAGACATCGACGAAGATGTTCGAGCTCATTTGATAATCGTTGAATGCGATTACGCTGCTTTGCGGCAAATAATCAGTAAAAGCCTCTGCCGAGGGAACGATGTTGGTGACCATGATGCTGGTGCAGAATACGTTGGTTACGACGACCAGCATGGCCGGCGGGGTAAAATTAGTGTCGGTGGTAATCGTGACGTTAGTCATCGGGGCACAGACGATGGCCGGAATATTTGTCCCCACGTCGTTACTGAAAGTAATGCTGGAAAGCAGCGTATTATTGATGTTCGTGATGGCGATGTTCGTGAGATTGTTGATCGCCAGATAGCGGAACACTCCGTACTGGAAGTCCTGGTACTGATCGATGGCGACGATATTAGTGTAGTAGTAATTGGTGAAGAAATTGGTGGAGCCGACGAAATTCGTCGTGTAGATGTTCGTACCGGTAATCGATAGCTGACTGATGTTCGTGTATAAGCCATTGGTGACGGTATAAGCAACCAGCACACGGCCAGCGGAACCAAAATCACGGGTGATGGTCAGTCGGGCTGGGACGGCCCTCATATTAGCCGCCTCGGGGCCAAAATCCTCGCTCTCGCTGAAAAGATAGTAGGAAGAGGTAAATCGGAAACTGCCAGCGGCCAACTGGGCGCCACTACCAGGACCCCAATTTAAGGTGATAATGCCCTGGGATGCGCCGCCGCCGGCATTGTAGCCATCGACTGAAATAAAATAGGTCGTCCCGGCAGAAGCGGCGATCGTAACACTGCTTTGGAGTGTCCCGTTGGCATTGTCGTTATCCTGAATAAGGGTCAAGGCATCGACCGTATTTCCGGTAAAAACACCCAAAAGCGTGTCAAAGTCGCTGCCAACGGTGTTGAACGTGACGGTCATGTCCGAGGGCGCAGTCCACTGAAACCAGACCGACTGGCCGCCAGGATTGCCGGCGAGGCTGGGTTCGCCGGATTCGAGTGAGGCGCCGACATTGCTGCCGGAGACGCTGCCGCTAGGGCCGGTTATGGTGGTGGGGTTGGCGAAACTGTCATTAGCCGGCTGAGCCATCGCCGGGCGGCCAAGGCAAATGAATGCGAAAGCCAGGAACAGCAAAGGCAAACGTCCGGATCTCCTTTTTGTGGCAGCCCTGGTTTTGGAGCTATTTTCGCGCGCCGCAGGTCTTTCGGGCGCCTTGCTGTTAGCCGACAGGGTTCCGCCAGCGAGAAAAACTCTTTCCCCATTCCTTACTCCGACTCCGGGCATCGCCACTGCCCTGTTTAGGGAAGCAAAACTGAATCGCAATCTTCGCATAAAACGTAACTAATGGTTAGCTGGCTCGCTCTGCGGCCAGTCTCTGCACACTCCGCCGGACACCGCCGACGCACCCCAAATCGTTAAAAGAAATCCCGCCCTAAGGCGACCCTGCCTGGACTCGATAGAATCGAGGACTGTTGGTCTTGACCAGATCGGTTACTTTAACCCGGTTGGGCAAAGATCCCTGATAGATGAAATTGGTCACCAACTGCCAGTTCGTTGAATTAGCTGATGAAGAAGAATAGAGTGAATTGGTCGTGTAAGGGAAAACCGTCCACGACACTACGGCGGCTGGGGCAGGCTGATTGGTATAGGTCACCAGCAGAGCCAAGCCACCCGGAGAAAGGATCGGAATCGGCGCGGGATCGGAACAATTAGGAATGCCATTGCCATTGGAGTCAATGTCGCAACTGGTAACCAAGGCCGTATTAAGCCGATTGGTCGAGCCGTCCGGATAGATGATATTTGTCGAAGAATAGAAGCCCGTATTGAAGTTACTTACCCAAAAGAAGCAACCTTTGTTAACCTGCGGCAGTTTTTCGGCAATCGAACTGCCGTTAGCCAGGGCTTGGCCGAAATAGACCTTCATATTCGGGTCGCAAGTCAGCGAGAGGAAGTTCCCGAGGCTGTCCACATTGGTAGCAACGAATCCATTCAGTTCGAGCCGATCTATATACATGGCGTTGCCGCCGGTGGCGGCATGGAAACTGTACCCGGTGCCGATGGCGCCATCGCAGATGAGACGCCCCAAGGCCGCATTATTAGCGAAACCACCCGGGGTCGGGCCACGATCAGCGCCAGCCCACGTGATGGGAATGAATCGCGAATTCGGCGCGTTGTTGCTGACGGTGGTAGCGAGCAAGCTGGCATTGGCAGTCGGGTAAAGATAGTTAATCCCATTACCGGTAGCCCAGGAGTTTTTGTTGCTGACGTAATCGGCGCTATTGGCGGAGAGGCTGCCGTCGTCGAGGATATTCGTTATGGTCAAGTTGATACCGGCGCCAGCCTGTATGACATAGTTGCTGGCCAACACACTGCCACATTCAATGGTCACGGCCCCTGCTCCACCCTGAGCCAGGAAAGCGGCATTGGTCAGCAAAGCAGAACCGCACTGATGTAACTCAATGCTGCCGCCGGTAGCCTGGAAGGTGCCGGCATTTTGGAAGCCCCTCGAATAAATGCGGCTACTAAAGTTAGTGATCCCGCCGCGATTGAGGAAATAGTCATACGCCTCGTTGAAGGTGGTACTATAATAAGGAGAGGTGCGGGAACCTCGGTAAAAGACCGTATTCGGAGCGTTGATAAAGCCGTTGTTGGTGAGGAACTGCAAACGCGGCGTGATGTCGGACCAGACAATAGTTCGATTGAGGAAATTGAGACCACCCGTAGGAGCGGATGCCCCAGGTCCATTCGTGGTAATAGTAAGCGCTTTGCAATCAATGGTAACCACGTTACTGACAAGGTTCAAAACGTCACTGATGAAGATGTTGTCATCCCCGCCGAAGGCATTCGTGCTGTGCAAGGTGAGATTGACGATGCGAGTGGGTGCATAGGGGCTGAACCGGCTGTCAACGAAAAGCACATGGAATTGGTTCGTAATACTGCCGACGACGTTGGTCCAGCGCGCACTGTAGAGGTCACACACGCCTTCGTCGCGAGTTAGTGTCGGGACTGTCAGGTTCGTAATTGCCAGAAGGCCGTTCGTGCTGCGGAGATTGAATTCGGAGTAAGGCGAGGAGATCAAAGACCCGGCACTGCCGCCGAATTGATTGGTAGCTGACAGGCGGAGGTAATTGAGGCTGCTGACCTGAGAGTTTTTCATCGTCAGGTAATTGGTGGCCGTGATTTCGACTCGCCCTGGGGAATTGGAATAAGTTTGGCCGAAATTGTCACCCAAGACCACCGAGGTCGGCTGAAAGAGCGCTTCGTAAGCGGAGTACTCGTTGGTAATATTCGCGGAGTCAAAGGTGCCTGCCGGTATGACGGTAGGAGTCGAGGGCGCCCCGAGGAAGAAAAAGCCACCGGGCAACTCGATAAATTGGTAGTTGATTGGAATAAATGTCGGACGCGTGCCGGCGAATCCATCGATGAGCAGCTGGAAATTGGTTTGGTATAGAAATGTATCGAACAGGTAGAGATTATTACCGCCGGTGGTCGTAGTATTAGTCCACTCGACGACCGTAGCGCCAATCGGGAAGTAAACGTTGGCCTGTAAAGCCGAGTTGGTGTTGCTGAGAAAGACTGCTCTTACGAACCGGTTCGAGCCGCTGGCATCCAGTGTATCGGAAAGATATGCCTGGAACGATGGGCCGCCCAATTGATGGAAGGCATCGACAAAGTAATTGCGGTTAGTGACGACATGCGGCGGCGTAAAGGGGGGAGAGGTCTGGAACCAATTCGCCGGTATGAAGGTCGCGAAAGGCGGATTGGGGTTGGTGCTCAAGCCCCAGTATCCATCAAAGATCAAAGCGTTAAACAAAAACGCGAAGTTGATGCTGCTGAAGCCATTGGTCTCCATCGTGACCACCCCGTGATCGAGATTGATATTGTTGGCGTTCAGGGAGCACAAACTGTCGAAACCCATCTCGAGTTCACCCGGGTTGATCAACGTGTCTGAACTGAGCAGAAACTTTGAACCGGCAGCCGAACCGACGAAAACGACATTGGTAAGGCCAAAGAAACCCTCGAAATTCAAAGTGCTGAGAGTATCGGATGTGCCACAATGAATAATGCCTTCATTGTCGAAGACAGACGCAGGTCGCCGGACACCGACACTGGGATCATAGGTATTGACGCGAAACCCTGTATTAAACGCCATAAACGCGCCTGCAGAATTGGTGTAATTGCGCACATTCTGCATCTCGAAGGGGTACGGCTGCTGAAATGGCGGCCAGAGCCAAATTTGGTTGGTCAGGTTAACAATGAATTGGCCGTCATTGACAAAATTCACGGCGTCAACGTTCGGCGGCAAGTCGGGGGGTGCGCTTAAAAGCCCGGGATTTTCGTAGGTCAAGTCCTGAGCAACGGCGGAGCAGACTAGCGCCACCGCGGCGAGACCGACAACCAGTTTCCTTTTCATAAAAATCTTTCAAAAGCTCGTTTATCCGCGCCGTGTAACTAAGGGTTGACGACGAGGGAATAATTCTGATCGATAAACCGTCCGCCAGCATCGGTGACCCGGATCCAAAAACGATATTTGCCAGGGACCAAAGGCGTGCCGGATAAGAACGCCTGAGAACTGTCACTCGCGTTCTGTACTAGGGGATTCATACCCGTTGGCAGATCGGGAGAACCTGGGCCAATTGTCCACGTATAAGGCGGCTGCCCGCCCGAAACGGTTAACGTAGTCTCGTAATCCACGCCCTGCGAGGCGGGAGCCAGGAATGCAGGCGAAACGGTGATGAGGATCTGCTGGCTGAGATCGGTCAGGGTAGTGCCGCCGTAAATCGTCGGGGCGTTGGTCGAGCCATCGAACGAGCCCCAAATGAAGTACAAAATTGAACTTGCCTCGTCAGTCAGGAACGGCCCGGTGTTTAAGTGCACTGGTCCGGCTTTGTTGAACGTTAGCGTATAGGGTCCCTGGATGGTCCCCGGCCCGGCCGGGGCGGGTACAATCGGGGAAGGCAGGTTGGTAAAGATCGGGGACGAACCAACGTGATCAACAACAGGGACATCCGGAATCGCGTTCAACAAATCAGCAGCGGCAATGACTATATCTGGCCGGGTAACGATCCGTTGAAATTGCTGCGCAATTCCGGTGTTATTCGTGATTGCCAGCACGGAGTAAAAATTGGTAACTGGGACAAAAAAGCGATTAAACAAGGAATCAAAATCGTGGCGAACGAAAGTGATCTTCTGAACACCTTCCCGGAGCGCGACGGTGTTAGATTCGCAGGTGACGGGATAAATAATGAAGGCGTGATTCGTATAATAGGAGATGATGTTCTGCTGGAAAAACAGCACGGTGCCTGCGTTGGTACCGCCGTTAGCATTAGTCGTGACGACGAGGTTATTGGTGGCGGCGACCAGGACATTGGTGATGGCGTTAGTGAAAGTGGCTTGGGTAGTAAGGAACTGGACCGAACAGAGATTGGTTGGCAACAACACATATTCACCAACGGTGGTATTGGTCCGGTAAGTTACGTCGGTCGTGTTGGTGACAATCAGTGTCGAGCCAAATGGGGCGAACGGATTATTGGACAGGGCGACACTAGTGGTTTCGATAGTCACCCACGCCTTGTTAGTGGGCGCCGGCAGGGTGGGCAGCGGTATTGGCACCGGACCATGCGGCGAATTGCTGATCGTAATCAGATTCCCAAAGGTGTGTTGAAATCTTTGCTGAACGCTGACTGTGATATTCGTTTTGAAGACCAGATGAGGGGGTGTGCCGAAGGGATCAAACGGAAAATTTGTGAAATACGCCGTAAGGTTCGTCACATTGACATTTGTAAAATAATTGGTGGAATTGATGATGACCAGGCCCGGGAAAAGCGCTGAAAGGGTGGGAGCATCATTGGTCAAGGCTTGCGCGGCCAGCAACGTCAGATTGGAACTTACTAGCAGGGTGGTTGTCAGGTTTGTTTGGAACAGCAGGGCGTCAGGGGAGCTGGTTTCGACCTGCAGCCGGTTGGTGCTATAGAGATAATGCAAGCCACCAATGTCGTCCCGGGTGATACCCGAGTGGAAGGCTCCATAGTACAGGATATTCGGGTTGGACACCTTGGCTGAAGCCACGGCGGTAGCATAGGTATCAACTGGATCGATCAGGAAGGGTCTGGCGTAGCTCAGATCGACGGCGGGCGGACAGGAAATATCTATCTGATACGTGTACAAATTCCCGTTAACGAATTTGGACGTGCTCAGAGTGACGGGATCAAAATTTCGCTGGACCACAGTAAAATCATAGAAAGGGCACTGTGCGCCAGGCGGAAGGACGCGTTCTTTAACCAACCATGTCCACCGTTCTGGATCGGCGAGGCCAAGCCGTGTCAAAACCATTTCCAGTGTGGCCGATCGCAAGTCGAACAGGTGAAGGCTTGCCGCAGTGTAGTTGTAGCGTAATTCATCCTGCGGGAATTCGCGGAAATCAGAGCTATAACTATCGTAATTCGAAATGGCGTTAAGAATTGCAAAGGCTCCATCAACGGCCTGAATGCCCTCAGCCTTGAAATAGCCGTCGAAGGTAGGATCGTAGGCGTAGTATAGGGTGGGAGTCGTCCAGCGATAGAACTCGTCGATGTTCTTGGGCGAAAAAGTAAAATCGTTGGCAAAAATAATCCAGCGGTCTCCGGGATAATCAATTTCGGTCTGCCGTTGGAAGCCAAGAACGGCGGTTTGCCAGGCTTCCTGGGGGCCCAGCAGTGCAAAGCCATGCGCCGATTGGAGGCCAAAGGCCAGCCAGGCGAGGCAACCGAATGTTTTAACAGTTCGCAGCATACAAAAATGGCTATTGCAACTTCACGATGCGGTAATACGCGGTATTGTTTCCCCCGACGAAAACCGAGTCGAGGGCTCCCGCCGCAAACCGCGGCGCTCCGACGTTGGTCCAGGCTGATAGGTCGTCGGAACTTTGAACCTGGTAAATCAAGCCCGGCTGCGGGTTCCAACTCAGGAAGTAACCTTGGGGCGTATGCACCAACTCGGTGCGCAGCCAGCTGGTCGGGTCCAAGGGGTTGCTTCCGCTAAGAAATAACTGCAGCAAAGTCGGACCGCTTGGGGCGATGGCGGCATTGGGGGACGGCCAATTGAGAATATCCGAGCCGTAATGGGCAGCCATCCAATCCGCCGGAATGCCACCCCAACTATTATTACCGCTCCAAGTCGCGGCGGTGGTGGCCGGAGAGAGAGGCGACCGCCGGCCCGAGGTCGTGACGTAATCGACTTGAAATGAGTGAGTGCTATTAACCGTCAACCCATTGGCGCCAGTCATGAGCCAAATGTTCGTACTGAGATTGATGGGTGAACCGTCGACGTAGAGCTCATAATGATCGATCGACAGACCCGCCTGCGCCAGCCAGGAAACCTGAATTTCCGGCTGGTAGACCTTGTTAACGAGAACAAAGGGCACAAAAACGAACGGAGCGTTCATCGGCGCCAACGGCTGCGACGAATCGACGAATCGTTGAGCGAAGAGGTCCATCCCATTCTGTGCTCCGGTGAAGCCGCTCCAGGCGGCGACGAAACGGCCAGACCCATCGGAAGTCACCATTCCGTTCATCTGTCGGCTGGCCGTGGTGCTGTTGACTCGGAATTCCGCGTCCGAGATAACACCTGTCGAATCGAGATACCGGCCATAGACGCCTTCCCAGGAACCATCCTGGCCCATACTGGTCCAGACGACGAAATAGCCAGTAGGCAGCGCACCGATCCGCGGCGCGAATTGGTCGCCGAAAATGAAGGTGTTGAGCATTTGCACCGGCGCACCGACACCGACAGCGGAATAGGCCCGGGCAAACACATCCCAACCGTTAGTTTTAACCGAGAGATCTTTCTGGCCCCAGGTAATCACGAAGGTGCCGGCTGGTCCGGCCGCGACACTCGGGTTAGCGCAAACGTTAGTTGTCGTATCCACCAGGAATTCGTTCCCAGCCGGGGTGCCATTGGCGTTAAAGACCCGCGCATAGACATTGACGGCGAGGTCGGCTCGTTGCTGCTCGGAGATCCAAGTAACAACAAAACGCCCGTCACTTAGACCAGCTACCGCAGGGGTCCGCTGATTATAGGAGGTGAATTGGTTGATTCGAAATTCACCGCCGACTTTAGATCCTGTCGGCGAAAGTATCTGTGCGTACACATCCTGCAGGCTGTCCGCCGCTGCCTGGTTGAAACTGCCCCAGGCGACGAGAACGTTGCCGCCGGCCAAGCTGGTAATGACGGGATTGAGCTGAGACTGGACGGCACCGGAATCGACCCGCAGGTCATTCGTTCCTACCCACGTGTTCGCGCCGGAAAGGAACCGGGCGTAAATATGTTGAGAGCTGCGTTGACCGCCTTGCCAAACGAAAGCAGCGCCTCCATTGGCCAGCATGGCAACCTGGGGACGCTCCTGCTCACCAGCGGCGCTGACATTGACGCGAAATGGAGCAAAGGCGGAGGAGAAACTGCTGTCCAGGCGCACGGCACTGATACCCAGGCCGTAGCCATCCGTGATATTATCCTCCCACACGAGGTAGCCACCGGTGGGTGCGACGCTCAGATGGGGATGGACCTGATCGCCCGCCAGTGACCCGGCGACGGGGTACTCTCCCGCCTGCGGGGTGAAATCAGACCGGCCCCAAACGACCCCCGGAACCAGGAGCGCGAGGGAACAACCCACCGCTTTTTGAAGGAAGCGCGACAGTGACATAATCTCGGGGACCTTTCTGCGTTTACTGCCCCGCCGTCGGCACGACGGGCTTCTGGATAGGAATAGCGTTTTGCGCAAACGGCATTTCGTCCTCGGAATGGTAACGATTACCGGCCGGATCAATAATGGTTGGGGTAACAAAGATCATGAGATTCTTCTTCTTGGTTTGGCTGGACTCGCTACGGAAGAGGCGTCCGACGATCGGCAAGTCGCCCAGCATCGGGACCTTATCCTTGATCTTGGTGACGTTCTCAGCGATCAAACCGCCTAAGACTACTGTCTGACCATCCCAAACAATCGCCGACGTAGTCACTTGCCGGACGCGGAAACGCGGCAACGGCAACTGAGCGGTAATTGGAACGGCGACACCGCCCTGACCGCTCGATGCGGATTGCGCTTGGGGAACGAATGCCCCGGGATCATCGTAGCCTAGAAACTCGGTCAAGCTGGGGATGATGGTCATCTGGATGGTATAACCGTCAGCCGACACGTACGGGATGAGATCGAGCGTCGGACCAAACGGCAGCGTTTCGGTTGGATAATTGATCTGCGAGCCGATGACGCCAGGGGCAGTGGCGCCAAACTGCCCGCCGCCGCCTCCAGAAGTTTGATTCAGCGAGGTGCCAATTACAATGGTTTGCAAGTCGACCACCTGGATTTCAGTTTGACGGCCGCTCAAGGTGGTGACGGAGGCCTCACTCAACAGATCCGCCCCGTCACGTTGTTCCAGTGCACGCAGCACCACGCGGAACTGTGGATCGGTGAGAATCCCGGTCAGCGTGCCGAGAGCCGGGGCGTTCAGTGTATTGCGCAGACCCGATGTAATCAACTGATCAGAGGCTGATGGGGCGATGGCAGTTCCCGGAGAAGTGCCGGGGAAGAAGCCCTGCGGGTTGGCCGTCGTAGGCGCGCCGTTGAGAGAAGGCTGAGTGCCACCGGAGCCGACAACCTTATTGCCGAGAACGAAATTGCCGAGGTACCAATCAAAGCCCAGGGCACGGGTATCATTCTGGGCAACCTCAACAAACTTGCTCTTAATATGGATTTGAGGCGGAGCGATATTGAGGACTTGCACCGCCGTTTCGATCACGTCCAAATCCTGCAGGGTAGCGCGAACGACCAGGCTGCCCTCACGATCGTTGAAAAAGATGCTTTTCGGAGGATTCAGATCGATGCCCATGGTGAAGAAGAACTGACGCACTGCCGATTGAGTGAAAGCCATATCGTTCGTGCGCGTTACTGCCCTGAGGCCGCCTTGGCCGAGACCACCACCACCACCGCCACCAAAGCCACCACCGCCAGTGCCGCCACCGGCGACGGTGACACGGGGGATAGTCAGCAATCCGCCACCGCCCTGCTGACCACCTCCCAAACCGCCCCCACCCAAACCACCGCCGGACAAGCCGCCGCCGCCGCCGCCGCCGCCGCCCTGGTTGCTGGCCTGGGCAATGGCGCCAAAGTCAAAGCCAGTTACACTTTCAAGACCTTGTTCGAAAGTATTGGGGTCGACCTTGATGATGCGGGTATAGAGAGGAACCGGATCGCGACCCTTGAGCGAGAAAACCACCGCATAGTCTTCGATCGAGTATTTAATAGGCCGATCTGCAACCTTGACGATCGCGTCGAGAACTTGTGCCAGCGTGAGGTCATGCAGGGGCGGAACAATCCGGATCGAGATCGAATTCATGTCCGGTGTTTCCGCGGGAGCTGCCGCCGCCACTGGCAAGCCCGTCACCGGATCAACTGTCGTTGGCACGGCGATTGGTTGGTTCGGGCTGGCACCCGTGTCAGTGTTCTGATTGACAATGAAATTGATACCTTTCTTCTCCGGATCGCGCCTGGCGGCTTCATCGCTGAGGTTCTTGACGACTTCGGTCAACGGCAAGCCATCGTAGCTGACGTTGTCGAGCCGGATGCGATCGAGCTTGGCGTAAATTGCTTCGCGGCCCTTGCCTGTATGAATCAGATTAGTTCGCGCGTAGAGATTGGGTACCGGCAACAACTCGCGGTTGGGTGGTGTGTACCAGGCATTTTCGACCTCCACGAGGCTGTGACGGGAAGCGACGTCCCGTTTGTTGAGCGATTCTCTGTACTGCGCCTCGTTGATGAGGTTGAGGTAATAATACGCGGCCTGGTTCTGTGGATCTTCGATGACCGCTTCTTTAAGCACCTTGGAGGCCTCTTTCAGTTTTCCCATCTCGTAAAGCAACTTGCCGTTCTGCACCTTGGTGCTGGCATTGATTTTTTCCTTCACAATTGCGGGTACTTTGGACTGCGTATCGATATCCGGGACCTTGCCTTGCTGCTCAAACAGGAGCTTATCGTTGGCGCGCTTGAGTTCGATTGCCTCGGCGTTGGAAGGGTCGACGCGCAACACGTCGTTGATCTGGACGGCCGCGTCGCGGTAATCGCCGCGATGCTCAGCCGCGCGAGCTAGTTCGAGGCGGACAGAGGCCAACCCGGAGCGCGCGACTGCAGCCTCGGATTCGACATTGGCGCCGACGCGTTGGACGAGTTCCCAGGAGTCATCATAGAGCTTGGCAGCCTTGAGCAAATCGCCGCGTTCCTGCGCGCTGCGCGCGTCGGCGAGTTTTTGCCGCAACGCAATGCGGTCGGCCTGGCGAATGACGGCTTCATTAACGGCAGTTTCCTGGGCCGGGGCCTGAGCCCAACAAAAATTGGCCGAGACCAGGAATAGAGTTAGACCGAATGGGAGGGTGGCTTTCATCGTGGTTAGCTTGCGTTAAAAGGGGGTCAACGCGATTCAAGTTGGAGGATGGGGTTCAGGGCGAGGATGGGGGATTAGTATTGTACTTAATGGTCCATTTCTTCTGGTTAGGGGCGGACAATACAACTTCACTTTTGCTGATGGCAACGATTTTGTAATCTTCGCCGTTGAAAGCCAGCAAGGCGCCGGTGCGTCGGTCATTCCAATTCTTCTTCTCCGGGTCATAACGCAAGTCGGCCATGTAACCATCGACGCGAGTAAAAGGCTTGTCTTTGGTGATGATGGCACGCTCACCGGTGTCGTTCAACTGAACGATGATCTGGCTGGGATCATCCGGTTTTCCTTTGACGTCCACCATCGTAAACGTGTCGTTCTTGGTCGGCGGCTGCAGCGTGCAATAGGTCTGCTTTTTGGTGCGTTGCGCCGCGAGGGGCGCTGCTTGCTTTTCGATCCCCATCACATATTTGGGACCGGAATCAGAAACGGTGACTGAATCCAATGTCAGCTTCAGATAAAGCTCGGAAATATTCGTGACAGCAACCGCGTTCGGACCGACTTTTTGGGAAGGGATCAACCGGCCATCGGCACTCTTTTGCCAGGGCATCGGATTGAACAGCCGATTGGGTGGCCCGAGATCGATCATTGCCGGAGCCGCGACGCGTTTGATCGCTGCATCCAACAAAGTCATATCGAGGTTGGTTAAGGGCTTAACCTTTGGGTTTAGCACGGACCTGGTTAAGTCGGTGAGTTTCTGTTTTTCGCTGGAAACAACGAACTGCAGAAAAACCACTGCAGCGGCCAACCCGATGAGCACCACACCCAGCAGGATCTTTTCGTAATGTTTCTTAAGAAAATCCATCTTATTTTGCGGCTGTGGGTTTCTCGGGCAGCAGCTTTACCAGAATGAGATTGACGGTGATCTTCAACTGCTTTTCATCGAGAACAGTTTGCAATCCGCCTTTGCCGGCAGCCGCGCCGGGCTGAGCGGCTGTTGGAGCATACGTTGGGCTTGGCGTGCTGCCCAGCGGCCGATATTGGACACCGCCTTGCCCGGCGGCTCCTTCGCGTCCCCGCCCCATTAGACCGTACCGCGCCATCATGCGCTGTTGCGCCATCATCGCTTCCATCGCAGGATTAGCTGCAGCCCCGGTCTCGGCTTGTTGCGGTTGGACATATTGATATTGAACAATGGGCGCGACCGGTTGTTCAGCGGCAGGCAGAGCAGGAGCAGGGTCGACATTGAAGCTTTTCACAATGAACCCGTAAGGCGAGCTGCCGAAGCCGGATAACACGGAAGCCAGCTCGGAACTGAAACAACGGAAAGTAACCTCGTAAGGCGTCAACACTGCGAGGTCGTTCGTGATAGATTTGTCTGTGAGATAATCTGTTTGCGGGCCACTGGAATCATCGGTGGATACTTTTTCGCGGCGAATGTTGTCCAAGGAATTTATTTTCGCCTGGAAAAGAATCGTGCAGAGGTTGCTGACTTCTCCCAACTGAGTGGAAAGCGGCCCCAAACTGCCGGCCGCAAACGAAACTTTGGCCTTCTGCGCCTCGAACGAGAAGGCGTAGTTTGATTGCACAATGACACTCGAATTGGTCGCTTCCCGCTGCAATTGAGCAATGGTGCGGCTGAGCGAAACGGAGAAATCGCGATCAGTTATCTTTTCCTCGTCGGGGATGGGCGCAATGCGCGCGTAATAGTCGCGGCTTTTGCGAATGAACCCGAGCAATTGATCCCGTTGTTCCTTTGCCAGCTTTACGTTATCGACCTGGCCGGAGCCCGGGTGTGGGTTCTGGCTGTTGAGGCTCTTAAGCTTGTCATAATCCTCGTTCAGACTGGTCAGCATTTGGTTGTTGAGATTCCATTTGGAATAGGAGAACCACCCAGCCAACCCCATCAGCACCAGGCCCATGATGCTGAGGATGAAGAAGTAGAGATTGCGTTTTATCCAGGACATACTAGAGGCTGAGCGGACGCTTTAGGCCAACGATGAGTTTGAAGGTAAAGGTGCCAGGTTCCTCAATCGCGCCGATGTTGCCGGTGTCTTTGGTTTCGGCCGGATCAGGGTCGAACAACGGATTGCTCGTAATCCCGCCCAGCACGGCATAGACGATCTCTTTATTGGCACCCGCCTTCACATTCTCGAGACTGACTGCGCGGAAGGTGATAGTGACCGAGGAGAGGTCGTTGGTATTGCCGCTTTTCTTTTTGCGCGAAGCCGTCGCGGTGGTGGTATCGGTGCTGGTGGTATCGGCTGCCGGGGTCGGCGCAGGTGCGGGCGAGCGATCCAAACCGTATCGGCGTCGAAATGCGGCCATGGCAGCTGCTCGCGCCGCGGCCTCTGAGGCGGGCGTCTCTGCGCCGCCGACCAACCCTTGATCGACATCGGCACGAGGTTCAAAGGTCTTAAAATTCTCAATCCAAACACCGGTGTAAGCGCCTAAATCGCCTTTCATTCGCTCCTCGACCTTCGTGAGGACGTTGCGCAACTCGGTCATCACCTGGTTCCAATAATAACGATCGTCCATCCAGGCAACGATCTGGTCGGCCTGGGTCTGCGTCTTCTTTAGATCTCCCAACGCCTGCTGGAACCGCGCCCGTTTTTGTTCCTGTGGCGCAACCTGCTCGTGCACCGTCTGCAAAGCGGCGTTCTTTGCCCCGGCCAGCCGGTCGAACAAGAGGCCGATGGCGGCAACCACAGCCACCAGGCTGAACACGGTCGCAATCAGATAAGGTTTTTTTTGATTGAAACTCTGCCAGCTGAGCGTGCTCTCCGGCATGAGGTTCAACTCGACAGGGCAATGCGCGAGGTTGCGCAACCCCAGACCGACGACTTCGCCAAGCGAATGGGCAACCCGGGCAAGTTCTTCCAGGTTAATCGCCGGGTCGATTTGCACGTTGCGCAGCGGATTGAAATACTCCACCGGGACATTGAGCTTCTCGGCAAAGAACTGCGCCGTGTAAGGCATGATCGATGCACCGCCGGACAGAAACAGGCGCGCCGGAGCCGAACCACCCTGCTGACCACGATAGAACTGCATCGTCTGGTTCACCTGGATGTGCAGACGGGTCATGAATTGCCTCGCGATTTTTGAGATGGCGGCCTGGTCCGGGTTCTCAGGCTCTTCATACGCGCCCCCGAGACTGACGAAGCCTTCAGCAATTTTGATCTTTTCCGCGGCGTCGAATTTCTTTTTGGATTCGCTGGCGAAATCCTGCGTGATTGAGTTGGCGCCCAGGTTGATGCTGCGGGAAAAGACTTTGCCTTTTTCGAAAAACAAGAGGTTGCTGGTCTTGGCGCCGATGTCCAGCAGCATCGTGCAATCCTCCAGATCGCCGTAATTGTAGCGGAATGCGTTGCAAAGCGCTGCCGGTGAAACGTCGCACAATTGCAAGCGCAACCCGACAGCCTCGGTAGTTCGGAACAAACCCTCTACAATGTCGGCCTTAATCGCCACCAGTAGCACTTCCAACTCTCCGGCGGCCGTTGAACCCAGGATTTGATAGTCCCAGACAACCTCTTCCAACGGGAAAGGAACATTTTGTTGTGCTTCGTACTGGATGATTTGTGTCACTTTGCCTGCATCGACAGGCGGCAGTTTCACGAATTTCGAAAAGACGTGAAAACCTGGCGCGCAAACGTTGACGGTGCGTGATTTGATCCCCTTTTCGGCCAGGAGTTTTTGCAGCGCTTTCAGGACAATCGCCTCGCGCGCCGTTTCTTGCGAGCCTTCCGCCCCCAGCGATTCGAAGCCGTATTGCTTCAGCCGCAATCCACCGGCTTCATTGACTTCGAACTCGGCCAACTTGAGGCTGCCGGCCCCAAAATCCACCGCCAGGAATGTTTTCGAGTTAAGCATTTGCTATTGTGGCGTATTGCGCGGCCAGTTTAACCGCCGACCGCAGCTGTTGAATTCGCGGGCAGCGCGAGACGGGTTAACGAAAATCGGCGCACGGGTCAAATAAAAAACCAAAAAAACGCGCGGGAAAGAATCAGGGGTGCTTTCCTTGAAACTGCATTTCTCGAACACGCCACGCATAAACTGCAAAAATGATTTTATAGGACTTTTACTCATCTAAACCGAGAGTTTTCTTGATGTACTTGCCAAGGATTTTCCTCATCGAGAAAATTCTTTGGATCGCAGAGAATGTCCGGTTGATCTCTCTGCGTTGCAGCGGCTGACGTAAAAAAGCTGCTTGGCGGCGCCAAAAGTGGATCAAAGGGGCCCGATGTGGACTCGTAATGGGCACTTGAGTACAGGAGATAACGCCTCTGTCCCGCGCGGCTGAACAGAGTCGTACCTCCGCTGCCTGAGTCACGTTTTTTTCCGTACCCGGGTCGAAGGGTTGGATTCGCCCGTGGCCTATGCGCCTCACTAGCAGAGAGGGTGCCACATGTAGTTTCCGCCGGAATCCCTTGATTTCTACGGGGAATTGCGAGGGTCGGTGGTAAATTTTCACGCATTTCGCGTGAGGATCACGCATGACGCTGCAACGAAGCGCGTGCACCCGCGGTTTCATACCACCGTTATATCCAAGCATTCCCTTTATGACCAGTCAGGGAAGGGAGGAAACTCTTGTAGGGGGAATGCTTACAAAAAGGCGGAGGAAGTCCAAGGTCCAAAAAGCCAAATCGGCAATCAAGGGCTTTTCGGAACCTGTCATCTCGCATCTGCTTTCGGCAACCCCGGATTACTTCAAATACAGGCGGAGGGTGCGAGCTTTGTTGAATTCTCTCTCGCTCAATCATCACTGCGAAATCCAGAGGACAGCCAAATCGAGATCAACTCTTCTGAGGACTCGGCTTCTGCGCAGAGTGGCAATTTTCAATTCTTAATCTCCATTTTTCAGTTTTCAATGAATAACTAATAGAAGTACCCCAACTCCCGCAGCGAAACGAAGTCTCGGGCTCGCTCCTGGGTCGCACGGCCCAGGATGATATGATCGAGGACATCGATTTTTAACAATTGTCCGGCACGAATAAGATCCCGTGTCACTTTGATATCGGCTTCGGAAGGGGAAGGATCACCCGAGGGATGATTGTGCGTCAGAATCACGGCAGCTGCGTTGGCAGTAATGGCCGCCTTGAAGACCTCTCGAGGGTGGACCAAAATCGTGTCGAGCGTGCCCTCGGAGATTTTGACGATGTCGATCAAGCGCCGGCGTGTATTCAGCAACAGGATTTGGAACGTCTCGACGTGCCGCAAGCGGTTGTCCTCGCGCAACAAATTGGCGACCGCCTCAGGGTTGTCTAGCAACGGAGACTCGCGTCGCAGTTCTGAAGCCATTTTGCGGGCGAGTGTGAAGGCGGCAGCCAGGGTTACAGCCTTGTCAGGCCCGATGCCTTTAATAGTCTGCAGGTCGTCGAGTGATGCTTGCGCCAGCAATTGCAAGGAGCCGTACTTCTGCACCAATCGCTTTGCTATTTCCAACGCGTTCATCCCCTGCAAGCCGGTGCGCAGTAGAATTGCGATCAACTCAGCATGGCTTAGCGCATCCGCTCCCTGCGATGTGAGGCGCTCGCGCGGTCGTTCGCTGGCAGGCTGATCCTTAAGCCGCATCCCAGGCACGGGTTACAAATTAGCAAGCCCCGGGTTAGTCACACAAATAAATTGTGATTACATTCAGGGGCAACGGCATCCCGACCGAAAAGAACGAATCACCGAAGCGGACGATTAATCACTGATTCATTCGGCGCACGATGAACGGCGCAAATTCCTCGTGAAGATGCGGTGGAATTCTCACTTTGAATCGGGCACTCTGGCCCTCGTAATTGCGTTCCACGACTTGGCCGACTTCGTGCAACCGGGCAATAACGTCGGAGGCCTGATGAGGGACCGATATCTCGATAAACTCGCGGATCGGACGCAATTGGCTGCCCAATTCGGCCATTAAAGAGGAAATGCCTTCGCCCTGAGAGGCCGAGATCGCAACGCCATGCGGGTAAGCCTCCAAAAATCGGCTCAGCAGGCTCTGGTTACCGTTGAGTTGATCGATTTTGTTAAAGACCATCAGTGTGGGCTTGCCTTCGGCGCCGATTTCCTTGAGCACGGTATTGACCGATTCAATCTGCTCAGCCGCTTGGGGATGGCTCACATCAACAACGTGCAGCAACAAATCCGCCTGAACCACTTCTTCGAGCGTCGCCTTGAATGCCTCAACCAGGCCGTGTGGAAGCTTACGGATGAAACCCACCGTATCTGTTAGCAAAACATTCTGATTGCTTGGCAAACGCAGACGGCGCGTTGTGGGGTCAAGCGTGGCGAAGAGTTTATTTTCCGCCAGCACATCGGCACCGGTAAGGGTGTTGAGCAGAGTGGATTTTCCGGCATTGGTATAACCGACGATGGAGGCAAGGGCCCAATGGTTGCGCTGGCGGGCCTGACGCTGGGTCGAACGCTGCCGGCGCACTACCTCTAACTCACGGGAAATACGCGCGATCCGGTCCTGAACCCTGCGGCGATCGGTTTCCAACTGCGTTTCACCTTCACCGCCGCGCATGCCAATTCCGCCTTTCTGCCGCGACAAGTGGCCCCAGAAGCGAGTCAAACGGGGCAATAGATGTTGCAGTTGAGCCAATTCGATTTGGAGTTTGCCCTCCCGCGTTCGGGCGCGTTGGGCGAAGATGTCGAGGATGAGCGAGGTGCGATCGAGCACTTTGCAATTGAACACCTTTTCGAGGTTCCGGCTTTGGGCGGGAGAGAGCTCGTCGTCGAAAATCACGGTATCAACGTCCGCACGGCGGCAATATGAGGCAAATTCATCGGCTTTGCCTTTGCCAATAAAGGTAGTGGCGCAGGGAGCGGCCATCTTTTGCATGCCATCGCCGACTACCTCGGCTCCGGCCGTAGTGGCCAACTCGGATAATTCCTCCAGTGAATCCTGTGTGTCCCAACCGTTCCGCGATTTTAATTCGACGCCAACGAGAAAAACTCGCTCAGTTCTGCGGTTCCTGGTCTCGATCAGTGCTTTCAATTCTCGGACTTAGTCGTCTCTCTTTCGATTTTATTCTCTGCAGCTAAAAATAGCACGAGTTTTGAGGTTTTTGAAGGGAAAAAGGAAAGGGCGAGGCATCGCAAAGGAGATAAGCGCTCCCGCAAGCGGGATTACTGCCCTAAGGCAAGTCCTGACGCTCCGGACAAAGATCTCAAACCCGGCACTTGGACCCGCGTATTGCCTCGCCGTCATCTATTTAGTCCCGGGCAGCAACGGAAGCAATTGAAACTTATCCCCAGTATTCACAGTCATTCACAAGCCACGACTTCAGGGCGTCGAGTGCAGCCCTGCCCTTTCCATCTTGAACTCCCCGAGCCGCACTTCTATTGTCGACCCATGAAACGGATTGCTTTCCTGTTGGCGGTTTTGACCCTCTGCTCCGTCGCCTGGAGCCGCGCTCAAGATGCGGCCACGGAAGAACGTCTAAACAAATTAGCTGGCCAAATTGAGGATTTGAGGGCCGGCCAGGAGGCGCTGCATAAGCAGGTGGAAACGTTGATTAAAGAGTTTGAGAACCTACGCGAGCAGGCCGCCAAGCCGACTGGGAATTACGCCGCGCAGGAAGACCTCAAGAGGGTCGCTGATGCTGTTAAAGACGTGGATCAAAAGCGGATTGAGGACGCTGAGAAGATTCGTGTGGAATTGCTGAACCTTCGCAAGGGGTTGCTCGCCGCTCCACCGTCTAAAAAGTCTGCACCGCAGACTTCAACGGACGTTACTCCCTCGGACAAACCCGAAAAGGGTTTTGAATACGTCGTGCAAAACGGAGATACGCTGTCGACTATTGTTAAGGCATGTCGTGACAAAAACCTGAAAGTGACTGTCGACCAGATTCTCAAGGCAAATCCGGACCTGAAGCCCGAAAAGATGCGAGTCGGTCAAAAGATCTTCATCCCGGCACCGAAATCGTAATGTCGACGTTCAAATGCCGGCTCTAAGCTTTTATGAATCGATCGATTTGGGTCGTTACTCGATGGTATAAAAGTGTCGCACGCCATGTGTTCTTGGCCGTTTTGGCGGTTGCGCTCTGCCCCGGCTGGATGATTTTCGCGCAAGAGAACGTGACGATTCCGAAATCCAGATTGCAGGAACTGGAAGAGAAAGAGCGCGAACTGAATCGCCTGAAAGGGGACATTACTAAAACCAAAGAAGAAAATACCCAGCTCAAAAAGCAACAGGAACAGGCGGTTCTGCCGTCGGCGCCCACCAATCCACCCGAACCGATCGTAATTCACCAGGCCCCACCCATGGCTTCACTACCGGGTCTGCGAGAAACCGACCAGGTCGATGCGATGGATCTGGCCGAGCATTATCGGATCGATTCGGCGGCGGCTGACGCCCGCTACCGCGGCCACAAATTCATCTTGCGGGGCGAGATTGCTGGCTTCGAAAAGCCGATCTTAAAGCGAGACTACAAAGTGCTTCTGAAGACTGGCAATAAAGACACGCGGGTGCTCTGCAGTTTTTATCCACCCGAGAAATTCAATGCCATCTTCACCGCCGACCATGGCGCACAGTTGGTCGGCCTGATGGGCGAAACCAGGGTGCCCCTGCTAAAAGCGGGCCAAGAAGTATTTTTTCGAGCGGAGTGCCAGGGTTGGAAAGGCTCGGTTGTGATTGTTTCGGGTGGGGAGATTCACAAAGCCAAATAGCTGCGCAGTCGGCGGGGCAAATCTCAAACCGGAAAGCCAAAACCCGAAGACAATCTGGAGAATCCGTTTGGGTTGGTCATTTCGCCACCTCTACGCAGCGCGTTTCGCGGATCACCGTGATGCGGATTTGTCCAGGATATTGGAGTTCGTTTTCGATCCGCGAAGCTAGGGTCCGCGCGAGGCCAAAGGCTTGTTCATCATCCACCTGATCGGGGTGCACGAAAACCCGCAACTCTCGTCCGGCCTGTACGGCGAACGATTTTTCAACGCCATCGATTGAATTGGCGATTTTTTCCAGATCTTCGACCCGTTTCAGGTAGGTGGTAAGATTTTCAGAGCGGGCGCCCGGACGAGACGCGCTGATGGCATCGGCTGCACTGACCAAAATGCCAAGCGGTCCAATTGGCGCGACATCATTATGATGCGAGGCAACTCCATTAACCACGACGTCAGATTCGCCGTAGCGCTTTATGAGCTCCGCGCCGACGACTGCATGAGGGCCCTCGGCTTCATGGTTCACGGCTTTTCCAATATCGTGCAAGAGCCCGGCACGTTTTGCTGCCGTGACATCGAGTCCCATCTCCGCGGCCATCAACGCCATCAGATGAGCTACCTCCACTGAGTGATCGAGAATATTTTGGGAAAAGCTATGGCGGAAATGCAGCCTGCCCAAGAGTTTGACGACCTCCGGGTGCATCGGTGGCAAGGCTGCTTTGGCGACCGCTTCTTCACCCAAGCGAAGAATGGTCTCGTTCATTTCCTGGTTCACCGCAGCGACCACCTCCTCGATACGCGTCGGGTGAATGCGCCCATCGCTGAGCAAACGCATCATCGCCTCGCGCGCAATTTCGCGGCGGACGGGGTCGAATCCCGAGAGCAGGACCGCCCCTGGAGTGTCATCAATCAATACTGTTACGCCTGTCGCGGCCTCGAAAGCCCTGATGTTACGTCCCTCGCGTCCGATGATTCGGCCTTTGATATCGTCCCCGGCAGGCAAAGCAATGCTGGCGGTTGTACTCTCAAACGTGTGTTCGCCGGCATACCGTTGGATTGCGACGGTTAGAATTCGCCGTGCCTTCTCCTCCGCCTTGCTTCGAGCCTCATCGAGAATGTGGCGAGTGAGTGCATTGGCGTGGCGCAAGGCTTCCTGTTCAACTCGTTTCAACAACGCCTCGCGAGCCTCGGTTGGGCTCAAACCGGCGGCTTTTTGGAGCTGTTCAGCCCACTGCAACTCCAATTTGGACAGCTCGTCTTCTCGCGATTTTATAGCCTCGCACCGCTTCGCGAGGGAGTCCTTCTCCTCGCTCAAGCTTTTCTCAGATTCGACCATGCGCTGGAGCTGCGAATTAATGAGCTGTTCACGCTCGGCGAGTCTTTTTTCAAGCTCCAACCTTTCGGCTCGTCGAGAAGCAACAGCTTGGTCTGCCAGCTCATGCTGCTTGAGTGCCTCCTCGCTGGCGGTCAAGCGCGCGTCTCGCAGAATAATTGCTGCCTCGCGCCGGGATTGATCCAGGAGCCCTTGGGCTTGCGCGGCTTGAGCTCGTCGGGAATCGCGGTTTCGCCACTGCACAAACAGATAGCACAGCACCGCACCGGTCAACATCAGGCCGGCATGCTCAAGAGTATCAACTAACGAGCTCATCCTAAACCGCGCGCCCTTACAACTCGATCCAGCGCGTCGGCGTCAAAAGGCAATTCAAGTGAATGTCATGCGGTTCAACGGGCACCTCGCTCACGATTTGTTCATCGAAAGCCACCCCGCACGTTGTGCCGCGCACGGTCTTCAGCAGTTGGTCAAAGAACCCTTTGCCTCGGCCAAGCCGTCGGCCATGCAAGTCGAAGGCTATCCCAGGTACCAGGATCAAGTCCAGCCAGTTTAATGCGACCTCGGCGCAATGGGCCACCGGCTCTCGAATGTTGAATTTTCCGACGCAAAGGTCTCGCGCCGGATCATGCACCTGACAAACCGTATAGGTCCGACTGGTCGCGTTATAGCGAGGCAAAACCGCTGTTTTCCGTTCTTCAATCGCCGTGGCCAGCAGTGGCCAGAGGTCCAACTCATCTGGCCTGGGTGCGAAAAAAAGGATTGAGCGGGCTTTTTGCCAAACCGGCTGTGTCCTCAAAATGCAACGCGCGGCTTCCGCGGCCAGGTCCTTTTCTGCGGGCGCAAGCGCTGCCACGATGCCCTTCACATGCTTCCGAAGCGCGGCTTTCGCGGCAATCGGTAGCTCCGAGTTTGAAACCGCTTTTTCGGCCCGACCGGCGTTATCCATTCGGCACCCTTGGCTTGGTGATCCCGGCATCAGGCGCGCCGCTCGGCCTGGCGGCGGATTCCCCTTCAGACTTTGGACTTTGGACTTTAGACTTGGGACTTTGAGTTCTGGCCTGTTTCAACTCGGCTCGCCATTTTTCGACTCGTTCCTTGATGCGTTTTTCGCCACCTTGTTCGGTGGGCTCATAATACCGGCGATCGCTGCCCAGATAATCTTGCACAACGAAGTGGCCCTGGTAGTCGTGTGCATATTTGTACCCTTCACCGTGGCCCAACCGTTTCGCGCCGGAATAATGAGCATCCCGCAAATGCTCGGGTACGGGCAGAGTCCGGCCGGTTTCGACGTCTTTCACGGCGGCAGCAATGGCGGTAATTGTGCTATTGCTCTTGGGTGCGGTGGCTATATAGATCGTAGCCTCGGCGAGCGGGATTTGCGCTTCCGGCCAGCCAATGAACTCCGCGGCTTGAAAGGCGGCGTTGGCCAGAACCAGCGCCATCGGATCCGCCAGACCGACATCTTCAGCCGCCTGAATCACGATGCGTCGGGCAATAAATCGCGGGTCCTCGCCGGCGTGAATCATCTTGGCCAGCCAATATAATGCGGCATCAGGATCACTGCCTCGCATCGATTTGATGAAAGCCGAAATAGTATCGTAGTGCGCGTCTTCTTCGTTGTCGTAAACAACAGCCTTTTTTTGAATGCTTTGCTCGGCCACGGTTAGATCGATGCGAATGACACCGGCTGGGTCGGGAGCGGTCGTCAGCGCACCAAGTTCCAAGGCGTTCAAGGCCTTACGAGCATCTCCATCCGATAACTTCGCCAGGTGCCGCAAAGCTGCCTCTTCGGCATCGATACGCAAAAGACCAAGACCGCGTTCCGGGTCGGCGAGCGCCCGCCGGAGCAATTCAAGAATGTCCGCCTCCGAGAGCGATCGGAGTTCAAAGATTTGTGAACGGGACACGAGCGGAGAATTGACGAAGAAAAAAGGGTTGTGCGTCGTCGCACCAATCAGACGCACGGTGCCACCCTCGACGTCCGGCAATAGAATATCCTGCTGCGCTTTATTAAAGCGGTGAATCTCGTCAATGAACAGGATGGTCGATTGTCCGCTGTTGGCGAGGCGATTGGCTGCTCCCGACAATACCCGGCGCATATCGGCGACATTCGATTCGACACCGCTGAGCCGTTCGAATTTGCCCTTGGTTTGTCGGGCGATGATCTGGGCTAACGACGTCTTCCCGGTGCCAGGTGGGCCATAAAAGATTAAAGACTGAATCCGGTCAGCCTCTATCGCGCGGCGCAGCAATTGTCCTTTGCCGAGGATGTGCGATTGGCCTACGAATTCATTTAGCTCACGCGGCCGCATTCGTGACGCCAGAGGCTGGTGCCGAGTCGAGTCAGTGGGCGGGGCGCTTGCGCCAGCGCCAGTACTTGGGCTGGCAATATCCGCAAAGAGGTCGTCACGCGCCATGCGGAAAACATACAAGCGAACGCAGGGTTTCCCAACCTTAAAACTCACAGCGATCCGCCCTGAAACGCACAAATCCTAAGGGTCTAAACTCTACTCTGGCGGAACCAGAACCAAACACAGCGCACGGAAAACCGTGGAAATACGCGAATGTTCGGATTTCGATTTTCGGATTGCGGGTGTTTAAAAAAACCCCGCCAGTGCCGTGTGTAACAGTTCCTTTGAACTTATTAGAAACAGGTGGGACCCGCCCGGTTGCTTTCGACTTCCAGTCAAGGCCTGTCGGCCACAACCATGACTCTGATCCCGTGAGTTATTTACTACGGTTCAAGGACATAGTTTCTAATCACGAGCATAGGCAGGGTAAATTGTCGATCTTGAAGATCGTTTTCCTGCTTTGCGTTTTCCAAAGAACCGGCGCTCTGTTGCCTCTTCGCGCCTCGCAAAAAATACTGTTAGCCACCGCTTCGGAATTCTCAAGAAAAAAATCTTTTCTATTCTGAGCGATTGGATGCGGCATGAGGCACGGGTCGGGTTTGTAACCAGTATTCGATTCTGGACAACAATACGCTGGGATTGGTCGGTTTCTTGACATATTCGTCGGCGCCAGATTCCATCCCCGCGTAACGGGTAAACTCGCTCGTCAAGCCGGTGAGCATGATGATCGGGATTGCGGCAGTTTCAGGGTCTTTTCGTAAAATCTCGCAAACGGCAAAACCGTCCAACTCCGGAAGCACCAAATCCAGCAAGATCAGATCCGGACTATAGGACTCAACTTTTTTGAGAGCTTCAAGGCCGGTCGTTGCACTACTTGTTGAAAACCCCGCCAGCCTCAAATGCGAACGCAGCAGCTCCAATAATTCGGTATTATCCTCGACGATCAATATCTTCTTTCTCATAAGTCGCTGCCGGTCCCCGCGGGCACGACAAACTTCGCGACGTGTTTGCAACGTCGCGACTGTTCTAATGAGCAGGAACAGTGCCGCCCTTAAAGGACTGGCGGCGTGCTGAGGCCGACCGGGTCGCGCTACTTGTAAACTTGCCATTCGAGCTTGTTATCCACACATTTATGGTTGTGTCGGTGTTCAGTACCCCCCGAATCTGCGTTGGCCCCCTTTTGACGATTGTTGGCCTGGTCTCCTTGCTTTGTTGCGAATGCGGCGGTGCCTCCTCGCAAGCCTTGACGACGCTAAAAGCTGAGCCGGTTTTTGAGGTTGGGACCGTTCCAAGTGGTTGGGCCCAAAACCCGGTTACCGCTATTGTGCAAACGCGTCAGGGCTATCTCTGGTTGGGCACGTACCATGGCTTGGCGAGATTTGATGGTGTTCGGTTCACGGTATTTGGTTCCGGCAATACGGCTGGCCTGGCTAATGGCCTGATCACCAGCTTGCATGAAGATCCGCGCGGGGCGCTCTGGATTGGGCATGAGACCGGCCACCTTACCCGGTTTGCTGGTGACCGGTTCGAAACGATCCCACTTCGAACAAATTGGACGGGAGGGGTGATCGAGTCCATTACCAGTGATGAAAACGATGACGTGTGGTTACTCAATGACTCCGGATTGTTCTATCGATTGCGCGACGGTGCAACGGTCGAAGTCCCTGGCGGTGCCTCACCCACTCGCAAAGTGGCATTGACGCGTGCGCCTAACGGCAAAATTTGGCTCGTCGCCAACGGCGCCATCGCTTCACTCGATCATGGCCGGATTGCCCCATTCCGTTTTCGCAACGGGCGGCCGACTGACTTTTTCGAGCGGGTGCTCCCGACTCCGGATGGCGGGCTTTGGGTTTTGGGTAACCAACGCCTCCGTAAATGGCTTGGGGGGCGCTGGGTGGCTGAGGCGGATATCGGAGCATTGGCGCCAGGAACTGTGAGCATATTATTCGAAACCAGCTCCGGCATATTGCTGGCCGGAACTCTGCGGGAAGGTCTTTTTGTGCTGCAACCGGGCGGCAGAGCGCTTTGTTTGGATCGCAGCAAAGGGCTATCCCACAATTGGATTCGGGCGCTGTGCGAGGACCACGAAGGCAATATTTGGATCGGGACTGGTGCGGGTATCGATAGTTTGCGATCCCGCAAGGTCCAACTACTCAGCCCGCCGGACGAATGGCAGGGTTCCGGCGTGCTGTCGCTGGCTCTGACACCCGATGGCTCGGCCTGGATCGGAACCGAAGGGGCTGGACTCTACCACTATGATGATGGCCAGTGGAGCTCGTTCTCAGAGGGGGCCGGGGTGGCAAATCCGTACGTTTGGTCCGTGCTGCAAACTCGTGCCCACCAACTCTTCGTCGGGACATGGGGCGGCGGATTGCTCACGCAGCAAGGCGAACGCTTTGTTTCCGAGGGCGTGCTTCGCGAGATTACCGCGCCTGTCGTCTCGCTGTATGAAGCCCAGGACGGCGCACTATGGATCGGCACTACAACCGGCCTATACCGCTACGAAGAGGGCAAACTTTCTTTGCCGGCGGGCAAAGATAAACTCGCCTTTCCGGATGTTCGCGCCATCACCGAAACTGCCGATGGCGCCGTATGGTTTGGTATGTCCGGCGGCGGCCTCGGGTGCTTAAAAAACGGGCAATTGAAGCAATGGCGCAAAGCTGAGGGGTTGAGCAGTGACTTCGTCGTGTGCCTCTACGCTGAACCGGAGGGGACACTGTGGCTAGGCACTTCCGATAACGGTCTTATCCGGCTCAAGCAAGGGAAGTTCTCGACGGTCTCTACCGCGCAAGGGCTACCCAGCGAAATAATCTGCCATCTCATCGATGATGACCGAGGCTACCTTTGGATCGGTTCGCAACGCGGCATCCTTCGAGTGCATCTGGCCGACCTCAACCGCTGCGCCGATGGTATTGTGCCTTCCGTGCGCTTCTTGAGTTATGGCAAGGCCGAAGGTTTGTTGGCCGAGACCTGTTCGGGAGGTTTTCAGCCCGGAGCTTCGCGGGCTGCCGACGGACGGCTCTGGTTTCCTACTGCGAAAGGCATAGCCATTGTGGATCCGGCTAAAGTCGTTCCCAACACGAATGTCCCGCCAGTAGTCATCGAGGAATTGCGAATAGATGATAAACTCTTCCCGCTGTCAACGCCGCCCGTTGGGCGTTCCGGCACCGTTACGCCCGTGGCGATTCCGCCGGGCAGCCGCCGGTTCGAAATCCGTTACACCGGGCTGAGCTTCATCGCTCCGGAGAAGGTTCAATTCCGATATAGACTGGATGGCCTTGACCAAGGCTGGAAAGAAGCCGGAGCAACGCGGCTCGCCGAATATAGCTATTTGCCGCCGGCGACCTATAGGTTTCGTGTCACGGCCTGCAACAACGACGGGCTTTGGAATGAGAGCGGGACGGCTTTTGATTTCACCGTGCTTCCTTTTTTCTGGCAGACCTGGTGGTTCCAGATGGCGGCGTTGTTAAGCAGTGCGGGTCTAGTCGGTACCGGTGCGCTATGGGTGACGCGTCTGCGGTTACGGAACAAGCTGACCCAACTGGAACGCCAGCGCGCTCTGGAACGCGAACGCGCCCGGATTGCCCGCGATATCCATGATGACCTCGGAGCCAGTCTCACGCGGATTACGCTGCTGAGCCAATCTGTCCGCAGTGAAACCGAAACTTTGCCTGAAACCGCTGCAGATGCCGATCAGATTTACCACACCGCCCGCGAACTCACCCGGGCGCTGGATGAAATCGTTTGGGCCGTCAACCCCAAGCACGACACGCTCGACAGTTTGATCACCTACCTGGGACGTTTCGCGCAGCAGTTTCTTAGCGCGGCCGAAATCCGCTGCCGCCTCGACATTCCGGTCCACCTCCCGTCCTGGGCACTTACTTCTGAAGTGCGCCACAATGTGTTCCTTGCCTTCAAGGAGGCGCTCCACAACGCGCTCAAACATGCTCACGCTACCGAGGTGCGCGTCTTGTTGGAACTTCAAACGGATAGTTTCACGATTATCATTTGGGATAATGGCTGCGGGTTCGACCCCGGCACCGCAAAACTGCACCCCGCTCCTGACCGCACGCGGCTAGCCGTCGGCAATGGGCTGCAAAATATGCAGCGGCGGCTGGCAGAGATTAGTGGACGCTGCGAATGGGACACTGCCCCCGGCGAAGGCACCCGGGTCAAACTACACATCCGTCATCAAAACAGATGACACCCAAATCCCACGTGATCAGCTATAAGGGTGAAATGCCGATTACGGTCTCAATTGTCGAGGACGACGCGCAGACTCGGAAGATCCTCGCTAGCTGGATCAGCCGCACGCAAGGCTTCTGCCTTGCTGGCGAATGGGGCGAAGCTGAGAGCGCGCTGCCTGGCTTGATCGAACAAAAGCCCGACGTAGTGCTGATGGATATTAATTTGCCGGGCATCAGCGGCGTCGAGGCGGTCAAGAAACTCAAACCAAGCCTGCCCCAAACGCAATTTGTCATGCTGACCGTTTACGAGGATTCGGACCACATTTATGATGCCCTCGCGGCAGGGGCGACCGGCTACCTGCTCAAGCAGACCCCGCGTCCGGAACTGGTGCGGGCGCTCGAAGACGTTCACCGAGGCGGTTCGCCCATGACGAGCAATATCGCCCGCAAGGTGGTCCAATCATTCCGCCAGAAACCGGCTGCGCCGGAGAACGGCGAGGAACTCTCTCCGCGTGAACAAGAGGTGCTCGATTTGTTGGCACGCGGCTATTTGTACAAAGAAATCGCCGATCGCCTGAACATCAGTGTTCCCACGGTTAATACTTACGTCCGCCGCATGTATGAAAAACTGCACGTGCGCTCCCGGGCTCAGGCGGTCGCTAAATATGCCCATTTGGTACCGGGCCACGGGGGCAGGGCAAAATCCTAGAGCACTGCACTGTCATGCATTTTAATGACATGTAGTTTCTTCTCTTATTGGTAGCCTCAACCCGTTGACTGGTTGCCCTAAGTTATGTCGATCTTGTGGCAAAAACCGACCAGAGTGTGTTTCAGGTTGAACTTGTTATCCCCGACAGTCTGGCCACACCTGCCGTTAACCCAAAGTCAAAACCCATTTATGAAGTACAAAGATAATACGCAGCACTCACTCCGAACTGCCGCCCTCGCTTTGATGGCTGCTGGTTCATTTACCTTGAGCCAGGCCCAACCCACTACAAATCTTGTAGTCGCACAATTCGATGCCGGTACCGACCCCTTTTCACAGCTCTACACATGGTGGGGCGGAGTCGGCCTGACTCAGGAATGGGACGGGACGCAGAACAGTCCCACCACTCTTGGCCCCAACAATCCGGGTTCAGGTTCCTTGAAGCTGAGCACCGATTGGTCACAGGTGAACACGTCCGGAGGCCCCCAGCCGCAACTCATGCTCTTAAACGCGTTCAGCGGTATTGAGTGGAATCAAAACGTCACGGCCAGCGGTTATTACTATGACTTGAACTTCGACATCATGGTGGATCCCGCATCGGCAAGAACTGCCAATGGCGATTTTGGTCACATTCAGGCATTCGTGACAGACGCTAATTGGAACCGGATCCAGGTCTGGGATGCGCCAACCTACACGAACACGGGATGGACGCATGTCCACGGATATATTGATCCGGCTGCTGCCGGTGCCGACACCATCACTGGTTTCGCCCTCTATTGGCCCTGGCAGACCGCCGGTACTGCCGGAGCAATCCCGGGAACACAGACAGTTTGGGTGGATAATATCATTCTCAACACCAATCTTACCAAGCCGCTGGCGCCGCCCACCTTAACCATGGTGCCAGCCGCGCCGGCCACGCCGGGTTTGAACATCAGCAGTATTGGAGCAGCCCAATACGATCGGAACAGCATCGCAACGATCGCCGATCAGTCTTGGGTCGGCAGCTCCGGTCCGGTCACCTACTCCGTCACTATCGCGTCCTACCCGCCGACGAATTATCCAAGCTACCAAACGCACATTTTCCTGGCTTCTTCCCCGGGAAATGAAACCGCCCCGGATTGGAATGAACCCAATATCATTTTCCTGGATATTCAAAATCACGCCGACGGGACGGCGACTGCGACGTTCCGATATAAGATAAATGAGCCTGGGGCGAATACCTTCTTGTACAGTGGCGGGACGCTTGGTTCGGTTACGAGCACAAACGGACCATTGGGCACCTGGTCGATGACCTGGAATAACGATACCAATGTCACCATCACCTCGCCAGCCGGCACGACGTTCTCCACCAATCTCACCTCGGATATAGTAGGGCTCTTCGCAAGCCCGATTGTTGCGTATTTCGGTTGCCAACCGAATACCGTAAATGACATCGGCCAGACGGTGGTCCTCTCAAATGTTAAGACGACTGGGACTCCTAATCCGATTAACGATAGTTTCAAAGGTTCCGGTGTCGACACCAGCACTTGGGTGTTGAGGGCATCACAGCCGAACGACGTTTTCATTCCTCGCAGCGATAATGCTTATGTGCTCACCTGGACATTGCCGGACTCGCACTTCAATCTGCAAATGGCCTCAAGTATTAACGGTCCTTGGACTGATCCCGGCCTGACAAATATTGCTGTCATCGGTCGTAATAAACAGGTGACTATTCCCAAGAGTGTTCTGCCAGCAGGGAACTCAGCCTTTTTCCGAATGATCAAACCCGTTGCCACCAAACTTCAGGTCTTGATGCCGGGCGAAACTGCGGCTCCGGGGACCGCCTCCGGCAAAACCGGCACGCCGACGGCCCAGCAGGCCGGCCTCCCATTTGATGTTACGGTCAACGCTGTCGATGATAAATGGAACCTGGTTAACTACGTCACTGACACAGTGAAGATTACGACTACTGACGCGAGTGCATCGCTGCCTCTTGACGCTGCACTTGTAAATGGAACGCAGAAGTTTTCTGTGATGTTCGGCAGTGCCGGCACATTCACAGTTACGGCAACCGATGTCACGGATGCGTCGAAAACAGCCGGCACAGGTGCGTCTACTACGGCGACGCCATAATATTAGAGCTCTGCTGAAGGGGATGATCGAACAGGGCGCTGCCTTCCGGAGGCAGCGCCCTGATTGTTTTGATGCAGGCGTAGCGCCGCTTTAGGTCCCCTATCGCAATACGCTTTGGCCCGACGGTTCGGCTATTTGACGAGGATGCGGCAGAACCGCTCGATGCGCTCCAGTCCCTTCTCCAGGCTGGCCATACTTGTCGCATAGCTGAGCCGGATGTAATCATCGGCACCAAACGCAATACCGGGGACGGCGGCGACTTTCTCTTGCTCGAGCAGTTTCGCGCAGAACTCGGTCGATTTGAGGCCCGTGCCCGCAATATTAGGGAAGAGGTAAAAAGCGCCCTTGGCGTTCACACAGGATATGCCGGGGATAGTGTTCAACTTTTTCCAAGCAAATGTGCGGCGGTTGTTGAACTCGGCCAGCCAGCCCTTTAGGTGATCTTGCGGTCCGGTCAATGCGGCAACGGCGCCTTTTTGCGCGAACGAAGTCGGGTTACTGGTGCTGTGGCTTTGAATCGCGTCAATCGCCTTTGCGATCGGTTCGGGCGCGGCACACCACCCCAGGCGCCAACCGGTCATGCTCCAGGCCTTGGCGAATCCATGGACGACGATGGTCTGTTCGAAATGCGCCTGGGAAAAGCTCGCGACGCTGCGATGCGTGGCGCCGTCATAGAGCAGGTGCTCGTAGATCTCATCGCTCATGATCAATACGCCACGCTCGACACAAATATCTCCCAATGCCTTAATCTCGTCGGGGGTATAAACCGACCCAGTGGGATTACTGGGGGAGTTCAAGACGAACAGCCGTGTGCGGGAGGTAATGGCCTGACGCAAAGTCTCCGGTGTGATTTTGAACTCAGTCTTGTCAGTCGTTTGGACAATCACCGGCCGCGCGCTCGCCAATTTCACCATCTCTGGATAACTCAACCAATAAGGCGCCGGGATGATCACTTCATCACCTTCCTCACAAGTCGCAAGAATAACGTTGTAACAAGAGTGTTTCCCCCCGCACGAGACGACGATCTGTGAAGGTTTGTACGCGAGGCCATTCTCGCGCTTGTGCTTATCAGCTATCGCCTGGCGCAACTCAGGGATGCCTGCCGCAGGAGTATATTTGGTGAATCCCGCCGCCAACGCCTTGACGGCCGCGTCTTTGATATGCTGCGGCGTATCGAAATCCGGTTCCCCCGCCCCAAACCCCACGACATCCTGCCCCTCAGCCTTCATCTGTTTGGCCTTGGAATCGATGACCAGTGTCAGAGAAGGTGATAAAGCTGCCGCGCGCCGCGAGATTTTATAATTCATACCGCCGAGACAAATAGCATCACGCCCGGTGAGCGCAAGTGAGAATTGGCGCGTTCATTACGCGTCGAGACTTGCTTCTAAATAAACGCCTACACTTGAGTCGAATGGAAGATCGGACCCGCCAGGCGCTCAATTGTCCGACCACTGCTTCATCGCACTCTGAACGCGGAAGTAATCGGGCATTTCATCGGTTGTTGGACTTTGCAGGAAGTACTGGAACAATTTTGGTCTGCGCCAACGCCAGCGCTCAACATGGCCGTCGGCAAAAGAAAAATTCGCGGCTTGATTGTGCCGGTCGGCAGGCAAATCGAACCAGATCTGCGGAAAAACGGGCATCCCGACAGGATTACCGAACTGCGCATCCAGCAGGGTATCCTGATGTTCGTCGACGAAGACAAAAAGACGGCTCGGTGGGGGCTTGATAACCATGGAAAGTTTCTTCCATGACGGGAGCGAAGAAATGATTCCGAAAGGATCCTGGAACTCAGGGTACCCATTGACGGATTGACTCATATTGTAGCTGCGGTTGCGCAGCCTCGGCGGCCCGTCAGTGCTCGGCGAGTCGATCGTCGATTTATCAGCGGGACAATGATAGATCCCAACGGACCGGTTGTAGGGAAAAAGGACGCCCCGCTCCAGATCGACGGTATTGGTGTCCGTCCGCGGGTGATCAGGACACCAGGAAACGCCAGATGCAATGGGACTACTTTGAGAACTGGCGGACATGACTGAGTCATTGGGCGGCAGAACATCTTCATTATCGACGGCATACAAGTGCCAGCAAACCTCCAATTGTTTGAGATTGTTCAGGCAGGCAACCGCAGCAGCCTTTTCTTTTGACTTCGTCAACACCGGCAACAGCATCGCCGCCAAAATGGCAATAATGGCGATGACGACTAAAAGCTCAATGAGTGTAAATCCCGACCTTCCGGCGCCTGGCAACCTGGAGCGGCCGATTGTGCGACCCGCTGGGAACAATTGGCATGGCAATCGCATTCCGAGCCGACTACTTAAGCATGAACCACACCACCATAATCGATAAACCAGGGTTCCGCGAGCACATTGTCGCCCTTTTTTTCGCTCTCTTCACAAAGACAGAGTCCGGCGAACGGCCGACTAACTTTTGCCAAGTTCTTGGCCGTGCTACGGTGAGAATGGAGCAATTCGAGCAAGATCTTTTGGATGCTAAGTATTCCTTCTCCGCGTTTTTCGCGTCTCTGCGGTTGATCTGGGGCGATCGGATGCCAACAAACAACCGCAGAGGCGCGAAGCACGCAGAGAAAAAACGCACGATGCATCCAAAACAGCCTAAGGATTTGCCCGCGTGATCCAGCCGCCCCCTAAAACCAGATCGTCCTGGTAAAAAACGGCTGCTTGACCCGGTGTGATGGCACGTTGTGAGGCTTTCAGTTCGACTTTTGCTTTTCCCTCAGCCAGCGGAGTAATCACCGCCTCCGCGCCCGGGTGATTATACCGAATTTTTACCGTGGCCTCGAAGGGAGCGCGCGGATCATCGAAGGGGATCCAGTTGCACCTATCCACGGCGAAGGCTTTCTCTTCCAAGGCTGAATCATCGCCGACAATGACGCGATTGTTTTCGGGGTCGAGCTCAATGACATAAAGCGGATTGGGCGAGGAGATGCGGAGGCCTTTGCGTTGGCCGATAGTGTAAAATTCAACACCGTCATGATACCCGAGGACGCGCCCCTGCAGGTCAAGAATCTCGCCGCGGTGCTTTTCCGCAAGCCTCGCCTGCTGTAGGAACTTGCCATAATCGTTGTCCGGCACGAAGCAAATCTCCATGCTTTCCTCTTTATCAGCGGTCTTAAGCTGACAATGCCGGGCTACCTCACGCGTGTCGCTTTTGGTTTTTTCACCCAGCGGAAACATTGCGCGCGCGAGCTGGTCCTGGCGTAAAGAGAACAGGAAATAACTCTGGTCTTTGCGCAAGTCCCGCCCCCGCTTGAGCAGAATGCGGCCGGTATCTGCAGCCTGCTCGAGCCGGGCGAAATGGCCCGTAGCAATGTATTGCGCGCCGAGTTGGCCAGCGCGCTGAATCAGTCGACCGAATTTAAGGTTCTGATTACACATCACACAAGGGTTTGGCGTGCGGCCGGCCTTGTACTCATCGGCAAAATACTGAATGACGTGCTTTTGGAATTCCGCCGCCTCGTCGATTAGGTAATACGGGATTCCGAGCTTATGGCACACCGCCCGCGCATCGCTTACGGCCTGCGGCCCGCAACATTTGTCCTCGGCGCGAGAAACACAATCCTGTGGCCAGAGTTTCAGCGTGATACCCACCACATCGTACCCTTGCTCGAGCAAAAGGGCAGCGGTGGCTGAGGAGTCCACTCCTCCGCTCATGCCGACGACGACGCGCTTTTTATCCTGAGCCATTGAGAGAAAGAAGATAACTGAGGCATTGCGCAAAGTATAGGACCTATAAGACTTATACGTCGTATAGCTTTCCCCTTGCCTGGCTGGAGCATTGCCGCATTCTTTACTCTATGCCTGAGCGGAAGATTTCAGATGTGCTGGCCAAGCCGGATGTCGCGTTGGAGATGACCCTGCGTCCTTCGTTATTTTCTGAATTCACCGGTCAAGCCAAGGTTAAAGAACGTCTGGAAATCACGGTCGCGGCGGCAAAACAGCGCCGGGAATGCATCGACCACGTGCTGTTGAGCGGCCCGCCCGGCCTGGGTAAGACGACTTTGGCGCATATTATTGCCAAATCGATGGGCGCCGGTCTCAAGAACACCAGTGGTCCGACAATTGAGAAGGCTGCGGACCTGGCAGGTTTGCTGACAAATCTCGAAGAGGGCGATGTCCTGTTCATTGATGAGATTCATCGGCTGCAAAAGACGATCGAAGAATACCTCTACCCGGCGATGGAAGATTTTAAGCTGGATATCATTATCGACCAAGGTCCCAACGCCCGCAGCGTGCGATTGAATCTGCCGCGCTTCACATTAATCGGCGCAACCACCCGGAGCGGACTTCTCACCGCCCCTTTGTTGACCCGCTTCACCATCCGCGAACGCCTGGATTATTATCAGGCCGATCAACTGCGGGAAATCGTCCTTCGCTCGGCGCGGCTTTTGGGGGTCGAAATAGAAGAGAAAGGCGCCGCCGAAATCGCCCGGCGCAGTCGCGGCACGCCACGAATTGCCAATAATCTGCTGCGCCGCGTGCGCGATTATGCCCAGGTAAAGCACGAAGGGCGAGTCACTGCGGACATCGCGGATAAAGCGCTCGCGATGCTCGAAATCGACGAGAACGGGCTGGATGAAATGGACAAGCGAATCCTCGAAACAGTGATCGTCAAGTTCGGTGGCGGCCCGGTCGGCCTTAGCTCGCTGGCTGTGGCCGTCGGGGAGGAACCCGACACTTTGGAAGAAGTTTATGAACCTTATCTGATCATGGAGGGCTATCTCAAACGTACCGCCCAAGGTCGTGTCGCCACCGAGTTGAGCTATAAAAAACTCGGGCTTAAAGCTGCCAGAGGCAATCAGCAGAACCTGCTGTAGTCGGTGCTGATGCAAGCGGAAGCAGTTCACCCAGTCCCGCTCTATGACGCCCACAATCATTTGCAGGATGAGCGCCTGGCGCCTCAACGAGAGGCAATTCTAGCCGCCTTGCTGCGCGAGAATATTAGGCGGATGGTGGTCAACGGTTCGAGTGAGGAGGACTGGCCGGCGGTGCTCGAACTGGCACGATGCGTTCCTCAGGTCATTCCCTCCTTCGGGTATCATCCGTGGTACGTCAAACAACGCTCGCCGAATTGGGACAGGGTGCTGATCGAATTCCTGGAGCGGAGGCCTTCGGCTATTGGCGAAATCGGCTTAGATAAATGGATCAAAGATTACGATCTTCCGGACCAGGAAAAGGTATTCCGGCGCCAACTCGAGATTGCTGCCGAAAGAAATTTGCCCGTCAGCATTCATTGCCTGCAAGCGTGGGGTAAAATTCTCGAACTGCTCAACACAGGCCCGCGTCCAAGATGTGGGTTCGTGCTCCATTCGTTTGGTGGACCGAAGGAGATGATCGAGCCGCTCGCCAGGCTGGGAGCCTATTTCTCTTTGCCGGGTTATTTCGCCAATGATCGAAAAGGCAAGCAACGGGAAACTTTCCTGCACGTTCCGCTGGAACGCTTGTTGATCGAAACCGACGCTCCGGACCAGTGTTTGCCTGCGGAGCGAGTCAAATATGAGTTGAGCGACGCCAAGACCGGCAAGCCGATCAATCATCCCGCCAACTTGGGCGCCGTGTACGAGTTCGCCGCGGAGTTATTGGAAAAACCGGTTGTGTTACTTGCTAGGCAAGTGGAAGATAATTTTAGAAGGTTGTTTGCCGAGGTGACTCCTCTGCACCGCAAATAGCGCAAGTCGTTCGCAGGCCACAAGAATTCGAGTCCGGCACTTTAACCGCAGAGACGCGATAAACGCGGAGAAAAGAATCACTTAGCATTCTTAAAGCCGGGAGCCTAATGCGCCGCGCCGTACCCAATTTCTGGTCCTCGAAAACGTTCTGACTTTGGTTTTGACTCGGCGATTTTTTGGACGACGCGCGATG
The DNA here is from genome assembly GCA_035495315.1 of Candidatus Limnocylindrales bacterium. Classification (GTDB taxonomy): domain Bacteria; phylum Verrucomicrobiota; class Verrucomicrobiia; order Limisphaerales; family UBA8199; genus DATJGF01. The sequence goes on from DATJGF010000061.1 coordinate 119,352, forward strand.
CGGCCACAAAACCAAAAGTTCCCGTGACAAAACTGGCTGTGCCAAAGCCACTGTTACAGTCCAACCGCAGGTCCGTGGACGACACCGCGTCCACAGAATTGTCGCACACTGAACCGTCGGCACCGGGATAGACGACTAGCTCGCGTGAGAACACGCATTCAATACCAAAAGGCCGGTCTCCGCGTGGAAAGTCATGCCTGCCGCGCAATTTATGACGCACCTCCTGCAGCAGTCTGTCATGGGTTGAAAAGGCCAGGTCGGTGACTTCGATGGCGGTTGGATCGCGGCGCCCGCCGGCCGCGCCAGTGGTGATGACGGAAATACCGCGCTCACGGCATCCTGCCAACAGCACGCATTTTCTTGAAGGGCTATCGATCGCGTCAACAACGGCATCGAAACCGGTCTGCAGAATCTCGTCCGCGTTGGATTTCAGGAAGAATTCTTGAAGGGCATGGATTTTACATTCCGGATTAATAGCGCCGACTCGCCTGGCCAGTACCTCGACTTTGGATTTGCCCAACTCTCCGTCCAGCGCATGCAATTGCCGATTGACGTTGCTGATGCAAACGTCATCAAGGTCGATCATGGTCAATTCACCGATTCCCGATCGCGCCAATGCTTCGACCGCCCAGGAACCAACCCCGCCCAGGCCGACCACGCAGACGTGCGCGGCTCTGAGGCGCTCAAGGCTCTCAGCGCCAAACAGCCGACCGATACCGCCAAATCTCCGCTCATACGGCCTCATTCAGCAAGTTTAGTAATAAAAATCTGTTTATTTGCCAAGCCCGCCTCATGCAGCGCCGACTGGGAGTCGGGTTGTATCGGCATTGTCAATCGCATTGCGTCACGCAAATCAATGAGTCGCCAGAGCCGCCTTAAATCTTCGCCAGTTCTGCGCCGTGTTTTTGAATTCGGCCGATCGCCTCAGCGATCCTTTCCATGTCCGTGCGGGGACCCAGCAACATGTTTTGAGTGAACCACACCGCTTGCTGGCAGAGTTTTTCGTTTTGCGGACAATCCTGGTTGCGGGCCAGCCAATCCTTCAGCTTGGCTTCGCCATAGATCTTGAGGAAATGCTTATCTTTCGCCAGGCCGGAAACGTAGTCGCCCTTGTTCATCTCGCCATAACCACCGGAACAGGGTACACCTTCGGCCTGCAGGGCACCGAGGAATTTATCGCGGTTTAATCCAGCGAACTCGGCCGGGTTATAGCGGAACATATAAAGATGATAAGCACTGCGGGTCGCGTTTGGGTGCAACCTGGCGGGCGTAATCCCCGGAATTTCACCGAGCATTTTGGTTAAGTAGGCGGCGTTTTCGGTTCGCCGATTAGTTTGCTCAACCACACGCGTCATTTGGGCCACGAGCAAGTTGCCCTGAAACTCGCAGAGCCGAAGATTAGAGCCGCGGGTTCCGCCGTACGTAAAATTGGCGCCGTGGACCCGACGAACCATTCCCTGGTAATGAAAGGCGTACGCCGCTTCGGCAAATTGATCATCGTTGCTCAGCACAGCGCCGCCCTCACCCGAGTTTAAATTCTTGCTCGCCTGGAAACTAAAACACCCTGCCAAACCCCACGTGCCAACTTTGCGCCCGCGCCACTCAGCGAGATGCGCCTGGCAGGCGTCCTCAATTACCGGAATTTTGTTCTTTTCCCCGATGGCCAAAATCGTGTCGAGGTCGGCGGGATAACCGCCAATGTGGACCGGCAGAATGGCTTTCGTCTGAGGTGTAATTGCCGCTTGAATTTTGGCCGAGTCGATTTGGAAGCTTTCCAGATCGGAGTCAACAAACACCGGCAGTGCATAATTCAACACGACTACATTGTATGTCGCCACGAACGTGTAGGGCGGCACGATTACCTCGTCACCCGGGCCGACATCCAGCGCGCCCAGAGCTGTGTAAAGCGCAGCGGTGCCACTGGCCGTCGCCAGGCAATGTTTTGCACCCGTCAGTTTCTCGTATGCGTGCTCAAACTTGGCGACGGCCTTGCCACTCCCGCGAAACCATTGGCCCGAGCGCAACGTATCCAGCAATGCCTTCTCTTCAGTTTGATCAAAGACCGGCCAGCCTGGAAAATTCGAGCAGAGGGGCTTGCCGCCAAGTTTGGCAGGTTTCTCGCCTGTTGAAGCGGCTAAAGAAAAGCCGGGCGCGGCAAGGGACAAGCCTGTTGCAGCCAAAGTGCTATTTCCAAGAAACTGACGCCGGGTGAGATTCGTTTTCATAAATGACTCCATTGCTTATGCCGTTGGCATTTGTGAATCGGGTCAACTCAAATAGAATCCTGGAAGCGCGCTAGGTCAACCCATTTCTCATGTAGAAATCGACGTAAGGAGACTCCGAGGAAAAAACATGAGGCCAAAAACCTGCCCGAAGCACCGGACGTTACCTCTCCTTGGTTCTCCTAGTTCGCCAGGCAATTATCCAGATTGTCGTCCGAACTGATCAGAGTCTCCTACCGTCGACTTCTACAACGACGTTTGCCACTTGGCAGTGGCCTGCGACCTTGTCAATTTGAATGCCGATTGAACGCTGCTCCAAGCTCCATACCCCTCGGCCGCCAGACACGGTCCGGCTTATTTCTCGGCATGCTCGCGGTTGTATTCTGGTCTTTTGGAGCCTCGTTGGTTTACTTGGGCGCACAGGAATCAGGCACTTGGCCATTCGTGGCTTTAGCGTCTGTAACTGCTGGAGGCCTGCTGATGGCAGCCAGAAAACTATTACATGGGGAACTCCGCAGCGCGCTGCGGCTGCCCTGGCGGTTATGGCTGATTCCTTTAGTCTGCTTTGTAATTTACGGAGTAGTTTGGCCGTGGGCTTTAGCCAGTTCAACCTCCCGGCAGGTTTTCGGCGTCAGCCTCATAAACTATCTCTGGCCGGTTCTAACGGTCCTGTTCAGCGTTTGGCTCGTGCCCGGAGTGCGCCTTACCGGCCGTATCATGCTGGCGGTGCTGCTCGCATTGGCGGGTCTGGCCGTGGCAAACTACCGTGAGCTTCAGCAACTGCAGGCAATCCCATTCCAGTCGGGCTCCCGGTGGGAGCACCGGTTTTTGCCGTATGGCCTGGCGCTGATTGCGGCTGTCACTTGGGGACTTTATTCTGCATTTCTGGCCCGATGGCGTGATTGGGCTAAGAATTATGTGACGAGCCCGATTGGATTCCTGCTGCTGGGATTTATTGGTTGCATGATCACGGCCCAGACACGGCGAACCCTTCCACACTTCAGCGGCTTTGGCGCCCTACTAACCATTCTTTACGGCGCGGGCCCCCTGGCCGTGGGCTATTTGTGTTGGGAAATCGCGCTCGCCCGCGGCAAAGTGCAGACTCTGAGCCTGCTGGCGTCGGGCACACCGGTGCTCTCAACGGCTTTTCTCTGCGTTTTTCTGCGGAAGATGCCCGGCCCGGAACTGGTTTTGGCGGCGGTGCTGGTGAGTGCGGGCGTCGCGTTGAGCGTAATGTCGGACTAAACCATTGAAGATCACCCATTTTGAGATGGCCAAGAATATTTAAAATTCCCATGTTTCAAGATTCAACCATTACCATTCGGAGTGCTGTCTTAGCACTCCTGCTGTCGCTGATAATTGCGTCGGCTAGCCAACCGCGGCCCGGGTCATTCCTCAAAAGGCATGGCGACGAGATTGTTGTCGCCGGCCAATTCGTGCATATCGGGACTCGAGTTGTGCTGTGGATGGACCCTGCCGGTTACGATGCCTATCGAGTTGAGCGCCGATTTAGTCCGTTCGACAAGGCCGACTGGGAAAGTTCACAAGCCGAAGTCAAAGAGCTAACATCTCCGAACCGCTACAATCTTCGCCGCAATAGTTTAACCGAAGAAGAAATCGAGCGCGTGCGCGGCGGTGGTTGGGATTTGCCGACTCTGCAGAAGGTAGTTGATCAGTTCGTTATCCATTTCGACGCCTGCGGCACTAGTCGCCAATGTTTTAATGTGCTGCAGGATCATCGGGGACTCAGTGTTCATTTCATGCTCGACCTGGACGGCACAATTTACCAAACGCTCGATCTGAAGGAACGAGCGTGGCACGCCACCTCGTCAAATACGCGCAGCGTCGGCGTCGAAATTGCCAATATCGGCGCCTATGCGCCCGCCGAAAAAAATCCGCTGGACCAGTGGTATCAACACGAACCCGACGGCACGACGCGCCTCAGCATTCCAGCCCGATATGGCGACGGCGGCCTCCTCACCAAAGGGTTCGTTGGCCACTCCGCGCGCGCTCAGGCAATTAGCGGTACCCTTCAAGGGAAGGAATTAATCCAGTACGACTTTACGCCCGAGCAATATGCCGCCTTGATCAAACTGACGGCGGCGCTGGTCCAGGTGTTACCGAGGATCACCTGCGATTACCCAAAAGACGCCAACGGTCGATTGTTGTTGGAAAAAATGCCCGATGACCAGCTCAAGGCTTATCAGGGAGTCTTGGGGCATTTCCATATTCAAAAGGAAAAAGTTGACCCAGGTCCTGCCTTCCAATGGGAGTATGTTTTAAGCAGAGCTCGCCGGTTCTTGCATGGCGGCATGTCAGAACCAGCCGACCAGACCAGCAAAGGACATATGCGGGCGAGGGATTAAGTCCAAAGTCCAAGGTCCAAAGTCCAAAGTCTGGACCCACGCCTTTCTAAACTCATCGGCTTGACATAGTTTCGGTTTTGGACTTTGGCCTATAAATGAGCGAGGTTTAAAAGGCGCGTTGATTGACAGGCGGGCCGGGTTATGGACAGGGTCTTGTTGCAGGTAAAGAAAAAAAGGGATCGGCGAAGATTAGAGGACTGGCTAGCCAAGGCTTATCAAATAGTTTTTCCCGATCAGGAGAATCCCCTGAAGGGTGAATTCGATGTAGTTATCATCGACGGCCCCTCGCTCAAAAACTTGCGTGCCAGAGTTCGGGAACGACGCGAAGCCGAACAACCGGTTTTGCTGCCGTTCCTTTTACTGACGGTGAGGCGGCGCGGGAGCATGCCTTCACGTCATTTGGGCCCGGTGGTTGATGACGTTATTGTGCGTCCATTAAATGAGCAGGAATTGCTGGCGCGGGTCGCCAACCTCTTGCGGATGAGACGCTGGTCGCTTGAGCTCAAAAAGGAACACGACCGGGTGATGAAACTCGCCGTAACGGATGACGTCTCGGGATTCAATAATACCCGTTATCTTCATAGGTATCTGGATCGTCTGCTGGACGGGGCCGGCAAGCCGGGAAAGGTTTGCCTGGTCTTTTTTGACATCGACAATTTCAAGCACGTGGTGGATACCCACGGGCACCTGCTGGGCAGCAAGGCCCTTCGTGAAGTCGCACAAACGGTTGCCCGTGTCCTTCAGGAAGACGATCGCCTGGTTCGGTACGGCGGTGATGAATTCATCGCGATTCTTCCGCGGCAGAGCAAAGAGGAAGCTTTGCTGAAAGTGTCACGAATGAAACAGGCGATCACTTCGACCCGGTTCCTCCAAAAAGAAGGCGTCAACGCGCATCTGACAGCGTCTTTTGGTTTGGCTTCCTTTCCTGACGATGCGCGGGACAAACGCGAGTTGCTCGCCGAAGCCGACCGCTGTTTGTTCCAGAGCAAGACCTCCGGCAAAAACCGGATCACCTTTGCTGAACTCCAAAAAGCCGCCTAGCCGATTTCACGCGTCATGCTCTACGGTTACGAATACGCATCACGTCTCAGCTTCCGCCTTCAACCCATCCCAAGTATCCCAATACAACTGCTGAACTGGCGGGGCTACGGCCAAATTGCGTGGCAACTTGCGGCGAAGAATCAATTCAACCACGTCGGTGCGGTCTTTAAGACGGCGTAGCTTTGCGCCGGACCAACTGTCGAGCTTCAGCGAAACAAGCTGCTCCAACGTGACTAATTGAAGATTCTCACTCGGTTTACCGGGTTGAGGGAACGGCACCCTGTTCCCCTCCCTTAGCACGTAGCCGGCGGGTAAAAAATCGACGATGACCCCGTTGCGCCGATCCTCCACCGCATCCTCGCGTCCGCCGACGCGAACAAAGGGCCCACTCAAGTCCGCGGTTAGAAAATCGACTGCCTCCAGGACATCGGGCACGACAATATCGACATCGATTGTGACTCGGGGGTATCCGTGCTCTTGAACCGCGATCCCGCCGACGATCAGGTGTGGGATTTCGAAGTGCGCGAGCCTGGCCACCGCATCCCGAGCAGTTTGGACGACCCCGGATGTGCCGGTGTTTTCCCGCAAGACATAGGCGTCGTGATTTGTCACCGTCATCAATATCTCATTTTGCTTGTCTTTCGCAACCGCAACTTAGCTACTCGGCCTACCTCCCTGTCTTCCCGTTCTAACGTTATTAACCTCACCCAACGCCCAACGCCTGCTCAAAATCCTCCACAATATCGTCAGCGTCCTCTACCCCAACCGATACACGCACCAATCCCTCGCTGATTCCGGCCTTCTCCCGCTCTTCACGCGACATTGTCCGATGCGACGTTTGGCTCGGCACACACACCAATGTCTCAACGCCACCCAGGCTTAACGCCGGCGTGGCCAGTTGGAACCGCTCGAGCATCTGGTTGACCTGCCCTGAGTGGCGCAGTTCAAAAGAAAGCATGCCGCCAAATCCGCGCATTTGCCGTTTCGCGACCGCGTAATCGGGATGTTCAGGCAATCCGGGGTAATTGACGCGGCCGACTGCCGGGTGGTTTTGAAGGAACCGCGCCAACCTGCCGGCATTTTCATTTTGCACATTCACCCGAATGGCGAGTGTCTTGAGGCCGCGTTCCAATTGCGAACAAGCATGGGCGTCGAGCGTGCCCCCGTGGCTGACAGCATATTCGGTTAACTTGCGAATGATTTCTTTGGAGGCAACAACAACTCCAGCGTTCACATCGCTGTGACCGTTCAGGTATTTGGTCGCGCTATGAGCCACGGCGTCGATCCCGTGTTCAATCGGATTCTGATTAATCGGCGTTGCAAACGTGTTGTCGATGATGCTCAACAAGCGGTGCTGCCGCGCCATGGCACTAATCGCCGACAAATCGACACAGCGCAGCAGCGGGTTGGACGGTGATTCGACGTACACGACGCGAGTATTTGACCGCACCGCAGCCTTGAACTCGTCCAACGTCGCCGCGAACGTGATCTCCACCCCAAACGCAGTCAGCTCGGCTGCGACGAAATGAAATGTGCCGCCATACAGGTCCGCCTGAAAGATCGCGTGATCGCCAGGTTTGAGATTCGCAAAGAGTAGTGTGGAGATTGCCGCCATACCGGAACCGAAGACCAACCCGTCTTCCGCTTTTTCCAAGGCAGCGACCTTGGCGGCGATAACGCGTTGATTGGGCACGTTGAAATAACGCGGATAAACATTGGCGTTTCTCGGATTCGGATAAACGTAGGACGTGGAGGTAAAAATCGGTGTGCCGATTCCACCGGTCCCGGGGTCCAGGTGCGTCCCAGCGTGGACACAGAGCGTTGCGGGTTTGAAGTGGCGGTTGGCTTCGTTCATGTTTGCGAGTCCTACAGGCTTCCAACAGTTCGAAACAGTTGTCAACCTGGGTTTCACACTTCGACGCCTCCGGCTCGAAGGACCGCCACTGCTAATACCGACCAAACCGGCAGGGTCATCCAAGCAGCATACCCCCACGATTTGGGTGCATGGATGAGCAAGAAACAGCCGAGACTAAGACTTTGGAGTCTTTCGATAAGCCGCCTAGCCAGTGGCGCCAAACCTGACCCTGCTAACCCTTATCAGTCGCAACGGTCGTGGCTCTTCAAAACGAACCACGACCGACCTGCGGTGAACCAATTAATCAGGTGACCCGATTAAGCGCCAACGACGTTTCTGCCGCCGTTTCGCCAGCCGTTCAGGAACGAGGAGGCTTCGGTCAGTTGTTTCTCCAGGTTCTGCACGTGGCGAGCGGCTTCAGAAGCGGCTACTCTGGCGTCGTCGCGTTCCTTCTCGGCGCGAGTCAAGGAAACCTTCAACGGCTCGATAGCGAGGCGGGTTCGCTTGTCGAATTCCGCTTCCCACTGCACGTGTACTGCCTTTTGGCGGGCATCCGCTTGAGCCGTCAGCTGCGCGACCAATTCCTGCTCACGATGTTCGGCTCTCGCCTGGGCAGCTTCTTCCTTCTGCTGCATTTCCTGACGCAGTTGGGCTTCCAGCTCGCGTAAGCGGGCATCGGCCTCGACTTCGCGGCGGCGCAAAATTTCCGTCTGCGCCTGCAACTCCGCCCGGGCGGCGTCGAGTTTGACTTGCCATTGCTGATCGCGTTGACGGGACTTGGACAAGAACACTTCTTCTTTCTGCTGGTTTTCCTGGGCTATGCGGCTTTCCGTGGCGCGGATGCGGGTCTCGGCCTGCCGTTGCCATTCTTCCTCACGCACGCGCAACTCGGCGGCCCACTGCTTCTGCAATTCGGTTTCTCGCGCTTCGGCCTTGAGAGCCAATTCCTGTTCGCGCTGCTTCAGCTTGGCCTGGAAAGCCAATTCCTTCTGTTGCACTTCTTGTTTCAAACGGCCATCGGCCTCGCGCAATTGGGCCTCGAGCTGGCGTTCGTTCTCTGATTCCCGGCGACGCAATTCCTGCTCCGCCTGCGTTACCTGTTCGTTTAACCGGACTTCGGCCTGAGCCTGTAATTGCTGCTCCCGTTGTTTGAGCCGGATCTGCGCGGCTTCGTCCCGCTGCTGCAATTCCTGTTTCCAACGGGCGTCCACCTCGAGGGCTCGCGCCTCAAATTCCTGCTCGAGCTCAGATTCGCGCCGACGGGCCGCTTGCTCCAACCTGGCTTGTTGCTCGGCCAAACGCGCATCAAACCCCAGCGACAGCTCCTGTTCACGCTGTTGCAACTGATGGGCAAAATCCTCTTCGCGCTGGCGCAAGGTTTTTCCAAACTCGAGTTGTTGCCGTTCGGAACGATGCTTCTCCAACCGGACGACCTTTTCGAGCTCACGCGCCGCATCCTCTTTGGCTTGGGTTAACTTAAGCGAAAATGCTTCAGCCTGTTGATGCAATTGCGCTTCGGCAGTGTCACGGGCGGCCAATGCGTCCTTCAAGTCATGGCTCAGCTTGGCTGAACCTTCCATCGCGGCCAACTCGGCAGCTGCCACCTGACGACGAGCCTCACTCATCTGGTTCTTGCAGTCTTCCGACACCTCCAGCAACTTTTTATGATGTTCCTGGATCAGAGCGCTGCGCTCCGCCTCGAAGGCATTGCGCTGCTCATCGAGTTCCTGGCGCAATTGCGTGATGCGATCCGACCACGCATTCTGGCGCATCTGGATTTGCCGTTCGATCTCGGACTTCTGCAAATCACGCAGAGCATCTTTTTCAACTACCGTGCGGTTGAGTGAATCAGCCGTCGCGGCCAGCTTGGCGACCCATTCCTCTTCCTTCTTCTTGGTGGTCTCCAGGTGCTCAGCTTCCTTACGCTTCAACTGGGCATCGTGCGCGGCAACCGCAGCACTGACGGCTTCCCGAGCCGCCTGCAACTCGGCCTCTTTTTCAGCCAGCGCCTTGTCAGCAGCAGCGCGTTCAGCCGCTAACGCCTGGTCGCGGGAGCTTATTTCCGCCGAGGCTTTGCTGGCCAGACGTTCGGCGCGCAAAATCTTTTGACGCCCGGCGCGCGTATAGAGCTCATGCATGCGGCGGCCAAGGAATCCGAGACGATGGGCCGGACGCTGCTGCTCGGGTTCGAAGAGGGTCGAGAAACCGATCTCCACCATCAACGTCGGCAGAAATGCCACGATGAACGCCAAAACTGGGTAAACCCAGATCCGGACCATGCTGATTTGGTCGGTGAGGATGTCGCCGCGTTGCTTGGCGCTGAGTTGGATCGACATCGGACGCTCGCCTTTGATCAGGCCGCGGATGATTTCCACCGTGGTGGCGATACGATGCACCTGCGTCTTGCGGATGGAGGCCTCGCGCGCTTCGTAAAATCCCTCCGCCTTCTTGCGGCAGGCGTCGATCTCCGCCCGTACTCCGTCGATGGTCTGCACCGCCGATTGATATTCTTGGTCGATCTTTTCACGCTCGGCCTTTTCTTCATTCGCCAGCGCTGCCAATGCGGAGGATAATTCCTCCCGCTTCTTGTCGGATTCTTCACGCTTGTTTACCGAGCGGGTATCAAATTGCTCACGCAGCCGGCGGGCATCGGCGTCGACCTGGGCGACGCGCTCACGCCGCTTACCATTGACGGCCACCAATTCAGATTCTTTGGCTTTGATTTGGTTGTCGAGTTCGACGACCAGGGTTGGTTTCAAAATGGTGTTAACCTCGCGCTCGGGAGGCACACCCGGACTAATGGGTTCCTTCATCAACTGGCGCTTGAGAAAGTTGGCGCTGTCATATTCCGCTTTGGCTTTGTCATAAACCGCTTTCTTATTGGCGTATTCGACCATTTTGGTTTTGTACGCATTCTCGATACGGGCCTCTTCGGCGTTCCATTTGCTCGCTTTGCCGACCTCCGCTTCGCGTCGCGCGCGCAAATCAGCAATTGTCTTGGTGAGCTGTTCGGTGTCGGCGTTGAACTGAGCGATGATATTGGCCTGGCGAGCTTCGACCTCCGAGAGTTCCTTCTTCTGGTAATCGGTCAGACTGATCGCGTCCTGGCGCGCGGTCTCATTGCGCTTAACCGACTCTTGCAACTCAGCTTTAGCTTTGTTTTGCTTCGCAGCCAGCTCAGCCAAGCGCCGATCGTGCTCACCCTTTTTGTCGTCGACTCCCTTCAATTGGGTATTCAGTGCGGCAATTTTGGTTTCCTCAGCTTCGGCCTTCTCAAGAAATTGACCGGCGGGCGCCATCGCGACCCCCATTTCATAGACCGCCATATCCTTCACCAACTGGAAGGTCAGCACGCAAATCAGCGGCAAGCCCACACACATCATGAAGGCTTTTGTCCAGCCATGCCGCGATGCCGTCCAAATCGCCAGCGGTAACTTCAGCAATTCACACGCAAGAATCGTCGCGCCGATCGGACCGATGCCAAAGAAGGTCACCCCCATGCCCTGCGGCAAGCACACCGTTTGCTGGTACTTCCAACCCGTCGATAAGATGACGAATTCTGTTACCGTCGCCATCATCAGCAACGGCAGCGTTAAGTAGGAAATGCGCTTGCTATTCAAACGTTGCCACGGCGAGAAACCCATGTCCTTGGGGGCGGATTGGGGCGAACCTGGCGAATGGGCGGAGTTGGACGATGTCATAAGCAAACCTTGAGCTATTAATTAATCACGTGAAGACCCAAGCAGCTTACGTGCCACTGTGCCGATTAATGACAAACCCTGTCGTCCAACAACCCACCCCAGTCTGAAAATTTGTCACCCGTCGACTGTCAAAAATCACGGTCAGTACCAGACCACTGCAAGTTGGGGCAGTAGTGTCAAAAATCCTGACTCGGTTTGCCGCCGTGACTGTAGCGCGCGCGGAACCGAGTGAACCACTTGAACGGTTTTTTCCCGCGAGCGCGGACCTGCGACAAGATAACGTAATTTTATCCCCGGTGGAGAGCGCAGCTCATGAAGACTTCTGTAAAACTGGATTGCGCAGCCTTTAATTTTACCTTGCGTCACCGCGTCGCATTGCTACAGTCCGCGCTGCTTTATCCGCCCGCGTGGTGGATTTCCAAGTCAGTTAACCAACGCAACGTGAAGATTTTCAGCGGCACATCCAATACTCCTTTGGCGGAGGCTATTTGCGCGTATATCGGCATCGATCTTGGAAAATCGACGATCAAGCCTTTTCCCGACGGCGAAACGTTCGTCAAGATCGAGGAAAACGTGCGTGGTGAAGATGTTTTCCTGGTGCAATCAACCAGCCCCCCGACGAACCATCACTTGATGGAAATGTTCATCATGATAGATGCGTTACGGCGAGCCAGTGCCGCGCGGATTACCGCAGTGCTCCCCTTTTACGGCTATGCGCGCCAGGACCGCAAAGATCAGCCCCGCGTGCCGATCACGGCCAAACTTATCGCCAACCTCTTGGTCGCTGCGGGCGCCAACCGGATTCTGGCGATGGACCTGCATGCGCAGCAAATTCAGGGCTTCTTCGATATCCCGGTAGATCATCTCTATGCTGCGCCGGTCATGTATGAGTATCTGAAAAAGAAGAAGTTGCATAACCTGGTCGTGATCAGCCCGGACGTTGGCGGTCTCAAAATGGCCTACGCCTATTCTCAGGTCCTGGATGCCGGCCTGGCGATCGTCGCCAAGCGCCGCAAGAGCGCCAGTGAGGTCGAATCCTTGGCCGTCATTGGCGAGACCCGGGGTAAGGACGCCTTGCTAGTGGATGACCTGACCGAGACCGCCGGGACCCTGACCCAGGCAGCCAGCCTGATCAAACAAAAGGGCGCCAAGCGCATTTTGGCGTGTGTTTCCCATGCGGTTTTGAACGAGGTGGGCATCGAAAGATTGCGCAAATCCGCTATTGACGAACTGGTAACAACTGATACTGTCCTTCGCCCTGCTATTAGCGGCGTGAAAATCACCACGCTCTCGGTAGCGGGGCTTTTGGGCGAAGCTATCAAGCGAATCCACAGCAATTCGTCGGTTACTTCGCTGTTTGAATTTAAAGGCGGGCGTACCAGCTAGAGGCTGTGCGCCAGATCAACGATTTAAGACAATGAAATCTGTACCTCTCAACGCGTTTCCCCGCGCGCTGGCACGTCGCGCCGGAGCAAAAAAACTCCGCACCAACGGCCGCATTCCGGCGATTATTTACGGCCGACAAGCCCAACCCCAGAACCTCGAGATCAGCGCCAAAGAGATGGAGGACCTCATCCATCACTCAATCTCGGAAAACCTGCTCGTCGACCTGGCGGTCAAAGAGGACGCACGGCCCAAGCGCCTCGCCCTGGTGCAGGAAGTCCAGCATCATCCCCTGACCGGCAAAGTGTTGCACGTCGATTTCCACGAAATCGCCGAGAACGAAAAAGTTACCGTCAGCATCCCGGTTGAAACCGTCGGTGAAGCCGAAGGTGTGAAAACTCAAGGTGGAGTGCTTGAACACGTGCTGTTTAAAGTCAGAGCTCGCGGCCTGGCGAAGGATTTGCCCGAATTAATCACGTTGGATGTGAGCCACCTGAAGATTGGCGAGGCGATTCATCTAGGCGAAATCAAACCGCCCCCAGGTGTTGAACTGGTGGGCGATAAACAGATTCCGGTAATTGCCGTCGCCGCACCGCGCACGGAAGAGGAAGAGGCGGCAGAGGCAGCCGAAGCGGCCGCCGCGGTGCCAGGCGAAGTCGAGATGATCAAAGAAAAGAAGGAAGGCGAAGAAGGCGCTGCTCCTCCGGTCAAGGGCGCGGAAAAAGGTGCAGAGAAAGCTGCGGCGAAGCCGGGCGAGAAGGCCGCTCCCGCGGCAGCCGCTGCCGGCAAAGCCGCTGCACCAGCCGCCGGCAAAGCCGCTGCACCAGCCGCCGACAAAAAAGCCGCTCCGGCCGAGAAGAAGAAATAGTTTCGAGCATTGTCCCGGCTCGGCCGAGCCGGGACAATTACCCCGCGCATGGAGGATTTGCATCTCATCGTGGGACTGGGCAATCCGGGGGCGGATTATACCCGAACCCGGCACAATGCCGGGTTTGTGGTGGTCGAACGGCTGGCCGAGCGCTGGCGCGCGACCTGGGGTTATGAGAAGAAGTTTAATTCTCTCGTGGCAAAGGCGGAACGGGGTGACCGCCGTGTGCTTCTGTGCCGCCCGCAAACCTACATGAATTCCAGCGGCGAGGGTGTTGCCGCGGTTAAAGAATTTTTTCGGATTGAGCTGGAGCGCCTCTTGGTGGTGGTCGACGACGCCGATTTGCCCTTGGGCCATTTGCGGCTCAAGCCTGATGGCAGCAGTGGTGGCCATCATGGACTCGAGTCGATCGAGCAGCACCTTGGCACCCGCGGATATGCGCGCCTTCGAATCGGGATTGGCCGGCGCGATGGCGCGCGTGAGATTACCGGGCATGTGCTCGGCCGATTTAGTTCGACGGAAGCAGCGCAGGCAGATAAGGTCTTAACAGTTGCTACCGACCAGGCTGAGTGTTGGTTGGAAGCAGGAATACAGAAAGCAATGAGTCAATTTAACGGGGCAGTTAGCGACCCCGAGAACGAAGGAAAAGAGCAGTGAAACGTTACGAAGGTTTGTTCATACTCGATTCGGCCGGAAAAGAAGAGACGATCAAGGACACCATCGACAAGATCTCTGCCGAGATCACCGCGCTGGGCGGCAAGGTCGAGACGGTCCAAAAGATGGACAAACGCAATTTCATGCGGGTGGCGAACAAGAAACACAACGCCGGCTTTTATGTGAATGTTATCTTCGAAGGCCAGCCGTCCGTAGTCGACCAGTTGAAACATCGCTTTGCGATGAGCGAGGACGTTTTCCGGGTGATGTTCAGTAGCGCCCCGGCGCCTAAACCAACCACAAACGCGTAAGAGAAAGGGACCCCCATGGCCAGTTTCAATAAAGTAATCATCGCCGGTAATCTTACCCGCGATCCTGAAATGCGTTACACGCCGAAAGGCACGGCGGTGGTGCGCTTCGGTCTGGCAACCAATCACAAATGGAAAACCGAGACCGGAGAAATGAAAGAGGAAGTTACGTTTGTTGATATCGACGCGTTCGGGCGTCAGGCTGAAGTGATTGCCCAATATATGAAGAAGGGTCGGCCCTTGCTGGTCGAAGGTCGCCTCAAGCTCCATGAGTGGGAAGATAAAAATACCCACCAGAAAATCAGCAAACTCAGAGTCGTCCTCGAAGGCTTTACCTTTATCGATTCCAACCGCAGCGATGCCATTCCCGGTGATGCCCAACGCACCCGCACTGGCGCCGCCCCCGCGGCCGCGACTGCCTCCGCTGGCACGCCTTCCGAACCTCCAGTTCCCGAGGCGCCATCCCCCGAAGAAGACGACGTTCCATTCTAAAGGAGCCTCCTTTGGCTCCCTGTTAGGGCGAGTTGCGGGAACTTTGCCCGCCTCGCCGCCGGTTGGGTTACCGCGCCGCTGGAACTAATTTCCTCACTAGTTACAGCGCGGTACAACCATTGGCAGGGCCGGCTGGGTTCTGGATTTAGAAGGGTCTAAGTTAAACTATAGCCAAGCTCGTAATCGGTTCTGGACCGGATCCATGCAGCTGCCCCCGTATCTGCTCTCATTAACTCCCAACTTGTCTCATCAATTCCCAGCTCGTCTCATTAGTTTCTCAGCTCGTCTTATTAACCCCCAGCTTTCAGCTGGGGGTGGCGTGCGCGGATGCCATTGGAACCGCTTCAGCGGTTTTTACTCCCTTGCTGTTTCTTTCTGATTTCGGACCTCGGATTTCATTCGGCCCTCGGGGATTCGGCCTTCGGATTTTACCAAGCGCCCTCGGCCCATCCCGCGTCTACTGCGTCCGGAGCCGGGCGTCGACTTCGCGGGTGACGCCCTCAGACAAATTGAGAGACTGCGACCAGGATTGGAACCCCGCAGCCTCGACGATGAGCTGCAGATTCTCATCGGGCAAAAGCGACTCCGAACGCCATCGCCCATCGGCTTGCTTTTCGAAATTAACCTCACCGACGACACCATTGATCCAGTGTGGAGCCTCTTGATGAGGCTTGCGGTCTTTAGCGTAAGTCATCTGACATTTGAAATCCGGAATCAGGGTCCCGTCCTCGGCCACAGCACGAACCAGAACAATGGGCGCGGTGTAGTAAATAACCGACATTCCATTGATATCGTGATCGAGCACCGGCAGCGTCGGCTGGTGGTCGTTGCTCCAGACAGAATCATCGGACCAACGATAGCGTGTCGATTGATGTTCGTTCACCAGCAGATCAAACCTGACCTTGGTAAGACCTCGTGGCGCTTTAACCAGAACCCTCCCGTTTTCATCGGGACGCCCCTCGCCCCACCAGGCCGTGTCGCCTGCAACGCCCGAAACGTTTATCTCGTGGGCTTTGTGCGGATTGCCTGCGCGGTCGAGTTGCTGAATGTCGATTAGCAGATGCGGCACCGCGCGAATCTCGATCGATTGACTCGTGTTGCTCGGATCCACATGCAGCTTCTGATGCAAAAATACGTCCGGCACTGAATGCCGAGTGCGATCCTCGGCAAGATTGTCCCGTGGATATTCGCTGATCAATAGATCGTAGTCGCCGGCTGGAAGCGGCCCGGTGGCGAACTGACCTTCGTGATCGGTAAGAGCGGAACGCTCGAGCGCATCGGCTACCGGCATGTCAATCCGCTTCTTGGCTGGTCCACCGGAAAGCTCGGCGTTGACCCAGACATTACTCACCGGCAAGCCGTCGCTATCGACCACCCGACCAGAGAGGCGGATCCCCTCTTCGAGAACGAACTGTCCCAGATCCCCGCGCTGCTGGTGGAGCAGGTGCGTGGAGGGAACGAACTGCTGCGGCAGCAACCACAGCACCGCCTCTCCGCCTTTGACCACGTTGACGCGAAATGCACCCGAAGCGTCGGTCAAAGCTTCGGCGAACGAGCCGTACTCAGACATATTGGTTTTGACGGCTTTCGAGTAGGCTAGCACTTTAACATCGGCCGCGGGTGTGCCGTCGGGCTGCACCAAGGTCCCGCTGATGTTTTCGGCCGGCGTTAAATCAAGTTGCTCAAAGAACGGACGCTCGCCGAGCGATTCGTTCTTGCGAATCATGCTCAAACCGTAACCGTCCCAAGGCCTGCGCGCGTAGGCCGGGTGCGTGACTTCGAAATTCAAGTAGGCCGAACGATGAGCCGCCTGCTCGGGCGTCAGACTGAATTGGAAATGACCTTCTGCATCGGTCAAATGTTCGGTTTCCAGCAGGACCTTGTGTTCGGTTGCAGAGTAAATTTCGCGACGGACATGAACCGTGGCGCCTTGGACCGGCTCGTGGGTGAACTTGTCGATCACCGTGCCCCTGAAAGACAGGGTGTTCGTGTCCACCAAAACAGGGATCGCCGCTTGCGGTTCGGCACGGCGCGGTTCAGCGACGGCGACAGCCGAGCTTTCAGGCGCCTGAGCGTTAACGTCCTGCGCGACGCCACGCGGTGGCTCGGACGGTATTCCTGAGCTGCCATCAGGTCTGGTGGAGTGCTGCAGGAACAGAGCGGTGCTACCGAGCAGAAGCACACCTGAGACTGCCGACAAAAGCTTCAGCCTGGGTGCCTGTAACCACGCGCCAACGAGACCACCGGTCAAGCCAATCGGTGCCGATATCCTGATGGTTGCTAGAAGGGGCGTCAGGCCTTGGGGCGCGGCTTCAATCGAACGCTCGAACAGAAGCGTTCCCAGGAAGGCTGCGCTGCAAGGCACGCCCAGGCCGCCGAGTTGAGCACGCAATCGGCCGAGTGCCCGACTCACGCGCATCTTGGCCGCGTCCTCCGTGACTCCCAGCGTTCGGCCCAGGTCGGCCATCGTTCGCTGTTCAAAAAAACGCAGCAAGACAACCTGCCGGTCATCTTCGCTAAGTCCATCAAGGGCTTCATCCAGAACCGGACTCAGCTCTTTCCAGG
>DATJGF010000062.1:0-7522 GCA_035495315.1 Candidatus Limnocylindrales bacterium
CAATTCTACCTCACCTGGCCGAGCGCTTATGGGAGGACTTACCGGCTCTGGGGCGCCACTAACGGCATCGGTTCCGGATTCGTCCCCATTGCGACCAATATCTATGCCAACCCCCCGTTCAATTACTTCTACCGGAACATCGGCAACGCCGGCGAATTTTTTTTCATCGAGGTCGAGTGACCTGACTGGCCTGGTAGGAAAGCCACGGGGTGAGCGCGGGCTTCATTTCCGGGAGTGATCCCTGGCGAGGCGGACCATTTTGTCATAAGCCTCTTTGCCACCGAAGAATTCGTAATTGATCTCACCCAGCAACGGTATTTGGCGGTTCAAATCCTCCCATTGCTCCGCCCGATAGGCGTAGAGCGCGTAATTGTGGCGCCAGCCGATTTCGTCCGGATTGAGTTTAAAGAATTTTTCAAAGGCGGCTTTGAGGTCCTTCCAGACTTCGGGCCGTTTCCAATAGTCCGGCTGCTCCTCCTTGTCCAGGTACCGGGCCAGCGCCTCGTGTGCATCCCTGAGGATTAAAGGAACATGACCGCCCCACTTTTTGGAATCGACGCATTCGCGGCCAAACTTGAGCATTTCTTCGGGTGACCCATGCCATTTTGGTTCCAGATAGTAGAGTTTTGCGGAAAATGCGTCGTAGTAATTGGGGTTCAGATCCGTTGCCCTCTTGAACCACAACTCCATTCGCTCCCGGCCTTTGCCCTGGCCGAGCTCGACGCTGAGCATTTCGCAAGCGACCCGCGGATCGCGAGGATTCATTTCCCACGCCTTGTCGAGTGCGGTCTCTGCTTCAGCCAATCGCTCGGAGAAAAGCTGCCACCCCTTGTCCGTGACTTTATTGGCGTAGGCCGTCCCTCGCGCGTGCCAGGCGTATTTCGTGTAAAAGATGCCTTTGAGCAAATAAAGCGACGGCTCCGAAGGCCAGTTCTTGAATATGGCCGGTTCGAAGGCCCGGTAGAATTCTTCGTACTGGCGCGCATTGTTGTTAACGGTTTGAAGCAGTTGATCACACGCCTCGTAGACCTCCGCTACCGGCATCGCCGGGTCCTTCACCGCCTGGTTGAGGTACTGGCTGGCATGCCGGCGCCAGTCGTGCACTTCGGGAGGGGTATTACGGCCATCGGGATTGAGCACGATCGCAATCCGCAAAGCCGCATAGAATTTGCGCACCGGCGCATACTCGCTCTTGCCCAGCGCCTCAGCGGCCGACCGAAAAGCCTCCGCCTGCTCCTTCGGGGTGTGCGTTTCCTGCGAGGTGACGTAGCGCGCATAAAGGTAGCCCACCATGGGATCGTCGCACCCGTTGATGACGGCGGTTTTTATCGGCGCAGCGACTTTCTTCGACAGTTCGTTTCCTTCGGCGGTGTCCGACAAGGACCGGACCCGGGCGAAAATCGCGAGCCCGGCTTTTGCCGGTTCGTCCCATTTCGGGCTGCGCCGTCCGTGACGCTCGTAATCGCCGACCAACGTGTCAAGGTTCCATTTCCTCCGATGTTCGAGTTCCTTGCTCTGACCCTCGGGCGCGGAGTTTGTTGTTGCCGATGTTTTGGTGTCGGCGGCGTAGAGTGCGGCGGAATAGATTTGAAGCGCGGCCAATACAGCGAAGAGCGCTGGATGCATCGATTTCATAACCCTCGCCGATCAGTTTGGCGGAAAAAGCTCAGGCGGACAAGTCAGAAGTCAGAAGTCAGAAGTCGGAGGTGGGAGGTTAGAGGTTGCTGGACCTGAACCCAGCTTACGGTGATTGGATCAGGTAAAATTGCTGCGGCAAGCCTGGGTTGATATCGATGGTGAAGCTGAAATGGCCGTTCCCATCAAAAATATCCGCTCCTAACGAATTCCAGTTCATCAGCGGCAAAGCCAGGTTCGTAGAGGCAAGCACCGAATAACTCACACCGGGGCTGCCGTTAGTCCCGCTGATGACGATGCTGCCGCCCGAGAATCCGATCGTGCGGATCGTCGGCCGCGAAACGGGCAATCGAGCAATCACCACGTCAATGGTCTGGTTGGCCCCATTGTCCTCCAGGTAACCGCTGAACCCCGCCGGCAGGCTGCCGAGCGCGAAATTGGCCGCGACCGAACCTGCGAACGTCGTATATTGGATCAGCGGAAAACGGTTGGTGCCGGTTACATTCGCAACCGAGTCGAGGTTGACGGTGGTAATGCCACTCGCGGTAAGGTTGGTCGTGATGATGTTGGTAGGGGCTGCGCCGGCGTCCACTTGCAGTCGCAGTGTTGCGCCGGCCAGGTTCAACGCGCTGATCGAGCGCGCAGCGGTGCCCAGGTTGTTGGAAAGCGCCAGCGTGCCGGCGTTCACATTAACATTGGCTATCCCGCCGCCATTAAGGATGACGTTGGCCAAAACCGTTCCGCCGTTGATATTCAAAGTTCCAACAGTGTTCGTCGCTCCGGCGCCGCCCATGATATGGGCCATTTCCAGGGCGCCAGTCACCGCGAGCGTCGCCGTGCCGTTCACGTTGACTTCCGCGGTCGGCGCATTCGCCCCACTCGATCCCTGGTAGCCGATTTGCAAGGTGCCGGCGGTCATCGTGCCCGCTGAAAAAGTGAGAGTCCCGACCGGGTTGCCAGCGCCACCGCCGGTGCTGCTCCGGGCGATGGTGAGGGTGTTCACGAGGGCATCCACCGTGCCGTCGCTAAAATCATTTGTGCCCGATGTATTCACGGTGCCGCTTTGGCTTTGTGAATCGGCAATGAACCAGGTGGGCACCGGGCTGACGCCATCCGCCGCGCGGAAATACGCCGTGGGGTTGTTGCCCGTCAGTGACGGGTTGAACAGCATGGAGCAGTTCTGTTGTTTCACGGTTGCCACACTGATGCCATTGGCAAAGATGGCGTTGGTCTGGCCCAGGTACAAAAAACTTCCGTTGCCGCCGTTTCCACTGCCGCCGCCCTGGCCGCCGATTTGAATCGCCGGCGCCGAACCGCCAGCCGTAATCGTGTTGGTCCGCGCCAGGTATAAATTTCCAGAGGGCCGCGGATTTGCGCCGAGTGACCCCAGTTGGACCCGGCTGACGACAGCCTGGAATATATCCAGGCCCGACAGGTCGAGCGTCGCGTTCAAAGTGCCTGCGCTGTTGGTGCTCCCCTGACGCACGATCAGATTGGCGTTCCCGTTGCTGATTACCAACCCGCCGCCCGCGCCGGTGACGCTCGCATACACGCTCACGCTATTGCCGAGATCGCTCTCGGTCCCCACGACTAACCCTTTGGTGCCGGTGAGGACTAGCGTCGCTCCCGCAGAGATTTGCGTCGTGTGAAAGGCATTGGTGGCGTTCCAGGTGAGCGAACCGATCACCGTATCGCTGTTCATGAGATTGTCGACAATGTCCGGCCCAGGAGTTGCAGCGATATTGGTGAATACGACGTCGTTGGAGGCTCCGGGCGGACCGAAGCCGCCGGCAGTGACGTTCGTCCAATTCAGCGTGGTCGACCAGTTCGCGTTTGTGCCGCTGGCGCTCGTCCAGACGAGCGTGCCGGGCATGGCCACGGTTCCGCTGCTGACCACCAGGTTCACGGTGTTCCGGTTCGTGACGCCATCGCTGATGCCGGTGATCGTCAATGGGTAAACCCCGACCGCCGTATTGGTGCCTGTCGTCACGCTCAACGTCGAGGTCCCGGCGCCCGCT
This sequence comes from Candidatus Limnocylindrales bacterium, assembly GCA_035495315.1. Classification (GTDB taxonomy): domain Bacteria; phylum Verrucomicrobiota; class Verrucomicrobiia; order Limisphaerales; family UBA8199; genus DATJGF01. Next base: position 3,654 of record DATJGF010000062.1, read on the forward strand.
ACCGACACCGGACTGAAGCCGCCCGCAGCTCCGGCGGGCAAGCCGTTGACTGCGAGCCCTACCGTGACGTTCGATCCGAACAAAGGCGTTACGGTCACCGTGTAGGAGGCACCGCCCCCCGCCAGGACCGTTTGCGTAGCCGGCGCGGTCGACAGGAAGAACGAAAGCTGTCCGGCGATGGAGGTGGCGCCGAGGTTGAATTGTTGATTGGCGCCGCCGTTAGGGAGTTGCTGAGTGAGTTGAACGCCGGCGTTCGTGGAGGCGCCGGTCACATCGAGGTAGAGGCCGCTACGCCGGTTGACGAAATTATAAAGCCCGTTGCCCGCCGGCTGCACGAGCCACTCGTCGTTGTAGGTTGTGTCGGCGCTGTAGGCGGCCTGGATAATGAGGGCCCCGGCGCTCAGCGAAGCGCCGTTGACGGCCAGGACCAGGCCGCTGTTTTGATTCATCACGCGATGATATCCGTTGTCCGCCGGCAAGAGCCGCCATTGGTCGCTGCCATTGGGCTGCCCGGTGACGACTGCCGCCCCGCTGCCAGTCGAGGCGTTGGCTACGACCACGAACAGGCCGCTGTGGCTGTCCTGGATTGGCACGCTTCCGTCCCCGTCCGGCGAGTTGAAAAAAGCCTCGCTGCCACTGGTCGTGATCGCGGTTCCATTCCCAGACAAATAATTTTGCGAATAATAATTCTGGGTCCCGGTGGCGTCGGATTCGATTCCGTTGCCGCTGCTGTCGGTAACGACATTGTTAAAGAAGAAGTTGTGGGAGGTGACGGTGTTCGTACCGCCGCCGGTCGATCCGTTGCGCAGGCCGTTGCTGTTGGCATCGCAGCTGTTGCATGCAGCCGTGTTGTATTGAGTCGGCGGCCGGGAAGTATCGTTGTTGTAAACATTGATGCCCCGGCCGGTGTGGTTGCAAATATTGCCGACGGCGACGTTATGGCTGGCGCTTTGTTCAAAAAACACGCCGTAGCGCACGAGATTATGGCAGTTGTTGAATGTCACCACTGACCCGCTGGTCGATGAATCGCAATCGACACCATCCTGGTTGCAGTTGCTGACGTCATTGGCGGCGATGAGACTCTTGACACCGCTTAATTGGAGCCAGATTCCCCGCGCGCTGCCGCCGTTGACGGTGCAACGCGTTACGATATAGGGCGTCGAGCCATGGTCAAAATGGATGACGTCGGATCCCCCCACGCGCGGGTTGGACGGCCCGAAGTTGCGCAAAGTCACCGCGTCGACTTGCAGCATCGAGGCGGACGAGACTTGGATGCCGTTGTTCCCGGTCAGGTTGCCGCCGTCGATGATTCCGCCGGAAAGGGAGATGTATTTTTGCGAACCGGAGGCGGCCTTGATGGCGGCGCTGGCGGCGGTCGACGAATTGATTTGGATCGTCCCGCTGAGCAGCACGCAGGTGTTCGAGGCGAGGGTCAGGGCGGTCGCCCCAACGGTGTAGGTTCCCGGCAGGTGCAGCACTATGACATTGTTCGGATTGGCGCTGCGAGCCGCCTCGTATTGGGTTTGCACAGCGTCGATGGTGGTCGACGCAATGGTCAGGTCGGTCCGGCCCAGGCCGGCGACAATCGGGTTGGGATGTTGATCGTCGATCAGCGGCGGATAGAAGTAGCTTTGGCCAGGGGCTGAGAGCGGGGTTTTGTAAGCCACGACGCGATTGCCGGAACCCGCGCTCGAATAGTTGGACGCATTGCCCGCAGTGAACAGGTTGTCGATGAAAGTATTGCCGCTGCCATTCGACATGATACCAGCGGTGCTGTTGCCACCCAGCGAGTTGGAAACAAGCATGTTGTTCGACGCGCCGGCGTGGATGCCGACAGCGTTATTGTTGCAGGTGTTGTTGGCGATGACGTTGTCGTTGCCGCCGTTGGCATCGATTCCCGTGGCATTGCCCTGGCAGGTGTTGTTGGCGACGGTGGCCCAGGCGCAGGAAATCCAGATCCCGGCCAGGTTGTTGTGACAATTGTTGTCGACACAGATTGTCTGGGTTGAGTTTTGGATGCTGATACCAGCGTGGGCCGGGCTTCCCGAAGCATCGCACCGCGTGACACTCATCTCGTTGTCATAGGTAGAGTTTCCATTTCCTTTCAACAGGATGCCATCGAGACCGCAGGCCTGGACGGTTACACGGTCGATGTTCACCCGGGCGGCGGCTGGGGCCATGATGCCGTTGATGTTCGCGCCGCTGCCATCGAGCGTTCCGCCGGCGATCGAGACGTTCGTTGAACCGGAAGCGATCTGGATCAAGGGAACCGTAACGGATGAAGCGGCGGCTCGGATCGTCGCGCCGGTGCCGACCAGGCACTCTCGCGAACTGAGCACCAGGCCCGCGCTGCTCACCGTATAGGTAGCGCCGCTCAGAAGGTGAATGACGATGATTGCCCCCGGATTGGCGTTGCGCGCGTTGCTGATTGCAGTCTGGACCGTCGAGATCGATCCTGAGACGTCGTTGATCGTCACCACGCTTTCGCCGCCGGTTGGGTTCTCGATGAAAGTGCTGTTCGGCACGGTGTACAGCAGGCGGTTAGCCCCTTGTCCGGCGAAGGAGCTGGTCGCCGCGAACATCGCAGTTATTACAGGGACCATCCATCCCCAGCAGGAAAGCGGTTTTAGCGAAAAGGAACAGCCCGCAGGCAAAAGGGCGGGCGGCTGTGCTTCCATGTGATGCAAAATCGGAGGCTAGCAGTTTTGAAATGCCGGGGCACTGAAGGTTTGAGGCAAAAAATTGAGTTTTTTAGCCCCGGGCCCTCATCCTTTCCTCTCCGGCAGGGAGAGGGGATCGCTACCTAGGTCCTCAATCACTCGCGAAATGAGTGGGTTCGTCGGCCGCGCGACCGGGTCGAACACTGAACATCGAACATCCAACCTACAGGCCCCAACCTCCAACCTCCAATAAAAGATTGGGATTTGCTAATGGGCGTTTCGCTGGTGCTTGTCCACCCTCCGCAGTATCCGAGCTCTGCGGCATTGTGGGGACCGCGGTGCGGTCAGGGTGGGCTGGTTGCGCGGAAAGGCCTGCTACGGAGGACGGGGATCTTGGGGTTTGGAGCTTTCCTCACCGCTTCACCCCACGCAGCGGTTTACTATAAGGCTGCCTGTCCCCGCTCGCAGGAAAATCGGGGTCCTCTTCCCCGTTATACTTCCACTCCCCCGGTTCCAGCAGCAGCGTCAGCTCTTTGGAATTCTCGTCAACCGTCCCGACCAGGCCCCCATTCAGCCGATCGAGACTCGGGTTGCGCTTGGAAAATTTATAACCGTTGATGCGAACGTTCAGACCGACCGGTTCCGGCGGCACCCCCGGAAACTCGAAATTGCCGTTCAGGTCGAGCTCCGCCTCCGTGTGGTCCCAGGCCTTCTCCCGGCTCAACAACAAGCGGGTGTTCAACGGCACCGGCAGCCCGTCGGAAAGAACGATCCGGCCCGTCAATCGATGCCCGGCTTGCACCGCGACGCTGCCCACATCCACGGTCGTTCGCGACTTGCCCGTGGTAATTACTTTCGCCGGCGTGAAGCCCTGTCCGCGCAACGAAGCCATGGTGGAAAAAAGCACAAACTCGCGCCCCGGCGGGACGTTCGGGATCAGGAACTGCCCATCCTTGTCGGTCGCCAACTCGTCGCAATGAAAGTAACTGCCACACGTCCGGTCAGTCGTCGAAACCCCAACCAACACATCCTTCAGCGGTTTACCGTTCTGTTCGATTCGACCCGTCACCGTGACTCCCTCCTGCATGCGGACCAGGTGATCGCGCCCGGGTTTCAACTGGACCCAACACTTGGCCACATTGGGGCCCTCGATCACCGCGTGGACGGTGGTGACCTCTTTTTTGCAGAGCAGGCTGAACTGGCCCTTGC
>DATJGF010000063.1:0-111828 GCA_035495315.1 Candidatus Limnocylindrales bacterium
TCGGGGCCCCCAGTTGATTCGCTGATTCGGCAGCGCTTTGCCAAACCAACGCTGCACCATTAGCGACTTTTGTGCGCTTTGGAAATTCAAAGCGCAGCACCGGTGCCACGGCGTGAATAATTACCCTTCGGTTGCAGAAAATTTGTAAAAAATCCATTCCCCAATTCACAACCCCGCCTGCAGACCATCTACCTGCAAATTTACCATGCCGTTGGCACTCGCGCCTACAATGCCAACAGCAGTTTCCGAATCTCCTTTAAGCGGGCGCTCGCTTCTTTTCGTGTGAGCCGCGGGAACTTGCTTCCGACCATGACGTAGTCGTTGTTGCGCGTCAGCATCAGCTTATCTTCCTGGACTTCAATCACGGTGATGTCTTTGTCTGAGGCCAGCATTTTTAACTCGGCGACCAGGAGCAGCAATTCTACCGCGTCAGGCACGGGGCCAAAGCGATCGCGGAGTTCCTTTTTCAGGGTTTGCAGAGAGGCCTTGTCATTCAGTTGCGCCAGTTTGCGGTAGATTTCGATGCGTTGTCTCGAATCGGAGATGTAGCTGAAGGGGATGGAGGCGGAGACGTGTTGCGTGTGTCGTGTTGGGTGTTGCGCGTCGCGTGTTCCGTGTTCTGTAATATCTTTTTCGGTGAGTTCGATCTCGTCGATTACGGCGGAACTCGCGATTTTCGATTCGGTTCGGGTGCGCGAAGATTTGTCGCTTTGTGCTTCGTCGGTTGGGCTTAACGCGAGGAACTCCAGGCGCACTTGCACGTCAATGCGAGGTTTGACCTTTTCGCCTTTCAGCGAAGAGACGCTTTGCTTAAGCAGCTGGCAATAGAGCTCGAATCCGACTGCGGTAATATATCCGCTCTGTTCGGCGCCTAGCAGGTTGCCCGCGCCGCGAATTTCAAGATCGCGCATGGCGATTTTGAAGCCGCTGCCGAGAGTTGAATATTGTTTGATCGCGCTGAGCCGTTTCCTGACGTCGCTTAAAAGTCCCGCATGCCTTGGGAGCAACAGGTAAGCATAGGCCTGGTGCTTGTAACGGCCGACCCGGCCGCGCAGTTGATACAAATCGCTCAAGCCGAACCGGTCGGCTCGGTCGATGATGATCGTGTTCGCATTCGGGATATCGAGACCGCTTTCAATAATTGTAGTTGAGAGCAGGATATCGGCTTCGCCATTCACGAACTGGGTCATCACCTGTTCCAAATCGTCGCTGTGCATTTGGCCATGGCCGACTACAATGCGCGCATTGGGCACTAGCATTCGTAATTTTTGGCCCATCGTGTCGATGGTCATTACCCGGTTGTGGAGGAAGAAAACCTGGCCGCCGCGATTCAATTCGCGCTGGATCGCGTCGCGGATGATTCGCTCGTCGTATTGCGTGACAATTGTTTCGACCGGCAGGCGATCGTGCGGTGGCGTTTGAATCGTGCTCATGTCCCGGGCGCCGGTCAGTGCTAGGTACAAGGTGCGCGGAATCGGTGTTGCGCTGAGCGTCAGGACGTCGACCAGCTTGCGCAGCATTTTGAATTTTTCCTTGTGCATGACGCCAAAGCGCTGCTCTTCGTCAATGACGACGAGGCCTAGGTCTTTAAAGCCGATATCGTTCTGCAGCAGTCGATGGGTGCCGATGACGATATCCACTGAGCCGGCCGCCAGGTCCTTCACCACACGCTGCTGTGCGCCACGCGTTCGGAACCGGGACAATAATTCGATGCGCACCGGGTAATCGGCCATGCGCTCGCGGAAGGTGTTGTAATGTTGTTGGGCCAGGACCGTCGTCGGCACGAGAATCGCCACTTGTCGTCCGTCCATCACTGCTTTGAACGCCGCGCGAATGCCGACTTCGGTTTTGCCAAAACCGACGTCCCCGCAGATCAGCCGGTCCATCGGTTTCGGTCGTTCCATATCGGACTTGGTTTCAACGATGGCGCGCATTTGGTCGAGGGTTTCTTCAAAGAGAAATGCTCCTTCGAATTCTCGCTGCCAGGGATTGTCCGGAGCAAAGGCATGGCCGGGCTGCGACTCGCGCGCCGCCTGGATCGCCAGCAGTTCGCTCGCGACGTCCCGCACAGCGTGCTCGGCTTGCGCCTTCGCCTTCGCCCAGCGATTCCCGCCCAATGTGTTTAGCGGCGGGCGCGCCTTGCCCGTGCCGACGTATTTGCTAACAAGATGCGCCTCCGTGACCGGCACATAGAGCTTAGGCGCGGGTTGGGCTGGGTCGCTGGGCGCGTATTCGAGTACCAGGCACTCCTGCCCGGCGCTGGTCCCTGAAGCCTTTGCGGTCGGCTTGGTGCCGGCGCCGATCGGGAGGACTTGCAGACCGAGATATCTTCCGATTCCATGCTGCACATGAACGACGTAGTCGCCCTCCTCGAGATCGGTAAAATCGATGTCCAGCGCGGAACGGGTTGCTTGCGCGTGCGGTGATTTGAGACGTCGCGGCCGTTGCACCTTGTAGCGGCCGAAGATCTCGGCGTCTGTTACGACGACCACTTTGGCCTCTTCGAACAAGAAGCCGCGGGAGAGAACGCCTACATAAGTCCAAAGTCCAAAGTCCAAAGTCCAAAGTCGGGATTCCGGACCTTGTGGGATTAGCTGATTGTTGCAGTTTGCCTCAGATCTTTCGAGATCTGGACTTTGGACTTTGGGTGTTGGACTTTGGACTTCATCAAACCCGTATTCTTTCCAGATCTCAGCGAATCTTTGGCGCTCGCCATCATTATTGCAGAAGACGTGAACGGCGTAATCCTGGCGCGTCCAGCGATGCAATTGAGAAAAGAACTCGCGACGTTGCGCCTCGGCTACTTGCGGCTCGGGTCGCCTATCTGTTAATGGGCGGAAGGCGTCCAGGCCCTCAAAGTGCGGACTGCGGATCGTGGAGTGCGGATTTTCCACGGGCGCGGTTGAAGGGTTCAACACTTCTTGAACAGTGTCAGACGAAGCCGCGGTGTTCGCTTTCAGTCCATGTTGGCTCGACTCGTTTTCGCTCAGAGCAAGCACCACCATTGCCCGCTCGCCGGCCTGGCTTTGAAATTCGTCCCAAGAAATAAAGAACGGATCGTTTGGCGGAATCTGCAACTCATATTCGGTCGCGTGCTCCCCCAGTATCTGCGGCTCGCACAAAAGGAATAGGGTGGCGTCAGGCAAGTAATTCAGCAACGTGCCGAACACCGCCTCCGCTTCAGCCGCCGATTGCGCCCCATGGTCGTGGAGCGTTTTCAACAGCCCCAGTTCACCCGCCGGTGGGATGGTCAGAGAGGCAGTTTCCTCGCGCGAGATTTGGGTGAGCGGATCAAAATAGCGGAGAGATTCCAATTCGTCGCCGAAGAATTCAAGCCGCACAGGCCAGGGGCTCGTCGGTGGGTAGATATCCAGAATGCCGCCGCGCAAGGCGATCTCTCCTTTTTGTGTCACCTGCGCTTCAGGTTCGTAACCCTCATCTTCCAGCCATTCGATGAGATCGAGCGGATCGAGCCGGTCACCGCGCGCAACGGCTCGGCTTCGTTTCCGCAGTTGTTCGCGAGCAAACGTCCGCTGCAGCAGTGCGGTAACCGTAGTGACGACAAGCGGAGCACTGCTGGCAACTTTAGTTTTTGGATTCGCCTCTTCCGATGTCTGGGGTGCAGGGGATTCTGGACTTTGGACTTTGAACTCGTCCGAACTTTGGACTGTAAACTTTCCCAACGCTATCAAAGTTTCGAGGCGCTCACTTATCACGTCGGCATGCGGCAGCCGGGATTGGTGTGGGAGAACCTCCCAGGCCGGATAGAACAAGGGAAGTTGTGAGTTTGTGCCCGGTGGGCCACTGTCCTGTTGCAACCAGGTTGTGAGGTCCTGATGGAAGACTTCCTGCGCTTTGAGGTCGTGTGTCACCACAACAATGGGCCGATCCGGGAAGCTGCGTCGCAGGAGCGCGGCCAGAAACGGATGAGCCGCAGGGTTGATTCCGCCGCAAGACAAAACGCCCCCTTTCTCCAGACGCTGCGCCAGGGCTTGCACAGCGGGAGTTGCGGTTACTCTAGCGAACAAATCGCTTGTCGCTGCGATTGCAGAATCTTGCGCCAAGCCGGCACAAGATCGCAGCGGTTTGCCGAGCCGTCAACCGCCGGAGCAAAGCAAAATCGGAAATGGAAATTCAAAATCTCCAACCTCGGCAAAACTCCAGCTCATCCAGCGCTGAGAAAGAGGAACGCAGGAGCTAAAATCACTGAGACAAAATCATGCTGATTTTTTTATCTTCCCTCGCTTTGTTTAGGAGACGACGTAAGGAAACTCAGATTCAGCGGCGTCAGGTGCAGAAGAGGATCGAACAGAGTCTGCCAACGAACGCTCGCAGGGACATAGGCCGCCTCTCCCCGGCCCTCTCCTCCAGAGGAATCCAGAGGAGGAGAGGGAGAAGGCTCTTTCGAGTTCGCCCGGCTTCATGCCGCCCGAGTGCGGGGTCGGAATCTCCTTACGTCGTCTCCTACAGTATGCTCGCAATTTACCTTCCTCTGCCCGCCGTGCCCTCACTCCCACTCAATGGTTCCCGGCGGCTTGCTGGTGATATCGAAGCAGACGCGGTTGACGCCTTTGACTTCGTTGATGATTCGGTTGGAGAGTGTCTCGAGCAGGTCGTACGGCAGTTTCACCCAGTCGGCGGTCATGCCATCCTGCGAATCGACCGCGCGTACGGCGATGGTATAATCGTAAGTTCGTTCGTCGCCCATCACGCCGACACTGCGCACCGGGAGCAACACCGCGAAACTTTGCCAAATCTTGTAGTACCAGCCGCTGTTCTTCATCTCCTCGACGACAATCGTGTCGGCATTTCGCAAAATCTCGAGCCGGCTGGGAGTGACTTCACCCAAAATGCGCACGGCCAGGCCAGGCCCCGGAAACGGCTGGCGTAAGACGATCTCCCGCGGCAAACCTAATTCAAGGCCGAGCTCGCGCACTTCGTCCTTGAAAAGGCATTTCAAGGGTTCCACCAATTGAAAGCGCATCCGTTTCGGCAGGCCGCCAACATTGTGATGGCTCTTGATCATCGCCGCCGGGTTGCCGCCAATAGGCACCGACTCAATCACGTCGGGATAAAGTGTCCCCTGCGCGAGAAATTTGGCTTTCCCGGCGCGCTTCGTCGCGGCTTCGAAAACTTCGATAAAGGTGCGGCCGATGATCTTCCTTTTGCGCTCCGGCTCGGTAACTCCCCGCAATCGAGTCAGAAAGAGCCGGGAAGCGTTTTCGTATTGCAGTTTGATTTTGAAGTGACGCACGAAAACCTCCTGTACCACCTCCGCTTCGCGTCCGCGCAACAAACCGTTATTAACGAAAATGCAGGTGAGTTGATCCCCTATCGCTTTATGGAGCAAGGCCGCGGCGACGCTCGAATCAACCCCGCCGCTCAGACCCAAAATAACCTTCTCCTGGCCGACCTTCGCCTGGATGTTTTCGACGGCTTGTTCGATGTAGTTGCGCATCGTCCAATTCTTGCCGCAGCCGCAGATGTTGTGCACAAAGTTGGCCAGGATCTCACTGCCCTGCGGAGTGTGCGCCACCTCCGGGTGAAATTGCAGGCCGAACATCCTCGCGTCCAGGTTTTCGATAGCCGCGGCATTCGAATTCTCAGTCGTGGCAACAGCTTTGAACCCGCTAGGCAGTTTCGTCAGCCGATCTCCATGCGAGTTCCACACCTGCAGCGTCTCTGGCAAATTAGCAAACAACGGAGAAAAGCTGTCTTCGACGCGAAGCGTTCCTTTCCCATATTCCCGTTTGAGGCCGGGCTCGACTTTTCCGCCAAGAAAATGGCCCATGACCTGCAGACCGTAACAAATACCAAGCACGGGCGTACCGAGCCGGAAAATGGCCGGGTCGGGCACGGGCGCGTCTTTGGCGTAAACGCTGGAGGGACCGCCGGAGAGGATCAGACCACTGGCACCGAGCGCGGCGATTTCCGAGGCCGGGGTGTCGTAACGGAGGATGACCGAATAGACATTGCACTCGCGAATACGCCGGGCGATGACCTGCGTATACTGCGAGCCGAAGTCCAAAATGATAATCTGCTCAGCCATGTTGTATCTAAAGAAGAGCCCACCACCGTGTCAAGGGCCAAACCGTAAAACGGCACGGTTGGTGGCGCATCCGCACACTGCACTGAGCTGTAATCTATGGAAAGACCGGAACGCCGCGTTCACGCGGCAGGCGGACAGTTTGGGACGTGTCGGCCGCGTAAACGCAGCGTTCCGGGGGCAGTGTTTGCTCGGTGGCTCGCTTGGCGCGAGCGGCGCGCTGGCTCGCAAAGCTCGAAAGCAATTGCATCTCCATTCGCTCAATGCAACATATCCATGCAGAAGGTGGAACCATTGCATATGAAAGTTCCTGGTTTGCGCAGTTCGTACGAGAAGGTCGGCGGGATCGTTTACTTCGGACGCATGCTGGACAAGGTCCGTCTGCATGCCGCCGGCAAACTGCCAAAGGAATATAATGTGGGCACGAAGGTCTGGACCTGGTTCGATTCCCGCTGCACGCGATTTCTCCACGTCCAGTACGATGCCCTTGCGCAACGGGTCCTCAGCGGCGGCACCGATGAAGAGGTCCTGACCTGGTGTTTTGACCAGGGGCGGAGACCAACTGAGGAGGAGATCGAGATTTGGAATGAGTTTATGACGAAGCGCGGCTGGCGCGACAGCAGCAGCGCCGCCCTTGCCGAGGCAAAGCGGTTGCGCGGTTTTGCGCTCCGCGACGATATCCAGACCGCTTTCGAATTTCACAAAGCGGATGAAAGCGAAGATCCTGCTGAGAAGTGACGAAACTTCCATAAAGCTTCCTTGGGTGCGAGACTGTCAATGTTTCTCCCTCTCCTCTTCTAAGGCGAGAGACTGCCGGTGATTCTCCCTCTCCCCTTCTGAGGGGAGGGCCGGGGTGAGGGGTCCGTTCCTGGAGCTCTCGACCTGCCGCACTACCTCTGCGTCGCGACCTTCGCCGCCTCAATCAGTTCCCAGAATTTCGGATTTTGCTGCAGCGCCTCGTCTTCCTGCATCTTAATGCCTGAGCGGAAGAAGAAATCCTTCAGTGTATGCCGATTGAGAATGCGGTGCACGACCAAGCCCAGTTCGTGACGTTCGAAGTAAACTCGATAATCGCCCACGCGGAATCGGTGCAGGATCCGGCCGGCGCGTTCCAGTTTACCGAAATCATCCATTTCGGTGTGCATGACCTGCTGCGGCAAGCCGCGGAAATCGCCAAGAATTTGGAGCTGCAGCTCTTTGGGCATGCGGGCCAGCTCTGCCGCGCTGGTCGGATTAAAAATGATTTGAAACGGCCTCACGGTTGCTCTGCGTTGCGATCGTCGTCTGAGTTTGACATAGCGTGTCGGCTCCTTGCCGCCAGATCAATAGAAATTCCGCTCGATTCAGCGTGGGACTGGTTGCATGAGCCATGCGTCGGTTCCCGCCAGGTTTTGGACTGCGCCAGTCCTCTGGCGCTTTAATTAAGTGGGGCCGGGCTGGCCAAAAGCGCCAGAGGACTGGCGCACTCCAAGACGCTGGCGCAGAAATATCAAGCGCTACCGCCACTTATCTCAGCGGCTTAAAGCGGGCCTGGAAAAACCTAAGATATTTAGGCTCATACACCATTTCGAGTCCGCGCGCCTTTTTCCGCTGATCCCACACCGCGAGCACCGATTCCGCCGTCACATCCATGTGCGCCTGCGTGTAAACACGGCGAGGGATCGTGAGCCGGACCAGTTCCAGCTTTGGATACCGGTGAGCCCCAGTAGCCGGTTCGCGTCCGGCTGACACCACTCCTCGTTCCATCGCGCGTACGCCTGAATCAAGGTAAAGAATCGCGGCCAGCATCTGCGCCGGGAATTGGTCCTGGCTTAGCTGCGTGTAGAAAACCCTTGCATCGAGATACACCGCGTGCCCGCCGATTGGTTTCACAATGGGAATACCCCACTCCATCAGTTTGTGGCCCAAGTATTCCACCTGGCCGACGCGCGCCCGAATATGATCGTCCTGCACGCTTTCGACAATCCCACGGGCCATCGCCTCCATGTCGCGTCCGGCCATCCCGCCGTAGGTGTGCAGTCCTTCGTAGACCACGACCAGGTTGCTGGCTTGCTCGTAGAGCGCGCGGTCATTCAATGCAAGCCAGCCGCCGATATTCACGAGGGCATCCTTCTTGCCGCTCATCGTGCAGCCGTCGGTCAGCGAGCAGAATTCCAGCAAAATCTCCGCGACCGATCTGCGAGAGAATCCCTTTTCTCGTTGCTGGATGAAGTAGGCGTTTTCGACCGCACGCGTCGCGTCGAGGATTATCCGAATCCCATTGCGCGAGGTGAGCTTGCGCACCGCCCGAAGATTGGCCATCGAGATCGGCTGACCACCGGCCATGTTCACAGTTGCGCCAAGGGCCAAGTACGGAATCTTCTTTGCGCCGACTTTTTTGATCAGTGCCTCGAGCCCCGCGAGGTCGACGTTGCCCTTAAACGGATGTTCGCTCGCGGGCTGATGCGCCTCCGGGATGATGACATCCACAAACGTTCCCCCGGCCAGCTCCTGGTGCAGCCGGGTCGTGGTGAAATACATGTTGCCGGGAATGAAATCGCCCCGCTTGATCAGCATGCGGGAAATTATGTTTTCGGCTCCGCGTCCCTGGTGCGTCGGAACGATGTAGCGATAGCTGTAATGTTTCTGGATGGCGCTCTCCAGATGATAAAAATTCTTGCTGCCGGCGTAAGCTTCGTCGCCCAGCATCATGCCGGCCCACTGCCAATCGCTCATCGCGCTGGTGCCGCTGTCCGTCAGCAGGTCGATATAGACATGCTCTGAACGCAGCAGGAACGTATTGTAGCCGGCCTCCTCGATCGCGCGCTGACGGTCGGCGCACGACGTCAGTTTCAGCGGTTCAACAACTTTGACTTTCCATGGCTCGGCCCACGATCGGCGAACAGGTCGCGTGACGAAGCTGGCTTTGGCGGACGAGACTCGACGGTGAGGCATAGCACGTGACTTTCGTTGCTGGCAACGTGTCACAAACCGGAATGCGAGTCCAGCGGTGCCCACAGCGTAGAAAGATGGCAAAATAGCGGGGCGCAAATCATTCCCATTTTATCTTCCATCATTTTTGCCTGAATAATTTTGCCAGGCCGGCGGCCGACTCGCTGGGGTTAGTGCCTTGGAGTTTGACGCCGCCAGCGAACTCTCATTACAGGACAAAACAATCATCCTTCAATGACGATGATTCCTTACTCGAGTCAATCGCCGCCATTAGTCTCCGCCACCTACGACTCGCGAAGACTGACGCCTTGGAGCATCTAGGGCCTCTACTTGCCTTTCGCTGCTCCCTCGAGCTTCTTCGCGAACTCGGCGGCAGTTTCCGAGGGCTTCACTTTCTTTTCGAACAGGATGTCTTTGATCGAGTAGAACTGGCCGTAGTAATTCTGGTTCGCTTTGTCGTCGGCGGCTACGGACCCACCCTTGACAGTAGCACCCCCGTACAAGCCCTTCGATTCACCGAAAACCAGCACTGGCGGTTCTTCTGTGAAATTGTCCCCCACCCCGTTGCTGGTCGACCCTCCGGTCCCGCCCGCTTCGCCGCCGAAACTGACCTTGGGGTTGGTGAGTCGATCCCGCGCCGCTTCGTTCATCAACAAGATGACACAAAATGTGCTCTTGCCACCAATCTGGGCCCCAAAACTGCCTTCGTGGCTGTTCATAAATGAAAACGGACTCCAGTCATCTTTGTTTTTGACCATGGCCACGCCGAATCCCTTTTCGTAGCCAAAGATAAAGCCGCCCTTGGTGCGATCCATCACAATCACCCCGAGCGCCTTGTTGAGTTTATCAGCGGGTATGTGCGCCTCGGCATTGCCTTGCAGAGAATCAAACTTTGCCATCAGCTGGCGCGCTCGATTATCCAGCTCACTCTTGGTCTGGGCCATCGTTGTCGCCGCCAATCCCAACACCAGCATCGGAAGGATATATCGTCTCATACCGCCAAAATGCCACGCCTCACCCCCCCGGACAACCTCAACCTAAGAGTCGCCAAGAAGGATCCCAATCCACGGCTCTCGGGACTCTAACGGATCCGATCTAACCGATTCGAGCCCGCTCAACCCGATTCCAGCCGGTTTGCGCACAAATTGCCATTCGCCGCCGCTTCTCGCTAACGCGGTCGGTCCACCGTTCTTTAATGCAAAGTCTCTGCAGCTAAGAAGACCCCAGCTCCCCTCGGAGTATAATTCCAGCATGATTACGTATAAAGTTCAGTTGGCCAACCCATCGAATCCAAACCCCCGGAGCGCGAGCCCTCCCTGGCTCGCAGCAACTTGGCACCAGCACTAAGGTTAAAACACCTCCAGACCCTCGGTGCTCTCGAGCCCGCCGCGAGCCAGGGACGGCTCGCGCTCCGTTATTGGCCTCGTCGCTCATGGGGAAGTATTCGAATGCACCCACGCGGTTCATCCGCCAGAGAAGAGTTGAAAGACCAAAGCTTTAAAGGCATAAGCAGAGGTTGTGCGCTCGCTCATAACTTGTTTCCTGATCGCTTCCTCCTGCGCCGCGGCTCCCCTTTCGGTGAACCTCGTCACCAACGGCGGATTCGAGTCCGGCTTAAATGGCTGGCGCCCGCTTTGGACACGACAGAGCGGAGTTGGGAGCATTGCCCTGGATCGACAAGTCGTCCGAAAAGGAAACGCCTCGATGCGAATCGAGCATACCGGCACCAACGATTGGAGTTTCGAGCCGGAGCTGCGCGTGCCTGCCCAACCCGGTGACATCTTCGAACTTCAAGCGTCCATTAAGTGCCAGGGCTCTGGCTCGGTCACCTTATGCGTCTCAACCTGGGATGATCATGGTCAGAATCTCAGCTGGTCCTACGGTGAGCGCTCGATTCAGGGCAACAAAGATTGGACCCCGTTGCGCAGCCGATTTGTTGTTCCGCAAGGGATAGCCCGGATTCAGCCGCGGTTGATTGGTTATGGGCCGGCGACGGTTTGGGTGGATGATTATTCCCTCGTCCAGCAACCCGGTCTGGATCAGATCAGTCGTCGCGACCTCCCTCGGCACCTACTGTTGACCAACTCCGTTTTGTCGGTCGATTTTGACATCCGCAACGCGACGTTCTCAGTTCGCGATCTACGCACGGGACGCACTTGGCAACAAAAACCAACTCAAGCCGACGCCGTCGTTACCGAGGCACGCGTCCATGAGAACCAGATCGATCTCCTCTTAATGCATGTCTCTTCCGGTTTGGATTTGCAGGCCACCCTTCAGCTCGACAACACCCGGCCTGAGTTTACCTTCAAAGTGAACGGACAAGGAGAACTGCCTGCGTCCCTGCGCTTCCCTTATCCGTTTCTCAGCGAACCGGGCGACCGGCTGATTGTCCCGATGAACGAAGGAATCTCCTACCCCGTCGAGGACCAATCGATCGAGCCGTTCCGCCTCATTGCGTATGGCGGGCATGGCATCTGCATGGCCTTCTGGGGAGTCACCGACGATCGCCAGGGCTATGCCGCCATTATCGAAACAGCGGATGACGCCGCGATTGCGCTGCATCGACTGGACAACCGCCTCGTGATTGCCCCGGAGTGGGATCCGCAAAAGGGCGGCTTCGGTTATGCGCGGCAGTTGCGTTACGTGTTCTTCGAGCGCGGCGGTTACGTGGCCATGGCCAAACGCTACCGCCAATACGCGCAGCAAAAAGGGTTGATGAAGACACTCGCCGAGAAACGGCAGGCAAACCCGAACGTGGACCTCCTCATCGGCGCCGTCAACGTGTGGAACTGGGACTGCGATCCGGTCGAACTCACCAAAGAGATGCAGGCCGCCGGAATCCACCGCATCCTTTGGAGCCGTGGCGGCTCGCCCGAGGCACTGCGCGCCTTGAATGAGATGAAGGTTTTAACCAGCCGTTACGACATTTATCAGGACCTGATGGACCCGGCCAATTTCCCGTTCCTGCGCGGGGTGCACTCGGATTGGACGACTGCAGCGTGGCCGAACGACATCATCCTGAAGTCCAACAGCGATTGGCAGCGCGGTTGGGGTGTGCAGGGCAAGAACAGCGAGTGGTATTACTGCGGGGTCCTTTGCGACAGCCGCGCACCCGATTACGCCCGCAAACGAATTCCCGCTGAACTGACTACGCACCCATATAAATGCCGATTCATTGATACGACAACGGCTTCGCCCTGGAACGAATGTTACAGCACCAATCATCCGATGACTCGCACCCAAAGCCGTGAATGGAAGATGAAACTTTTGGACTACGTTTCCGATGACATGAAACTCGTGACCGGCTGCGAGACCGGCCACGACGCCTCCGTTCCGTTCCTTCATTATTTCGAAGGCATGCTCAGCCTCGGGCCTTATCGCGTGCCCGACGCTGGTCGCGACATGCAGCGGATCTGGAACGAGGTGCCGGAGCGCGTAGCCAAATTCCAGCTCGGCCATACGTATCGCCTGCCGTTGTGGGAACTCGTCTACCACGATTGCGTCGTCGCGCAATGGTACTGGGGTGATTACAATAACAAACTGCCGTCCCTCTGGGACAAGCGCGACCTCTTCAACCTGCTCTACGGAACTCCGCCAATGTTCATGTTCAATCGCAAATTGTGGGGATTTCAGAAGGAACGTTTTGTGCAGAGCTACCAAAACACCTGCCCTTACGTTTGCGCGACCGGTTACTCGGAAATGACGGACCACCGATGTCTGACGCCCGACCGAAACGTGCAGCAAACCACTTTCGCAAATGGGGTCACGGTAACCGTCAATTTTGGCGAGACTCCTTACCTGTTCCCTTCCGGCGGGACGTTGAAACCCGGCGGCTTTCAGGTCGATGGCATGCCGAAAGACGAGTTGTGACGCGATTAGGTCGGGGGAAGAAACCATTGCCGACCTGAGTTTTCTTGATCGAACGCCGCCCGATTTTCTTTTCTTCCGCCTCAGGAATTTCCTACAGTGCGCAGAACATGGCCAGATGGCTGCGATTTAGCTGCGCGCCAGCGTCTTGGAGTGCGGCGTTGCTGCGGCGCTTTTGCGGATTCGCGCGCGAGGTCCAAAGCGCCACAGCACTGGCGCACTCCAAAACCTGGCGGATCTTCACGGTCTTGGCTTTAGCTAGCCTGGTTAGTTCAGTCACTGCAGAAACCGTTCCGATCGACTCTGGCGGAGTTTCGCACGCGGTCATCGTCCTGGGCAAAGACGCTGGCCCGTTGGATCGATTGGCGGCATCAGAACTTCGCAGTTACATCGAAAAACTGTCCGGTGCTCAGGTAAAACAGTCATCTGAGACCGATGTGGAGTCTGTCGCCAAGGAAGATACGATCCTGCTGCTAGGTGGGTCCGGCCAGAATGGCATTTCGCGTCAATTGGCTGACAATGGAACACTAAGCACAACCGGATTAAAGCCGGAGGGATTTGTCCTCAAGACCATCACCTGGAAGGAACATCCGACGGTCGTCGTGGCCGGGGCTGATGCCGCTGGCACCCTGTATGGGACTTACGAACTTTTGGAACGGATGGGAATCACGTTCCGGCTGACCGGGGACATTCTTCCGGAAAAAAGTACGAATCTCTTTCTGCCGAGCCTCGATCTAAGACTGGAACCGGCGTTGCGCCGGCGCGGGTTCCTGTTTGCGGCCAATTTCGACAATACTTCGATGTACTCCTGGGCCGATTACGAGCGGATGCTGGACCAGATGGCGCGGATGAAATGCAATTACCTCCAATTTTGGTGGTTCGCTTATGCGCCGTGGCTCAAGTACGGCTACAAAGACGAGACCAAGTGGATCGGGGATGTTTCGACCAAAGAAAGCGGGTATCATAATATGTTTTTCGGGGGATTCGGCTCGAGGACCATCGACGATATCTCGATTGGGCGTGAGCACTTCAAAGATCACCCACGGATGGCGTCTTTGGAGATGCAGCATGTGGAAACACCCGAAGAGGCGTTCGACATTTCAAAGGCGATGCTGACACGGATCATCGCGCGTGCTGCTGAGCGGAATATTAAGGTCTGGCCGGTGGTAGAGATGGCGTCGTTGCCGCCGAACCTCGCCCGTCACGGTGAACTCGTTGGCGAGGAGCCTTTCAATTATGTGTTTGGAACATTTTTGCACCCGCTGGACCCGGTAAACCGTGAAATCCAAATCAACCGGCTCAAGGCGCTTCAGGAAACTTACCCGGGCGCGGAAGGCTTTTTTCTCAATTTCGCTGAGTTGTATCCGGACCTTGCCACGCGGAAGCACATTGACTTTTTTGAACGCGAGCGTCCGCGGTTTCAGGAGCTCCGGGCGGCGAGCATGCCCTGGGCTGCCGCCCTCGCAAGCATTTACGACGTTGGTATCGAGCGCGTGGTGGACTCGAATATTGGGTATTTTGATTTATTCTCGTATTTGATGAAGGCGCGGGATCAAGTCGCGCCCGGAATGCGGCTGGGACTTATGACCGTCGGCCGCGCGTACGCGTTGCCTTTGTTTCACAAAATGCTGCCTATCGACATTCCTTTTGCGTCGTTGGAATCGGGAGGTGTTTGGACGATGCTCGGTGTGCCAATGACTTGCTTTGGGGGCATGGGTTCTCGTGAGCGGATCATCCAACCTCGGATCGATGACGATTTTGATATGCTGGGGATGCAGTTCAGCGTGCGACAGTACGCGGAAAAAGACCGCTTGTTTAGTGACGGCCTGCAGCAAGGGATTTCCGGCGTCGCCGGCCAGGTTGAACGAGCGCGCGGCACGGAGTTCAACAGCAGCTTCTTGGCGCGGGCCTCGTGGGAGCCGAGCTTAACGCCGGAACAATACTACCATGATTGCGCCGAGCGTATCTTCGGCCATGCCGCGGCCGATGAAATCTACCAGGCTTTCATGAAGCTGGAGGAGAACCAGGCCTGGCTTGGTTATTACGAATACGATGGAGGGTATGGGGTGCTGCTCTGCTGCAGCGGGATTCGGGAGCTCAACGCTTCTTACCAGTATTGGCGCCAAAAAAATCCCTATGCCGGGCCGGTGATGCGCTCGTGGAGACGGCTGATCGCCGCATCGGCAGATGCGATAGCTCGGCGGGAAGGCTCCATTGCTCTATTGAATGAGGCGCTGAGCCACTTACGGGCTGCCTCCGGGAAGGTCGCGCCCGGAGCGGTTCATGAATTGAATTACATGATTAACCGGACAGAAGCTTTTCGCGATTGCCTGGCCGCGTTGAATGTGTTCCGACGGGGGATGATGAATTTTGACGCCGCTTTTCGGCTGCGCGATGAGTTGACCGAGGAAGCGTTTGTGACGCAATTGGAAGCCAGTCTGGCGATGTTACGCGGCGGCCATGAACAACTCGCAGAAGCAACCCGGAAATATAGTGAAATCATCGATCACGTCTGCGACCTTGCCGTGCTGTACCACCTGAACGCGCGCGTTGTGTTAGGAACCGATTTGACGATTCAGCTGATTGAAAATGTGGTCAATTATCACCGCGGCAAACCGTACCTGCGGAAAGTGCCGCTCGACCATCTCTTCCCGCAGCGCCCGGATAAAGGTGCCGACGAATAGTTTACCGACTATTAAGGTGAGAAAGTTGACACAATCCACGCGCGCCTGCCATTCTCTGGCAGGATGAGAGATTCTGCTTCGATACCCAGCTTGTCGGTTCGTAGCTGTGGAAAAAGCAACGCACCGCACAAAATCCGAAGCTCGAAATCCGAAGTTCGAAATCCTAATTTGCGACGGGTCTGCCGTGGTTCGGATTTCGGATATCGGATTTGGTTAGGAGTCGGGTTTTTCGACAGCCGCATTAGCCTGGTGGTATTGGTAATGTGTCTGGCGCGTGTGTTCTGCCTCGCGGCAGCTAGCCCTAACTTGGAACAGGGATTCCGAAGCCCGCCGGACTCGGCGCGACCTTGGGTTTATTCGTTTTGGCTCAATGGCAATATCAGCAGTAACGGCATAACGGCTGATTTGGAGGCGATGAAGCGGGTCGGTATCGGTGGAATGATCGTAATGGAGGTGGACCAGGGAACACCGAAAGGACCAGTAACGTTCGGCACGCCGGAATGGCGTAATTATTTCAAGCACCTCTGCGCCGAGGCGGGCCGGCTGGGCCTGGAGATCAATATGAATAACGACCCGGGCTGGTGCGGCAGCGGTGGACCGTGGGTGACTCCGGAGCTTTCAATGCAGAAGCTGGTCTGGAGCGAGACCTCCGTTCATGGACCCTCACATTATAAGGGCACTTTGGCACGGCCGGAGGCGTTTCAGGACTTCTATCGTGATATCGCAGTTCTTGCTTTCCCGGCTCTGGAGGGAGACGAGGTTAAAATGTCAGATTTCAATCCTAAGTTCACCGTCAGCGGAGAAAGTCTGGCCTTAGACCCTAAAATATTTTTGGATGCCGATCCGAAGACAAAGATCAGCTTTCCGCAACCTGAACCGGGCAAACCCCAATTCCTCCAGATTGAATTCGCGCAACCGTTCACCGCGCGCCAGATGGTGTTGGACATGGGCTTGGTGGGCGATCAGATGCTTCAGGGGACATTGCAGTGCTCCGCCGACGGAAAGATCTTCACTGATGTCAGCGGGTTCACCGCGGAGGAGTTGCCCTTGTGCCTGAATTTCAACGCAGTCACTGGGCGGTGGTTCCGCCTGCTGTTCAAGCGGGCCAGTCTCGATCTCAAGGAATTAACCATCGCCGATGTGGAATTGAGCCCGCGGATGCGCATCGATCATGTCGATGGCAAGGCGATGTTCGTTCGAAAACATCAATATCCGGGTCCGAACGAATTTCCCGGAAAAGCCGCCTACTCGTCGGTTGCACAAGGCCTGCAAATTCCGCGGGAACGGATTATCAATTTGAGCAGCCAGGTTGATAAAGACGGCAGGCTGAGCTGGGATCTGCCGGAAGGTTCGTGGACGATTTTGCGGCTAGGCCACACGAGCACTGGCACCGATAACCATCCGGCGCCTGACGGGGGACACGGGCTGGAGTGCGATAAGTTAAGCAAGGCCGGAGTTGAAGTCGTCTTCAATGGGTTCATTCGCCAACTGGCTGCCGAGGTCAAAGAGATTGGATCCCACGCCGCCCTTGTATCAACTCACATAGACAGCTGGGAAGTTGGCTCTCAGAATTGGACGGAAGACTTCCGGGAACAGTTCCAGCGCCGGCGCGGTTATGATCCTCTGTTGTTTCTGCCTGCCATGACTGGACGAGTTGTGGAGAGCCTGGAGGTTTCGGAACGTTTTCTTTGGGATCTGCGGCAAACGATTTCTGAAATGTTGGCCGAGAATTACGCGGGCCATCTCAGAGATCTGGCCCGGCAGCAAGGGCTGCGTCTATCCATCGAGGCTTATGATGGCAACCCATCCCAGGACCTCACCTATGCCGGCCGCGCCGATGAACCAATGGCCGAGTTCTGGATCCTGCCACCGTTCGAGATGGATTACAGCTGCGGGGAAATGGCTTCCGCCGCCCATGTGTATGGAAAAACGATCGCCGGGGCTGAGGCCTTCACCGCGACGGGGGCCGAAAAGTGGCTTTATCACCCTTTCGCAATAAAAGGATTTGGCGACTGGGCGTTCTGCGAAGGTATCAATCGGTTCGTAATCCATCGGTATGCATCGCAGCCCTGGACAAACCCCGATCGTCCGCCCGGGATTTCGATGGGCCCTTTCGGGTTGCATTATGAGCGCACCCAAACGTGGTGGAATCAGTCCCGCGCCTGGCACGAGTACCTCGCCCGGTGCCAATACCTCTTGCGCCAGGGAACGTTTGTTGCCGATATCTGCCATCTCGCGCCCGAAACTTCGCCTCAGCATTGGAAAGTTCCGCTATCGGCGCGCGAAAGAATCGGGTACGGGTTCGACGTTTGTCCGGCCGAAGTTGTTCTGAGCCGGATGAGCGTAAGGAACAAACGGATCATCCTGCCGGGCGGAATGAGTTACCAGCTCTTGGAGTTGCCGGAAGAGGAAACGATGACGCCGCAATTGTTGACGAAAATCGCGGAATTGGTCGACGCCGGAGCGACGGTTATTGGTCCTCGCCCTGTCAAATCGCCGAGTTTGTCGAATTACCCCGAGTGCGACGCCGAGGTGGGCCGCCTTGCGGAAGCACTCTGGGGTCAATGCGATGGCAAAACCATTTGCGAACATCACTACGGCAAAGGCACGATCGTCTGGGGTAAAACCGCTCAAGCGGTGCTGGCCGAAACGGGTGTGCCACCCGACTTTGAACCGCAAAACGACACCGGTTGGGAAGCGCTGAGGTTTATTCACCGCAGCGTCGCAGGGACGGAGATCTATTTCGTTGCCAACACGACCACCCAACCGCAGGAAAGCGTCTGCGCATTTCGGGTGCAACACCGGCGCCCTGAGCTTTGGCACCCTGACAGTGGTCGAGTCGATCGGCTTGCCGCCTATGACGAGGGAGAGAAAGTCACGCGTGTGCTACTGCAGCTCGATCCTTCGGGTTCAGTTTTTGTTGTGTTTCCCTCTGGTTCTACTCCAGAGCCGGATAGGATCGTATCCGTGCGCCGTGACGGGCAGCTGTTGATCGATACGAAGTCTGGCAAACCTGAGCCAGGAAGCTGGGAAGGGGAAAAGATCGAGGTCAGGGGATTGCCAAATGCGCGGGACGGAGAAAATAACTCTCACTCACAAATGCATTCACTACCCGACGGGACTAACACGTTCACGATAGCGGTCTGGGCGAAGCCGGACGTTGAAATCGCGTTGCCTGATGAGGCCGATTTCGGGAAGGCGGCCTATGGCATCGAACGGAACGACGCATTGTATCCGCCGCCGGGTCACGAGGTGTATCACAGTCCGGAGCATACCGGTGTTGGTCTTTCGATCGGTCGAAACGGGATCTGCGTTTTTGAGCACACCGCTGATGCTTTTGTCCCGATCCTCGTATTTGCAGCTCCCCTTACAAATTGGACCCATGTCGGGATTGTTTACCGAGAAGGCCGGCCCAGCCTTTATTTGAATGGACGCTTTGTTCATGAGGGTTTACAGAGCACTTTCACGGCGCACTCGGGCGTTGGAGTGCAGCACCGGCGACGCCCACTGCCTTTTCAGGGATGCCTTGGCCGGTTCGTTAATTTCCATCAAGCTCTAAACGAGCCGGAAATCGCTTCGTTGATGAAGCGCATGACTAAACCGACCGCGCCGCCCGGCCAGCCGGATATCGACTTTCTCCGCGAGGCGAACGGCGGGGTGCAGGCTGAAGTCAGAAAACCGGGAACATACGAGGCGCGAACGGCACGTGGAAAGATATGGCGTTTCGCAGTTGATGTGGTTGCAAAACCTTTCGAATTAACCGGTCCGTGGGAATTGAACTTTCCCTCCGGCTGGGGCGCACCAGATCGAGTAACGCTGGATCGGTTGATTTCCTGGAGCGAATGCCCGGAGGAGGGCGTGAAATACTTTGGCGGAACCGGGACGTATATGAAGCGCTTCGAGTTGCCGCAGGGTTGGTTCGGGCCGAATCAGCGCACCTATTTAGATCTAGGCAAAGTTGCCGTCATTGCCGAAGTGAAACTAAACGGCAAAAACCTCGGGACATTGTGGAAACGGCCATTTCAAGTCGAGGTCACGGATGTTCTTAAACCTGGATCGAACCTGTTGCAGGTTGACGTAGTGAACCTTTGGGTTAATCGAATGATTGGAGATGAACAATTGCCCGACGACAGCGAGCGGAATCCAAATGGGACCCTGAAAGAATGGCCGCAATGGTTGCAGCATGGAGAATCGAGCCCGGCGGGTCGCTACACTTTCACGACATGGCCTCTTTGGAAAAAGGACTCGCGCCTGCAGGAGTCGGGTTTGTTAGGACCAGTTAAATTCTTCGCGACGCAGACGATTCAGCAGTAGTCCTGTAGGACGACGTAAGGAGACTCCGATTATTCCGTGCCTCTGATTCCGGTTCGATCAGAGTCTGCCAATGAACGGTTGGACCCCCTCAGCCCTGCCCGTCTCCATGAGCCGCCTGTGTCGTCCTCGGTCTCGTCGTCGTCCTTCGTCCTCGAAAATCCAGGAACAAGATCGAGCAAGGACGAGGACGAATTAATGCCGTGAGTTCATTGGCCTCATGCGGCTTCTTTGTGAGGCTTTGAGTCTCCTAACGTCGTCTCCTACATACTTAAGGCGCCCCCGGTATCATCCACTCCCAGACATAGGCTTGGAGCATAATCAGGATTCCCATCAGGATCGCCAGGGCGAGGCTGTGCCAAAAAACCGAACGCAAGATGGTGCCGGCATCAGGACTTTGCGGGTGACCACCGGTGGCGACGCTGGCGACGACGATGCTTTGCGAATCGATCATCTTCCCCATGACACCCCCGGAGCTGTTGGCTGAAGCGCTAAGAAGGGGCGGCAGGTTGAGTCGTTGGGCAGTGACCTGTTGCAGGTTCCCAAAAAGGACATTCGATGAGGTATCACTGCCGGTGAGGGCGACACCTAGCCAGCCGATGAGTGGAGAAAAAAAGGGAAAAAACCAACCCGTGGAGGCGAGCGCCAGGCCCACCGTGGTATCGATCCCTCCATAGCGTGTGGTGAAACCGAGTGCGAGCATGCAGGCGATCGTCAGCAAAGAGGTTCTAACGCTGCGCAGGGTCCGGCCATAGAGCTTAACCAGGGCAACCGGTTTGAGACCGAGGCAAAACCCGGCCAATATCGCGGCGACCAGCAAGGAGGTGCCGGTCGCCGCCAGCAGATCGAAAACAAACACGGCCTTTTCTGCGGTCGCGGCGGGAACAACTGGCGGGGTGCGCAGAACTCGATTGTGCAGGCCGGGCACGGCAAGGTTAGGTGCAAAGAGACCGTTGAGGAGACTTTTTATTGTCGGGAGTCCCCAGAGAAAAACCAGCACCGACAGGAAAATCCACGGAAGCCAGGCTTTCCACGGCGGTGAGGATGCCGCAGCGGGCAGCGGTTCTGGGGTGGCGGAGGCATCGTCTTTATACTCATCGGTGGGGGCCCAAAATTTTAACAGCACGATGAGTGAACCCATCGATACAAAGGCGGCGACAATCCCAACGAGCCAGGGTCCGTGCAGATTGCTGACCAGGAATTGCGTAATGCCGAAGCTCACCCCGCACACCAGGCAGGCCGGCCAGACGCCCAGCATGCCGCGCCATCCCGCTTGCGCCGCGACGAGCCAAAATGGGATGATCACCGACACGATCCCGAGCTGGCGCCCAACCAATGAACTGAGCATTTGCAGATCAAGGTTGGTCACTCGGGCAAGTGTGATGAGCGGCGTCCCCAGCGCCCCAAATGCGACGGGCGCAGTGTTGCCAATTAAGGCCAGCTTTGCTGCTTCGAGCGGCCGGAACCCGAGTCCGATCATCAGCGCCCCGGTGATGGCGACCGGCGCGCCAAAGCCGGCTGCGGCCTCAATAAATGCGCCAAAACTGAATGCAACCAGCAGCGCCTGAATCCGGCGATCGCCCGAGACGCTCGCGACCTGGCGTTGCAGCACGGCGAATTGGCCGGTCTCGACGGAAAGGTTGTACATGAAGATCGCGTTTAAAACGATCCATCCAATTGGGAACAGCCCAAACGCCCCGCCGTAGCAAGCCGCAGCGACGGCAAACTGTGGGGGCATGTGGTAGATCACAATTGCAATCGCGAGCGCGACCAAAAGTCCGGCCAGCGCGGCGATTTGCGCGCGGACATGAAAGAAGGCGAGCAGTCCCAGAAGGGTTATGATCGGCAGAGCCGCCACCAGCGACGATAATCCCACATTTCCGAGCGGTGCGTAATCTTGGGACCAGGTCAGCATGAAGCCTTGTTTGGTTTCTTTGCCACCTCAGCTGCATAAGCATCTCGCAATAGTTGCATGGTATGGCGAACGCGTATCGGCGAACCGAGCTTCGCTAGATGCATACGCAGTTGCGTCATGCAGCCGATATTCCCCGAAACGACAACCTCGGCGCCGCTGGCTTGGATCGCTCGCGCCTTTTTCTGACCGAGCGAGCTCGCGATGTCGGGCTGGTCAAGGTTGTAAGTGCCGGCGCTGCCACAACAGAGATGGGCATCAGGCAATTCGAGGAGTTGCAGGCCACGGATCGTTCGCAAGAGTGAACGCGGTTGTTCTCGAATGCCTTGCCCGTGGGACAGGTGACAAGCGTCCTGGTAAACGGCTTTTAGTTCCCGACACGGACTAATCGGCTCGCGCAGGCCTAGCCGTGCAAGGAATGCGCTGACATCCATCACCCGTCGGCAAAATTCTTTCGCGCGACTTTCATCAGGCGTGCCTCTCAAAATTAAGGCGTATTCGTGCATCGTAGAACCGCAACCGGCAGCATTGGTGAGAATAGCGTCTATATCATCCGGAAAGGCGGCGAGGTTTTGACGAGCGAACGCCTGAGCGCCTCGCAAATCCCCGGTGTGCCAGGCCAAGCCACCACAACACCCTTGTTCGGCAGGAATGACTACTTCAACCCCGTTAC
This sequence comes from Candidatus Limnocylindrales bacterium, assembly GCA_035495315.1. Taxonomy (GTDB): domain Bacteria; phylum Verrucomicrobiota; class Verrucomicrobiia; order Limisphaerales; family UBA8199; genus DATJGF01. Next base: position 22,425 of record DATJGF010000063.1, read on the forward strand.
GGGCCAGAACTTCCAGCGTGGCGGCATTAATATCTGGATCGAGGACCTGTTGCACACACCCGGTGAGGAGTGCGACTCGCGAGCGACGTTTACCTGTAGGAGACGACGTCAGGAGACTCTGACGTATGTGCAGGACGCCATGCTCCCTGGACCTGGTTACGGTCGGAGGAAGCAGTTCGAGCATCGGCCGAATTGATTTTGGGAACAATCTCGAGAAAGGCCGAGCGAGTTTGCCGGCGAACAACGCCAGACGAAAGCGACGGGGGAAAGGCATGACTTGGGACGTCAGCAAGCGGCGGAGGAAAGGCGTGTGGGGAGCTCTGTTACGTGAATGCACTAGCACGCGAAACGGATTTATGAGCTCGCGATAGGCGACACCGCTGGGGCAGGCCGGTTCGCAAGCCAGACAGCCAAGACAACGGTCGATGTGAGGTTGAGCGGATTCCCAAGGCAGGATGCCCTCGAGCACCTGTTTCATGAGAACGATCCGGCCTCGTGGCGTGTCCATCTCCTGCCCCAACTCGGCATAAGTCGGGCAAGTTGCCAGGCAGAAGCCGCAATGGACACAAGCCTGGACGGCACGCGCCATCGGCTCCCCCAAGGGGCCCAACTTTTCGGTTGGAATGGCGTGCAGCATTATTCGTCGAGTCCAGGAAACCGGCCTTGCGAATCGAGCGCGGTTTTGACCGCCTGCGCTATGGAAGATTTGCGCTGGGCACCGTACCAGAGGGGGCCCTCGCCGCGAAGGGTTAGGCCGGATAGGCCGAGCTGCGACAACTGATCGCTTAAGGAGCTAATGCCCTTTTCGTTCGGAAACGAGACGAATGCGACATTGCCTCCGCTGCTCACATGAATTCGAGGTTCCGGCTGTGACTTAACGGCCGTTACAAACGCCGGCAATGTTCCGGTCGTTATTGGCACTTTGATCAGCGGACCTTCCGCGTGGGCCCAACCAAACTCGCGCAGCGACGTCCAAAGCTTTTCGGCTGTCTCCTCTGCGAGTTTCTCGCCTGGCCAACGCGCCAGGGCTTCGCGCGCAATCACCTCGAGTGCAGGAGCCGGGCCGGCCAGCCGCATGCAGAGGTCGTTTGTGTCGGGCAAAATATCCAGAGCTACAGGTTCCCAGCGGGACTTAGCGGCTTCGATTAATATTCGCACTGCTGTTGCTGTATCGCTGCCAGTGAGCTTCAGCGTTATTGTGGATGCCGGGGCAGGAAAAACCTTGAAGGTCAGCTCGGCAAGTACTCCAAAACGACCGAGACTGCCGACGAAGAATTTGGGTAGATCGAATCCTGCAGCGTTCTTTACCACCTTGCCGCCCAAGCGCAATAGCCGGCCGGCGCCGTCCACGAATCGCGCTCCAAGAATAAAGTCTTTGAGACCACCGAACCGAAATCGGCCGGGGCCACTTAAGCCGGCGGCCAAAGTGCCGCCCAGCGTGGCGCCGACATTTATCAACATCGGATCGAACGGAAGATATTGGCCTTTTGCGGCCAGAGTCTGCGCGATGTCGCGTATGGTTGTGCCGGCGAGAGCCGTGAACGTGAACTCGCTCGGTTCGTACTCGATAATGCCGTGAAGCCGGGTGGTAGTAATCTTTAGCGCGCTCACTTGCGAGAGGCGGGGCTTGGTGCCGGCCCCCAGCGCAAGAACCCGAGGCGCCGACCGAACTGCATCCACCAACTCGGCCACTGAGGCAGGGGCAAGCAGGGCGTTCATTCGCGGGAAATCAGACCGGCTTTTTCAAGCGGATGTAACCCGCGTTGGTGCAAAGCCGGAGCGTCGGCCGCGGGGAACATTTTGCCTGGGTTGGCGATCCCCAACGGATCGAAAGCAGTTCGGAGCCGGCTCATGCAATCGATTTCATCGGCACTGAACATCTGCGGCAGGTAACTGCGCTTCTCGACACCTATGCCATGCTCGCCCGTGATCGACCCCCCCATTTCGATACACATCAAAAGAATCGTGCCGGCCAAAGCCTCCGCCTTTTCGAGCGCACCCGCTTCGCGGCCATCGAACAGAATCAGTGGATGGAGATTGCCGTCACCCGCATGAAATACATTGGCGCAGCGCAATCCCGCCTCGCGGGACATCTCGCTGATCCGCCGCAGCGCTTCGCCCAGGCGGCGGCGCGGGACAACGCCATCCTGGACGATGAAATCAGGCGAAAGGCGGCCTACAGCACTGAAGGCGTTCTTGCGTCCTTTCCAGATGGCCTGTCGCTCGGCAGCGTCGCGCGCTGGGCGGACTTCAATAGGGCTGCTCTCTGTCAGGATCGCATTCAGCCGCTCGCGATCGATCGCCACAACTTCGCGAGGACCTTCCAGCTCGACGATTAAGACCGCCTCGCAACCGGCAGGATATTCCGCCTGCACCGACGCTTTGGCTGCTTCGAGCGCCAGCGCATCCATGATTTCCATCGCTCCGGGCAACAGGCCGCTAGCGACGACGCTCGCAACCGCTTCGCCGGCCTGTTCCAGTGTCCGGTAACCGGCCAAAACGGTATGGTAACATTCAGGCCGAGGGAGCAGCTGAAGCGTGATCTCCAGGGCAATGCCGAACAAACCTTCGTTGCCGGTGAACAGCCCGCACCAATCGGGGCCGACATTTTCACGCGTTTGGCCACCCCACTCGACAACCTCGCCCGAGGCGAGAACGGCGCGCAACCCGAGGACGTGATTGGAAGTCATGCCGTATTTCAAACAGTGAGCGCCACCTGAGTTGAAAGCGACATTGCCGCCTATGGTGCAAATCGATTGGCTGGAAGGATCCGGCACGTAATGCAGTCCGTACGGTGCTGCGGCCAGCGAGACCTGGGTATTTAAGACGCCCGGTTCGACCACGGCTACCCGCAACTCCGGATCGAGACGCAGGATCCGGTTTAATCGGTTAAGCGCAATGACGATCCCGTTCGCAACCGGCAGCGATCCGCCGGAGAGACTGGTGCCGCTGCCGCGGGCCACAAAGGGCAGTTTTTCCTCCCTGCAGAAGCGTACCAGCGCGATGACTTCATCTGCTGTCTCTGGAACTACTACCGCCAGCGGTGCCGTGCTGAATGCGGTTAGCGCGTCGCTGGCATATGCGGTCAATTGAGCTGGCTGCGTCAACAAACGCTCAGGCGGGACGAAGGCAGCCAGGCGTTTGAGAGCGGCGGTTGGCATGAAGAAACCTCAGCGAAGGACCTCCTTCAGCGCGGTTAGAACCAGATCGACATTGCGGATAATCGCCCCATGGCCCATCAGGCCAATACGCCAAGCTTTGCCCGCCATCGGTCCCAGCCCGGCGCCGATCTCGATGCCGTACTCCGCGAGCAAACGCTGACGCACTTTGAGATCGTCAACCCCTTCCGGAATCCGGACACAGTTAAGAGTGTGCAGTGAATGTTTGGGAATGTACTCAAGCCCGGTTTTTTCCAGTCCGGCACGGAGACGCCGATGCATTTGGGTATGTCGTTGGATGCGATTCTCCAAACCCTCTTCGAGTACGATCGCGAGGGCCTCACGCAACGCGTACGTCATATTGATGGGCGCGGTATGGTGATAGACGCGGCTGCCGCCGCCATCGAGGTAGTACTTGCGCAACATGGAGACGTCCAAATACCACGATTGCGGTTTGGTCTTTCGCTTATCCATTTTGACGAGGGCGCGCGCACCGAAACTGACCGGGGCGAGGCCCGGCGGGCAACTGAGGCATTTTTGCGTGCCGCTATAGATCGCGTCGATGCCCCACTCGTCTACGCGCACATCATGACCGCCCAAGCTCGTGACGGTATCAACGATAAGCAGCGCACCGTGTTTGTGGACCAAATCAGCGAGTCCCATGAGGGGTTGATGTGCGCCGGTGCTGGTTTCGGCGTGGACGATTCCAACCAGAGTGCTTCGTGGGTGTTGTTCTAGCGCGCCGCTGATTTGTTCAAGACTGATGATTTCCCCCCACGACGCCTCAACCGTATGGACCGTGGCTCCGCAACGCTCCATCACATCCTTCATGCGACCGCCAAAGACACCGTTGACACAAACGATTACCTCATCGCCTGGTTCGATAAGGTTTACGGCCAGGCACTCCATGCCGGCCATGCCGGTGCCACTGACCGGAAACGTCAATGCATTGGAAGTGCGAAATACCTGCCTCAGCATCTGGCAGGTTTCATCCATTATCGCGAGGTACTGCGGGTCGAGGTGACCGAGAGTAGGTGCGCCGAGGGCGCGCAACACGCGTTGTGGCACTGGACTTGGGCCTGGTCCAAGCAGGATTCGTTCGGCGGGAAAGGTGGTGGAGTGCGTCATCTTAAGATGGGGGAATGTTAGAACTTGTTGGTTTCAGGTCAAGGAGGCATCCCGAAATCCGAAGCGCGAAATCCGATGCAACTATAAAGAGATGGAACTAAAAGCTGGCGATGCCCACATTCAAAGCAGACTAAGAAAGCAGCGAAAGTCAAAATAATTGAGCCCAAAATAATCCCTTTTTGCCTCCATTTGCTTTGCCACGATTAGTGGATAAAAGAGGAGACACGGTTAACTTGCGGAGTTGGAAGTGCGAAGCGAATTTTTAGACGGGTGGGCAAATCCAAACGGAATAATGACCGCGGCGAGGGGATTAGGAGTAGGAATCAATGCTCCTGCTCCTAATGAATATTCGAACCGTTGTGATTGATTTCGGATTTCGAGATTCGGATCCCGGATTTACCTCAGATGGCTTGCAGGCGGCCGGTGGAGTCGCCGAGGCGTTCGATGTTTTTTGTGCCCATGCGGTCGGCCATGCCCAGCAAAAGATTGCTCATGGGAACGCTGTCGAACTTGGCGAAGCGGCCCGGGGTGAGAGAGCCGCCGCCGGCGCCGGCGAGGATCACCGGTAAATTAGTATGGGTGTGGCGGTTGCCGTCGGCATTGCCGCTGCCGTAGATGATCATCGAATTGTGCAGCAATGACTTGCCGTCAATGTCTTTGGTCTGATCCATTTTCGCGATGAATTTCGCGAATTGTTTCATGTACCAAAGATCGATTTGCGCGACCTTATCCATCATCTCCTTTTTATTCATGTGATGGGTAAGGCTGTGATGCCCTTCGGCGATGCCGATTTCGGGGAAAGGGCGGTTGCTGCCTTCGTTGGCCAGGAGGAGGGTAGCGACCCGCGTTGCGTCCGTCTGAAAGGACAGCAACATCATATCAAACATGATTTGGACATACTCCTCGAAGCTCGCGGGGATACCATCCGGGGTCACGACCGCCGGATCGGGTATGCGGCTGAACTTCTCGGACCGCTGGATGCGCTGTTCAATATCGCGGACGCTGACCAGATATTCATCCAGTTTCTGTTTGTCACGATAGGAAAGTTGGCGTTGCAGCGAGTGTGCTTCGTCGAGCACAAAATCGAGTATTGACCGTTGCTCTTGCTCACGGCGTTTAAGGCTTTCAGCACGTTCGCCATGGGCGCCGGCGCCGAACAACCGCTCGAACAATAAGCGCGGGTTGGGTTCGGGGGCGACGGGTGTGCTGGGCGAACTCCAAGCTAGATTGTACTGATAGGCGCAGGAATAGCCGGAATCGCAATTGCCGGCCTTGCGGACAGCGTCGCAGGTCAGTTCGAGCGAGGGGAATCGGGTGAGGTGGCCAACCTGTCGCGCGACGAGTTGGTCGATAGAGACACCGGCGTGAATATCCGAGCCGGCGGTTTTTTTGACGCGAACTCCAGTCAAAAAAGTGCCGCTGGCACGCGCATGGTCGCCGGCGCCGTCGGGCCCGGGCGTAGCATTGACGTGATCCATGCCGCCGAGGACCTGGAGCTGCTCCTTTACGCCGGCGAGCGGTTGCATGGTCTCGGCCAACTCGAACTCCTTGTCTTCACCTTTGGGCCACCAGCTGGATTGGATCGCACCGTTGGGGAAATAGACAAAGCCCATGCGCAGCGGAGCGCCCGTCGCAGTTGACGCGAGCCTGGTCGCCGGATCGCCGTCGACGGCTAAAATACTCGAAGAAAGCAGCGACTCAAAAGCCGGCAGCGAGACGCACGCGCCGAGACCACGCAGAAATTGACGGCGATTAAACAGGACCTCGCGGTGGCGCTCGGATACGGGTTGTTTCGAGTTCATGAGTTTGGGTTCATTTTAGCACAGTTTTTGCGGGACGCGAATCGCTGGCAAGTTTTTGGGACGGGTTCCGGGTGCGTTGGAACGGGGCGCTTTCGATGACGCCCATCAGCAAGGCGGAAAAGCGTCCGTTCTCCTTGTCCAACCGCTCGACGATGCGGTCAACAGTTTCGACATCGTAGTACTCAGTGCCGCGTCCGAGGGCGAAGGTCATTAGCTTTTCGGCGAGGCAACGGTAGAAGTCGAGTCGGTGGCGTCCGGCGAGTGCCTGTTTAACGTCACGGATATCGTTGAATGTTTCGCCGGTAATCAGCTTGCCGGCGGCATCAATCGGAACGCTGCGTTCAGAATCGCGCCACATACCGAGCGCGTTGAAATTCTCCAGGGCGAGGCCCAGAGGATCCATGCGGTTATGGCATGAGCTGCAGAGCGGTTTATTGCGATGCATTTCCAGTGTTTCGCGCAAGGTGGGCTGATGATCGGAGAATTCTTTTTCACTCGCTTCCAGCGGCGGTATATTTGCCGGCTGCGGAGGGGGCGGCATGCCCAGGATATTATCGAGGATAAACAGGCCGCGTTTGACGGGCGAGGTGCGCGTAGGATTTGAGGTAACGATGAGGATCGAGCCGTCGGTTAAGACACCGCCGCGGGGGCTGTCCGGAGGCAACGTGACTCGCCGCATTTCGTGGCCGGTGACATTGGTGATTCCGTAATGGCGCGCCAATCGCTCGTTCAGGAATGTGTAATCACTGGAGACGAACTCGAGGACACTGCGGTCCTGGCGCATGACGTAATCGAAATCCATCTGGGTTTCATCGCGCATCGCGCGGCGCAGGTCACCGTCCAATTCGATATTATCTTTGTTTTGCGAGCGTCGCTTGCGTTGCTCGATCAAATCCTTGAGTTCCTTTGCCTCCTCGGGCGTGCGCTTTTCTTCCGGGATGGCGTTCAATGTGCGGAAACGCTGGATGCGGCGTTCGCGCTCGCGGTCCTCGCCGCGATCGCGCGCCAGAACAACTTGCTCATTGATGTTGATGCCTTCGAGGTCGCGGATTTGCAGCCATTGGCCGACGAAATTCTCGACCAGCGCTTTTGAGCGGCCGTCCGCCAGCATGCGTTTGACCTGGCCATCGAGGTTTTTGCGCAATTCGTGGCGGTCGGCCAATCCCATCAGTCCATCGTCAGGCATGGTGGACCAGAGAAAATACGACAGCCGGGAAGCCAGCGCGTACTCATCCAAGAGGGGGTATTTCTGCCGGGCTGTGTCGGGCTCGACGTTTTCGACACGAAACAGGAAGCGCGGCGAAGCAAGTAACGGAATGATGGCTTCGGCGATGCCATCTTCAAAGCATTTGCCCGGGCGTGAATAGGTTTCTTCGGCGAGGGCGACAAGCCGCTCGACGGTCTTTGGCTCAACCGGTCGGCGATAGGCTTTTTTGGCAAAACGAGTCAGGACTTCACGCGCGTATGTTCGGCGATCCGCGCGCCCGGTTGGAGGATCTTTCCAGAAAAAGCGGTCAAAATTCTTTGGCCTGGTTCCCGTATCCGCGTCGACGGGGCCGCGGAGACGAACCTGGCGAAGGCGCAGGTCGAGCGAGTTCTTTTTTTCAACGGCGGGGGTTTCGGGATGCACCTGGACGCTCAATTCGTGCTCGCCGGCGTCCAGCTTCTGGTCGAAGTCGAGCTTGAATTTCTTGCCATTGTGCCAGGTGAATTCCCGATTTCCGAGCGTGGTGTCATCGACTTTGAAAGTGACGGTGCATTTGCCAGGATCAAACTCAAATTGTCCGAGCACCTCGACATCAAAGGTGAGCTGGTACTTGCCGCTTTGTTTGGCGTTGTATTTATGGGTGAGGGTGGCCTCGTCGTAAAAGCTCAGCCGCTCGGAGCTGCTGGCGGAAGCGGAATGGAAATCAGCTCCGGCCAGGGTTTGTTCCGGTGGGACGCGGAGGCTCCTGGGCACGGCGTCGGCAGTGATAGTTTCGGCTGCGCGCATGTACTTTTCCAGGAGCAAGGGTGAAAGAGTAAGAACATCGCCGATCGTGTCGAAGCCGTAACCGGTGTCATCGGGGGGCAGTTCCTCCTCGACTTTGAAATCGAAGCCGGTGAGGTCACGGATGGTATTGCGGTACTCGATCCGGTTGAGGCGGCGGATGGTAACGCGTCCGGGGTCGGGGTTGTCGGGATCGATTTGAAAGACGACGGTTTTAATCCACTGCTCGAGGGCATGCTGCTCGGCGGCGTCGGGTCGAGATTTTTTCTGCGGCGGCATAATTCCGGCGCGCAGGTTTTTGAGTGCCATCATCCACAGATCGCGCCGGGCGAGCATCGCTTCGCGCGACTCGAATTGGTCAAACGCGACTTTCCCCTTTTCCATTCCGTCGCCATGACAGTCGAAACAGTAGGTGGTCAGGACCTGCTCGATGGGCTTGGGATAAAGGGATTGGGGGGAGGCTTCTTTGGCGGGGCAAGAGACGAACGGGGCAATGAAAGCCAAAGAAATGAAGATAAGCGCGCTCAAGCGCGTCGGCGGGCGAAGCGTATATGCCTGTGGCTGAGCCATGTCCGATAGTAATCCTAAGTATAAGCGCAAGTTGCGCTTTTGTCTTGTCCGAAAAACTGCGGTAGCGGTGGGCGTCTCGCCGGCCGTAGAGCCGGGCATCCTGCCCGACGGAACGAGTTCCAGCCGGGCGGCGGGACGCCGCCCTCTACGTCAGGCGAGACGCCTGACGCTACGCGACTGGGTGCTGCCAGGGACCGCGATACGGACGCCGCAGCAGTTTATTTGCCTGTGTATCGCCGACGATCTGCCGCTTGGTGGGATCATAGACGAGCGGACGGCCGACTTTCATCGATAAATTTGCAAGAATACAACTGGCGGTCGAAATATGGCCTTGTTCGATATCAGCGACCGGGCGGCTGCGCTTCTCAATGGCAGCGAGAAAATCGAGCATGTGGTGCCGGGTCGCGGGCGCGGCATGGAGTTCAATATCCTTTTCGGTCACGTCCTCGGGGAATTGCTCACGCTCATAAACGCAATCTTTGTGAATGCCTTCTCCTTTGCCCTCCGGAACGAAATCGTAACTCATTACACTGGCCTTGAGTGTGCCCTTGTCGCCGTAAAGGGTTAGAGCCCACGGATACTTGGGATCGGCGGGCGTCCCCCAGGTGCGATGCTGCCAGACAACGGTGAGATCATCGTATTCGAAGGTAGCGGTCTGGGTGTCACTAATGTTCGACTTGCCTTCTTTCTGCAAGAAGATGCCGCCAGTGGAACCGACGCGCTTTGGCCAGCCGAGGCCCAGCATCCAGCGCGCGGTGTCGAGCATGTGGACGCACATATCCCCGACGATCCCGTTGCCGTATTCCATGAATGTGCGCCACCATCGGACGTGGGGAATCGTGTCATAAGGCCGGAGCGGCGCGGGGCCGGTCCACATTTCATAATCAAAATAATCCGGCACGGGGCTCAGCGGCGGGTTGCCGTTGGCCCGCATATGGTAATAGCAGCAGAGTTCGACGTGCGAAACCTTCCCGAGGAGCCCGGCTTCGACGATGTTCTTTTTGGCTTCGACGAGATGCGGCGTGCTCTTGCGCTGAGTGCCGACCTGGACGACGCGATTATGTTTGCGCGCCGCGGCGAGCATCGCTTCGCCCTCGGAGATGTCGACACTGATCGGCTTTTGCACATAGACGTCTGCGCCAGCCTCGACTGCGGCAATCATCTGCAGCGCGTGCCAGTGATCGGGCGTTCCGATCAGTACGATGTCGAGGTCCTTCTCTTTCAGCATCTGACGGTAATCGGAATACGTGCGCGGCTCTTTCTTGGATTTTTGCCGTTGGCTGACCAATTCAGCTGCCTCGGAGAGCATTTGTTTGTCGACATCGCACAAGGAGACCACCTCCACCGGGGCGACCTGGATCAAACGGAACAAATCGCTTTTGCCATACCAGCCCGTACCGATCAGGCCGACGCGTTTGGGCTTTTGATTCATCAGTTCTACGCCCTCCATGCCGAGAGCCGACAGCGCGAGGGTTGCCGAAGCGGCTTTGAGAAAGCGACGGCGGTTGATGTTGAAAGTGAAAATGGGAGCCGGATTTTGGGTTTGTGGGGAGCTCATAAATCAAAGTAGTGATAAGGGAATTTCAAATGAGGTCATCAGCAACGCTCTTGTAATTTGGTAGTATTCCTACTGTCAACTGAAAATCGGATCAGGCTTGAATCCCGATTTGGTTTACAAGTCTCCTTACGTCGACTCCTACAATTGCCGGCTGGAATTTTGCTTCAGGTTGGCGCTTATTTTTGGCACCGTAGGCGCGCAGGCGGACGGGCCGAATCAGAGCTCGTGCCTGCGTGCCGGCTTATGCAAAAGCTCAGTGAAAATCTCGACGGGAGGACCAAAACAACAACTCCCCCTGACAAGGGGTTAACTGCCGGGGCCAAGCAATGGCTCGAAGCGGCCGAGGCGTTAAGTGTGAGGAACCGTTTCGCGACGGTGCTGATCGGGCTGGTTTGGATTGGGGTAATCGGCTGGGTCAATGTCAACGCGTTCAGAGAACTCCATTTCGATTATTTTTATTTGCTGGGCTGCGTGGTGGTGGGATGGCTTGCAGGAGTTGAAGGCGCATTACTTTGCTTAATGGCGTCGGGTGTATTTTTGTATTTGGCCGAGGCGGGTGGAAACGGACGTCCGATTGAATCGGTTTTCGTCACCAATTCGGCGGTCCGGTTGACTGCATTTGCGATGATTGGTTGGTGCGCGGCGAAAATCGGCGCAGACTCTCGTGACTTGGAGCGAACCGTCCAGCAGCGCACGGAACGTTTGCAGCGTGAGGTCGAGGAACACAAAGAAACGAGCGAGATGCTGCTCGAGGCGGGGCAGCTTTTTAAACAGCTGACTACGAATATTACCGATGTGTTTTGGGTGACGGACCCGCTCAAGCGGGAGGTGGAATTCGTCAGTCCTGCGTTCGAGCGGGTGTGGGGGCGGTCGTGTGACGCGCTGTATCGTGCGCCGAGCGAGTGGCTGGAGGGGATCCATCACGAGGATCGAGAGCGGGTGACTCGTGGCATGCTGAACCGGCAAATCCACGGCGAGTACGATGAAGAATATCGGGTTGAGCGCACTGACGGCGCTGTCCGGTGGGTGCATGATCGCGCGTTTCCGGTAAAAGATCAGAATGGAGCGGTTTATCGCCTGGTGGGAATTGCGGAGGACGTAACGGAGCGGAAACGAGCCGAGCAGTTGCTGCAGGCCGAGCGCGATATCGGTGCGGCGCTGAGTTCGACGAGTGATTTGAACTTTGCACTGGATCGCTTGCTCGAGATCGCGATGCAACTTGAGGGCATTGACTGCGGTGGTGTTTACTTGCTGGATAACCGCACCGGCACGCTAAATCTGGAGACCCACTGCGGGTTATCGGGCGCGTTTTTGAAGCGAATCTCGCATTATCGCGCCGATGCGGTTGAAACACGTTTAGCGCTGACGGGGAAAAGCACGTATGTGCGACAGGATCAAATGCCGCGCAACCTGGAGGTGCTGTGGGGTAGCGAGGGGCTGCAGGCGCTGGCGGTAGTGCCGGTGCAGCACAAGGGAGCGGTGCTGGGGATGCTGACGCTAGGTTCGTATGGGCAAACCGAAATACCGCCGAGGACTCGCGTCGGGCTCGAAATGATTGCATCTCAGGTCGCGGGAGCGATTGCCCGCATTCGGGCTGAGACTGCCCAACGCCGCAGCGAGGCCCACGTGCGCACGGTGGTCAATAGTGCGCCGATTGCGCTGCTGGCTTTTGATGCCAACGGCGTGATCACGTTTGAAGACGGCCAGGCTCTGGCCGCCATGGGAGCAAAACCAGGCGAGCATATAGGCCAATCAGCCGACGAGGTATATCGCGATTTTCCCCTGATGCTGCGGAATGTGCATCGCGCTTTGAAAGGTGAAGAGTTCAGTTCGACACTCGAATTCGCCTCGACCGTATTCGAATGTCGCTTTGCGCCGCTGCAGGAGAGCGATGGCACGCCAACGGGTTTCATTGCCGTTGCCCACGACGTCACCGAGCGTTCACGGTTGCAGCGGGAGATTCTGGAGATCAGCGACCGCGAGCAAGCACGGATTGGGCAAGACGTGCACGACGGGTTGTGCCAGCAGTTGATTGGGATGGGGTTCGCGCTGAATTCGCTCGAGGAGTCATTGGTCTCACAGCAACGTTCCGAATCGGCCGGGGCTGCGGGCAAAATAGGGAAGCTGCTCGATGATGCGATCGACGAGGCCCGCCGCGTCTGCCGCGGACTTTATCCGGTCAGGTTGAGCACGCAAGGGTTGCAATCAGCGCTGGAAGAGATGGCGATTGGGGCGAGCGAACGCTATGGCGTGGGTTGCGTTTGTGAACCTGGTGCCGACGCGCCCGGCTGCGACGTCGCGACGGCGACGCATTTGTACCGGATCGCTCAGGAAGCAGTGAACAACGCGCTCAAACACAGTGGGGCGCGCAGCATTACGATTCGCCTGAGTCGGGCTGGTGGCGAGACATTACTCGAGATCAAAGATGACGGGAAAGGCATCGACATGAGCAAGAAGCCAACTGGCAAGGAGGGGATGGGGCTGCACATTATGGAATACCGGGCGCGGCTGATTGGGGGTACGGTGAGTTTGCATAGCGATACGTGCGGGACTTTAGTATCATGCCGCGTGCCGCAGACGTTATGACGCAAGCCGAGCACCCTACCAAAACACCGATTCTGCTGGTGGACGATCACCCGGTAGTGCGCGATGGCCTGGCGGAGGCGATCAATAAGGAGCGCGACCTGGTGGTGTGTGCCGTGGCGGACGAACGGCATGACGCGTTGCAAGCGGCCGAGGCAACGCTTCCGGCTTTGGCAGTCGTCGACCTGCTGTTGAAGAATTCGAGCGGTCTGGAACTGATCAAGGACCTGCACGCGCGCTGGCCGCGGTTGCTGATCCTCGTTGTTTCGATGCAGGACGAGCAGGTCTATGCCGAACGTGCCTTGCGAGCCGGGGCGCGTGGTTACATCACCAAACAACAAGCCACGCGCAACATCGTCGCAGCGATCCGTCGCGTGCTGGGCGGCGACATCTACTTGAGCGACAAGATCGCCTCATCGGTGCTCGGCCGCGTGATGGCCAACCCGCAGGCTACGTCTGACACGTTGACCGAGGGTTTAACCGATCGTGAGTTGCAAGTGTTTGAACTGACCGGCATTGGTCTGAGCACGCGCGACATCGCGGAGCGGCTGCACGTCGATATCAAGACGGTTGAGACCTATCGTTCGCGACTAAAGGAGAAGTTGCACCTCAAGGATGGCAGCGAACTGCTGCAATTGGCGATTAAGTGGAACCATGACCGGGCGCAGAGCGGGGAAATGCCCAGGTAACCCCTGTTGGAACGTTAAAATTAAACGTTGAAGGGGCCAGGAAAGCCGGAATAACGAATGACGAATCGCTTTAAAGCGTTATTACATTAACGCGTTAAAAGGAGGAATTGCCACAAAAGGGCACGAAGAACCCAAAGAGAACAACCGTCTTATTTTAACTGGCTCGTGTGCTCGTCGAGCCAATCAATGTCGACGTCGTTGAGTATGGTCCTGTTTAGAGGAATAAGGACGTCGGGGATTAAGGTAGGGGTGGTTCGGCGATCTTTCCACTTGTGGAGTTCCACGTGGCTGTCGGCAAATGAGAAGGTACCGGCGCCCTCATGATAATTACCGGGATAATCGATGATGTTCCATCGGGTATCGGGATTGGTCATGAAACAACCCTCGTTGATGCTGTCCGCCCGTTCGTCCATTATAACAAATAATTGCGCCGGTGCGCCTATCTGCTCGATGTTTCCATAGAGCGAGTAGCTGCTGGGGGTGGTCCACGTGCGGGATTTCTGGCCCATGTAATTGTTCATGGAGACACTGCGCACACGAGGTAATAGCTTGCCTGGGGCGACGTGTGCCATCGAAGGATCGGCAGGGCATTTGAAAACGGAAGCCGACCTTATATACGGTCCGAAGTAGGCGCCGTAGGGCCACTGGTTATGATCGATTAATAAGCTGACATTGGTATTATCCTGGTTTGCAGTGTAATCCAGCCACCCCCCGACCCAGGACGCGTCCGCCGCGCTTTTTCCGGCGTTACCCCCATCGCGATTGCAGGCCAACTTGCCGCGGTTATCCTCGGCGTACATCCGCCAGGCCAAGGCGAGCTGTCTATGATTATTTAAGCAGCGTATAGCGCCTGCATTCTGTCTGGTCCCGGCGGTCGTTGCCAGGACCAGAAGGGAGAGGAGTGAAACGGTGAACAGCAGAGTCGCCAGTTCGATGGGCGAAAAAGCACTCACTCTAAGCCGTTCCCGAAGGCCGGCTTGCTGATCGCGAGTGCATGGCCTCATACGACTCTTCTGCTGAAGGTCAGTAGCGGACGGTGGTGTTTTGGGCGAGCCAGTGCATATCCACCCAGGAATCGCTCGCAGAAACATTTAATGCAATTTGACCCGTGTAAGTAATAGGTGCCCTGCCGACTTTTGTCCCGATCCAGCGATGAATATCCGCGTGACCATCAGCGAAGGATAGACCGGCCCCCTGGTTGTGGTAATTGGCGGGAAAATCGATAATGGAAGAGCTGCCCGGAGGATCGGCGGGCTGATTACCCGTGCACGCGGAGGCAAACGAGCCGTCGTTGATGCTGTCGGGGTGCTCGTCCAAAAATACAAAAGTGTGAGCCGGCTGCATAATGCTGGAGAAGCTGCTGTAAGTACGCCAGATACGTTGCGTCAAGTTAAAATTCTTATCCAGCCATTCTCCGGTACCGAACACCTCGCTCATGGATCGACTTCGCACCCTAGGGACTCTGATGCTGTTGGATATCAGCGTGGCGCCATCAGCAGGGCAACGGAAAATTGAAGCGTTGCCGCCACAATAAGGAAACATGGGACTGGTATTAATATAAACGGCCGGATCCCAATTGCCCTGTGCCGAGCTGAAATCCACGTTGCCCGCGACCCATCTCACGCGGCCAGCCAACGACGCACAGGTTAACAAGACATCGCGATTGTCCTCGGCATATAGTCGCCAGGCGAGCGTCAATTGGCGTAGACCGTTCACACATTGGGTGGATTTGCTATAGGGGTTCGTGCGCGCCAAACCTATGACGAAAACGGAGCTGAGGAGGGCCATCATGGCGATGATCGCCAGAAGTTCCAGGAGGGTAAAGCCGTGGCGAAAACCGCTAAAGCGGTTCGAGGTCACCTTACGCCGTCTGTCACCTCGCTGAAGCGAGGTGTTAATGAGAGGCTGCGGCCTGCGAACTAAGGGTCGAGTCTTCATAATTTGTTTACTTCTACTTGCAAGCGCGGCAAACCAGAGCCGTGACACTGAGCGCAGTATTGACCCGGACGTGCTTGCATATTTGTGACTTTAACGGCTCAAAAAGTATTACTACCTACCGAGGCTTTTTCAGAACATCAAGATTGGGCGTCTGAAATAATGCATTTCAAAGCCAATGCGTAAAATATCAGCGAGTCCTGACAGTAGTATTCTCAGCAAGCCAGTGCATATCGACCCAGGAATCGTCGGCAGGCACCCTTAATATAATATTGTTATCGTAAGTGATTGGGGCGTTCCTGATTCTCGAACCAATCCACTTGTGAATTTCGCAATGGCCGTCGCTGAATGAGAGTCCACAGCCGCCGTCGTGGTAATTGGCGGGGTAATCGATGATATACGAGGCTGTGGGCGGATCTGAAGGTTGGTTTCCGGTACAGGTCGAGGCCAATGTGCCATCGTTCATACTGTCGGGGTGTTCATCAGAGAAAACAAAGGTTTTCGCCGGAAGCACAATGTCCGTCAACTGCCGATAAACGCGCCAGTTTTTTGCGAGCGGAGAAGTCCCGCCACTCGAGTCCAGCCACTCACCGACGCCGAAGGCCTGACTCATCGACCGGCTGCGCACGCGCGGTTTGCGAGAGCCGTCTGCCGTGGCTATGGTTGATTGGTCGGCGGGGCAGCGAAAAACGAGAGGGTCTCGTCCTGTGTAGCGGAACATGGGGCTGGTATAAATGTAGATGTGTGGATCCCAGTTGCCTGGATTATTATAAAAGCTCAGGTTACCCTGGACCCAATTGGTTCTGCCGAATTGGGTCCAGGTAGCGGACGGAGCACCGTAAGTTAGCAAGAGCTCGTTATGATCTTCGCTATACTGGCGCCAGGCTTGAGTAAGCTGGCGGAGGCTGTTTAGGCATTGAGCGGACGCGCTATAAGGCCGCGTGCGGGCCAGGCCGGTAGCGAGCATGGAGCCGAGCAAGGTGAGCACGGCAAGGACCGCGAGGAGTTCGATAAGGGTGAAGGCATAGAAACCGCTGAAGCGGTTCTCGAGCATTTTGCGCCATCCAACACCTCGCTGAAGCGAGGTGTTAATGAGAATTTCGCCGCACGAAGTTGGAGGCGAAACTCGCAAGTTCATAAGAATCTACTTTTATGTTTAATGTCAAAAGGACGTTATACGGTAAAACCTTTGGATGGGTGCGGGCGTAGTATCCTGTAGATAGGCCCTATTCCCGAGGTTCGTGACGGCGCCTGGCAGGTCATGCCACAGAGGATCGCTGGTGCCGTTCTTGAACTGCACACGATAATTCTTTCCTTGAGTGTTGGGCCAGGCGATCCAGGGGCCGTGGCCCAGAGTTTGATCGGCCAGGAGCGAGGCCGATAGGAATGTGTAGGCAAATACGTCGCTCGAGTAGTTGAAATCCAGCGGGACGATGTCTGAACCCCAACTGACAAAGCAGAGGGTGCGTCCGTCGCCGCTGAAGACGGGGCTAAGCGACCGGTTGTCGGCGGCGAAATTGCCAAGGCGACTGCTGCTCAGGAGGGAGTTCAGCCCGGTCTGGGTGTCATATGCAATAATGTCAGGCAGGTCGTTGCTATCTCCTGGAACGATATCGCTGGCAAAGCTTCTGTAGGCCATAAGCCGGCCATCGGAGCTGATGTCGACGGAATCCGATGCACCGTTGGCAGGCAGAGGGGAGTTAAAAGCATGGCTGACGAGCAGATTTGTGCCGGTCATTAAACCATAGACATAGACCTGGTTTGTGCCGATCGGTCGGGAGGTTTTCAGACAGGCGAGCCTGCTGCCATCTGCGCTGAGCCGGAGGCCCGACCATTTGTCGGAACCGCTCGAATCGAGCAGTGTAGTCTGACCTGTGGCCAGGTCCACCGTTTGTATGGCCGAGACCGCATTCGTGACGGCAGAGAATGCGATGCGACTGCCATCTGCGCTGAGCGCTATCGCAGAGAGTGAGCCGCTATTAGCGACAACATTATTTGTGTAAACGCGATTAGCGGCTTGCGAATCCCAAAGATACAGCGCTGAGTTTAAGTATGCGAACGACGGTAACGCAGCATACAGGATAAACCGACCGTCCGGCGTCATCGATGGAACAAGCTGGTTGACACCGAATGTGCTTAGCGCATACGTCGTCGAGGCTTGCATGTCGCGTAAGAACAGGTTCTCGCCGCTGAAGACGCCTGAAGCAAGATCCCTGGCCAAACTGCGGAACAGGACATAGCGACCATTGCTGCTCACGATGGGGGAGTAGGCTGCTCCGCCGTTGCTCCCGGTCCCATTCGTATTGACGCTGACCAACGTCGTAACGCCGAGTTGCAGGTCACGGAGGAATACGTCCTGGGCCTTATTATTGTCGCCGGCCACAAGGTTATCTGCATAACAGCTGAAGGCGACATAGCGCCCATCGAGACTGATGGCTGGCTCAGTGGAGGCACCGTCGGCGCTGAAACCATTCGTGTCGACGCTGACGAGTTGGGTTTTGCCGGTGGCGAGGTCGCGCACGAAAATGTCGCGCACGCCATTCGTGTCATTTGGTGTGAGGTTCTCGGCCTCGCTGGCGAAGGCGACAAAACGGCCATCCGCGCTGACGGAGGTGGCCGCCAATAGACTAGGTCCATTCGCAGTAATGCAGGGCAATGCCGGATCATGTGCCGAGATTAATTCAGTGGTGGCAGTTACAAGGTCGCGAGCAAAGACATCATAGGCCCGATTGCGATCGTTCGGTACGAGCTGGCTATCGCTGCAGTCGAACGTAATCCACCGACCGTCGGCGGTCATCTGAGCGAGGGTGGCAAAGCTGATGGGAGAGCCGACACCGTTGGTGTCGGCATCGACGAGCACAGTCGAGCTGGTCTGCATATTACGGCGGTAGAGGTGGTAATCACCCACGAGTGGATTCGTGGTCAGGTTTGTTGCGTTGCTGAGGAACGCCACAAATCGGCCACTCGGATCCACCAACGGCCAATCGCAGGTTGAATTCGGCTGCACACCATTATTTGAATCGCCGCTGGCGAGCGTTGAGATCCCGGTGGTAGCGTCCCACAGCTGAACGCAAGTAGTAGAGGAATCATTCGTATTGGCGATGAAGGCAATGAACCGGCCATCGGGGGTGAGAGTAAGGCTGCGGGCAGACTCGTAAGCGGAATTGACTGCGGTAGCGTTAGTATAGACCAGATCGGTCACGCCGGTGGCCAGATTGTAACGCAGAATCAGGCCAGAGTAACTCGCAGTGGTGTTAGCGCCGGAACTGGTCTCATAGGCGACGAATTGTCCGTCAGCGCTGATCGCCTGGTTGTAAGAGACAGCGGTCGTGGAATGGAATGCGTTGGAGATGGCGGCGCGTGCGCCGATGCTGGCCCAAGTGGTGGTTTGACTGATGAGGTCCCGCACATAAACATCACCGCCGGGAGGGACACCGGGGACGAGATTGGTCGCGGTGCTGTAGAAAACGACGTAGCGTCCGTCAGGTGTGATATCCGGAGCATCGGACCCCCCGATGGGCGAAATGCTGTTGGTGGATAGCGCGCCAGCGCTGGCGAGCACGGTAGTGCCGGTTTGCAGGTCACGGACAAAAATATCTGGAATTTGGTTGGTGTCGTTGTCGACGAGATCATCCGCCGCGCTGACAAAGACGACGTAGCGACCATCTGGAGTCATGGCCGAATTGTCTGAGCTGTCATCTCCCGGGAAGCCGTCGACGTTGGCGCTCACGAGCGTGGTTGTGCCTTTAACCACGTCGCGCACGAAAACATCGGTCGCAAAGTTATCATCACCGGGAACGAGATTGCTTGCGGTGCTCTCGAACAGAACGTAACGACCGTTGGTAGAGACACCTACCGGCAACGAATCGCCGTCTCCGCCCATCGTTCCGGTGAGGTCGACGCTGATCAAGGTCGTGGTTTTATTGACACGGTCCCGCAAATAGGCATTGAGATTGGCCGGAATTGAGGCCGGTATCGGTTGATTATTGGTCATGACGACGAGGTTATTAGCGGTGCTGGCGAACAGGACGTAACGTCCGTCCGGGCTGATCACGCTGGCAAAGGAATCTCCGCCACCGCCCGGGGCCGGGCCTGGGGCGGGATCAACTGTAGAAATCAGATCCAGACTCTGACCGTAGATAGAAAATGCGGTGCCGAAAAGTGCGCCGGCGATCAGGAATATCGTTCCGAAGCTCTGTTTCATAGGATTCCTTTCATAGCTCTGCTGCTTAACAAAGATGACAAGTTTGCTCGGGATTGTCTGTCGGGGAAACCACTAATCGAGTTGTCAGGTAAAACACTACAAAGGGGGAGCGTGTTCCGTGTTACGTGTTCCGTAGGGCGTAAAATGTGAAACGTGAAACGTAATGAAGACTCAAGTTCCAACCGCGCAAGAAATGCTTGCTTCTAAGGCGGGCTTGGCCTGAGGCTCGAGAATTTCATGACCGCTGTCTGCGGAATTGCCAGCTGGTTAGGGCTTGGCCTTTTGGGTGCAAATGCGTGGGGCGCGGATTGGCCGATGCTTCGCGGGAATGCGCAGCACAATGGTTTTGTTCCGACTGAACTGAAACCACCTTACAAGCTGATCTGGGCACGTGAAATTGAAGGGGAACGCCTTGGCACGGCGATGGAACCGATCGTCAGCGACGGCAAGCTCCTCGTCGCGACTCATGCCGGAAAGGTTTATGCACTGGACGTTGCGTCCGGTAATGCGCTCTGGTGTTTTCAAGCACGCGGCCCGTTTCTCCAATCTCCGGCCGTCGCCGAAAGCGTCGTCTGTGCTGCGAGCACCGATGGCCAGCTCTATGGACTGGAAATCAACAGCGGCAAACTCGCGTGGCGGTTGGCTGCCGGAACGGGAGGCTTATCGGCTGCGCCTGAGATTGCCGACGGGGTGATCTACATCGGCACTCGCAGTGGAGATTTCTTGGCGGTGTCCGTCAAAGGTGGAAGAGTCCGGTGGCGCCAATCAATTGGAGTGCCAATTCGGCAAACGGCGGCGATCGATGAGGGCCTGGTCTATATTACGGCTGAAGATTTGAAGGTCCGTTGTTTTCGGGCCGAGGACGGCAAGCTCGCCTGGAGTTCCGAACCGCTGACTGGTCAGACCGCCCGCGACTATTACCCGGTCGTGATACGTCACAATGGCCGCCGGTTCGTTATTTTGCGGACCAATCCGGTCCTCAATATGGGCCAGAGAATCGCCCGCGATCGGACGATGCTGTGCCGCAATGCCGGCGTAGACGACAGCAGTTGGGAAAAAGTTGATAAGTGGATAAGGAGCGACGCCGTGCACGGCACCCCCGAGTTATGGGCCAAAGAGCAGGCCGCGATTGTCCGTTATGTGCAGGATGACCGCTCCGCACGGACATTTTTCGTCCTGGACGGTGAGACCGGCAAAGAAGCGTCGATTGCGCCGGTGTTGTGGATCGGCGGCTGCCAAGGTGTCGGGGCCGAACCGGCGCAAACAGCGGACGGTGGTCTCCTTCTATTTTACCGCAGCGCCTACGGGAATTGGAATCAAGGCGTTGCGCCGCTCGTCGCCCTGGGCCTGCTCGATCTCGCCACCGATCGGATTGCTCCGCTGCTCCATCAACAGGGCAGGCAACCACACTGGAATTGTTTCTGGGGCACTGCTGACGAGAGTCAAAACTTTCTTGTTGCCGGCGGGACGGCGATCATTATTCACCAGGGCACACTGAGCGGATTCGATCTTACAAAAAGCCAATTATTCCCGATTTGCGGGGAGCGGGATACCTTTGGTGGATTCCGCAATCCCTCGTGGGCGCGGAACGAATGGCATGGACCGGCCCGCGGTGGGGTTGCGGTGGTAGGCGAACGCATTTACTGGCAATCGGGAAGTCGCATTTTGTGCCTCGCGCCCGAAGAACCCGGAGCAGCACCCAATCGGGTTGAACCTGTGGCGATTCAGAAGGATGTGCCGACCTCGGTCGCGCCAAAATCGCCGGGTCTGGATCGAGAAACTTTCCGCCGCCAACTCGTTAAGACGGCGAAGTCGCTGTTAACGAACCGCTGGGCGCCTCTGTTCACCGATCCGGGCCTCGCCGGGCGTGTGTTCTCTTTTGATAACAGTGGCGAATTGTTTGAAACGATAGCCTGGGCCTATCCGCACCTGCCCCCTGAATTGCGGTCAGGATCACTGGTTTTGCTCCGCTCGGAATGGACGAATCATCCGCCTTTCACCTCGAAGGCATGGTATTCCTTGAAGGATGGGCTGCGGCGGGAATGGTTTTGGGTGCCGACCGATTTTTGCGAACGCCTGGCCAGCGACAAACGGCCGCACCCGTTTGGGAACCTGCAGAGCGTTTGGTTTTTCGCGCAGCGTTGCAAACAAGAGCAATTCATCCTCGAGCGTTGGCCCGAATTGAAAGCGGCCTACGAGGATTTTAACGCATCGCATTGGCACCTCGATCCTGACAAAGGCGATGAATTTGCTAATCGTTATCTTGCGTCCCTGTGGGTGTTCAGTCGAATTGCTAAGAAAGCCGGAGCTCTGGAGTTGGCGGCGCAAGCTCGAGGAAAGGCAGATGCGACGGCGCAGGCTTTGGTCGACTGGTGGAAACGAGCGACCGAGAAAGGGACTCTGAAGACCTTCAATGGGTCATCTGAGCTGGACGCCTTTATTGGAAAGGGGGACGGCATTTTTCTGGCGCTTGCGCCTCATCGGCACACTCTTGGTCTGTTTCAGGATTTGACTCCGGAAATTGCAGAGTTGCTGCGCGCTCAAGCACCGGCGGCCGTCGAAAGGGTTTGGCAGACTTTCGACTCGCTTTGTCCTACCTGGCATCTGGCAGGTGAGGAACGGCAGGTGCATTTCGGTGAAAATTTCGTTGATCCGCCGGTTTTTGCCCTGAGCGCATTTAGAGCGCTGAAATGGCTTAAGCAGGCTTCCGGTGAGCAATTAAGCCGGAGAGTGGACTTGCCGTTTTGCCGGGCTGACCTGTATTACATGATTAAGCTGAGCCTGGCGTTGGAGGACGGAGATCTGTTGTAGAGTTGTACGCAGAGTTTCACTCTGCTGTATCGCAGGTTTTCAACCTGCAGGAGGGATCAAATGGTAAGTCCCGGCGCGTGCGGCGATCTCGCAGACTTCGCAAACTAGCAGACCGAAAGTCTGCGGTACAGCAGAGTGAAACTCTGTGTTACGTGAGTCTAGTCGATTTCGGGGGCCTGGATGCCCAGCGCATCGGCGAGGTCCATCAGGTGTTCCTGCTCCTGGACGATGATCTCGCGCAGAACTTCGCTGAGGGCAAACTCGCCCATCGCATCTGTTTGCCGGATTCGTTCGCGATAATTCTGAATCGTCACGCGTTCATTTTCCAAATCGAATTGAAGCATCTGGCGTGGATCATCGGACGTCCTGACCTCTTTTGGATGCACCTCCGGTTCGCCGCCGAAGTAGTCGATTTGGCGCGCTATTTTGAGGGCGTGAGACAATTCCTCAGCGGCATGGGCTTCGAGTTCTTTAGCGATGTCGGTGTATGGCGCGCCTTTCAGCGTTTGGCTGTAGACGACATAAGCAATGACCGCCTGGTACTCACGAGCGAGGTCTTCGTTGAGCAGGTGGATCATTTCGTCACGAGTGAGTTTTCCCTCTTCAGTTGCTACTGCTGTGTTCATGTTCATCCTTTCGCAATTGCGGCTTCCCAAGAGTGTGCCGCGGATCAATTACTAGCTTAACCTCGCAAAGTTCAGAAGAACGTCAACGGGGAAGAGTGAGCACGGCCGAAAGACAATAATTACCGCATGGCACATGCTGGCCGCACAAAATTGGCGTGTTCACCCTGCACTGACTAAAACGCCAGTTTCTCGATTCTTTCGCGGCCGTCTTCTGGCCAAAACCAGGCCGCAAAGAGCCAAGAGAACGCCGGAGGCGATCCCCGATACGGCCAATGGACGATTGGGGCGCGAGGGATAGGAGGCAGGCGAAGCTCGATCGACAATTTCGACCGGAGAATTTCGTGGAGTCTCGGTTTTCTGCGACTCAATCTTGAGACGAAGCATTTGACGGAGACGTTCTTGTTCTTCGAGTTCGCGTTTGGCCTGAAAATACGGCGCCGTGCTGTTGGCAGTCATAATGTCCTCCTGGGCCGCTTCGGCGACGGCGTTGCTGAGATCATTGAGACCTTGGGCGAGACTATCGACTCGCGCCGAGTAACCCAGCAGGAATCCTTTTGTCCGATCATTAATCCTCTCCCGAAGTTCAGCAATTTGGCTGGAAATCTTCCGGACCTCGGAATGTTCGGGGCCATATTCAATGGTCAAAGCAGCGAGCTTTTGCTTTGCCAGATCCAGTTGCTCGAGTAATGGAGGCAGCAGCGGGTCTTGGATCCCGGTCGTGGGAATGGCTTGAGCCAGCTCATCGGACGGGAGAGTTTTCAGCTTTTCCAATAAGACCTTCGAGCGGACATACTCCGCTTGGCTTTCCAAGCGGAGCCCCTCGACCTTGCGTAACGTTTCGGCGGATAACCGTAAGCTAGGTGCGTCATTTGCAAGGGCTTTATTGTCGATCTTGAGGTCGGTTCGAAGCCGGTTCAGTTTTGTTCGCGACTCTGCTACCAGCAGTTCCTGTTGCTTAAGCTGTTTGGCCAGAGCGTCGCTATCGACGCTTACCCCGCTGGCCTGGTCAACGCGGTATTTTCTGTAGATCTCAGCAATCTTATTGGCAATTTCGGCGGCGCGATTCGGGTTGGGGTCATAGGCACGAACCTCCAAAATGCTGGTATTGCGGACCGGTCGAAGTTCAAGCCGATGTTTTAACGATTCAACACTCTCAGCTGGCTTGAGAACACGGCCCAACTGCCGGCTCCATTGCTTGTCTAAATCCAGTTCTTCGATGACTTTGCCCAGGATCAGCTCGGACTGAATGACCTCGAATTCAGTCTGGATGAACCACGGGTCGGAAAAGAATCCGCCTTGTTCCTGGCTGGTTGCAGCCGAAGGCACAGCGTAGCTGTGCTCAATCTTGAGACGCGCGGCGCTGCTATAGAGCTCCGTGCCGGTCAGAAGCACACACCCGAGTGCCCCGAGAATGCAGCCGAGGAGGAGCAGAGTGAATCCGCAGAATTCGCGCGCGGTGAGTGGCCCGCCGGGTTTTGAAGGCGATATCAGGCGCCGAATCCGATGCAATAGAGAGCCACCACTGGCAGCCAGCGCAAGTTGCGGAGAGGCTGCGCGCAATTCTTCGAGCTTGAAAAGGGCTCGCGCATACGCCAAGCGGTCGCGGCAGATACGGACAACCATGTCATCGCAGCAATGCTCTCGCTCGAGCCGAACGCAGCGGGAAATCCACCAAACCGCAGGGTGAAAGAACAGCACTGTTTCGAGCAGGTTTTGGAATGCATTGACGAGGTAGTCATAACGTCGCACGTGAGCCAACTCGTGGGCGAGGATGGCCTCGAATTGGATTGGGGTTAACCCCGCGAGGCTGCCCGCGGGCAAAAGAATCATAGGCCGCAGCCAACCTATGACCATTGGAACCTCAGCCAGGGCTGAGCTCATCAGGCGAACAGGGCGGGTCAGGTTGAAACGTGCTTTGAGGTCTTCCAGCACCTCCAGCCAAACGGCATCCACCGACCCGATCTCAACTGTCCGGAGCTGTCGCAGCCACCACGAACCTTGCACCCACCGCAATAAACCTATTAGAACCCCCAATAGCCAGGCGGGAATTATCCAAGGCGTTACTCCGTCCAGAACGCCGGTCCATCTAGATATCTGTACAAATAAATCCGGGCGGTCAACAGTTTGAGTAGCCGGGTAAACATGGGAAGGGAGTGGTAACCCAAAAGGAAGGCTTATTCCGGATCCTGGTGGTTGGATACCGCGGTCAGGCGGCATGATAAACACGGTCAAAATGGGCGCCACAAACATCAGAACGAGCATGGAGCACCCAAGGAGATATCGCGCATTGGATGACCGGGCGCGCAGTCCTGAGCGCAAAAGGGCGAAGATAACGGCGATAATTGTCCCTTCCCAAACCGTGTGCAACAGCATCCAGCCAACTTGATGAACCCACGCGTGATTCGTCAGAGTCAAAAGAAAGTTCACTCCCCTCCCTCCATTTCATCCAACAGCCGTCGTATTTCTGCGAGCTCCGCTGGCGAAGCTTTCTTTACTGCCAACGCCTGCAGAACCAGCTTACTGGCTGAGCCGGCAAATACTCGCTCCAGCAATTGCCCGACCACCTGTCGCTGGGTCTGATCCTCAGTCGCTGTTGCCTCGTAAACATGGGAACGGGAGGTGGCATCCCGCTTCACCAGCCCTTTTTCGAGCATAATCTGCAACAGCTTGAGCACGGTCGTATACCCGGTTTTTTGGGTTGGGCTGATTTGATCCCACACCTCGCGCACGGTGCTTGGGCCGCGCTGCCAGAGCACGCGCAGGATGGCCAGTTCGGCATCGGTCGGTTTAGCTCGGGACTTTTTCATCAAGGAAACCGGGTTTGATAATACGAAACGATTCGTAGTTGTCAACGAAAAGATTCGTACTCAGCCTCTCCCGAAACCAACGGAGTCCATATAAATCGGAAGGCCGGCCTCGGGGGAACCAGAAAAGCGACTTTTTCCAAGGGATTCTGACACCTCGCGGAAGTTCGCCTTCCGCAGACTCCTGATTAGGGATAAACGACGACTCCCGATCGATTCAGGCTGTCCCAGTTGATCAGAAACAGCTTTTTGGGCCAATACGCCAAGCCACACGTGGGATCCATAATGAAAAAACCATTGGGATCTTCAGGGCTTCCGCGAAAGCCGCAGACGACTCGAGCGTGCTCGCCGTCCGCTGCGCGAACGAGCTTGCCGGCAGGAGTGTGCCAGGTAATCGGTTGCCCCCTGCTCATAAAGCCCCACACCACCACTGGCCGATGCGCCACCAAGTGCCGCGTCAAATCCTGGATCGACCCATTTTCGATTGGCTCAGCCTTTTTCCAATTGCGGGCTGTTTCTGCCAAAGGCCGGCAATGAATGCCATAACCGTCCAGCGGCATCGTGCCATCGATATTCCCTACAAAGCCAGCGTCGGGATCGCCCCAAACCCCGTTGGTGTGCGGCGTCCTGTCAAAATGGAGCTTGCTGATGATACTCTCTTCGGAAACATGCGCCCCCTGGTAGTCGAGCGCTATTTTCAGAGCGGCTGCCTCACAGCTCAGAGCATGCTGTTGACGATGAAACCGGACAGGGAGTTGAACGGATGATCCGGAGAGCCGTGCTGAAGTGCCAACCGAACTCGCTGGAGCGGCCTGTTTTTCTCTGCTTTGCGGTTGCTCCACTGCGGATGCCATGTGATTACTTTCGCTGATACCACGGTTTTTGAACAGTTCATCTTGTCGGGATAGAAAAGCTGCCCATTCCTTGGCGACAACCCATTTGATGGTACCGTCCACCATGAGGACCTCTCGTGACCCACGGAGGGTCCGTTGTCCGTTGTGACCCAAACCGACTTTGTCCCAAAGGACAGCCAGGCGTTTGTCATCGGACCTGCTAAGGCGCTCAACGTAGTGCCAGCCGCAACTTTCGGAGGACAGGAGCAGGTCGGAAGCCAAAACCTCGCGAGTGATTTCAGGTGGCACGCTTTTCCCGCATAAAGTTTCGGCATCGAGCAAGCCTTCGCGGTACAACAAACCAAGAGAGGCTTCGGGTGAAGATTGACCGCTTGGAAAATGACCTGTATGGCGATCGGCATAGGCATCGAGGGCCAGCCGCACCAGTTTAATGCAGCAATGACTTCGGCCGTGCGGATACCGCCACCTGAGGCCGGTCAGACTAATTGCCCAGATGACGATAACCGCCGTGACGATCGTAGCAATGCTGCGCCGTGTCAGTTGCATTTATATTGGCCTGCCGGTTTATGCCGGCGGCACTTTAAAATAGGTTAGGTCCATTCCCCGGAGTGTTACCACTTTACTTCCTGGCCGGTCTGGAGCTTGCTTGCGACATCGTTGAGCCCCAGGGCGATCCGTTCGGCTTCTTCGCGGGTGGCATCGGGAGTAAAGATTAGCAAGCCGTCGGGGATATGGGTTTGAATTCGAGGCGCGGCGAGCCAGCGTCCTTGATTGAGGGTGTGCTCGAGGGGATTCATGAACTGGCAGTAGACAGCGATGTGCCGACTTCTGTTGGCGGCGGTATATTCCTCGAGCAGCCAGGAACCCTGGTGATCAAATTGGATGCTGAGACCAAACCCGCCCGGCGTGTCTACAACCTTGGCCTCTTTGACATTGGCTTCGGTCAAAAAGGGGTCTTTGCTGACGGTCATTTGCACCGGGTGTTCGCGAAAAATCGAGATCGTCTGTGTGCGTCCCATCGGATCGGGATTCAACTCCTGGTGCAAACGAAGGGTGCTGAGCACCTTTTTATCTTGGCCTTTTTTCTTGTCGGTTTGGCATCCGCAGACACTGAGGGCGAGGAGGATTCCCAAATAGATATTGAATCGATGCCAACGGTTCATCATAGTGCATCAAACAAACGATTTAGGCCCAGAAAGTAAAGACGTATATGAGCAAGCAGTACAACAAAGCCGAGAAGCGCAAACGCCGCCACGCTTACCTGAAACGCAAGCGAGCAGCGACCAAAAGCAAAGGCAAAGCCCCTGCCAGCAATTCCTCCAAGCCTACTCAAACCCCCGCCACGACAGCAGTCGAGGCCAATGCCTGAAGCTTCGTCGAAGGTCCCCCCGAAAGTTATCTGCGCGGTGTCGTCAGGGGCACCATTTGTACCGGCGCTTTCGTCGTGCCCCTCGTTCATAGCCCGGATCGTGCTTGGGAATCGCGGTCTCCTCTATAAAAACGGCACCCAAACGCTCAATAGTGCGGATGGAGGGTAAATTATCCGGATCGCAGGTCAGGATCACCTCCGTATAGATCGAGCGTACAAACGGGGCCAAAGCACAGCACGCTTGCAAGGCGTAGTGATGGCCTCGAAAGCGTTCCTCAATCGCATACCCGATATGACCCGCACACAGGCGGACATGTTCGCTGTCACCAACTCGAAAATTAATATGCCCAACGTCGCCGACTCCAGCTGCAAAGATTCGAAAATGATAAAACGGCGCTAACCCGCGACCTGCTTCCACGGCGACGATTTGGACGAAGCCGAGTGACACGTCCCGATAAGCCAGGGCTCGCGGCGCTTCGGGCAAAGCATCAAGTGCCATTCGTTAGGAGGAGGATGAACGGAGTGACGCACACAATCCAGCGCTTATCGCGTGAATTGCCTGCTGATCTCCAGCGTTAAAAAGCCGGCGACGGCTTGCCGCAAGGCTCGCCGTCGCCCACAAGTCAAAACTCAGTCACAGCCAGATGTGACCGTCTACGTTTTTTTACTGCTTATGTCCGAGTTCGTCACTGTGCGTTTGGAAGCACACCCACGGTAGATCCGAAATCCGAAAGGCGAAATCCGAATTGGAAGACCGGAAACTCCCGCACGACACAAGGCATGGGCAATAATAATGTCGCAATTCGATTTGGGTTTCCAAAGATCAAGGGCGCGCAAGAAACCCCTTTTACGGATTGAGGGATTGTGATAAGAAAGATAAGCCATGCGCGCCAACCGAAAGCCCTGGGGGTTACGGGTCAAAATTGCGGCTTCTCTGAGGACTGCTTTCACGTTAATCGAACTGCTGGTGGTGATTGCGATCATTGCTATTCTCGCGGCGCTTTTGTTGCCAGTACTGGCTCGCGCTAAGGCCCAGGCTCTGCGCATTCAATGCGTAAACAACCAAAAGCAGCTCGGGATAACCTGGGCACTGTACGCTGGCGATAATCGCGAGATGCTCGTGCCGAACGGAGCGGGCCAGCCTCGCCCGTCAGGTCCTTACATGTGGGTCCTCGGGGACAATCACGCTTATCTACCCGCCTTTGTTGACCCGCAATTCATAATCAGTCCCAAGTATGCCTTGTTCGCGCCGTACTTGAAAACAGCTCAAATCTACAAATGTCCGGCGGATCAATCCACGATGACGACCAACGGGCATGTAGCGCCGAAAATCCGCAGTTATGCGATGAATTGTTATGTCGGCACTCCCGCCGGCACACTGGAAGAACCGTTTCTCCCGACGCCAGGCTATCGGTATTATGTCAAGTCTTCCCACATCGGCGCCGATCTTCCTGCGCAGCGCTTTGTGTTCATGGATGTCAATCCAGCAAATATTTGTTCACCCGCCTTCGGGGTCGACCTGGCTGACGATCTCTTTTTCCATTATCCGTCGAGCCTGCACCGCGATTCGGGCGTGATTGTTTTCGCCGATACACATGCCGAATCCCACAAATGGTTGGATGCGCGCACCCGGAAAAGCGTTGCCAATGGCCAAATCATCAGGCATTCGGATCCTTCTCCGAGGAATCAGGATTTGAGGTGGATTCGGGAACGGACCGCGACGAGGAATTGAGATCCTAATCCGCTGACTCGGCCCGCAGCAGTTTGCTAACGCTGCTTCTTAGTTAGCCACGGGCTCGGGTAAGAACAGATTCATGGCGCCTTTAGTTAGCCTATCCTTTTTTCAGTTTCCAGCCCATGGCCATCATCGATTCATCATAGGGCGCCGGGACGACTCCCTCCGAGGCATAGAAATAAAGCGCGCACAAGTAGACACGGCTGGCAATGCTGGTCAGATAACTATACAGGATGATGGTCGCCAGCCAGGGGAGGCCAAATAACAACAGGACCCACGGGTTCGACAGCAGGTATGCACCAATGCCGACGCTGATCCAAGAAACAATCGAGGCCCAGAGCACCATGAGATTCATACCCTTTAACCCGACATAACCTGCGAGCATTTCTCCCCAGGTCCGCTTGATCGTTGTCGCTGATTTGGAAAGAATCGCAAACGGATTCGAAACTGAGTTGTCGCGCGCCAAAATCGGAATCGCGAAGATCGCCGCCATGCTCCACGCCAACCCAATCAGTCCGGCGATCGCACGGCCAACCAAGGACCATCTTTCTTCGAGCCAGCGGATAATTAGCCCGACAACGCCCGCGACCAGGCTCCAGAGCAGAATCGACTGCCAGCGCCGGCAAGCGACAGCAATTCCCCGTTGAATTGAGACCGGGTGACCGCTCAATGCCTCGATGATTTCAGCGTTGAAGGCAACGCTTGCCAGGGTGGCGAGGAACATGTTCAACAGGTAAATCCCGGCCAGCATGGTCGTGCCGAGAGGTTGCAGATGGAAATTAAAGGTCGCTCCGTCAGAAAAACGTGCGAATCCCACCTTGTCGGCAAAGGTCTGAATCGTGCCGCCAGAGATCCAGTGCGGCGCCAAAAACACCAATGCGACTGGGGCCAGGAAGAATAAGGCAATGGCGGTGGTCAGCAGTCCCGTCACAATTGGGAAAACGAGTAGCTTCGGCTGCTGTACAATCACGCGAACGGAACTTTTGAAGAGGTGCCAACTACGTTGGAGTTTCTCGCTCAACGCGTTCATGGTTTTGTATTGTTTAAGGCCCTGCCCGTCGGGTCATTGTTTCTGCAATATTCACCGTGCGTTATGGGATTTATGCGCCTTTCCCGCCGATGGGTCTATTACAAAGCGAAAGCAAAGTTGGAAGGGGATGTATTCTGAAACTGCCCCCGCTCGGAATCGAGAGAGCGGCCGGAACGCCGGGCAGCTTCACACACCTCGGTCTTCCGAATCTTGGGTCGGGGCTCTGAAATGTTCTGTCGCTGCGAAATTACAGGGTCGGCGTCGTGTCTGGCCTTTCGCCCGTGTACCAATGATAGTCGACACCCTTGGGCGAGTAAGGGATTTTGCTGACATTACCGCCATTCCAAAGAGTCATGCACCCTTTATTATGGCGCCACCAGCCGAGGGTTAAATCCGCGCCGCCGTACAGGGCTCCGTATGTCGAACCGGCGGCAAATTTGCCGAGGATTTTGGTCTGTCCTGGGAACAAGCCGAGAGAATCGTCCGGTCCAGCCATTAGTTGTTCGAACGAATCCTGGCATAAGATTGTCGTCGCCGGACTAAGATAGCTGGTGGTTTTGAGGGGGCCGACGTCTGAATCGCCATATTGGGAGCCGCTGCCGTTATAGGGGGTAAGCAACAGTTGGCATAATCCATAGGTGGAATTGGCCCAGAATTCGTGGGGATAATTGTAGCCGAGATCGCGGAAGTCATCGATTGGTTTGCCATCAGGACAGGCGAAGAGTTTCCGGTTTCCAGCGAAATACTGGTAATATCCGAGTGCCCAATAACCGTCATAGTCCGTCGGTTGGCGCAACACGGTCGAATTTGGTCCCATCGTCCATTGTCCCCCATAAATCACCGATCCGCCCTGCAGACAAAAGTAGGTATCCCGATTGTCATCGGCATATAAATGGGCGGCGATCCCAACCTGTCGCAAGTTGCCTCGACACTGCGTCGCTCGGGCCTTCTCCTTCGCCTGGGCCAGTGCGGACATGAGCATGCTGGCCAGGATCGCGATGATCGCAATTACGACCAGCAACTCAATCAAGGTGAACCCGACCGCGTAGCTGGAGGAGGACTTCGAGCGTTCCCTTTTGCGCAAGATTTTTGGGCAAAGATTCGGCATAGCCATATTGCATCTCAAGTTCTAATGCGCATTAACAACTGCCCTCATTAACGCTTTCAAATCCTCTTGTAAACCGCATAAATTCTGCCAAACCGGCCTTAAATGTCAATCAAAATATTGGGCGTGTGCCAAAAAATCCCGCTCTACTGCACCAGCACCCGATAAAATCGACGCGCAGCGCTAGCCGAATCCGAAACGGTTCTGATTGACCCATTCCCGGGCACGGTGGCAAGTGTTCGCCAGTTCGGAGAAGTCAGGCTGTCGGTTGCTTGCACGATATAGGTGAAACCGACCGTGGTATTGAATGGAACGGTGATGACTCCCTGTGACACTGTAGGGGTGCTCAGCAAGGTGGTTTCGGCGAGTGAAACCGTCACATTTGTGCCGTTATAACGCGGCATCCATATCGTGTCAGACACTGTGGAGGGATCGATTTGGGAGAAACTGCCTGCCTGCATTGCGCAGCTTAGGATTTGGAAGATGACGGCCGGTTGAGGATTATACCCGTTGATTACGTTCAACTGCAATCGGCCGCCGAGGTTTGCAGCGCCCCGGACCACTAATTGATCGGATTGGACACCTGGAGAAAATCCACCGAGCTCAATATTCAAGATGCCTGTTGCGGTTTGCTGATAATCCTTCGTCACGGTGAGCGTGCCGGGCGAACCACCGGGCCTCACAATCCCGCCGTTTACTAGTGTGGCATCAATTGTCCCGGGACCGGACAGAGTCCCGCCTTGCACATTTAGCGTTGTGCCTCCGAGAATGGTTCCCGCGTCGATCAAGGCAATGCCTTCGGTTTGCGTCCAGGCTCCGTTAAATCGCAGGCGGCCGGTTTTGATCTCGAGGTTGCCGGAATTTAGGAAATCTGCCGCTAAGCTGCTCTGACCGTTCCCCGCCGATTTCAGCAACAGGCCGCCATTATTGATGGTGACAAAAGGTGGCGCGCTATTCGACAAGTTGACATCAGTTTGCACGTCAAGGGTCCCGCCAGGGAGGTTATTAATAGTGGCACCAGCTCCGCCTGTAATAGTTCCCTGCCCAAGCCATCGGCACGAACCCGCATTGTTAATGAGCGACCCCGAAATTTGACTGCTGCTTCCCGGTCCCGGATTTATCAACAGGGCCCCGCTGGGATCGACGTTGATACCCGCGAGGCTCAATGTTCCATCGAGCCAATTCAACACCCCTGGCAACAGGCCGCCCCCCAGCACATGAATCGTGCCGGCTCCGGTCACTGTGTCTAGAATCTCCACATTACCGCTAATCTGTGCTTCCCCAGAGAGGGTGGCGCCGTTCAACCATCGGGTCGTTCCCGGCCCTGAAAAGAGACTGTTGACGCCAGACTCGACTTGGAAAGGTCCTGTAAAAATGAGGAAGGAATTGGTTGGACCGGTATTGAACTCGCCCGCCCCGCCGCTCGATTTCCAATCGATGCCGGGCCCAAGCTGGAGCGTGGCACCCACCGCGCGGATGGTTCCGCTGTTGTCGACAATGAGATGATTGGTTGATGAACCATTTATTGAGTTGGTGGTGGCGGAGAGCAGGAGAGCTCCCGGCGAGACCACTAACCGGCTCTGAGGTGGCGCCGTGCTGCCCGCGATCACTGACCCTTCGCCCAGTTTGAAAATCCCGTTATCCTCAAGCAAAGACCCTTGGCTCAGGCTTAGGGTTGCATTCGTCGCGGGAGCGAGGGCTTGCATGTTTGCCGATACGGCCGGCAAGAGGCGGAGTGTCGATTGTTTCAAACTGCAGTTGGTTCCGCTGATGGTCAGGCTGTTAGATACATTTAGAGTGGAATTGGTCAAACCAGCGCCGCCATACATGGTGAAAGTCTGGACTGCGAAGTTGCCGTTGTTGAGGCTTCCATTAGCGTCAGCAAACAGGCTGCCAAAATAGATCCAATTCGTTGTGCCCTGTGCGTCGATTGTCCCATTGGCGCCCAACTCGAGGCTGGTGACGGTGATGGGCCCATTCATTAGCCATTCGGCCGGCGCGATCCCTTCGAGCAAGCGGACGGTGCCTGCGCCAGTAAAGCTGGCGCCAGCAGTGAGGGTATGCGTGGTTCCCCAGAACCAGAGTGTGGTGCCCTCGGCGGAGCGAAATTCACCGGAGCTAATGCCGCCGAGCAGATTCAATTGACCGCTTTGGATGTCGACTAAGCCATTATTATTAAAATCCGGTCCTTGCGGTGGAACGGCGGTTCCGAAAAATGTGGTGCCGCTGCTGGTTTTGCGAAAAGTTCCCGCATTGTGAAATGCTCCTCCCAGAGGCCCTGGGGCACCCGAGAAGGTGCCATCGGCGCGTACTTCGAAGATGGCTCCCGGCATGTTGAAGAGGACGGCTCCTTGATCCATGAGGAGATCCCCGCTCAGGACCCAGCACATACCTGAGTTGTTGAGCGTGCAGCCGGATAATCGACGGGCGGTTCCGGCGCCGCCGGTGAACAACATTGTCCCGCCTGAATCAATGTTAACTGAAGCCAACGAGAGTGAACCGTTGCTCCAGTTTAAGGTGCCGCCCGGGAACGTGGTTCCCATTATCTCGATCGTTCCGGCTCCGCTTACCGAGTCTACGATTTCAAGGTTACCGCTGACCTGGCCTGCGCCATCGACGCTTGCGCCCGCAATCCAGCGGTTGGTTCCCGGACCGGTAAAGGCGTCCGAAACACCCAAATCGACATGGAACGGGGTGGCAAAAAAAAGGAAAGAATTGGCGGCAGCGGCTCTGAACTCGCCGGTTCCACCGCTTGCGTGCCAATCAATGCCGCCGTCGAATTGCAGAGTTCCACCGTCGACCCGGATCAGCCCGCTATTATCCACAATGAGATGATTACCGGGTGAGCCCAACACGAAAGTGGCATTGGTGGTTGCCAGGACTCCGCCGGTGTCGATAAGGAGCTGGCTTTGAGGCAAGCCGCCGACAGTGATCTGCGAACCCGCGGTTAAGGTCAAGCCTCCACCAATGTGAAGCACAGAACCTTCGGCCAGGTTCAGGGTAGCCGCTGTTGCGGGCAATACTGGTTGGAAAATTCCGGAAGCGATTCCAAAGATGTTCAGCGTGGCGTCGTGGAGGGCACAATTTGTTCCACCAACCCACAAGGTAACCAGCACGTTGACGATGGAATCACCAAAGCTGCTGCCGCTGAGCATTTCAAGGTTTTCAATCGCAAAGGTACCGTTAGTGATGACCGCATTGTTTGTTGCCAGCAGGGTCTGAACGCGCAAGCCGCTTGCTCCAGCGTCAACGATGCCGGTAATCACTGCAGTGTCGGTGTTAAGCGGGAGCCGGCCGGCTTGAACCAAATTTCCACCAGCATCGATAGTAAACCAATTGCCGGAGGAGAACCAGCTGTTATCGACGGTGGGGACAAAGGTCAATGTGGCGGCGCGAGTCGATTGGAATAAGGTAAGGATAGCCCCTGCCAACGCGGCTAATTTGTAGATCTGCATTTTGATGCTCAGCCAAGCAGAAGACGAGCCAATCGGCGGCCGAAGTCTGTATAGCTGCGGCCGACGTTACACCATGACTTGACTTTGGGCAACAAGGGATAAAGCTAAAACCGCGAGCAACGAGCTGGCGGGGTCTGCGACTTGGTTGTAAGGTTTTTAGGCTCTCCTGCGACTACCGAGAGAATTGTGAAATGCCTTGCCCATAGTGCCGAAGCGGTCGGTCTTTGCGCCTATTGCGGACGCGCACTCTGTGCGAAATGCGTCGAAACGCAGCCGGATGCGCAGGACACGCCATCGTTGCCGCAGGGTTCAGTCTCAGTGCGGAAAATTCGTTTGTCGTGTTCGCAGGAATGTGCGCTGGCCTTGGAAAACACGGATGCAGCGCTGCGGCAATTGGTTCGTCAAGGTTTTCAAAACGCGCGTGCCAGCGCTTTTTATTGTTATTTGTGCGCAGGTCTGTCGGCTGCCGCCGCCATCGTTGCCTATTTTATGCTGCCTTCTACATTTTTGATCCTGTTCACCGGCGGGTGCGCGGTAGCTCTGAGCCTTTCGGGTTTTTGGTACGGACGCAGTGCGCGGAGAGGTCGCTGAGGTTCCCGCGCCTGGCTCGTCTGCTCACCTGATTCATCTAAAAAAGCTTTCGGCAAGCAGCCTGCCGAATTAGAGTCGCGAAGCATCTAACGAGTTAGCGAATGATGTGGGGAACGGCTATGGAGCGACAACAAATTGTAAAACGCTACCAGGTAGACAATGGGAAGAAATTTCGCCTGAAGGATTTCGATCCCGATGATACCTGGAAACTGAAATCGAAGGAACACGCACAGGAATGGCTGGAGAAAGGCGTGGCGCATCTGGCGGATTTGCAGGCGCGATTATATGCACAACATCAATGGGCGCTGCTGTTGGTCTTCCAAGCGATGGACGCGGCGGGCAAAGACGGCACGATTAAACATGTGATGTCCGGAATAAACCCACAGGGCTGCCAGGTGTACTCTTTCAAGGCGCCTTCGGGGGAGGACCTCGACCACGATTTTTTGTGGCGGTCGAGCAAATGCCTGCCGGAACGCGGGCGAATTGGGATATTTAATCGTTCGTATTACGAGGAGGTACTGGTGGTGCGGGTACATCCGGAATGGCTCGAACGCCAGAAGTTGCCGTCGGAGTTGGTGACGAAGAAAATCTGGAAGGAACGGTTTGAGAGCATCCGAGATTACGAGCGCCACCTGACGCTCAACGGCATTGTGGTGCGAAAATTCTTCCTGCACATATCGAAAGGAGAACAGCGGCGACGTTTGCTGGAACGCCTGGAGAAGCCGGACAAAAACTGGAAATTTTCGATGGCGGATGTCGCCGAACGGCAGCGCTGGAACGACTATATGCGGGCGTATGAGGATGCGATCGCTGAGACGGCCAGCGAATGCGCGCCGTGGTATGTCGTGCCAGCTGACCATAAATGGTTCTCCCGGTTGGTGGTCGCGGAGGCGATCATCGAAACGTTGGAACAACTGAAACCGAAATACCCCGAAGTGGATCCGTCCAAGCGCAAGGAACTGACTGAGATACGGCATCGCCTGGAGCGGGAGCGGTAGACATTTTTTGGAAGCCCGCGTTCCACGAGGCTCAATTACATCGTGGTTAAGTGGGCTTCGTGGAACTCGGCCTTCCGAACTAGTCATGCTCGACTCGATCAGGCAGCTCATTCTCGTCGTCGGGTCGGCGCGGAAAATGTTGGGCGAGCAATTCGCCGGCTTTGCGGACCGCGTGAATAATTCCTGTTGAGAAACGAGAGTGCCGGAAATGAGCCGTCATTTCTGAGGCTAACTCCTGCCAAAACGCTTCACCGCACTGGGCGTGAACGGCGGTGTCGCCGATGACGGCGAAGTTGTGGGATTCGGGAGCAACAAAGATAAGCACAGCGTTGCGTTCGCGGGTCTTGTGCATTTGCATGCTGACAAAATGGGATTGAGCCTCCGCTACAGGGTCCTTGGTTGGTTTACGGCTAATAAACACGCGGATTTCACCGGAGGTCTTCCGCTCCGCTTCCTGGATCGCGGTGGCGATTTCGTCGTCGCGCAATTGTTCGAGGAAATGTCGTGGCTTCATATTACCAGCTGCCCCCTGCGCCGCCGCCGCCGAAGCTCCCGCCGCCGCCGGAAAATCCCCCACCACCGCCACCGCCTCCGCTCCAGCCGCCGCCTCCGCCCCATCCGCCACCGCCGCCGATGGTCCAGCC
This sequence comes from Candidatus Limnocylindrales bacterium, assembly GCA_035495315.1. Classification (GTDB taxonomy): domain Bacteria; phylum Verrucomicrobiota; class Verrucomicrobiia; order Limisphaerales; family UBA8199; genus DATJGF01. The sequence goes on from DATJGF010000063.1 coordinate 60,064, forward strand.
ACCCCAATAGCCATAACGACGACGGCGGTAAGTAGTTCCCGCAAACGCTCTAAAAACTCGGCTTAAAAAGATCAACACGAAGAAAGCAATCACCAGCAGAATGAGTATTGCGCTGCCGGAGTTCCGAGAGCCTTGCTCGGCCGCCGTCGAACCGGTCCCTTTATACTCGCCCTTCACGGCGGCGAGGATCGCCGTCACTCCCGCACTGAGGCCGCCGTCAAAATCGCGATTCCGAAAACGCGGTTTGATTTCGTTCTCAATGATCCGCTTGGCGAGCGCGTCTGGCAGGGCACCTTCGAGGCCGTAGCCCACCTGAATGAACATCTTGCGGTCCTCGACGAATACGAACAGGACGGCGCCGTTATTTTTTTCTTGTTGACCGACTTTCCAGGACTGGGCGACGCGGACGGTGTAGTCCTCGATAGAGGAATCAGAATCCATCTTCGGGTAAACCGCGACCACGATTTGATCGGAAGTTTGGCGTTCGAAATCTTCCAACGTCTTATTGAGTTGGGACGCGACGTTTGGCGAGGTGACATGGGCGTAATCGTTGAAGTATTGCTTCGGGGCTGGCGGTATGACTTCAGCGCCCGAAACGCAGCATAAAGCAAAGACCAAGAAAACAACCGGCAAAGAATATTGTAGGAGACGACGTAAGGAGAGTGGGATTATCGTAATCATCCTCATCCTCGAAATACGGGCTTGAAACCCAAGGAGGAGGACGAGAACGAGGACGAACGCCGAAAAGGAGAACTGCCGCAAAGTTGGTTGCCCAGGCATCCGCCCTGCAGCCGAGTTGAGTCTCCTCACCTCGTCTCCCACGGACTCTCGGCTACGGCTTTTCAGGCGTTGGCTGCGATGGTGGTTTGCCGAAGTCAAATTGCACCTTAGGCGGGGTTTCAGCGCCGGGAGTGGCGGTAAAATAAGGTTTTTCGCGGAAACCAAGCGTAGTCGCGAATAAGTTAGCCGGGAACGATCGAATCGCCGAATTGTAAGTCTGAAGCGTCTCGTTATAGCGGCCGCGTTCGACGCTGATCCGGTTCTCGGTGCCTTCCAACTGGGACTGAAGTTCTTTGAAATTCTCAGTCGCCTTCAGGTCGGGATAGCGTTCGGCGACGACAAGCAGCCGGGACAAGGCGGAAGATAGCTGGCCCTGGGCGCGATCAAACTCGGCCAACTGCGCGGGATCATTCGGCGCGCTGGAGGGCAAGCGGACTTGGCCGACCGAGGCACGTGCCGCGGTGACTTGTTCCAGGGTCGATTTTTCGAAATTCGCCGCTCCCGACACGGTGGCGACCAGGTTCGGGACCAGATCTGCGCGGCGTTGATAAACATTTTGCACCTGGGCCCACTGTTTGTCGGTCGCTTGCGACAACCGGACCAGCTGGTTATAAGCACCGCCAGCAACCGCGATTAGCACCACGGCGACCAGAAGCAGCGCTCCCACAACCGCACAGCCAATTCCTAATTTTTTCATAGATGCCGATTGAACCTAGCTTGGGGTTATGCCCAAAGACCACTATAAAAGCCGGGCAGATTTGTAGATACGTGCCGCAGCAACCTTCCTAATAATATACGCTCCGCCTCTAGTTAACAAACTTCTCTCGAAAATAGGGTTTTGCCCCATTCGCAAGATTCGCCCGCCTCGCCAGAGTGTTTAGGGAGAGTTGGTGCATATGGACTCAAGAGGATTTCTGTTTCAAAACGCGTTTCCTTTACTCAGCCATTCTGCCAAAGTCGCAGGGCGGCAGCTTTTTCGTCTCACCCCTCGGCGGACCAGAGCCGAGCCGACACGGCTGATTTCAGTGATTATTCCCGCGCACAACGAGGAAGCGTATCTGCAGCGCACCTTGGATGCGCTGCGGCGCCAGAATTATGGCTGGTTCGAGATTGTGGTCGTCGCCAATGGCTGCACCGATCGGACCGTCGAGCTGGCTCGGGGCAAATGTCACCGACTGATTGTGCTGTCCCAAAAAAGCCTGGGTATCGCGCGGAATCTCGGGGCGCGAATGGCACGGGGGGAGTTACTGATGTTTCTGGATGCCGATACGATACTGGAGCCGATGGCGCTGCGCCGGATTGCGCAGGATTTTGGAGACCGCGACGCGGCGGGCACGCTGCACGGCCGGCCCGACAGCGAGCGGCTTGCCTGCCGCCTGATTTATGGGCTGAAAAATTTCGTGCATCGCTGGTCGTTGCATTCGGGCAGTTCGGGCGTGATTCTTTGTTGGCGCGAACATTTTCTGCGCGCAGGGGGATTTGACGAAGGGCTGGAGGTGCGCGAAAACAGCGAGTTACTGAAGCGCTTGAAGCGGTATGGCCGCTATCGGTACATCGGTGATGTCACGGCGACGACATCCATGCGGCGTTATGAACAACGAGGGGTTGCGCGCGTGGTGTGGCTCTGGTGCAAACTCTGGGCGCAGTCGCTGGTGGGTGATCTTCACAATCGCTGTTACGAGACGGTGCGGTGAAGGGGAAGCGAGACGGGTCCAAGGCCGAAATTCCGAAGGCCGAACTTAGCCGAATCCATGCGGGCAGAAACCACGGATGAACACCCATGGACACGTTTTAACCATAAAACAATACGGATATAGGGCGAGCTTCCCAATCACTATTCAGTGATTGGCTTCTGCCGAACTCATCAGTGTTTATCTGCGTCTATCGGTGGTGAGACTGAAGATGGCCTATCCCCCTAATTCGGATTTCGGGCCTTCGGATTTCCTAATCACGCGCAACGGAAGGTCTCGCCTACGTCGCGCCAGCCGATGCGGGCGGGTTCGAGCGCGTCTTCGAGGCGTTGGAGAGGTTCGACCGAGCCTTCACGGCCGAAGGGGAAGGTTTTGAAATGAATGGGCAACAAGTGCCTCGCGCCGGCATCATTAGTCATGCGCACGGCTTGTTCGGGGGTGCAATGAGAGCAGACCCAGGGGTCGTAGGCGCCGATGGGCATCAGCGCCAATTCGTAAGGTCCTTCACGACGCAAACCTCGAAATGAATTAGTCCAGGCGGTGTCGCCGCCGAAAATGAGCTGTTTGCCTTCGCGCGCCAGGACGTAACCGTTGTAGCCGCGGAATTTGTCGTAGCGCCAGCGAGCGCCCCAGTGTTTGACTTCAAAGGCGCGCACTTCGAGGTCGCCGTTACTCGTAGTGATCCGAGTCTTCTGACCCCAGCCAAGCGCTTTGGGTGAGCGCAATTGGGTTCCCCGCAAAAGGTCGTCCATGGCCCGGGCCATGACGGCTTGGGGTTTGCCGGGTAAGGCGTGCAGGGTTGCGAAATCGAGATGATCCATGTGCGCATGGGAGAGCAGCACCAGGTCGATGGGGGGCAACTCGCTTGGGTGCAACGCCGGGGCGACGAAGCGCTTGGCGCCGATGGTTCCCAGGCAGGTGTTGGCGCCGACTCTGGTCAAAAGCACCGGGTCGGTCAGGATGGTGACGCCATAGAAATTCAGCAGCACCGTTGAGTGCCCAAGCCATGCCGCGGTGATCGCGTTATCGGACCAGCTTTCAGGGGTCGGGGTGAGCGCGGGTGTGCGGACCCGTCGATGGGTCTCGGCGACTAATTCCCGCAGGGCTCGGGCACTGGCTTGATCGGAATAGCCGACCCAGACGCCAGCGACGCTAACGGAGGTTAATGTCAAGAAACGACGACGCGAAAATCTGCTGCTGTACTTTTTCAACTTTTTCTAAAACTGTTGAGTCGAGCGTGGAGGATACGAAGGCGCCTCCGGATGACAAGGCAAAAGTCGTTTAAAAGCGGATTTGTGTGGATCCGCGTGTCCGTTGTTCAACAAGTTCTCGGAAGGCAGCTCCGCGAGACCCAAACATATCCTACTGTTTTTTAGACAGGTTTTTTGGACCTCGCGGAGCTCGACATTCCGATGGACGACCGTTTTTGGCAATACTACCGCTTGTACATGAAGTGGGTTAGAACGAGGTCTCCTGAGTTAAAGCTTTGCTGAGCAGCTTAAGGTAGGCGCGCCGGCTGATGGTCACGGCTCCGAGTTGCTCGGTGATACGCGTCAGCATCTGGACGTCAAACAGCAAAAATGTTTTCTGACGCAGGTGCTCGATGAGGTGAGCGAGGGCGACTTTGGAGGCGTTGCTGACGCGGTAGAACATCGATTCTCCTGCAAAGAAACCTGCGATCGCGACGCCATAGATGCCACCGGCAAGGTGCTCGCCTTGCCAGCACTCGACGCTATGAGCGTAGCCCTGGTCGTGCAGTTCGCCATAGGCGTCGAGAAACTCTGGGGTGATCCAGGTGCTGCGGCGGCCCGGGGCGGGAGCGGCGCAGCCTTGCATGACCTCACGAAAGGCCTGGTCGATGGTGACGCGAAAAATCCCCTGACGGATGACGCGCGCGAGGCTACGGGAGACATGAAAACCGTCGAGCAAGAAAATGCCGCGAGGATCGGGCGACCACCAGGTGACGGGAGCGGCGGTCCAGGGGAATATACCCGAGCGATAGGCCAGCAGCAGACGGGCGACGGAAAGATTGCCGCCGACGGCGACCAGGCCTTCAGCGCTGGCCTGGTCCGGGTCGGGAAACCGCAATCGCTGGTCGAGGATGGAAACAGTCATTAAGCTTTTAGCCAAGAGATCCTGTACCGGTGAACGCTTGCAAGCAAGCTAGAGAAATCCTGATAGGAGGTAGCGTCGGGCGTCCTGCATGACGTAAAGGATGGCGTCTCGCCATCCGGATGCCATGCATGGGCCACTAAAAGTCGGGGCAAGAAGGAGCGATTAGATCCGCTGGGCAAGATGCCCAGCTCTACAGCAGGCGAGACGCCTGCCGCTACGATGGCGAGACGCCGCCGCTACTCGTATAATTTGGGCTCCTTGCGCCAGTCTTTGTTTTTGTCGAAGCTGTACTGGGTAACCCGTGGACGCCGTTCGCGGAGCCGAACGGATTCGAGGCCGCAGTAATAGCCGGACGACAGAGGGTTTTTGCCGACACACTCCAATCGCAATTTGTACTCCCCGGGGTTCGGCCAGAAGTCGAGCAGGTGGATTTCTTCATTGACGACTTTGGCGTTGTAGAGGTCAGCGGGTTGACCGACTTTGACACCATTGAGGGAGGCCTGGTAGCGTCCGAAATCATAGGATTTGGTCGCATTCAACAGCAGGCGGAATGGCTGTTTGTTGGTGACTGTGAACGGGATTTCAATCCAGGCATTAGTGGGGCCCGCGGGTTTGTAGAGGAGTTGCGCTTGCGGGTAAAGATCAAGTTGCTGGGTGACGGCCTCGCCTTCTCCGTGAAACTCAGCGGCCTTGAATTGGGATGCGGGAACAATGATCGGATCGAGATTGGGCAGCGCGCGTTCAGCGGCATCGGGCGCGCGGGCGGAGAAGGTCGGCTGGCCGGTCTGGTACCAGAACGCAACGCTGGCATAATCATCCTCGCGCTCGTTCCAACTGGTGCTTTTATTATTGGGGTTTTCGTCGGGCGAAATCCAGCCGAAATGCTCGAAGGTGACCTTGATGCCGGTGTTGAAAACGATCGGGTCATTGATGTGCCAGCGATAGGCGCAGGTATGGCTGCCGACAATTCCCCACTGGTCAAAATAGGGAACGCCGGCGTAGGGGGTGCTGCAGGTCTTCAAACCCCAGGCGGAAAGAAAATAATCCTCGGTGCCGGTGCCCCAAATCGAGGCTTTGGGTTCACCGTCTATGTAGATTTTCTCGTCGCCTTCACCGAACCACGCAGGGCTGCGGGTGCGCACCGCCAGAACGGTTCCGACGTAATGTCCTTTGCCGGTGGTTTCGAGAAGGACGTAATCCTTGCCGTGCTGGGCAGGGTATTCCTGCCGATACTGCGCATAAAAATAGGGCGTGTCTTTTGGCAGCCGCTTTTTCTTGATCCAATCAATGTTGTAATAGAGCAGGCTGATCGCTTTTTTGCTTTGATTAACGATCTCGATGCGCGCCGATTTGCGGAACGGCATCCGCCAAAAGCAATTGTAGGAATCGGCATCCTCCACGACGACCGGCAGGCTGATGACTTCGCGGCGCTGCCCGAAACAGTTCGCGAAGAAGTCGCCGACGGGCGATTCCACTGCAGGGAGCGGGTTTCCGTCCCAATACATCCGCAAGAGCATTTCCTGGTGATTGGCCGAACCGTTTTTGGCCCAGTCCTGCGGTTCGGGACCGAGAAAGGTGATCCAAATGTGCGTAATTACACCCGGGCCTTTTGCGTCGAGCAGGACGTGAGTCTCGCCTGGCGGGACGCGGAAGTTATCCCAGTTGCTCTCCTCGTTGAGATCGCCGCGGGGTTCAGCGGTTGGATTCAGTTTCTGTTCGCCGCTGCGGCGCACTTCACCGACTCGCATGGTCGATGTGGCGCGCATCGAACGGCCTTCCTGTGGGCGAGCCAAATCCTCGAGAACTGCCGCCGAGGCGGCCGAGCCGAAGGCCAGCAACAGGGTCACGGGTATGAATGTGCTGAGGTTAGTACGCATAAGGTTGTTGGCTGAGTAGTCAGTTGTCACTGATTAGTCGTGAGTTGTTATTCGTCACTGGTCAGTTGTCAGTGGTGCCGACCCTGCGCTTTTGACAACAGACAACGGGCGCGCTGGTTTTTCGTTTTCACTGGTCCATCTTGGTCGCGGTGCGCTTCCGTAAAATAGTTGGTGATTGGAACGATTAGAAGGTGATTCGGTAACGGCCTGCACGCTGGAAAGGAGGTCCTGATGGACGAAGCCGAAGTAGCTCGCTCAAAAGATGTCCCGAACTCGTCAAGGATTTTCCTAGGTTCCGCGGTGGGCATACTGCTGCTAGCATTGGAGAGTTCGGAGAAGAGCGCTGCAAGACCAGGAGCGAGGCTTCAGAGCACGAAATGCAGCGATTGGTTTGGTCACCCGCAGATTTCTATGAGAGCGATACAGCGAGTTTTCAAGGGAAACAGTCCGATCCGCGTAAATCGCATTGCTTCATTGTTGCAACGCCTGAACGTGCTGATTCTTTACGACGTGGACACCTCAGGAACCAGTGCGATGGCCTTGTATCAGCGTCTGCTAAAGCGATTGGATCAAGGATACTTCTTTGAGTTGAAGCTTTGGCGCTTTGACCTGCTGGACCTGCGGGAAACTGCCCGGTTGGCCAGCCGCGACCTGGCTCAAGCCGACATGGTGGTCGTGGCCTGGAACCGCACGCTGACGGGGCTTAGTTTGCACGATAGCTGGGTTCAACGCTGGCCGGCCTCGTTCAGTGCCAGACGGTTGCTGGTTTCACTGTTTACCGGACCACGCGCTGAAATTGGCAAGCGGAGCTTTGCCTGCGAGTGGGCCTTTCTTCGAGCATTGGCCAGGCGTACCGGCATGGATCTAATCTCGTCGCAACCGAGGGCAGCTGTAGTTTCGCTGTAAGAGCCGGAAAGCAATAAACGCTAAACATCATGACGATCCGTGAACAAAAAATTCGTTTAAGGGCGCACCTTCTATCCTCGGCCTGCGCGTGACCTGGAAATATTCGATGAAGAGACTGATTAAAAGCAAAGTGACCGGGTTGTATTTTGGAAATGACGGAACTTGGACGACAGATCGGGAGCAAGCGCAAGAGTTCTCGAATACGCCAGCGGCGATTGCGATGCACCTACACAAGCAATTGGGTGAGTGCGAGCTGGTGCTTCAAATTGGCGCGCAGCCTTCGGCCCAATACGACGTAGTGCTGTCGCTTTCTCCAAAGTCTTACGGAAACGCCTTCGGTTCGTCGTTGCAGCCGGGACTGTCCGAGGACCTCGGACAGAAGCAGCAAGTGCAGGCAACGCGTCGTAAACTGCACGCTTGTTGTAAGTAAGGCAAAGCGCCAAGGGGAATCGCGCAGTCCAAAACCTCCGCGAAGTTGTCAGTATAAGGGGTGAAGGTCGGCGGGAGAGGATTCCTACTCTTCGGCGTCACCCCATCGAGTCATTTCTTTCCAGGCACCACGCTCGCCGGCAGCGCACCGGTCGGCGCTGAGTTGCCGAGGCTATACTTCTTCAGAATCGGGGTCAAATCCGGGTGGGTTCGCTCGTAATCCTTCAGCTTGTTCACAAAATCAGTGATCGCCGGAGCGCTGACCTTGTTGTATTCAGCGACGAATTCGGCGATTTTAGGTCCACGGTTTCGCACTTCCGTCCGGATCACCCGCACTTGTCTCCACACGAAAATATCGAAGGCGGCGCTGATCAGCAGCATAAACACCAACAATGCAGAAACCACTTGCCGCAACGACTGGCATTCGGCCCGCAATTCCCGTAGCTCCGATTGATCCAAGGAATGTTTTTCGACAGTATCCATAAAATATTAAGAGGGTGGGCTCCCTATTTGGAGTTCTTCGCAGGCGCCTGCGGCTGGCTCGGCGCTTTCACCCTCGCCGCCTCGAGGATAGGATCGATATCCCGATGTGTCTTGCTGTATTCCAACAGTTCGTTGGCCAGAGAATTAATCGCCCCCCGAGTATTCACCACAGCGGCTTCCTGGGTCTGCAACTGGCTTAACTCACGAAATGATTTGATATAAAAAAAACAAAATCCGAGCGAAGCCACCGCAGCAAACGCCACCACAACCATTAAAATCGTCGTCAACGGACTTGATTTCATAATACAAACTTAACCTTACCGATTCCGCCAAACCATTGTCCAATCTGTTTTTGGGCTTTCCCTGCGCTATTGAATCGGTCGGTCGCCAAGCTGGTCGGGGGTCATCGGGGAAAGCTTTACCAGGCCTAAGCTTCGCAGCGGGAGGCCCCTTTAGCGGCACATCTCGCTAATATTTCTGACGAAGAGCGAATCTCCCCCAGGCTTGAGACAAAGGGGCACGGAGCTGCCTTCATAACCCGCAGGCGAGTGTGATGGGGGATCGACGAATATTGAACGTTTGGAGATCTATCGCGCGCCGGTCGGTCGATTGAGGAAATCTCTTTTGACAGGATTGTTAAATAATCGAAACTGATTGGTAAAAAAAGATAAGATTTTGCCAAGGGAAGGAGAGCCGTTTCGGGTCCGCAGGAGGATCTATAATGCATGAGTCAAGATTTGATAATTGGGATTGCCGGTTCCGGAGGCGATGGTGTGGTCTCGGCGGGCGAATCCCTGATTACGGCGGCGGCGCTGGAGGGTTACCACGGGATCATGACCAAGAGTTTCGGGTCGCAAATCCGCGGCGGCGAGGCCTCGTGCCGTTTGCGGCTGGCAACCCAGCCGGTGCTCAATCCCAATGGGCCGCTGGACGTGGCGGTGGCGCTGAATTGGGAGGACTTTCGGCGGTTTGGCGCCGAACTGCCCGTCGAACCGGCAACGATTATCATTTATGAGAGCAATACCGGCGTGTTGCCGGACAAGTTGCCGCTGGAAGGAATGAAGCCCGCGATTGTCTTCAGCGTCCCCATCACAGAGATGGCGCTTAAGAACGCCGGCACGGACAAGGCAAAAAACATTATCGTGACGGGCTTGCTGGCGGGCTGGTTCGGAATCGCCCGGGAGAGCATGCTGGCGGGTATACGCAAAAAATTCGCCAAAAAAGGCGCGACGATCGTCGAGGGAAATGTGCGGGCCTTCCAGGCTGGGCTTGAGTTTGCCGAGTCGCATCCGTTGGCGGCCGACCGAAAGTTGGCGGCGCCTTGCGTCGGCCGCAGCGCTAAATTGCTCACTGACGGGAACGATATGTGCGCGGCGGCAGCGATCTTTGCCGGTTGCACTTTTTTTGCCGGCTATCCGATTACGCCTTCGACGGAGATCATGCAGTTTTTTGACAGGGAAGTATGGAAATACGGCGGCACGGTTCTGCAAGCCGAGGACGAGATAGCAGGCATCGGCGCGGTGGTCGGCGCATCATTCGCAGGCAAGAAGGCGATGACGGCGACCTCGGGACCGGGCATGTCGCTCAAGACCGAGATGCTTGGTTTGGCGACCATCGCGGAGCTCCCGCTGGTGTGTGTCAACGTGCAGCGCGGTGGTCCTTCAACCGGTATTCCCACCAAGGCGGAACAGGCCGATCTGTTCCAGGCTGCCTTCTCGGCGCATGGCGATGCGATGCGGCCGGTGTTGGCGCCGACCAGCGTTGGCGACATGTTCGGCGTGACCGTAGAGGCTTTCAACCTCGCCGAACGCTATCAAACGCCGGTGATCATTTTGTCCGACCAGGAGATTGCACAACGCAAGGAGACGGTGGATCCGATTGACACGACGCGGTTGGAGGTGGTGGAGCGGCGGCGGCCGACCGAGACAGAGCTGATGAACTACGCGCGCTTCAAACTGACCGAATCGGGTATCAGTCCGATCAGCCATCCCGGGTTGGCTGGGGGAAATTATCTTGCGGCGGGCATTGAGCATAACGAATTGGGCCGGCCGACCGCCAGCGGCGAAATGCACGCCCGAATGAATGAGAAGCGGTTTCGGAAGTTTTCGCCGTTGCGGAACCGGCGCGATTTGTTCGTCATCGAGGGAGATCCCGACGCACCGATCGGACTGGTGAGCTGGGGCAGCGTCGCGGGAGTCGCGAGGGAAGCGCTGCGCCTGGCCCTCGAAGAGGGGCTGCAGGCCAAGCTGCTGGTGCCCAAACTGCTTTACCCCGTCATCGAGCCCGTTTACCAGGATTTCTTTTCATCCGTGCGGCGGGGGTTGTTTATCGAGCAATCGTTCCAGGCCCAGCTTTATCGCTTGTTGCGGATGTACGTTGATGTGCCGGCGGAGATTAAGATCCTTGCCAGAAGCGGCTCCAACCCGATTCAACCCTCGGAAGTGCTCGATCGATTACGCGAGATGGTTGTCGCAATCCAGGGCAATCACAACTTTCATCAAGTCGATTTGTTAGCCGACTGAACCAAGCCATATCAGGAACCATTATGAGTACTGCAACTCTCGCCTCCCCTCCTCCGCTGCGGTTTCAACCGGGTGATTTCAAGAGCGACCTCAAACCAATCTGGTGTCCCGGCTGCGGCGATTACGGGGTGGTCACCGCGATCACGCGAGCGCTCGCCGCCATCGGACGACCCCCTCACGAGATCGCTTTCGTCTCGGGCATCGGGTGTTCGAGCCGGATCCCGGGTTACACAACCGCTTACGGCTTTAATACGGTCCATGGACGGGCATTGCCGATTGCGCAAGGGATTAAGTTGGCCAATCCCGGCTTGTTGGTGTTGGTGGCCAGCGGCGATGGCGACGGCTTCTCGATCGGGGGCGGGCATGTCGCGCATGTGATCCGGCGCAATATCGACATCACTTATATTGTCATGGACAACCAGATTTACGGGCTTACCAAAGGACAATTGTCGCCGACATCGAATCGTGGGCGCAAAACAGCTACCTCAAACTTTGGCAGCCTGGAGGATCCGGTCAACCCGTTGCTGTACGTGATGGGGTATGGGGCGTCGTTTGTAGCACAGGGCACTCCCGCGGATATGAACGGGTTGGCGCGGATAATTGAGGAAGGCATTCGCTTCCCGGGCTTCGCCTTTATCAATATTCAGTCGCCCTGTGTGACGTATGGCGAGGAAGAGCAGCAGCTAAAGGCTCAAAAGGTGCGAATGCAAAGCTTGGAGTCGATTGGCCACGACCCAGCAGACCGCGCACAAGCGACGGAGTTGGCCCGCGAGTATGGCACCAAACTTTACACCGGTGTGCTCTATCGCAATCCCAACCCACCGTCGACTTTTGGCCAGGGCGTGAAGGAACGGCAGGATGTGTTAGGCCGGCAAGCTGTGCCGCGGCACGAGATTCTCAATCGATTTATCCCAAGCAACTGAAAGCCGAGGAAAGGCCGAGCTCCACGCAGCCCCGCGAGGCCCCTTAATTCTCTGGCGAAAGAGCACTTTTTTGGGGTCGCGCGGAGCTCGGCCTTGCGAAAACTCCCGGCTCAGCACGCCAAGGGCTGCCGTTACGATGCTCGAACCACCAGGTTAATCTAAGGACGACGCACAAGTTCCGGGAAATTGAGCTCCAGAGTTTGATAGAAGAGCTCCGGATTTGTTGCTTCCCAGGTTGGCATTGCGGAGTCAAGCGCCTGAATAACATGACGAGCCTGCTCGAGCGTAGGCGGACAGAACCTGCAGCCGTACTTTCGGTAAAGCTCGATGACGGTCGGCGAGCCAATTTGCATTTGCGTGATCTCGCGGCAAGTATCCGCCCAAAACTCCTGACGCTCGCGTGGCGACCGTGCAGGGGTATGCGGGGTGCGTTGCCCGTGAATTGCTAGTTCGTCTGGATGATTCATAAGACGGCCCAGCGGACTGCGGTTTCCAGTGGTAAGTCTCCATTAAACTATCGCGAGTTATGGGAATTGCAAGTGGGAGTCTGTTTGTTTTCGGAAGGCCGAGCTCCGCGAAGCTCCGCGAGGCCCAAACAATCGGAGGGTTCAAGTCACGTCGTGACGCGAGCGGACGAGGAGGAAGGACGAGGACGCCGCGCTACTGATGGCCCCCAGGGAGGTCACCGTCGGGTAAGTGCTAATGACTTACAGCCGCTTCCCGACCTCGTCAGGTAGTGGGGCGGCGCGGTCAAATTTCGCCAGTGGGGAGGTTTCCGTTTCGGGTGGTTTTGGCAAGGCGAAATAGAACGTGGCCCCGTGGTCGACGGCGCTCTCGGCCCAAACGCGGCCGCCATGGCGTTGGATAACGCGGCGGACGATGGCGAGGCCGATGCCCGTGCCCTCAAATTCTCTTTCGTCATGGAGCCGCTGGAATACACCAAAGAGCTTCGAGGACTGCTCCATATCAAAGCCGACGCCGTTGTCCCGCACGAAGAAGATCACTTCGTCGTCGGTCTCGGTGGAACCAACTTCAATGCGCGCTTGAGGCCGAGGCGAGGAATATTTCAACGCGTTGGACAGCAGATTAGTAAAGACCTGGCGCAGGGCGACGGGGTCGGCTTCGATGACCGGCAGAGGTGCTATGACCCAGTCGATGTCACGGCCGTGCATTTCTTCGCGCAAATGACCTCGCGCCTCGTTGACCAATGCGGTGACATTGACGGGAATCTTCCGCAACTCTTTGCGGCCGACTCGGGATAAGCTAAGCAGGTCGTCCACCAAATGGCCCAAGTGTTCGGCAGCCTCGGCCACAATGCGCAGGCGCTGGCGGCTCTCGTCGTTGAGGTGCGGCTGGAGACTCTGTTCGAGCAGGTAGATGAAGGAGTTTATATGCCGCAATGGCGCACGGAGGTCGTGCGAGACCGAATAGCTGAATGCCTCGAGTTCTTTGGTGGCGGCTTGTAGTTCGCGGGTTTTTCGCGCGACCCGTTCCTCGAGGTCAGCCTTGCTCTGTTCGCTTTGTTGTTCTTTCTCGCGCAGCGTCCGCTCCAGTCGGAGATGTTGGGCTTCGCGCTGGGCGAGACGGAGGGAGCGCTTGAATTTGGGCAACCAATGTGTGGGATGCTGCTTGGAGACGAAACCGTCGGCGCCGCGTTGAAGCGCTTCCAGAGCGAGAGGATCTTCATCGGAGCCGGTGATGAAGATGAAAGGGACGTCCGGGCGCATGGCCCGAGCGATGTTGAGAGCGGCGACGCTATCCAACTCTCTGCTTCCATGTTCTGAGACGATCAAGTCCGGGCGCTGCTCTTCCAAAGCCTGCTCGAATTCCTCGCGGGTCTGCACCCGCATCAGCTTGAAAGCCAAGTCGCCGGCGTGCAGGATGCCTCGGATAAGCTCGGTGTCCTCCGTACCTTCTTCGACCATTAGTATGAGTGCATCCTGGTTCATGGGGTTGACAGACCTCCCGTCTGTACGTAATCGGCAAAACGTGCCATTGCACTGGGTAAAAGCCCTACTATTTGCGGGTGGCTACTCTACTAATCGCCACAGACTCAATATTGCGGGCGAGCTTGCGCAAGCGGCAGAATTTCTTGACAATGGGCGGTATGAAGAGTCGCAGACCGACGCTCCCGTGCTCCACCGCGACAGTTTCCTCGGCAATTTTCGCCCTGGTCCTTGTCCTCTGGCCCGCGGAGGGCCACGCAGATTACGAGGCCACAATTCTCAACCAGGGACCCGTTGGTTACTGGCCACTAAACGAAACAGTTCAGCCTCCACCGCAACCGGTTCTGGCGACTAATTTGGGAGCTTACGGCGCGGCGCTGAACGGCTTTTTTCTTAACGGGCCGATTCGTGGACAACCCGGCGCACTGCTGGACAGTCCGGCGACGTCGGTCCGGTTCACCAATGAAGATTGGACGGTGGCGAGAGTTGGTTCGTACATGGATGTGTTTTACACAAATGCGCTGAATCCCAGCGGCTCGTTCACGGTCGAGTTCTGGGCTAAACCGGCGTCGGCGCCGCCTTTGGTTGTCGATCCGGTGGATATTGAACCGGTGTATTCGACTGTCTGCTCGCTGGACACCCGACTGAACCAGGGTTTCAGCCGGATCGGCTACGTCTTTTACATCGATGGCAGAGGCGGCTGGCAATTTCGGCTTGGTGGGATAAACGGTTATTTGGCAGTGGCCAAAGGAGGCAGTTTTACCGTCGGAGGGTGGACGCATGTCGCGGGAGTTTCAACCGGCTCGAGCCTCGAGCTATACGTCGATGGCCAGCAAGTCGCCGTGGCAAATTTTAACGCGGCCGATTTTACGCCCAACACGAATGCGCATTTTCGAGTGGGGATGACGACTTTCCCTAACCGGTGTTTTAACGGCTGGATTGAGGAAGTCGCTTTTTACCAAACCAATCTCGACGCCAACACCATCAAGGCGCATTTTGACGCTGCAAGCACGAATACGCTGGGTTATGCGGATCAGATCCTGGTGGATAATCCAATCGGCTATTGGCGGCTCGGGGAACCGGGGGACCCTATAGGTATGAATCTTGGTGCGTTAGGGGCTGCCGGAAACGCCAGCTACATTGCTGATGCTATTCCAGGAGCACCCGGCGTGGGACCGCCGGATTATTCCGGCTTCGATACTAACAACCGCGCAGTTTCCTTCGATGGCTTGGGTGGATATGTGCAATTGCCACCCTTGAGCCTGAATGTTAACACCGTCAGCATCACCGGTTGGGTCAAAACCGAAGGGGCCCAGCCACCTGGAACTGGAATCATCTTAAACCGGAGTGCGTCCGGCGCCGGCGGCTTGACAATCGATGCCGCGGGCGGTCTGGGTTTAGGCTACAACTGGAACAATGACCCCGCGACGTATAACTGGGATAGCGGTCTAGTGCTGCCCGATTCCGACTGGGCTTATGTGGCTCTCGTTGTACAGCCGACACAGGCGGCTTTGTTTATGGCGCAAGGCACCAACGTTACGACATTCACGGGAGCGACAAATGTTCTGGTCCATGCTGCACAGAGTTTCGATGGCATTACGATGCTTGGGGGCGATCCAATATTTAACAACCGATATTTCGCCGGCTTAATCGATGAAGTTGCGATGTTTGGTCGCGCGTTAAGCGTTGGCGACGTCTTTAGCGAATATGCGGCGGCGATTGGCGGAGTGGCTCCCCAGATTTTTGCTGCACCGCAGGCGCCGAGCAACGAGCTGTTTACTGCAGGAAGCTTCACGTTGTCGGTGGATGCGGGCGGCACGCCAGAGCTGACGTATCAGTGGCGGAAAGATGGGCAAGTGTTGACTGACGCGACGATGAGTGCGCTGACAAGGACCAACATCGATACGCCGGACAAGGGCAGTTATGATGTCGTGGTCAGCAACAGCTTTGGTTCGGTGACCAGCCAGCCGGTGGCCATCACGATCACTGAGATGAAGGTGCCTGCGATTGTGCAAAATCCTCGAAGCCGCACGCTTTATCCTGGGGGCACTCTTGCCTTAACGGTGTCGGTTTCCGGTGGCACGCTGGATTATCAGTGGCAAAAGGATGGCGTGCCGATACCTGATGCGACAACGTCGACCTATGTCGTCGCGAGCGCTGGACCGGCTGATAGCGGCAGCTACATCATGGTGGCGACAAATCAGCTGGGTTCTGCGACCAGCGATGCGGCTGTTGTGACAGTGGTTTCTCCGGCCGCTGGGAGCCTCGAAGCCGCAATTGTGGCCGATGGGCCAGAGGCTTGGTGGCGGCTGGATGAGGGGTCGGGAGCGACTCTGATGGCAGACGCGATGGGACGTCATGAGGGCACCTATACCGGGGCTGTAGTTCTAGGGCAGCCAGGGGCAATCACCGAAAGCTCGAATAGCGCGGCGTCTTTTGATGGGACCGGATACGGCCTGGTGCCGTATTCACCGGCGCTCAATGCTCCTTCGATGACGCTGGAATGTTGGGCCAAACCAACTGAACTGGGTGAGGTACTTTGTCCGGCCTCGACTCATTTCGTGAATCAAGGTTGCTATTTTCAGACCGGTGTCCCGGCGGTAGGGCAATGGACGGCCGGTTATGGCGTAGGCGGTGCGGATTACTACGCGATTTCGCGCACTCCTGCAGCGACGATGGCCTCCAACACTTGGTCGCACCTGGTGATAACGGTTGATTCCGGCACGTTCTTGCGGTTCTACATCAATGGCCAATGGGATCGGACGGTCTACTTTGATCTCGAACACAACGGCGCAGGGCCGCTGCTGATCGGCGCTCGAGGTGGGTCTTCGACGGTGCCAGCGGACATGCTCTGGAAAGGGGCGGTGGACGAGGTCGTAGCTTATTCGAACGTCCTCTCGCTCACCCAGATCCGGAATCACTATGCAGCCGGGCTTTACGGCACCAACACCCCACCCGTGTTCAAGCTTCAGCCAGAGCCGCAGGTAGTACAGGCAGGTAGTGCGATAACGCTGCGAGTCCAGGTAGAAGGCACGCTTCCGATTACCTTGCAATGGTTCAAAGATACGACCCCAATCATCAATGAGACCAATACAACGGTTACCTTGAGCAATGTGACGCTCACTAGCGCTGGCCAGTATCAAGTGATGGCGATCAACCCTGCGGGCACGAACGTCAGCAGCCTTGCAACCGTTTCGGTAATGCCGCCGCCCACCTTCGCAAATCTTACCAACGGGCTCGTGCTGCATTTGCGCTTCGACGGCGACGAGGCCGACTCGTCCGGTTTGGGACACGAGGTTATCGCGCACGGGGCGCCCCTGTTTATCGGCGGGCCGGTGGGTTCTAATGCCATTCAACTGACCACCCTGCAGGCTTCAAATGTTTACAATTACGTTTCGGTGCCTGCCGCGCCTGACTTGAATTTTGGGGCGACCGACAGCTTCTCGATTTCGTTTTGGATTAACTACACCAATGTTCCAGGCGATTTGCCGATGATCGGCAACGCGACAAACTCAACCTTTCGGACCGGTTGGGTGTTGGCTGACAGCAGCGGCCAATTGCAATGGACGTTGGTGGGGACAGATGACACGTCTATCCTAGCGAGTCCGGTCGCAACAGGGCCGGTTAGCGGTCCGAAAATCAACGATGGCAATTGGCATAACGTAATTGTGTCAGTTGATCGCCTCATTGGGCTTGCAAACACGTATATCGACGGTGCGCCGGTTAATTCGCTTTCGATTGCCGGGCTGGGCAGTTTGGATACAGCCGGTCCGATTGCTCTGGGGCAGGATCCCACGGGCACCTACCCTGTCGACGGCAGTTTCGGCATCGACGATGTGGGAATTTGGCGTCGGGCCCTTACGGCGTACGATGCCGGTGCAATTTACCAACTGGGGCAAAACTTCGGCCAGAGCTTCGATAGCTATGGGCCGGTGCGATTAGTCCAGCTGCGGACGGAGAGCGGTTTGCAGCTTATTTGGCAAGCTGGCACGCTCATTGAGGCAGATTCAGTCGATGGACCTTGGAGTCCGGTTCCAGGTGCAACTCCGCCGACGTACATGGTCACTCCGGGCCCGGGAAATAAGTTTTTTGCGGTTCAATTGTAAGAGCCGAATTCTGAAAGCCCGAAGGCCTAAGTAATATGCGAAACCCGGATCGAAAAACCGAACCAATAAGCCTCCTAAAAGAAGCGAAAATCGGGTAAAAGTTGGCGTCTAGGGCTTTTTAAGGCGGTCCAGAAGACCTCAAAGTATCGATCCTGAATACTGGTGTCGAAAAGTCCGTCGATCCTGATGACAGATGACGTAATCCAGCGTAATTTGTTAAAGGAACCATATGAAAATCCGGAATGTCGGAAGCTGGAACCTGGCGGTGGGTCTAACCATGCTATCGGTAGCTGTCACTTGTCTTGCCGAAAACTCGAGCCCGCCCAATCCAGAGGACCCCCCCGCGCAGGTTGCGCCGACGGCCAGCGCTCAACCGCAGGAAATGGCCGAGTCGGCCGTCTCCGAGTCAATATCAACCAACGACATATCAACGGCTCCATTCCAGGCGGTTGCCGAGGAGAAGGCATTACCTGTAACTATCCACCCCACCCGTCCCCTCGCGGAGATTGTCAAATTGGCAAATTCAGGCGTCGAAGAGCGCGTGCTGATGGCTTTTGTAACCAACTCCACGAGCACATTTAATCTAAGCGCGGAGGAGATAATTTACTTAAAGGACATCGGGGTGCCTGACGCGGTGGTCACTGCGATGATTGTGCGGGATCAGACGTTACGTGAAAACTCGTTAGTCGCGGCTGCAGCGACTGTAGAACCTCCGATGGCGCCATCAGCCGCCGAAGTAGCCCCCCAACCGGACGCCGCTGCTCCACAATATCCTCAAGAACCGGTGCCGATGGCTGGAGAGGTCGCGAGTGATGCTGGATTTTATGACGCGTTGGCGCCGTACGGGAACTGGGTGGATGTCGCGGGGTACGGCCGCTGCTGGCAACCGACAGTCGTGGTGGCAAACCCCGGATGGCAACCCTATTACGATTCGGGCCGGTGGATTTATACGGACTGCGGGTGGTATTGGGTTTCGGATTACTCGTGGGGCTGGGCGCCTTTCCATTACGGACGGTGGTTTCATCATAATCATCTCGGCTGGTGCTGGATGCCCGATACGGTTTGGGGCGCCTCATGGGTGAGTTGGCGTTACACGGATGATTATTGTGGCTGGGCACCATTGCCTCCGGGCGCTTACTTCACGGTAGGAGTTGGGCTGACCTTTCATGGGCACCATGTCAGTCATTACGATGATTGCGGCTTAAGGCCCTCGCAATATCGGTTTGTCGCCTGGAACCATTTCAACGACCGCGATTTCCATCATTACCGCTTGGCGCCCGAACATCGGGACAGGATTTACAAGCAATCCGTGGTGGCCAATAGCTTTAGCGGTGATAGCCAGAAAACCAAGAACGTTGGCTTACCGCCGCAGAAGGTGGCTTCCTCGACCGGCGTCCCGCTACGGCCGGTAGCGATACGGGAGGTTGGCGGCACGAGCAGGACTGGTGGACGAGCTGAACGTTTCGAATCAGGCAATCGCACAATGACGATTTATCGGCCTGGCCTTAACGGAACCACTTCGAGACCGGCTGGCGGCAGGCCAAACGGCATAAGTCCGAAGGCTCCTGCCACCGGTGCTCATTCCGCAGCGCCGATAATTCTTCGGGGTCCTCAAAACTCCGCGACGAAGGAAACTGCGCCACCCAATTCAGTGGTCGTGATTGGGCGCAAGAATCCTGACGGAACACAAACCTTCACTCGCACAACGGTTCCGTCATCCGCCCGCCCGGCGCTCCCCTCAGCATCAGCCGATCGCACGGCGACCTGGACGGGAAAAAATTCAGCAACGCCTTGGGCGGATAATGAGATTGCTCGCGACACACCGGACGTAAACTCCTGGCGTCAAGGGGCGTCAGGAAACACGGGTTACCGCGTGCCGGCTTATGTGCCGCGGAACGGTGCTCCGGGGCTTCCGTACCAGCGTCCAACGCCGAGGTATATGCCTTCGGCTCCCAGCTCTCAACCCTCAGCCAGGAATGCCACTGGCAATAGCAGCGCTCATTATACGCCGCCGCCCTCATTTAATGTCCCGCAGAAATCGTCTGCGGCCCCGGCTCCGGCTCCTTCCAGGCCCCAAGTAGAAGCGCGCCCGGCACCGTCTGCTCCGCCGCAGTCCGCCCCGGCTCAGCCCGGAAATCGAAACCCGCGCTGAATGGCTTAAGTCATCGTTCATTCGTTGCGTAATGTCTTTAGCAGATCGCCTCGAAGTGCCGCGTGTGTTGCGAGCCACGTCCAAAGGCCGCCATTAAGCAAGATAGCGGCAAGAGTTATTCCCAGGAAAGAGTAAGGCAATCGAGTCGCCGGCGAGAGGAGCGCCGGCAGAACCGCCACCGCCGCCGCCAGCAGGCCCAGACCCAGCCCGAGCCCCAACAAGGCGCCGTGTTCGCTCAAGATCAACCACAATAATTGTTTCCTGCGAAAGCCTACTGCCAATAACAAGCCCAGTTCACCGCGCCGCTCGAGCACGTTGCGCAAGACCACTACACCCAACCCGGCGCTGCCTAGGAGCAGACCCAGACCGCCCAGGATTTGGAAAGTGCCCAGGTATGTGTTTTGCACTGCGTTAAAGGCGTTCAAGCGTTGAACTGTTGGCGTTAACTCAAGGCCGACATCCTGCAGGGCGCGAGTGAGTGTTTTGGAGAATTGGTTCACGGAGTTGGAGGGAGTATCCAGCAGAAACATGCGGTAACCGCTCTCACCAGGGAAGTGCTCAACGAACGCGGCTTCATCAATGAGGAGACTGCCCTGCAAAATCGAATTGGCAACGGCGCCAACCAGCCGCAGCTTGAGTGATTGGCCGGAACTGTCTGTATAATCGATTGTATCGCCGATCTTTTTGCCAAGGGCCCATTCAATGGAGTTCGCATCACCAATAGCAGGAATTTCGTCCGGACGAAGATTCTTCGACGCGGCAGGGCGAGTTAAGAGTGACCAGCCTTTGGTGGCATCAAGATCCTTGGCCACCGCGGCAAAAGTGAACCGGCCGGTTAATTGGTCCGGTTTGACTCCGAGCAGACGCGGTTTCTGAGCGCGATTCAGGTTGAGACAACTAGCCTCGTCGCCATCGTGGACCCGAAAGGGAATCACCTGGGCGCCGGCAAAGTCGTGGTCGGATAGCCCGAAAAACTGCCGCCCGGCGCTGGTATTAAGGTCCTGAACGACTGATAAGCTCGACTCCCCGATCAGGGCGAAGCCGCCGGTGCCGGATGTTCGTTGGGTTGCGTCAAGGTTGGCGTCGAGGCGAAAGACGGCGATAGCGGCGATGAGAAAGCAGCCGGAGGAAAGCAATGCGACCGTAGCGACACTGCGCTTTCGGCGGCGGGCACAACCACGGACTCCCAAACTGGCGAGGGTGAGTTGAGGCGTGTTGGCGACTCGTTCGAGGCGGGCAAGCCACGCGGCGACCAGGGCCAGGCCGGAGATAAGGAACAAAGATCCGGCACCGAAAAAGGCGCCGGCATTGGCCGTGTCTTTCGTGATAATCATCCATCCAACGATGCCGAGCGCGAGAAGGCCTGAAACGAGGGCAATCCACAAAGCGCGGGAGTGGTGTCTGACGGCGCTGCTGTGTAATTCTCCCACGAGCAATTCGCGGGCAGGTTGGCGAGCCTGGCGTCGCAGGCTGAGCCAGATGGTCAGCGTAGCGACCACCGTGCTCGACAGCAGTCCGATGAGTAACGTCACCGGTGTGACATAAAAGCCGAGTTGGGTTCCAGCAACCGCACTATTCCAAATTGTCGCCAGGCCCAAGAGCATCGCTTTGGCGTAAGCAATCCCGCCGAGCACTCCGAGAATGCCGCCGGCAAACGCCAGGGCTGCCCCTTCAACTAAAAGCAACCGACGGACTTGTTGGGGAGCAAATCCGAGCGCCAGAAAAGTGCCTACTTCGGTCGTCCGTTGTTCGAGACTGAACTGAAACAGGAGAGCCATCAACAGGAGTGCGGCGATCACCAAGAATAGACTAAACCCGAGGAACAGTTCGCCGAAATCCTGGGCTTCAGTTGCTGCTTTAAGCGCTTGTTCGCGAACGGGCTCAAAGTGGAAACCAAGCGTTGCCGGGTCCAGGTTCGCGAGCAGATTGCGATAAACCGCATCTCGATATGAGTCGACCAAGGAGTTATTGGGGACTTCGTAACGTATCGCAGTGAGCGAACCGAAGCGGCTGGCCCAAAGCGCCTGGCCCGCCGCCAATCTGATAAAGGCTTTGGGTGTGCCACGATATTGCTTCCAATACGCCTCATCTTTGTCGCGGATTGTATAGACGAGCGGAAAACCGGTATCCCACTGGTGGGTGCTCTCGGCTTTGGCGACGCCCGGAAAGTCGGGCATTAATGTGCGATCAGCATAAATCCCTTTCAACGGGATGATGCCACGCAGCCGGAAGGAATTCGTTCGTTGAATCAGATGGCTCGCGGAATCGACCGCGTAATATACGAGGTCGAGTTTGTCTCCGGGCTTTAGATTAAGATCCTCAGCCAGCCATGGGTTGACCAGGATCTCATCCGCGCGCATGTCTGGCGGAGTGAAAGGGGCGTCGGCGGCCGTTACCATAGAGTAAGGAGTCGCCCGGTCGCCACATTGGACGAGATTGGCCAGGTAAGTGAGGATTCGAATGCCATTAGTCACGAACCCGCAGGTGGCGATGTCGTTGGAGTTATTGTTTGAGACGGCGTCGTGGTTGGTGAGAAGTTGGCTGCATGGCGTGATTGCAGCCTGGATTATGGAGGGCTCCAGGAAAATGCGCGAACTGGTCAGCCCAATAGTGGGCTTAATCGATTCACCGCCCGTGAGGCTTGCCGGCTGGTCATTCGTGCGCAGCGATAGCTGAGCGTCTTCGAGATTGAAGACGCCCTTTAGTGTGCGATTCAGCGAATCGATTGCGACGGCAGCTGCCGCCCAGCTGTATGACTTTAGTTCGAGCGCCGGACCAGCGGGCGACCCACTTTGGGCCGATGCTGCAACCCGCTTTTGCTGTTCTTGCAACTTGTCTACTGAGTGGGGATCCAGCACCGGACCGTGGAGGAGTAAATTCGCCCGGGCGTCAAGCTCGACCCTCTGCGCAAGGACATCAAGCGGCAGGAACACATTGGCAGGTGTGATTTGGCTGACCGAGAGGTTGAACTCGGCGAGCATATCGGGCGAGAGTAAGGCGCCAACTTTGAAACGCAGCGCGACGCTGCTTTGATCATGAGGGCTGATTACGGCGTCCTGCGCAAGCGCGCTCGGCTTCCGCACTCGCAAGATGATCTCATCGCCTTCGTGGCAGTTTAATTGGCGCGCCAGCGCCTCGTTGATAAAGACGAGTTCCCCGGCTCGCCATTGTTCCAGAACTGTGGACGGCAACGTGGGGGCCCTTCCACTGCGCGACTCGCGCCTGGCATGGTTATCCGCCGTATTCCAGTGCGCAAAGTGGGGCCAGGTTTCCGAGTCCACTCCCAGGATGGTAACGCGATTAGCGCGCGCACTGTCGTCCTGGGAGGTAGCGGTGCCCGGCAGGAGGAGTGCTGTCGATATTGGAGAGGAGTTTACCAGCGAATAATGGACGACCGCGTTTGGGGAATTGAGGTTTTGAGTTATGATGTCATTGCCCAGGCGCTGCGAGAGATCCGCC
Source organism: Candidatus Limnocylindrales bacterium (assembly GCA_035495315.1). Classification (GTDB taxonomy): domain Bacteria; phylum Verrucomicrobiota; class Verrucomicrobiia; order Limisphaerales; family UBA8199; genus DATJGF01. Next base: position 83,453 of record DATJGF010000063.1, read on the forward strand.
AAAAAGAATCGATCCCCGGTATTCAAAGAAAAGTGGGTAGGTCCAAGACGCCGGAGCGCACGAGCCGTGAGGCTTCCTTTAACTGAATCACCGACGACGAGTGCGCCGATTAAAGTCGTGCTGCCGATGGCGGCTCCAAGCACTACACCGAGGTGAGCGCGCGCGTGAAATCGAAGGCTGCGGCGGATAAGCGTCCAAAAAGTCATCTGAGTGCGGAGTGGGGGATGCGGAGTGCGGAGTAGGAAGGCATAATCAGCTCGCTGTTTGCTCGAGGAGCAGGCGGCCGGATCGGAGCTCAAATAAACGGCCCATCCTGCGGGCAAGGTCGCCAGCATGCGTGACCACAATCAACGCGACGGCTTCCTCGCGATTAAGTTCAATTAGCAGTTGTGCCAGTTCGTGGGCGGAGGTCTGGTCCAGCGCGCCAGTGGGTTCATCGGCGAGCAAAAGGCGCGGCTGGTTGATGAGCGCGCGGACGACGGCGACGCGCTGGCGTTCGCCGCCGGAGAGTTGGCCAGGGCGATGCGAGAGTCGCTCGGCCAGACCGACTCGCGCGAGAAGTCGCTCGGCGCGAGCGAAGGCCGATTCCGAGGCAATTCCCGCAGCACCGTTTGATCGAGGTTTGGGTTGGGCAAGCGTGGGTACCAGCACGTTCTCCAGCACAGTGCATTGGGGCAGGAGATAATGGAATTGGAATACGAAACCGATTTCACGGTTGCGAATCGCAGCCAGAGCTTTCTCATCCAGTTGGTTGAGGTTGCGCTCGCCGAGCCAGACTTCGCCGGCCGTCGGACGATCCAGCGTGCCGATAATGTGCAGTAGCGTGCTTTTACCCGAGCCCGAGGGGCCAACAATAGCAACGGATTCGGCGCGGCTAATTTCGAGCGAGATCCCGTCGAGAATTGTTATCGAAGCAGGGCGATCAGGTGAATCGAAGCGCTTGGTGATGTTTTTCAGCTTTAGCAGCGGTTCAACCGAAGGCATCGCGCAATTTGGTCCAAGTTAGCCGAAAAAGGAATATGATTTTCGCTGGGCTATGACCCCTAAATGATATTTGCAAGCACGCTTGACACACCTATTGCGGACACTAAAGTGCGCTCACCAAATGCTGGTCAACGATGACACTCATCCAGTGTGATAGCTCCTTCTCGGATCAAATTCTGAATATCTTCAACGAAGCGATTTTGAATTCCACCGCGCTTTACGACTACAAGACGCGGACGCCGGAAATGATGGAGGCCTGGTTTGCCGCGAAACGGAAGGGCAATTTCCCCATCCTAGGCGTGACCAATGATGATGGGCGACTGACGGGTTTTGCCAGTTATGGCACATTTCGAAACTGGCCCGCCTACAAATATTCGATTGAGCATTCGATCTATGTCGACAAAGCGTTTCGCGGCCAGGGTCTGGGGAAGCTATTGCTGCAGGAAATCATTAAAGCCGCGCGCGCGCAAAATTATCACGTTCTCATCGGCGGCATTGATTCTCAAAATGCAGTCAGTATTGGATTGCATCAGCGGTTCGGATTCCAACGCGCGGGAACGATTCGGCAAGTGGGCTTCAAATTCGGGCGTTGGCTGGATCTGGATTTTTACCAATTAATCCTCGAAACTCCAGCTCAGCCGGCAGACGGATGATGCGGAACCCTTCGGTCCGGCGTAAACCGGTTCGAGACGGCCCGAAATTGCACTCTCGATCGAACGATGGTAACTTGACGCTGCTCAGCATCCTTATGAAACGGTCTTTTATGTCACATGCCCGTTTGCGGCCCTGCAGCTGGAGTTCGATGAATAGGTTTGGAAGTCGATCGCGGGGGTTCACCTTAATCGAACTGCTGGTGGTGATAGCGATTATTGCCATCCTGGCGGCGATGCTTCTGCCGGCGCTTTCCTCAGCCAAAGTCAAAGCGCAGCAAATCAGGTGCGTGAGTAATCTGCGGCAACTGAGCACGGCGGCGATAATGTATCAACAGGACACCGGCAAATCGGTCGAGTACAATGTCACGGCCAAACTCTGGATGCAGACGTTGATCAGCTACTCGATCAAAGTAAATGATAACCGGCTTTGTCCCGTGGCTGCCGGCAGAACACCGGCACCGCCGGATGCGACGGCGGGCACGGCCTCGGCGGCCTGGATTTGGAACGGAGACAAGCAATTGACCGGCAGCTACTCGATTAATGGTTGGCTGTATTATTACGATAACAAACCGGACGGGGTCAGCACCTGGATTGGTCTTAGCGACAAACCCAAATTCTTTCAGAAGGACACGCTGGTTACGATGCCGGCCTTAACTCCCTTCTTCATGGACGCGATCTGGCCAGATACCTGGCCGGCCATCTCGGATAGACCTGCGGCGGACCTGTTCCTGGGTGATGTCAATTCTGCCCTTGGCAGGATTTCGATCGCTCGACATCCGCTGCGCCGGACGCGTTCAGTTTCAGGGCAACCTTTGCCGAGCGCGATCAACATCGGTTACGTCGATGGCCATTCCGGCAAGATGCCGCTTCAGAAGCTCAAAACGGTTTACTGGCATGCCGGCTACGTGCCAGTGGAGGATATCTGGAAAACCTCGCCCTGACTTCAGAGAGAGTTCAGCCGTCGGACTACCTGGGTTCTGCGAACAATCCGAATTCGGAGAGGGCAGTACAAACCGGGGCTTGGGTAATACGCAGCCGAACCTTGGAGGTCGTAACGAAGTCGCCTCGGATTAACCGCCAGTTGCCAATACTGGTGCCTTTGCCGAATTCTATCCATTGTCCATTGTTCCATTGTTCGAGCACGAACGCCTCGATGCGTTGGCCCAGCGGCAGGTACTCGCGGAGGCTGACAACGTTGAAGGTCACCGGGTTTGCAAATTCGACCACCAACTCGGGTGTCGTCATCGTGTCATCTGTGGCCCAGTAAGTGTCGCGCTTGCGATCGACGAGATTCTTCGGACCAAACTGTTTGTCCGCATGACGCGTATTGCTGGCAGTCAGCTTGCCTTCGCGGACCAGATTCGAGGCGAAGGTCGCGTTGAGCACCGCGCGGAACTCGTGTAGAGAAGCAATGTCATGCTCGTTGATTTGGCCCCGGCGATCGGGCGGCAGGTTCAGGTTTAAACAAGCGCCGCGTCCGACCGATTTGCAGTAGATGTCGAGCAACTGTTTCGCGGATTTTACCTTCGAATCCTCTTTGGCGTGATAAAACCAGCCCGGACGGATCGACACGTCGCACTCGGCGGGGATCCAATCTGTGCCTGGACGCTCGCCGGAATTGAGGCCGGCGGAACTGCCACCGGGGTAGCGTCCGGCGCTATTGAGTGTTGCCCAGCACGGATCGCCGGCAATGCCGTTTTCGTTGCCGACCCACCGGAAATCAGGGCCGGCATCGCTGAACATCACGGCCATCGGCATCAACTCGCGCACCAGTTGCCGCGTGTTCTCCCAGTCGTAGTAAGTGCGGGCGTCAATCTTCCGGGTCTCACGCGCGCCGCCATAAAAGCCATCACCGCCATTGGCGCCATCAAACCAGACAGTGAAAATGTCTCCGTATTGAGTCAATAACTCGCGGAGCTGATTGCGATAATAAGTGATGTATTCAGGCCGGCCGTAGTCTTTGTGATTTCGATCCCACGGAGAAAGATAGATGCCAAATCGAATACCCTGGCGGCGGCAAGCTTGGGCTAGTTCTTTCACCACGTCGCCTTTTCCATCCTGCCATGGACTATTTTTTACTGAATGGGCGGTGAACTTGCTGGGCCAGAGGCAAAACCCATCGTGATGCTTTGCGGTCAGGATTAAGCCCTTCATGCCGGCCTGTTTTGCGACAGTGGCAATCTGGTTCGCGTCGAACGCGGTGGGATTGAATATGGCTTCGCTCTCGTCGCCCTGTCCCCACTCGCGATCCGTGAACGTGTTCACCGTGAAATGAACAAAACCATAGAACTCCATTTCATGCCATCGGAGTTGGCGCTCTGTCGGAAGGGGTCCGAACGGCGCGGGGGCGCCAGCGGCTTCGGACCGTCCGAGTGCGCGCGATGAGACGAACGATGCAAACAGTCCGATCACCAACAATCTCAAAACAATGGCTGAGCTGCGCATAACGTCCGATATGAGACCGACAAGGGCCGGGATTGGCAAGCGACATTGACCGCAGCCGGCAAGTTGCCAAGGATGCGAGTGGGACATCCTGTCGCCTAAATCGGCAACTCGGAAGGCCGAACTCCGCGAGGCCCCAAAATCCGCCTAAAAAACAGAAGGATGTTTGGGCCTGGCGGAACTCGACCTTCCGAAAAACAACGTGCCCAGAATGGATGCAGGCTATTTGTAATCGAATTTTATGCTTGGCGAAACGCTTATATGGGTACAGGATTGGCATAAGCTCACACTTTGCGTTAGAGAGCTCAATTCAGTAGTAACCAAGCCCTGCGGGTATGAATATAATTCCTCTTCGACGGCAGCGTGCCTTTACGCTGATCGAGTTACTTGTGGTGATTGCTATTATCGCCATTCTGGCCTCAATGCTTTTGCCGGCTTTGACGCGAGCCAAGGCCAAAGGTCAGGCCGCTTCCTGCATGAGCAATGCCAAGCAATTGCAGCTTTGCTGGTTCCTTTACGCCCACGACAACAACGATGTTATTGTCCCGAATGCGATCTCAGATTCGCATGCCTGGATTGACGGGACGGGCCCGAACCTGGCGTATGATCTGCCCGGGGCGACCAACGTCTTAACCATCCGGAAGGGCCTTCTTTTCCCGTACAACAGCCAGTTAAAGATCTACGTTTGCCCGGATCAGCGCCGCGTTGAGGTGATGAGTCGGAACGGCACGTTGCCATTGACCCCTGCCCGCAGCTTTTCCATTAGCGGTCAAATGCACGGTGGCACATGGGAAGCGGGTGCCGTCAAGCCCCTCTTCTTGGGGCAGAACCCCAAAACCGCGGCGGCCTATCTGAAGATGACGCAGATCAACCGGCCTTTGCCGGCAATGGCCTTTGTGTTCATAGACGAAAGCGAGTACACAATCGACGATGGGTATTTTGCCGTGCTGGTCAATGAAGACACCTGGCAGAATTACGCTGCCTATCGGCACGGCGGCTCGGCGAGCTTGTCGTTTGCCGATGGCCACGCTGAAGTGAAGCGATGGATCGAACCGAGCACCGCCAAATTGACCAACCCAAATGGCTTTGTCGCCGCGCCAAAGTCCGGGAATGAGCGGAACCGTGATTTGCAGTGGCTTTCCGATCGTTACATTAATCCGCCGAAGCCTTAGAACTTATCTCCCTTTGGTAGGGACGGCTCGCCGAGCCGTCCGCTTTCCTACACCAAAACGGGCTAGGCCCGCTCGGCGAGCCGGCCCTACCATTTATGAGATGGATTGTAGTCTAGTCCGGGGAAGGCTAAAAAGGAACTATCCCGAAGCCCGAAATCCGATCCGAGAGTTTTCGGCTTTCAGACCACTTCACGGGTTGGCACTATTCCCTGGATGGGCATCACGCCTCAGCAATTTCAGCAACTGCAGGATCGTCTCGCAAATTCCCGGCGATCGGCGGTGCCCGTGCTCGAACCAACCCGGGCAACCAATTGCAACTCGCATCAGGTAATCCTGGGGGTTGATCCCTCGCTGCGAGGCACGGGTTATGGCGTTATTAGCCGGCAGAAGCCGTTCCCCAAAACATTGACGTTCGGCACGGTTTCCTGCTCGGCCAACTGGGAACGTTCGCGGTGCCTCGTCAAAATCGTGCAGGAGTTGCGTGCGGTGCTGAACGAACACCGGCCGACCGCCTGTATAGTGGAAGGCCTGTTCTATGCGCAAAACCTGCAAACGGCTTTAATCATGGGAGAGGCCCGGGGAGCCGCACTGGCGACCATCGCGGAGGCTGGTCTCGAGATATATGAACTGGCGCCGCGAAAAGTGAAGCAGGCTATTGTGGGCTACGGCGCGGCGCAAAAACTGGCCGTCGCCAAAATGGTACAGCGCATGTTGCATCTGTCCGATCCGCCATCACCGGATGCGGCGGACGCGCTGGCTCTGGCGTTGGCTTATGCGCAGGAACAAGGGCGGTATAGCTTCAGCCGCGCGAAAAAAGTATAGGTAACCCAATTTCGATGAGATCCCAGCCTGTAATCGTTGTCGGCTTCGCGTTGAGCAGATGATCAGCTTCCTCCATGGCCAGTTGGTTGACGCACTACCTACCCAGATCATCGTCGAGGTGCAAGGAGTCGGCTACGAAGTCCTGATTCCACTTTCGTCGTACGACAAACTGCCGCAACCCGGTCAAGAGCTGAAGCTTTTGACGCATCTGGCCATCCGTGAAGATGCGCACGTGTTATACGGATTTATGAGCGCAGCGGAACGTGACCTGTTCCGATTGTTGATTAACACCGTCAGCGGGATCGGGCCCAAAATTGCTCTCAACGTGTTAAGTGGGATCAGTGTGACCGCCTTCCGCGGGGCTGTAGCCAACGGCGATATTAAGGCGCTTTCCCAAATTTCCGGCGTCGGTCGGAAGACGGCGGAACGGATTGTGGTTGAACTTAAGGACAAGATTGGTGCGGCGGCCGCTTGGGAAGCTGCCAGCGCACAGCGGGCGTTGTCCCCTGAGGATCAACGAGTAAACGATGCCGTGCTGGCGCTGATGGCTCTTGGCTTTAAGCAAATCGAGGCACACGATTCGGTGCGCAAGGCGCAAGGCTCGCTCGGACTCCAAGCAACCGTCGAAGAGCTGGTGCGGGCTTGTTTGAAAAAAGGAGGGTGACTGCGGGCCGTTATGAATCCTCCCGCACAGAACGCGATGCGTTCACGACCAAAGCGAAGGGCCAGTGGTATCGTCATACCGCACGTGCCGAAATGGTATCAGCGACTGACCGCCGCGCTGCTTTCTTCTGTCGTGCGCGCCATCTCGGCGACCTTGCGATACCGGTTTGTGGATCGCTCCGGCCATTTTGTCGGCGGGCCGCCTGGGCCGACGATTTATTGTGTCTGGCATAATCGGTTGGCTCTTTCGATGGCGGCTTATTATCGATATCTCAAATTGCACAATAATACCCAGGGTCTGGCGGCGATGGTGAGCGCGAGCAAAGACGGTGGTTTTCTGGCAGCCGTCCTCGAGCGCTTTAAGGTGCAGCCGGTGCGCGGGTCTTCGAGTCGGCGGGGCCCGCAGGCTTTGCTCGAGTTAACCACTTGGGCGGAGCGCGGCTATGACCTGGCCCTAACGCCGGACGGACCACGCGGCCCACGCTATGAGGTCCAGGAAGGGGTGATGTCCCTTGCCCAGCTTACCGGGCTTTGCGTTATCCCCTGCTCCTGGAATCTGGGCTGGAAGATCCAAATCAAGAGCTGGGATGGTTTCCAGATTCCATTACCTTTCTCTTCCTGTGAGATGACTTTCGAAAAACCGATCCGCGTGTCACGCGAGGCGACTGATGCCGAGCGCGAGAACCTGCGTCAGCAATTGGAACGGACGCTGCGGGAGATCTCAAGAGACTAGGAACGCGAGGTTATGATCGCCCGCGTTACGCTCGAACTGGCCTTGCGCAGGGAGTTTGATTACCTCATCCCGCCCGAACTCAGCGGGCAAATCGACGTCGGCAGCCGGGTCCAGGTGCCGCTGGGCGCAAGAAAAGTGCTAGGCTGCGTCACCGCCCTGGCCGAAGAGTCGGCTCATGCGAGACTCAAACCGATCCTCAAGGTCATCGGTGCCCAAACGCTTGTCACTCCCAAAGTGCTGAGGCTGGCCCGCTGGATCGGCGAGTATTACTGTTGCGCGCCGGAGGTTGCGCTGAAGTCAGTTCTCCCTGACGCCGTTCGCCAGGAGCAAGCCGGCTGGCGTGAACAACTCTACGTGCGAGCGCTCCCTTTTTCGGGTGAGCTGCCAAAACTCGCCAAGCGACAAAAAGAGATTTGGCACATCATCGAGGAGCGGCGCGAGATGCCTTTGCAGGAGTTGATTGAGTTGGCAGAAACTACGGCAGCGACTATCCGGCGCTTGGAGGACAAAGGTTTGGTGGCGATCTCGCAACAGATCTCTGAGCGCGACCCATACGCGCGTGAGCATATTCTGCCAACCCAACCTCTGCCGCTCAACCCGGCGCAGGCCAAAGGGCTGGCGGAGATCGTCGCTGCGATGGACGGCAAGACAAATCCGAAGGCCGAAATCCGAGGGCCGAAGCAAGGCCGCGATTCGAAGGCCGGTGACGGCGCCCGGCAGGATTCTCCCGCTCCTGCCGAGAGGGCCTCAGTATTTCTTCTCCACGGCGTCACGGGCAGTGGGAAAACTGAGGTTTATCTGCAGGCCATCGCTCATGCTTTGGAGCAGGGCAAAGGAGCCATTGTGCTGGTCCCTGAAATCTCGCTTACCCCGCAAACCGTCGAACGCTTCAAGGCACGATTCAGTTCCGGCAAACTCCAGACCTTAGTTGCCGTGCTGCACAGCCACTTGTCGACTGGTGAACGCCACGACGAATGGCACAAAATCCGTCAGGGGCGCGCCCGAATTGTAATTGGCGCACGGTCGGCGATTTTCGCTCCGGTCGATCCATTGGGACTCATCATCGTCGATGAGGAGCACGAGCATACGTATAAACAGGAGGAATCGCCCCGTTATCATGCGCGCGATGTTGCGATCATGCGCGGACAGATGGAAGGAGCGACGGTAGTGCTCGGTTCGGCGACCCCCTCGATGGAAAGCTTCTATAATTGCACGCGTGGGAAGTTCAAGTTGCTGCAAATGCTGGAACGCGTCGACGACCAGAAAATGCCGGTGGTGCGCATCGTCGACCTCCGTCAATCCTTGCGGCACGGCAAAACCGTTCCCATCTTTTCGCCACAACTCAAAGAGGCTATCACGCAACGGCTCGAGCGGCGTGAGCAAACAATTCTCTTCCTGAATCGCCGTGGTTATTCCACCTCCTTACAGTGCCCGCTTTGTGGTTACGTTGCCGGCTGTCCGAATTGCAGCATCTCGTTGACCTACCACCGGCAGGAGCAGAAGCTTCGTTGCCATATCTGTGGCCACACCGAGCCCGTCCCCGGAGTTTGCCCGAACGAGAAGTGCCGAAACCCGCAAATCCGGTATTCCGGTTTGGGAACTCAAAAAGTCGAAGAGACACTCAACAAATTATTTCCTGAGGCACGAACCGTCCGCATGGACTCAGACGCCCTGAAGCGAAAGGAGGATTATCGGCGGATCCTGGGCGATTTCCGCGCGGGCAAGATCGATATTTTGCTGGGCACCCAGATGATTGCCAAAGGCCTGCATTTTCCCAATGTCACGCTCGTGGGGATTATCTATGCCGATTTGGCGTTGCATCAGCCGGATTTTCGCGCCTCTGAACGAACCTTCCAGTTGTTGACCCAGGTTGCGGGCCGCGCCGGCCGCGGAGACATTGAGGGGGAAGTCTTTGTGCAAGCTTTCACCCCGTTTCACCCCGCCATTCAATTTGCCCGCCGCCATGATTTCACCGGCTTTTATGACCAGGAACTGGAGTTTCGGGAGCACTTGAAATATCCACCATTCAGCCGGGTCGCGTTGCTCACACTCAAGGGGCGCAACGAGGAAAAGGTCGCCTTTTGCGCCGAGCATCTGAAACGCGACCTCGAGGCTTCGTTAAAAGATTCCAAGGATCTGATCCTAGCCGGTCCCGCCCCCGCTCCGCTGCTGCGCGCGGAAACCTTTTATCGATATCAGATCATGCTGCGGGTCCAACGCATGAGTGGGGTGAGCAAGAAACTTGCACAACTCATGGAATCGCTCGCGCTGCCGGAAGATGTGTCATTGGCGGTAGATGTGGACCCGGTGGATTTGGGGTGAGATACGTGATGCGTGATGCGTGAAACGTAAAACGTAAAGCGTAACAAGCCAAACAACACGAGTACGTTTTACGTTTCACTTCTTACGCATTACGTTTTCCCTCCCGCTTTCACCATCTCCGAGGCTAATTCGTCCGCAGTCCAGGTGTTGCCCTCGAAGACCTTTTGGACGCGGCCGGTCGCGTCGATGACGACCGTTCGCAGATTGTGACTGATGCTCCCGTTTTGGTCCTGCCAAAAGGCCAAGCCGAACTGCTCGCCGATGGCTGTAATGTCGACGAGATCCCCGGTTGCAAACGTCCAATGCTTGGGGTCGTAATGATGCGATTGGGCGTAAACTTTGAGCACTTCGGGTTTATCAAACTCGGGATCAAAGGAAATGGTCAGCAGGTGCCAATTAGTCCCGGCCTGCGTCAGTTCGAGTAATTTCTTTTGCACCTCCTCGAAATGATTCGCCACCAGCGGGCAAAAGGTCGGGTATGGACAGCGCGTGAACAGGAACGTGATGGCCAGCGCCCGGCCTTTGAATTGCGAGGTATGAATCTCCTCCCCGAACTGGTTCACCAGCCGATAGTCGGGTAATAAATCACCTCCCTGTAGCGGGTCGACGTTGCGCGCCAGGCGAACCGGTCCCGCCGTGGGCAACGTGTTTGTCGCTTCGCCGAGCTTTTGGATGTGATCGATCCATCCCTCGGTATCAGTAACCAACAGTCGAAACGAGACGCGTTGCCCGGGTTCAAGTTCCGCTAGTGCGTTGGTGTCCTTTACATCAAAAGGCATCGTCATTGCCGGCATGTAACCCGGAATTTCCTCATGCTTAATTTCGACGGCTTTCTCCCGCGGCTTGACCGCTACAACCAGGCCTTTGACCTGGAAAACCTGCTGGGTCGAAGCCCTGTTGTCCGTTGTTGGGGATTCCGGCCTCTTTTCGCACGAGACCGTCAACCCCAAGGCGACCAAGAGGAGCAATGCAAACAAACGCACCATAAGTGACTAAAGTGCCAGCGCAGCAAGTTTTGGCAAGGCCGGCTCGCCACGTTCTAATGACGGGCTGCGGGTCCAGTCCCGGGTTTCCCCCGGGGGCAATTTCGGCAAAATCCCCTAAGCGACGAACCGGAGTTGCTCCGGTTGTTCCCCAATTAGATCTGTGAGATGAAAGGACAGCAACTGCAGCAAACATAAAGTTATGAAGACAATGAAAACGTTAATCGGGCTATCAATGATGATGGCGTTCACTTCCCCCCTCCTGGCTGGCGGCGGCGGCGGCACGACCACGGGAGCTTTTAATTTCACCTACAACGTGGGCTCGGTGCTTACTTACCACGCTTATGGCTTGGTCTGCCAAGTCGGCGCGGTCAGTCCTCGACCTTCGGGCACTGTCGTGCTAGGCAACTGGTGGGTTAAAGACCTCGGTCCCGTAAGTGGCTCAAAGACAATCAGCTGCCCTAAGCCCGTTGTGCCGAAAGGTACCACCTCCAGCGTGCTGGGCGTCCTTTTCTTTGCCAGCTACAAAGACATTGGTGGTCAACCCTTCACTCACCCTGTGGTTGACGTTCAGATCTATAATTCCAAATGGTACAACGGCAATGCCAGCATCGTGGTCATAGAGCCAGATAACTCTAGCCTTACGCTTTACTTTGCGGCGCCCTTCAGCCCCTTCGCGTGGGATCTCAGTCCGTATGTGTGGGATTCGCCGCCCCTGTGAGACGGCTTGAAATGATCGAGAAAACCACAAACTGTTTGCTGAAGATTTAATGAATGACTGCCCCTAGCGCTTAGAGAGCGCTAAAGCAAAAGGCCACGGCAACTGCAGAGATGACAGCTGCCGTGACTTTGCAGTTAAGGAAACAAACCGCGGATTTTCTTTGCCTCCTGCACCCGCTTAATACCTAGACTGAGAGCCGCCATACGCATCGGGATTTTTTGTTTGCGACTAAGACCCACGATCTGGGTATATGCCGTTTCCAGAATGCGGAAGAGTTTATCCACAACCTCGGTTTCGCTCCAAAAAAAGCTTTGGAGATCCTGCACCCACTCGAAATAGGAGACGATGACCCCACCCGCATTACAAAGCACGTCGGGCAAGACAAAAATCTCGTCTCGCTGCTTGAGGATGGCGTCAGCCTCTGGCGTGGTCGGGCCGTTGGCCGCCTCGGCTAAAATTCGGCATGTGATCTTCCCAGCGTTGACCTCCGTAATCTGGCGCTCTAATGCGGCTGGGACCAGGATATCCACCGGCAGTACCAGCAACTGATCGTTTGCGATCGGTTCGCCTTCCGGGAATCCGGCGACCGTTTTGTTTTTAGCGAGGTGCTTTTCCAGATCCCAAAGATTTAACCCATTCGAGTTGTAAACACCGCCGAACGCATCGGTGACGCCCAGAATTTTAACCCCATAGCGCGCAAGAGAAAGGGCGGCTATGGAACCGACGTTTCCGAATCCTTGCACCGCCCCCGTCGTCTTGCTGATATCCAATCCGATCGTATCGGTGGCGCGGTTGACCAGGTATCCCACGCCGCGGCCGGTCGCCTCGCGGCGTCCGAGCGACCCTCCCAATCCAACTGGTTTGCCGGTGACAATGCTAGGTACCGAGTACCCCATATGCATCGAATAGGTGTCCATCATCCAGGCCATGACTTGTTCGTTCGTGCCCAAATCCGGCGCCATCACATCTACGTGTGGGCTGATAAAAGGGATCATCTCCTGCGTGTAGCGCCGTGTCAGCCGCTCCAGTTCGTCTTTCGACATCTTTCCCGGGTCGCAAGCAATACCCCCCTTGGCGCCGCCGTAAGGCAACCCGGTCAGGGCGCATTTCCAACTCATCCACATCGCCAGCGCCGCAACTTCCCCCAGCGTCACGTCCGGGTGATAGCGCAAACCGCCTTTGGTGGGCCCGAGCGTCAGATGATGCTGCACGCGGTAGCCGGTCAGGACCTGCGTCGAGCTGTCGTCCCGGTGAATCGGCAGCGCAACAGTCAGCGAACGTTTCGGATATTTCAGCCGATCCCGGTCCGACTCCGGGATCTGCAGGTAGTCGGCCACCAGGTCAAACTGCTGGCAGGCCATCCGGAAGATGGGGTGATCATAGATTTCCATGCGCGAAGTATAAGGGAGGAGAACGATTTTTGAATTTTAATGTGCCATGCGGTTTCCTGATGGGGCCGTTTCGCTATCCATGGCACGCTTTTTATCACCGACAAGTGTGTCAATGACTATGACCGGCGCATACGACTTATCTTGTCTTCCTTATATCAATCGACGCAAAGCTTTTTGAAAACTTATTCCTCGACACAAATCTCCACTGCGGGGTCTACTATTAAAGAGGCTAAAAAAATCAAGCAAGTCTCTGTTCGCGTTTGCTTTTATTCGTTACCCCGAACGTCGAAATGCGACCTGCGTCGCTAATGGTTGAAGCCGAGAATGGGAACGGCACCAGGTGCTGATCTTGAGAGGCTTGAGGCCATTGCGAACTCAGCTTTGATTTAATTGATGGACTGAACTTTTTTTCGATTAACAGTGCCGTTTCCAGGAGTGCTACAAGGACAGACAGTGCTTTCTAAGTTCTGAACCGCCCCGGACGTGAAGGAGCGGATGAAGGGTTTGGCCGAAAAAGAGCGCAGGAACTTATGAGACGTAATGAAAGGGAATCATATGAGGAACAAAGTTCTTCTCAAAAGTTCCAGGTTTGTGTGCCGAAGAAAAACGATCACCGCATCCCTGCAGTTAGTGGCGTTGGGGGCCATATTTTTGGTTCAAACCACGAATGCCGCGGAAGATTTTGCCCGGTGGACCGGCCGCTTTGACATGGGCGGCACCATCCCGCAGGATGCCAATTTGACCGAATTTGGAGGTCCTACCAGCGGGGAGAAACTGAAACTCTCACCGGGCTTTCAGTTCGATATTTCGGGTGGATACCGGCTGACACCGTGGCTCGAATTGGGTCCGGAACTTGGGTTCACTTTTAATTCGGTCGATGCGGTTGGCCACTGGTCCTACCCCGACAGCATGCTGGGACAGATCCTGATGATGGCCAACGTGCGTCTGGAGTATCCAAACCGCGGGCGTCTGGCACCGTTTATCGGCGCCGGGATCGGGGGTGTCGCCAGTTATCTGTCCTTCGGAAACCATTCCGGGTCTTACTATTATTACTCTGAACCCGATGGGTCAGGTTCGGATTTCTCCCTTGGCTTTCAGGCGTTTGCCGGGTTGCGATACCGCGTGGCCGATAAATGGAATCTCGGTCTGCAATACCGTTATCTCTTTACGGACCGCCAGCACTGGGACGTCGACTGGTGGTATGGGGGCAGCTTCGGGATCAGCGTCGATTCCATTCAAATCCACTCCTTCTGTTTGGTGTTCTCCGGTGAGTTCTAGGCCCAACGGTCCAACGTCCAATGTCCGACCACGAACAACAACACTCACTTCAGTATGCTTTCTTGCTCTTTCTGGACTAAGCACGAAACCCTGCCAGAGACGGGAACGGGGCGGGCCATCCCTGGCTGCAGCAACCACGTCGCCCCATAAAGACCTATGAAGACACAATTAATAGACCGATCGGAAAGTAAATCTTTCACAATCACAACACATTCCCGACACCGCGCGGGCGGTTGGGCACGACGCACCGCCTTGCTCTTGCTAATCTCGGTTGTAGCCGGTTGCGCGATCAGCGGCCTGGCTGGCACCCTGGACGTTGGAGGGAAGAAGAACTTCAAGGTTTATCAGGCAAACGCCTACGTGGGTGGGCTCATCGAGGCACCCTTGCTGTTGGATCCGAGTGATCCCAATTATGCTCAAGAGCTGCTCCAGACCGTGACCGAGGTTTTCCAGCAAATACTAGCCGCTAGTCCGCCCGCCCGCATGGCTGCGCTGGCCGAGGAAATCGTCGCCCAAGGGCCAGATGTCGCGGGCTTGGAGGAAATCTATACAATTGCAGCGGCTCCTGACGTTGGGGGGACGCCTGGCGATTTCGAGGTTCTTGATGATTACCTGCAGTTGCTAACAAATGCGCTGGCGGCGAAAGGTGCCCATTATGCTGTGGCGGTCGTCGCGACTGAAAGTGATATTGCGATGCCGATGATCGGCAGCCTGCAGCCTTTCACGCTGGCCTGGGGCAGGATTATCGATCATGAGGTAATCCTCGTTCGAACCGATCTGCCGCCCGGCTACTTGCAGGTGTCCAATCCACAGACCGGACGATTCTCCATCTATCCGCAGATTCCGCTCGGGGGCCAAACCATACACCTCTACCGCGGCTGGTGTTCAGTCGACGTGTTGGCTCGCGGCGAGCGCTTCCGTCTTATTTGCACTCACCCGCACGATGAGTCCATCCCTGAGATCCAGGCAGCGGAGGTCATGGAGCTGCTGGCGGGTGTGGCCAATCTCAGTATGCCCGTCATGATCATCGGTGATCTGAATTCCGACCCGCTCAATCGCAATGGGACCGATAGTTATCCCGATTTCGCCGCCGCTGGTTTCCAGGACACGTGGGTGACGCTGCACCCGGATGATTCCGCCGGAGGTCTGACTTGGGGCCATGAGGCGACCCTGTCGGATCCGACCGTACCGTTTGTCTATCGGCTGGACTATGTTTTCTACCGGGGAAACCAGTTCACGCCCACAGCCCTGGAAATTCTTGACCCCAGGATCAATGTCACCACGCCCCCGCTTTGGGCATCCGACCATGCGGCCATCACCGCGACTTTCCTCCTTGGGAATCCAAAGTCACTCAAAGGAACTCCTATTCAGTCGCACTAATTGTAACGCAACGGCATTCCGTCATGCGAAAGGAGTTACATTATGAAAACCTCACAAGATCCGCCCAGAATCAGGAAAGCCTTGGATGGCATCCCCGCGCGCCGAGCAATAAATCTCACGAGCAAACTCATCCTGATGCTGCTCTTGGGTGCGGCTCTGGCCTTTATGGCTACGGGATGCGCCAGCACCTTCAAGGACGTCAAACCTTTGGGTGGTGGTGCACCGCCGCCCAAAGACAAGCCATCCGCTCTTGCGTTGAGCGATTTGAAAATCACCGACGACCGCTTGACCGACCAGGAACGGAAAATCATGGCCCACGCTTTCCGGCTTGGTGTGGAAAAATGGTGTGCGGAACACAAGTCGCTCGACGTGGTTGAAGAAATGAACCCGACCAACGTTCCGCCGACCGCCCTCATGCTTAGAGGCACGATTACCGAGGTCGAAAAGGGGAGCGCTGCGGCTCGCTTCTGGGTTGGGATGGGCGCCGGCCAGGAACGGACCCAGGGGGAATTCAGCCTCCACTCCTCGGACGGCACGAAACTCACGACTTTCATCGCCCGGAAATCTTACCTTGGCGGCTCAGGCATTGGAGGTTGGGATATGCTGAAGCTGGAAGACTTGCTTGACCAACTTGGCCAACTCGTCGCCGAAACCACGGACAAATGGCTCCGCGGAGAAAAGCTTGATTAGCGGGCGGGGGACATTCTCGCAGCATGATTCAAGCTGGCGAAGAAGTGGCCCTTAAGGTTCGAAGGGGATAGAGGCGCAACTCGCCCATGTGCGCCTCTTCCTTGCAGTCATCGAAAGGCTACAAATCATAGTGGTGAAACAAGTGCTAACTGACTCCCTTTCAGAGGTATCAATCAGCGTCGCGGCTCAAAAAGGTTTCTATTACCGTCCTTGTTATTGCCTTGCCAAGCGGCACCTCGCCAAAGAAAATTGGTTATAATGAATCCCATTCACGTCCCTTCTGATGGCGGCAAAAAGGTAAACATCCTTGGTATTCCGATGGTCATCCGCATTCACGGTCGGGATACCGGCGGCATCGTTAGCGCTGTCGAGTCGCACGATGTGCCGGGGGGCGGTCCACCACCGCACATCCACCACCGCGAGGACGAAACTTTCCAAATCCTGGAAGGCGAATACGAATGGACCATTGGCGACAAGAAGTTTGTAGCGCACAAGGGCACTACGCTGTTCGCGCCCCGCGGCGTACCGCACACCTATCGTTATCTCGGCAAGACCCCAGGCCGCCTCATGTGCGTCATCAATCCGGCGGGCTTCGAAGGCTTTTTTGAGGAGATTGGCGCACTGAGTCCGCAGCAACAGCAGGAGATCCCGCGCGTCATCGAGATCGCAAAGAAATACGGCCTCGAAATTCTGCCGCCCCCGGGCCGCTGAGCAATGGTGTCCTAACTTTCGTGCCGGCCATCGTTCGGAGTTGGTAGACTCTTCGCGGCGATCGGCGCGGTTAGCGGTGGGCGGGTTGACCTCGCTTACAACAACCGCCTGGAACTGGGTTTGAATTTAAAGCGTTCGGAGTTTGCGAGCCTGCGCATGAAGACAATCAAAACCTGCTGGTCCGGTTGCGTGCTAGTAGTGTCGCTTTTTAGGGCGGAGCCAGCCCAAGCGGATAACTGGCCCGCATGGCGGGGGCCTCTGGGGACCGGAGTTTCAGCCGAACACCGCCTTCCACTGCATTGGAGTACTAATGAGAACATTTTCTGGCGCGCGCCACTTCCCGAAACTGGTAACTCGACCCCGGTTGTTTGGGGTGATCGTGTATTCATTACGCAGGCAGTTAAAGGCCAGCGCGCCTTGATGTGCTTCGATCGTTCCAACGGGCAGTTGTTTTGGCAACAAGGGCCTGTTTATGCCCAAACAGAAGCAACTCACGAAAGCAATCCGCATTGCGCCTCGTCCCCGGTGACTGATGGGAAGCGAGTGGTGGTTTGGTTCGGTTCGGCGGGACTGTATTGTTATGATTTTAAGGGAAAGGAAAAATGGCACTGCGACCTTGGGCCGCAGCACCATATTTGGGGTTGGGGTGCATCTCCGGTTCTTTACGACGACCTATGCGTGCTGAACTTTGGTCCAGGCGAGCGGACGTTTTTAACGGCGGTGAATAAAAACACTGGCAAGATGGTCTGGCGTGTGGACGATCCAGGAGGTGATTCCGGCGAAACGAAACCGGGAAAAGAAAAACCGAATTGGATCGGTTCGTGGAGCACGCCTGTGGTAATAAAAGCCGGCAAACGCGAAGAATTAGTTTTGAGCTGGCCCAGACGTGTCATTGGTTTTGAGCCAAAGACTGGTCGGGAGCTTTGGACCTGCGCTGGACTGAACCCGCTCGTTTACACCTCGCCGCTATACGATCCGAGCACGCAGCTAGTTGTAGCGATGGGCGGGTTTATGGGAATGACCTTGGCTGTCGAGGCCGGCGGTGGCGGTGCTGGGGACGTCACCCAGACGCGCCGGCGTTGGCAGCACCCGAAAACCAAACAACGAATCGGTTCAGGGGTGATTCACGATGGCTATATTTATATCTTGAACGATCCGGGCATCGCCGAGTGCTACGAGCTTGAGACCGGCAAGCTCGTTTGGGAAGAGCGGCTTAAGGGGCCGGCGGTTAAATCGGACAATTGGTCGTCCATGATTTCCGCTGCCGGCCGGCTGTATGTCATCAATCAGGGAGGCGATGCCTTTGTGCTCAAGGCCAGTCCGCGATTCGAGGTCCTGGCGACGAACTCAATCGGAGAGATGACTATTGGGTCACTCGGGGTTTCGGACGGCGACATTTTCATTCGCAGTTATCGTAATTTGTGGTGCGTTCGTGAAGCCCCAAAGGCGCCTGCTGCACGGTCTCGCGCGCCCGATCGCACTTCCAAACCTTGAACCCCGAACGTCGAAACCGAACCTCGGACTTTGAACGAAAGCTTCCCCGGAGTTCCGTTCCTGTCTTGGAAGCGATCCTGGTCGCGCTTGTCGCAACTTTGCGCCAGAGCACAGTGCTTCTCCGTTGGCTGCGAGCAATTACCGGGCGCAACTTCACACCAGCGCCATGATTAGGACCAAATGGAAATAATTGGAGCACAGCCAATTCGGAGTAGAGCCGCATTTCGTTGGCAAATAGGGGCGATTCCCGCTGCTTTCCGTTTCGCGGATATTGCTCCACTCGGCAGCGCTGGCTTCAGCCATGATGTAGGTGTCGGGTTACGCCCAAGCAATTACTACTAAACCGCGCATTTCGATTCGACAGCTGAATCTGCTAGCGGTATGTTCGGCCATCTGAGTCCTGGATCTAAAGACCTACTGACTGCAACGAGTGCACGGGCCGGCCGCATTAGCCGGCTTTTACTTTGGGGGGCGCTGGGTTTACTGCTCATTGGCGCCTCGCTATTACTCGATGTACCGGTCGCACGAGCGCTGACTATCGATTCGCATCCGTTGCTACGAAGCCTCGCGCATTTCATAAGCCATCTGGGAGAGGGGTGGCTGGTGGCCACGGTGGGGGCGCTGGGCGCCATTCTCCTCGCCTTGCTGGGCCGCACTCAGGCCGCCCGAATCGTTTTCCTGGTCGCCGCTGTCGGTTTACTCACGGGCGCGACGGCGACCGTCCTCCGCAGCCTCATCGGGCGCACACGTCCTAATGCTCACATCCCCCAGGGCGTATATGGCATCCGATACGATTCGCATTGGATCATCGGCAAGAGTGAGTTCGCTTCCTTCCCATCAGGTCATGCTGCTACCGTTGTGGGGCTCGCGGCGGCTGCTTGGTTGTGCAACCGCCGATTCGGCCTGGCCGCGGGCGTCTATGCCGCTTTGGTGAGTTGGTCGCGACTCGCCCAGGGCGTCCACCATTTTTCTGACATTGTCGCCGCATGCATCCTGGGAGCGGCCGGAGCACAAATCCTGCTGCCCTCAACCAATCATTGGCTCGGGTTCCTGCAGCGCGTCTTTGACAAGGCTCGTTGCGGACCTGTCCCCAACACATGTCATCCCAGGTTGAGGCCCTTAGCGTTGCGATGGTGGCAAGGGGATCAGCCGATGACTATTAACCGTGACCGCAGGTAAAGTTTCCGCGGTTTGGCTTTACACAGGCGCCATGCCAATTTTCGTGTCAAACCAAAGGCTCCTCGCCAGCCTCGGATGTCCGGAGGGAAGCGCCTCACGAGCGCAAGCACTTGAAACAGAGGAAACGAGTCCCGCTAAATGTAATCTGGTTCAAAAGCCAGAGGGCACCGCAGGCATCGCATTTCTCGAACATGTGGATCGAAATATTGTCCGTAGCCCAGTTCCTGGAAAAGAGGTCGTGCCTCATTCCTATCATCAACGTTGAGTGCGTCGCTGTACTCAAATCAGTCATGCTTGCTGTTCGCCTCGTAAACTCACCGATAGACCCCCGTACCCTAGGGCTGATCCCAAAATTAGTAAAGCTTTTTTAATGAATTATTTACGATTTTTTTAAGGCGCCCCTCTCCGCCTCGCCCCTGAGGGCGACGAATTGACGTTCTCCCCGTGCCTGGTGCGGCTCAATTTGCACGCTTCAAAAATGAAAAATGCCACGTTAGATTCCCTTGGTGTCAGACACTCTGGTCATTAATGAGATCTACCTGAGCCTGCAAGGTGAGAGCACCTTTGCTGGCCTGCCATGTGTCTTTATTCGTCTGACCGCCTGCGACCTGCGCTGCTCGTATTGCGATACCGCCTACGCCTTCAAAGAGGGCAAGAAGATGTCGCTGGCGGAAGTGTCGCTTCAGGTCGAGCGTCTGGCAAAGCCTTATGCTGGCGGTTGGGAACCTGAACCGGTCCTGTCCGGAATCGAACGGTTGCCACTGGTTGAACTCACCGGCGGCGAGCCGTTGTTGCAGAAGAATTCGCTTTCGCTGATGCGGCTGCTTTGTGATCAGCATTTCACCGTGCTTTTGGAAACCAGCGGCGCGCACGATATTGCCGTCGTCGATCCGAGGGTGCGCCGCATCATGGATCTCAAATGCCCCAGCAGCGGTGAGGTGGCAAGAAATCGCTCGGAAAATATTCCGCAGCTCAGAGCGATCGATGAGGTCAAATTCGTTCTGGGCACGGTCGAGGATTACGAGTGGGCCAAAGAGCAGATTTCGAAGCACCAACTCGAGCGTCGCTGTGCGGTGTTGTTTTCCTGGGTGCATCCGCTTGCGGCGGCGCAGCAGGATCCGTCGCTGAAATCAGTGCCGGCCGGGCAAAGGCCAATCTCCAGGCAGGAATTGGCCGAACGGATTATTGCCGATGCATTGCCCGTCCGGTTCCAGGCGCAGTTGCACAAGATCATTTGGCCGCCGGACCGCAAAGGGGTCTGACTTTTTGAATCGAAAATCAAAAATCGCCCTGGAGCTCTTACGCGGCTATGAGTCGCGCAACGTCACGTTTATTGAGCCGGACGGCTCGTGGCCGATTGTTTGGGAGCGCGCAAAGGGCGTTTACGTTTGGGACGCCGAGGGCAGAGAGTATCTGGACCTGACTGCCGCGTTCGGCGTGGCGGCCACGGGGCATGCAAATCCGCGGGTTGTCTCCGCCGGCCAAAGGCAAATGGCGCGGTTATTGCATGCGATGGGCGATGTGCACCCGCACGAGCTGAAAGCGAAGTTAGCGCGAGAGTTGAGCCGGATCACTTTTGAGAGATGGGGCGATTATCAGTCTAAAGTCCAAAGTCCAAAGTCCAAGCTCGGGAAGCCGAAGGACAGCGGTCAGAGCTCAGAGGGCGGAGGGCGGAGGGCGGGGCCCGGGAAAACCATTTTCTGCAATTCGGGATTTGAGGCGGTTGAAGCCGCCCTCAAGACCGCTATGTTGGCGACGGGTAAAGCCCGTGTGATCGCTTTCGAAGGCGCGTACCACGGGCTAGGCTATGGCGCCTTAAATGCGACTCATCGCGCGCACTTCCGGTCCCCATTTCGTGATCAATTGCGCGAGTTCGGGCATTTTGTGCCGTTTCCGAGTGTGTCCCGCACAATCGGCTCCCCTGTGAACGGAGACGAGACGGACCTGAAACGCCAAGATGCTCCGCGGATTGAGCTCGAACAATTGGAAGCCACAATTCGTCACCTGGTTCGGTACAAGCCAATCGGGGCGATTCTGGTCGAGCCGATCCAGGTTCGTGGCGGAATCAATGTTCCGCCGCCCGAGTTTCTGCCCATGCTGCGAGCCGTCTGCGATGGGTGTGGCGCGCTGCTGATCCTCGACGAGATTTACACCGGGTTAGGGCGCACCGGCAAATGGTTCGCTTGTGAACATACAGGGGTGGTACCGGACCTGATTTGCCTGGGCAAAGCTCTGACCGGCGGGTTTCCGCTCTCGGCGTGTGTCGGACGAGCGGGTCTTATGGACAGTGCGTGGCCGCCTTCTGAAGGCGAGGCGATACATACCAGCACTTTTCTGGGACATCCCGTCGGCTGCGCGATGGCGCTCGCCCAATTGCGAGAGATCAACAACCGCCGGCTGGTCCGGCACAGTAAAGAGCTCGGTGAATATCTGCTGAAAATCCTTTTGGAACTGAACTTTGGCGCGCTTCCTTTGCAGCTTGAGTTGCGGGGGCAGGGACTGCTCGCCGGGTTGGAAATCAGGCATCTGAACGGAACTCCTTCGACAACGCTGGTCTTGCGAGGCATCAAGAATCTTCTTCAACGCGGTTATATTTTTCTGCCCGAAGGTGAGCATGCCAACGTGCTGGGTTTTACGCCGCCACTGACGATCTCCCGAAAACAACTCGAGAGTGCGGTTGGAGCGGTGAGCGATGTCTTGCGCGGCGCGGAATTTGAAAAACTCAAGCCCCGACGCGGCAGAACCGGCTTGCAGCGATGAAGCTCTCCGAAATGAAGCAGGTTCTTGCGGCTGAGGAGATCCAGCTGACCAAATCTCTCGGGCAAAATTTTCTGCACGATTTCAATCAGCTTCGCCGCATCGTCGAGCTGGCCGAGTTGACGCCTCGCGAAAAGGTTTTGGAGATCGGCCCCGGTCTCGGTCCATTAACCGAGTTACTTATCGAACGAGCCGGCGAGGTTCTTGCGATCGAGAAGGACGCGCGCCTCGTGGAAATTCTGAAAGAGCGGCTGGGTGAGCAAATGGAAAGAAATTCTAAAGCCACTGAGGATGGGCAAAAAGCAAGACTGCACCTGATACATGGCGACGCACTGGAATATCTGCGCCGAGAACGTGGAGATTGGCACGATTGGAAACTGGTGGCCAACTTGCCCTATTCAGTCGCCTCACCCATCCTCGTGGAGCTGGCGCAAAGCGGCATGGGTCCGGAGCGAATGGTGACCACACTCCAGCTGGAGGTGGCGCGACGATTGTCCGCCCAGCCAAACGAAGAGGCGTATGGGGTGCTTTCATTGCTGGTGCAATTGGATTATGAACCGCGTGAGTGGTTCAAGATCCCGGCGGGTTGCTTCTTTCCCAAACCGGACGTTGACTCGGCCTGCATTTGTCTGGTGCGGCGCGCGGCGCCCCTGCTTTCGCCTGGACAACGACCGCTATTTGCAAGGCTGGTGAAGCGCAGTTTTTCGCAACGCCGCAAGATGATGCTGAAGTTGCTCAAGACCGAATGGCCGGAAGAGCAACTGAAGACCGCTTTCGCCTTGGTTTCGGTTGCACACGACGCGCGCGCCGAGACTTTGAGTCTGCAACATTTTATTCGAATGACCCAGTTGCTCGCGGCCGGCCCGCGGTCGGTTTGAAGCCTGTTGGAAAGGCGGGCGCAGCGGCGCGAATTTCCTCGCCGTCGGCGGTTATGTCGGCAGAGATTAGCAGAATGCCGGAAGAAATCTTTGATGTGGTCGATGAGCGCGATGAAGTAATCGGCCGGCGCACGCGGGCGGAGGTGCACCGGTTGGGGCTGATGCACAGGGCAGTTCATGTGCTGGTGTTTAATTCGCGCGGAGAGGTCTTCCTGCAGAAACGTTCAATGAGCAAGGACCGCCAGCCGGGTTTGTGGGATTCTTCGGCCTCCGGCCATTTGGATTGCGGAGAATCGTACGATGATTGCGCGGTGCGCGAGTTGCACGAAGAAATTGGTCTTGAGCTTTCCGGGCCGCCTCAGAAGTTGTTTAAACTTCCGGCGTCAGCGGAAACGGATCAGGAGCATGTCTGGGTCTATCGTTGTGAGGCCGAAGGTCCCTTCAAACTGCATCCGGAAGAGATCGAACGCGGGGGTTGGTTTGCGGCGGAGACAGTAACGCGTTGGATGCGAGAGCGTCCGGAAGATTTCGCCAGCGCGCTGTTGGTTATCTGGCACCGAGTGCTTTGAGCCCGTCGCGCATGTTTCCTTCGTAGCTATGCCATGCTTGACCGGCACCGTGCACTCCGCTACGTTGCGACCACAGAGAACAAAGCTTTTTTTATGGAAAATTTTCTGGTGCCAATGGTGGTGGAACAAACCGGGCGTGGTGAGCGCGGATATGATATTTATTCGCGCCTGCTCGTTGATCGGATTGTGTTCCTCGGAACGCCGGTTGATGATATGGTGGCAAACCTAATCATCGCCCAATTGCTCTTCTTGCAGATGTCCGATCCGAAAAAGGACATTCATTTGTACATCAACTCACCGGGCGGAAGCGTCACTGCCGGCCTGGCGATTTACGATACGATGCAATTCCTAACATGTGACGTAAACACCTACTGCATCGGCCAGGCGGCCAGCATGGGCGCAGTCCTGTTGTGCGGCGGCACGAAGGGGAAACGGTACGCGTTGCCTAATTCCAATATAATGATCCATCAAATCCTTGGCGGAGCTGAGGGCCCGGCGAGCGATGTCGAAATCCGTGTCCGTTACATGCTGCGCCTCAAACAGCGGCTCAACAGCATCATAGCCAAACACACCGGCCGTTCCATTGAGCAGGTTGAAAAGGATACGGATCGTGACAATTTCATGACCTCGGAGGAGGCCAAGACCTACGGGTTGGTCGATGAGGTCGTGCAATCCAGAAAGGAGATTCCTGGTTTAGCCGAACGGGCGACGAGTTTGGCCGATAAAAAAGAATAGCCCGATGGCCCGCCCTACCAACATCACCTTGTGCAGCTTCTGCGGTAAATCACACGCGGAAGTTAAAAAACTGATTGCCGGTCCCGGAGTCTACATTTGTGATAATTGCGTCATTCTATGCAAGCAGGTGCTCGACAAGGAGCTCGCCACGCAGACCAGAAAGCAGAAACCGAAAATCAGCGTCCCGAAACCGGCCGAAATCAAACGCCAGCTGGATCTTCAGTGCGTCGGCCAGGATCATGCCAAAAAGACCCTCGCCGTAGCCGTCCACAATCATTACAAGCGCATTTTGCAGGAGGCGCCGGCGAGCGAGGAGGAGGTGACTTCCGACCGACACGCCGGTGTGGAGATTGAGAAGAGCAATATTCTGATGATTGGCCCCACTGGCTCGGGGAAAACTCTCTTAGCCCGCAGCCTGGCCCAAATCCTGGACGTGCCCTTCGCGATCGCGGATGCAACCACTCTGACCGAGGCCGGCTACGTCGGTGAAGACGTCGAGAACATCATTCTTCGCTTGCTGCAGAATTCCGACTACGACGTTAAGCGCGCGCAACGGGGAATCGTTTACATCGATGAGATCGATAAGATCGCGCGGAAAACTGAAAACGTGTCGATCACCCGTGACGTTTCCGGGGAGGGTGTTCAGCAGGCGCTGCTTAAGATTCTTGAGGGCACCGTCTGCAATGTGCCGCCACAAGGCGGACGCAAACATCCGCAGCAGGAGTATATCCGTGTGGATACGACGGACATTTTGTTCGTCTGCGGCGGTGCCTTTGTGGGGCTTGAGCGGATTATTCAACGCCGGCTGGGCAAGCATGTGATGGGATTCCGCGCCGCCGAAGAAGGGCTTAAGGCCTCCGCAATTAATCGCCAGGAGATCCTCCAGTTCGTTGAACCTGAGGATTTGCTGAATTTTGGCTTTATCCCCGAGTTCGTCGGTCGGTTGCCAATGGTCACAGTTCTTGCCGAACTAACTGAGAATCAGCTTGTTGCAATATTGACTGAGACCAAGAATGCCCTCACAAAGCAGTACGCCAAACTGATGGCCATGGAAGGCGTTGAACTCGAATTCTCCAGCGACGCTCTCAAGGAATTGGCAAGCCAGGCGATCAAGAAGGGCACCGGCGCTCGCGCTTTGCGCAGCCTGCTGGAAAAGCTCATGCTGGATGTGATGTACGATGTGCCCAATAGCGAGGACATCATTCACATTAACATTACCCAACCCGTCGTTACCGGAGAGTGCAAGCCGCTGACTCGGCGTAAACACGGCAGAGCCGCAGCCTGAACTTTACAGCAGGTTTACCGGTAGCTGATCCGTTTCGAAAGCCATTTTTGTCTCCTCAATTCGCTCGGGTTTAGGTTTTCGTTTGCCGATCTCCGTGGAAGGTCCCCCGCGACTCGAGAAGGTAGTGTTTAGCCTCGGAGTTTGCCTTCGGACAACAATTTTTGCCGGACTCGGCGCTGGCGCCATTAGGACGTTGCGAATACTGCGCAATAGCTTCAACGCGCAATGCAGGTCTTCCGTAGTGACATGAGGCAGCAGTCGCGTTTTGTAACCCTCCTCATTACGAGTGAGTGCTTCGACACTCGCCTGCCCACGGTTCGTTAGACGCACCAACTCCGACCGCTTATGCGCCGGATTGGGCATAAACTCAATGCACTCTTCCCTGGCGAGACGATTCACGATGATCTGGACATTCTGGCGTGAGGTGGAATTGAGACGCGCGATCTGAGGAACAGTGAGTGCTCCAAATTTGCTTAAAGTTCGCAAAACACTGTTGCCACCGGCGGGCAGATCATCAGCTGTTTGGCCCCTTCTGGCCTCCTGTTGCAGCTTAAGCGCCAGGGTGTTTACTTCAACAAACAGTTCTTCAAGCGGATCGATGGATGCAGTTCCGAGTTCTTGAGTAATCGTGGTGTTCGAGGACGGAGAAGGAGGAAGCGAGTTAGGCATCGCGACAACTGTTTGTCAAATGGACAGGCAGTTGTCAACACTCTTCGCTTTCAGAAGTTGTAAGTTGCCTCGAACGGTTGTTACAGAGCGGCAGCGACTAAATCGCCAACCTGTGATGTCGAGTAACCCATCTTGCCTGCGGCCAGGCTCTTGATTTTCTCGCGAACAATTTTAATGACCGCCTCTTCGATTTCCTTGGCGGCTTTCGATTCGCCGAGGAAATCCAGCAGCATTTGCCCGGCACAAATTGCGGCGAGAGGATTAATGACGCCTTGGCCGGTGTATTTTGGAGCACTGCCGCCGATGGGCTCGAACATGCTCGTGCCCTGCGGATTAATATTGCCGCCGGCGGCGATACCCATACCGCCCTGAACCATGGCCCCAAGATCGGTGATAATATCGCCAAACATGTTGTCGGTAACGATAACGTCGAACCATTCCGGGTTCTTTACGAACCACATCGTCGTCGCGTCAACGTGCGCATAATCCCGCTTTATGTCCTTGTAATCCTTCTGCCCGACTTCATGAAATGCTCGCTCCCAGAGGTCAAAGGCATAGGTCAAAACATTGGTTTTCCCGCACAAAGTGAGCTTTTTGTCCTTGTTTCTTTTGCGGGTGAATTCAAATGCGAAGCGCAAGCACCGCTCGACACCTCGCCGCGTATTGACGCTCTCCTGAATTGCAACTTCGTTGGGGGTGCCTTTGAAGACAAACCCCCCCGCACCAGTGTACAAGCCTTCGTTGTTTTCACGGACGACGACAAAGTCGATGTCAGCGGGCTTCTTGTCCTTCAGGGGACAAAAGCGCTCGTCGTACAATTTCACCGGGCGCAGGTTGATATATTGTTCGAGTTCGAATCGGGTGCGCAGCAGGATTCCTTTTTCGAGAACGCCGGGTTTGACATCCGGGTGGCCGATGGCGCCGAGCAGGATGGCAGGGAACTGACGGAGTTCGGCCAGGACGGAATCTGGCAGGATCTCGCCAGTGCGCAGGTAGCGGTCCCCGCCGATATCGTAAGGTGTGTAATTTAACTTGAGATCGAATTTACCGGCGGCTGCATCAAGAACCTTGGTTGCCTCGCGAACAACCTCCGGGCCTGTTCCGTCGCCGCCAATCACTGCAATATTATAGCTTTTCATGAGAATGGTTTACCTGCTCCTGAGCGGCAGGAGTCGGCCATCGTAATGATTCCCTTCGCACTCGCAACGGAATTCTACCACTGACGCAAACTCCTCCCCGGATTAAGGGTTCATGGTTGAAGAATATTCAAAACTTTTCCAAAAAGAGAAGCCGACCAGGGCCGCGAGATGACCCCGCATGACGAGGATCGCGCCAGACCCGATCAAGAGCACGCCGAAGGCCCCCCTCACCCACCGCCCCCTTGCGGAGATATTGGGAGCGAAGAAGTTTCTCATCTTAGGCTAACTGTTAGCACAACAGGCCAAAAACGCCAACGCTTCGCCGCGCGAACCCGCAGGGTGTGCATCTCAATTTTTGTTCACCTGTTCGTCGGCTCTCATTAACACGCCGCTTCAGCTTCAGCGGGGTGAAGCTATGTGCGGCCTTCCAAGCGCTTAATTCAGCGGTTTTCCCGGTGCACAGTTAAGACAGGCACCCTAAACCGCTGAAAGCGGTTCCGATCACTTTCGCAGCCCACCCCCCAGCTGAAAGCTGGGGGTTAATGAGAGCAGATACAACGGCAACTGAATGGATAGGGCTTCAGCGGGGGTGACTTCTATGTGCTGGGCCCTCCAACGGCTTCATTCAGCGGTTTCTACGACGCATGGAAAACCGCTAAAGCGGTTCCGGTCGGTGTTCGCTGTCTTCACCCCGCTGAAGCGGGGTGTTAATGAGAGCAGCACATT